>NZ_PEII01000001.1:0-824104 GCF_002750415.1 Paenibacillus sp. LK1
GGTACACTTGCTGAACATCTTCAAGATCTTCGAGGGCATCAATCAATTTTTCGAATTGAGCCTGTGCATCCTCGGGAAGTTCAATGTGGTTTTGCGCAAGCATCGTCAGCTCGGCTACTGTGAACTCAGTAACACCGGCAGCTTTAAATGCTTCCTGTACAGCGTGGAATTGATCCGGTTCTGCATATACGATCACAGCATCGTCTTCGTCCACGATATCACGTACATCCACATCTGCTTCAAGCAGAAGTTCCAGTACTTCCTCGGAGTTTTTGCCTTCTACCCCGATTACCGCTGTAGGATCAAACATATAAGCAACCGATCCGCTCACACCCATATTACCCGCGTTTTTGTTAAAAGCAGAGCGCACTTCCGGTGCAGTACGGTTCACATTATTAGTGAGGGCATCCACGATGACCATCGCACCATTCGGTCCGAAGCCTTCATAACGCAGCTCTTCATAGTTCTCATCCCCGCTGCCTTTAGCTTTTTCCATGGCACGGTCAATAATGGCTTTGGGTACGTTATACGTTTTGGCACGTTCCAGCACGACTTTCAGTGCGCGGTTCGCTTCCGGGTCCGGTTCGCCCTTCTTGGCAGCTACATAAATCTCAACGCCGAATTTAGCATAGACCCGGCTAGTATTTGCATCTTTTGAAGCTTTTTTTTCTTTAATATTATTCCACTTACGACCCATATCGTTTCCGCTCACTTTCAACATATAATCTGCTTTCTACTTTGTCATTATATCTTGTTGGGCGTACTTCAACAAGTTTAGACTCACGAAAAAATGGTAAAAGCCAAGTTGATATCACCTTGCCACGTTCCGAAATCCCAAAGAAAAACGATCCAAAAACGTCAAAGAAGCAATTCCCTAAGGAATGCTTCTCTACTCGAATCCATCTAATTAAGCATGAAACTGCTGCCCATCCAGCACTTCAGGCACATAACCGGCACGAATGACGAAATCTCCAAAATGCTCACCATCATTGCGCTCTTTGGCATATTGATTCACCATTGGAGTCAATGTATCCAAAATTTCGGTTTCGCCAATATTTTCTTTGTACAATTTGTTTAAGCGATGTCCGGTAAAACTTCCACCCAGGTACATATTGTATTTTCCCGGAGCTTTCCCGATAAACGAGATTTCGGCCAGCATCGGTCTCGCGCAGCCGTTCGGGCAACCCGTCATACGAATGACAATCTCTTCGTCTCTTAGTCCCGCTTCGTCCAGCACAGGCTCCAGCTTGTCGATCAGTGATGGCAGGTACCGTTCGGATTCAGCCATTGCAAGACCACAAGTCGGAAGCGCCACACAAGCCATAGAACTTCTGCGAAGCGCCGAGTAGTGAGCACCATCGGTCAGATTGTATTGCTCAATCAGTGCCTCAATCTTTTTCTTCTTCTGGCTGCTGATGTTCCCGATAATAAGATTCTGATTGGCTGTGAGACGAAAATCTCCGGTATGAATTTTGGCAATTTCACGAAGACCTGTCATGAGCGGATAACCGTCCACATCCTTCACACGTCCATTTTGAATGAACAAGGTGTAATGCCATCTGCCGTTACTGCCTTTCACCCAACCGTAACGATCTCCATTATGTTCAAAATGGAACTGGCGCGCCGCATCCAGTTTCCAGCCGAGACGATTCGTCAGTTCTTCCACGAACCATGCAAGGCCACGGTCATCGATTGTATATTTGAAGCGGGCATGTTTACGCACTGCACGATCCCCATAGTCACGCTGAATCATAACCGTCTTCTCCGCAACATCAATCATTTGCTCTGGTGTACAGAAACCAATGACTTTGGACACCTGCGGATAAGTCTTCGGATCACCATGAGACATCCCCATACCACCACCGACAGAAACGTTAAAACCTTGCAGCTTGCCGTTCTCTACAATAGCGATAAATCCGAGATCCTGTGAAAACACATCTACATCATTGGATGGTGGAACGGCAATCCCGATTTTGAACTTACGCGGCAAATACACTTTGCCATAAATCGGTTCAACTTCTTCATCTGTGTCTTGTGAATCGATAATTTTCTCTCCATCCAGCCACAGCTCATGATACGCACGAGTCCGTGGATCCAGGTGATTACTCACCTGGCATGCCCATTCATATACTTCAGCATGAATATCCGATTGGTCTGGATTCGGATTACACATGACGTTCCGGTTCACGTCGCCACAAGCAGCTAGGGTGCTGAGCAACGAATCGTTTACTTCACGAATGGTATTTTTAAGATCCCATTTGAGCACACCATGCAGTTGAAATGACTGGCGCGTGGTCAGACGAATGGTCTCATTCGCATATTTATGCGCTACACGATCCATCATCAACCACTGTTCGGGTGTAACAATTCCTCCGGAAGCACGCACACGCAACATGAATTGATAAGCAGGCTCCAGCTTGGATTTATTCCGCTCATTACGCAGGTCACGGTCGTCTTGCATATAACTGCCGTGATGTTTCATCAGACGGTTATCGTCCTCAGGAATCGCACCACTGATCCGATCCGCCAGCGTTTCAGTCAGACTTCCACGCAAGTAGTCACTTTTGATCTTTATATCTTCCACATCACTGTTCGTGCGCTGTGGGTTAAGTAAGTTATTATAAGTCATGCTGCTTTCTCCTCTCGTATCTCCGGGATGCCTTATCCGGCATATGATCTGTAATTAATACACATCCCGCTGATACCGTTTTTCCTGCTGCAAACGTGTCAAATATTCCGCTGCCTGTTCAGGTGTTAGGCCACCCTCTTGTTCAAGAATGGTCGCGAGTGCAGCATGAACATCATGTGCCATTCGTTTCTCGTCACCACAAATATATATAACTGCACCTTCCTGTAACCATTGATACAGCTCTTTGCTATGCTCCAGCATCCGATGCTGCACATATACTTTCTCTTCTGCATCACGGGAAAAAGCGACATCCATCTTCGTAAGAACGCCGTCCTTGAGCCAGCGCTGCCATTCGGTCTGATAGAGGAAATCGGTGGAGAAATGCTGATCGCCGTAGAACAGCCACGTTTTGCCTTCTGCACCCGTCTCTTCACGCTCTCCAAGGAATGATCTGAACGGAGCTACACCTGTACCTGGTCCAACCATGATGATTGGAGCATCCGGGTTCTCCGGCAGTTTGAAGTTTGGATTTTGCTGAATAAATACAGGTAATGTATCCCCTAGTTCAACTCGTTCAGCCAGATGAACAGAGCACACACCATAGCGCTCTCTGCCACGTGATTCATAACGTACTGTTCGAACGGTAAGATGAACTTCCTCCGGGAAAGATTTCGAACTGCTTGCAATCGAATACAGACGTGCCGGGATTTTGCGAAGCACAGCTACGAACGATGCAGCCGGAATACCTTTAAGCCCATAATCCTGTACCAGATCCAGCAAATCACAACTGTTCATGACCTTGCGGAATTCCGAATCATCTGCAAGCAGAGGGGGCAACCCGCTACCCGGGCTCAGCTTTGCCAGCTGCTCCACAACGGGTCTTGTGACAGCAGTAATTTCGAAGTAACGCAATAATGCTTCACGTACAGAAACCTGGTCTCCACTTTTATTAACCGTAACGCGCTCATCTGCATTCCATTCCATGGCTGCAATCAGCTCATCGACCAGGCGTGGATGATTCTCAGGGAATACACCGAGGCTGTCGCCCGGTTCGTAGTCCAGATTGGAACCTTCCAGAGACAATTCGATATGACGTGTCTCTCGGTCCGATCCTCTGCCGTTCAAATTGAGATTTTCCAGCACTTCTGCCTTGAATGGATTCGTCCGGTTGAACTCGGAATCACCGCTGCTTACTGCGGCTCCAATCGCTTCACTTGTTACTACTCCCGCAGCAGCAGGTGTACTGCTGAGTGAAGCAAGCACATCATTCATCCACTCTGCAGCCGCTTCATCAAAATCAACATCACAGTCCACACGTGGTACAAGCGCTGTTCCGCCAAGTTCCTGCAAACGAATGTCAAAATCCTTCCCTGTCTTACAGAAGAACTCATACGAAGTATCTCCCAAAGCCAGAACGGAGTAACGCAATCCCTCGAGCTTCGGAGCCCGTTTGCTATGCAGGAATTCATGCAATGGAATCGCATTATCCGGCGGCTCGCCTTCTCCATGTGTGCTGACAATAATGAGAAGATTCTCTACTTTTTTCAGTCCGTTCGGTTTGAAATCTCCCATTGACGACAGGGTTACCTGAAGACCCTGCTCTTCCAGCTTTTTCGCCAGTTTCTTGGATAGTCCACTGGAGTTCCCGGTTTGTGATCCAAAGAGTACCGTAACTTCCCTGGACACCGCAGCAGGTGCACTTGCAGGAGTAATACTTGCTGAAGATGCAGGCTGTTGTTCCACACCAGCAGGTGCAGCTACAGCCGCAAATCCCTGAATGGCTGTCAGATATCCGCTAAGCCACGTTTTCTGTCCATCGTTCAATGTAGGAATAAGGCGATTGAGCAGCTCAACCTGTTCCTGATTAAAAGGGCTGTTTGTCACTTGAAGTTCCACCATTTGCCACCTCGCGCATTACGTCAATTTTAATTCCTACTAAAATGATCATATTAATTTCTACTCTCTTGAAGCTACCATACCCGATGGTAGGGGTCAATTTCGATGATTTTATGGTATTTATCAGTTTCACTGATAAAGGACAAAAAAACAACAAATACCCTCCTCCTCAATTCAGGAAGGTTTTTGTTGTTTTTTAAATCTGGAAGCAGTTTAGTTCGAAGTCAAAAGCGGAATATATTCGCTAAAATGATTCTCCAGCACTTTGTTTTTATCACCATATACTCTGTCCAGATGATTCTCTCCCCACAGACAGATGCGGTCGATGATTGCCTGCAGTGTCAAGCCATACTCGGTCAGCTCATACTCTACCTTGGGTGGAATCTCGGGATGAATAATTCGATGGATGATTTCATTCTTTTCAAGATCACGCAGCTGCTGGGTAAGGACCTTCTGAGTAATGCCAGGGATAGCTCTGCGAAGTTCGCTTGTTCGTTTTTTACCTGATATCAGTTGATGCAGAATAAGAATCCTCCATTTTCCACCGACCAGTTCTAACATTGCCTGCACACCACTCTCATATCTTTTCAGTTCCTGTTCCACTGGGAATCCTCCTTAAATCACATATATGTTTACCCATTATTAAAAGTAACCGAAGAACCTCAAAGTATCTACAGCACTCGAAGGTGCGTACTTCTCAATAAGATGTCATGAAACTTATAATAACATTGGTCAGAACGTTAAACCAAAAAATGAAGGAAAAAGGATGGTCACTCATACATGAAAATTAAACTGGTCGTTACTCACCCAAGACAGGATTCTCTAACATTTGCCGTGATGAATCGTTTTATAGAAGGTCTGAAGGAGAATCACCATGAAATTGATATCCTTGATCTGTACCATGATGGATTCGATCCGTTATATAGCGTAGAAGATGAGCGAGATTGGCAAAATCCCGATAAGCAGCATGCCCCTGTAATTCGCAAAGAGCTGGATCGCGTGCTCGCGGCTGATGCCATTGTCTTTATTTTCCCGGTATGGTGGTACAACGTTCCTTCCATGCTCAAAGCTTATCTGGACAAGGTATGGAACATGGGGCTGCTGAACAAAGCAAACTCCAAAAAGGCACTCTGGATTGCACTAGCTGGAGGAACGGAGGCTTCATTCCATAAGTACGATTATTACAACATGATTTCGAATTATCTGAATAATGGGATCGCTGGTTATGCAGGATTGCAGGAATCCCGAGTCGAGTTTCTCTATGAAACCATATCCGAATCCAAAACGCATATTGAAGGCTTGCTGGAGCAAGCGTATCAAATCGGTAGACATTACAAGTAACCTCTGCAATCGGAAAGAAAGCTACTGGCTCGTAAAGAGTGGACTTCACCCTCCAGTTATCCCCCATGCCGGGCGCATAAGCAAAAAGAAAAAGGCTTACTTCATCCTTTAATCCAGGTTGAAGTAAGCCTTCTCTTCTTACGCTAAAATGGTTGTTATCATCAGTTAGGCCAAACCAATTTACTCATCATTGCATACAGCAGCGTTGCCGATTCGGCACGAGTCGCTTGGGCAAGAGGCTTCACCTCTCCGTTGTATCCACCGACGATGCCCAGCTTTACAAGCAAGGCTACGCTATCGCGGGCATATGAGCGGATCGTGGAAGCATCGCGGAACTGTACAAGGCTATCCGCCGAAGCTGATTCCGGCTCGACCATTCCGGCCGCTCCAAGTGCCCTCACGGTCAGCGTCATCATTTCCTGACGGGTGATGGTTGCCTCAGGCTTAAAGCGCCCGTCCCCGGTGCCACCAGTGATGCCAAGCGCACGCGCCGTGGTTACCGCTTCATAATACGATGCCTCCGCGCTGACATCGGAGAACGCATTCCCGCGCAACGTTTTCAAGCTGAGTGCGGTCATCAGCCACTGCACGTATTGACCACGTGTCATCACCTGTTTCGGATACAACTGACGGGAGTCCTCGCTTGCACCTTCATCAAAGACTCCTCGGGCTGCCAAGGCCTCCAAGGCATTCTTAGCCCATGGTACATTCGCGAGATCAGTGAACGTCTGCTGCACAGACACGGCAGCATAATTTCCTACTGCGGACGTAACAGTGAATACGACCTCTCTGCTATTCTGATCATAACGGCTTTGGGGCAACGGAGTTGCCACATGATTCGCATCTATAGCAAACCCTACGATTATATCCCGTTGTACATTTTGCAATGTTTCGTAGGGCAGACGCAGCGTGAGCTCATTTGCTGCTGGCCAAGCATCACCGTCCAGATCAATTTCCAATCGAACCCCGTGCTGTGTTCCGAGTTGATCTGCAACTGTCTGTGACAGCTGAGTTCGAATCAATCGCACCGATACAGTCTCATACCCTGCTAAGTCTTTCATTGAAAGTGTGGCAGGAAGCTCTAACGTTCCCAATTCCGTAACGATGTTGAATACATGTGCGTCGCCTTGGCCCACCAACGCAGAGACAGGCAGCAATAGTTCATATGCACTTGCTCCTGAAACCGGTTTCTGCCGAAGTTCGACCAGACGGTGACTCTTACTAGCAGGAGCGACTCTCAATGCCTCTTCAATCGCTGAAGCATCCACCTTCGTCTGTACTACACCCTTCTGGTCAACAATACCTTGTAACTCAAGAACGGCACGGTCTTTTTGCGATACTGGTCGTGGTGATGAATTCTCTGTACTTGGGGTACCACTTCCTGATTGCCCTCCGGAGCTGCTCGAATTACCGCCGGCCGAACCATCGGAACCCGAGCCTCCTGGTGATGGTGTATACCCTGGTACCTTTACCATTAGCGGTATAGTCATCGCTTTGCTTTCATCAGAAATTCGAGTAATCTCCAATTCCAGCATGACCGATGTTTCCTTCGATGGCGGGATGATCGTTCCATCGGTTTGAATGACGGTCGGCACCAAACTAGAAGCGATCTCCACGGCAAAACCTTGCGGCACAGTCGGCAACTTCAACCTCTTCGCACCTGCAGAAGGTTGCTCCAGTACCGTAATGCTTGCAGCCACATCGGCAGCGGTCTGTTGGGCCGTAAGCACATGATACGCGGAAGACAACCCGCGCATCGAATGCCCCGACGCGTCAAAAGCTTCCACTTTGTAATAATAACTGGTGCCGGGGCTCAGTTCGTTGTCCGTATACTCCCGCAAACTGCCGTTGTAGACGACACTGTACTCTCCTTTCTCACGATCGGAGCGATAGAGCTTGTAGCTTGCTGCGCCAAGAATTGCATCCCAGTGGAGTGATGCACTTGTTGCAGCCGACATATCAGCATTTAGACCGGCGCTATCATCCGCAGGTGGCACCGCATCAGACTTGGCGATTATAATCCAGCTGATCAGCGGGTCCTGTGATGCCGTATTACGTACCGTTAATTCCAACTTGTTGCCAGATGCCACAATGCCTGTGTGAGCTCTTACACTGGCGGGTGTATAAGTAACTGCACCGGTATTCGTGCCATTGATGAGGAAGTTCGCTTTCCGCGATGTGTTCGTCCATGGATCGTTGAACCCGGCGTATATATCGTATGTCCCGTTCGGCACATCGAAGGTATAGGTCAGATCACTGCCTTTGGGCGAGTTGCTGACATTGCCGCCGTTCAAATAACGGACGGTCGAGAAAATATCCCCGCCGCTCGAACCGGAAGCGAGCGCATCTGCGCTGACATAACCCCAATTCCGTCCCTCCTCCGGAGCGTACAACTGATCTGCCGTATCCGAATTGACGAGCGTGCCTTTCATGTAGGCACCCATCAGTTTATAATCAGCCGTTTCGTATCCACCGCTGTTCACGAAATACTGTGCGTTCTCCGGAATAACATATACTCGAACAGCCTGCTTTTTGTTACCGAACTCCGGTGTCGTTACCTGAAGGGTGATTGGTCCGGGTTTCGCAAAATCTTCTGCCACCATGACCCGGTTATCCACTGTCCATACCGCTGGGGTTGACACAAGCGTACCTCCGTCATGCACATTGACCGTCGTAGGCAGGGAAGGTACTTTCCCGAGCGGCACAGCTTCCGGCAGCGGATCGACGATGTCTACCTTGCCCATCGAATTCAGCAGATCAGGCGACCAACTGTTATACCACTTTATAGCGATGTCTGATCCTATCCCAAACTCAATGGGCAAGAAAACGTATTTTGCCCCGTCGTTTGAGAAATTGCCGCCGTTCCACGTGTCTCCCACGTAAATGAATTTTCCTTTTTCCGGATCGACTGGAATGACCGACGTAGTCTGCGTACCGAACGCCTTACCCGGATCGGGATCGCTCGGCAATGTGCGTACGAACGGATTGGTCATGGTTGACCAAGGACCAAAAATGTTATCCGCCACCGTCACTTTGTTTTCGTTAGGGGCCCAGCCGGACGCGCCGGAGGTCAGAATATAATATTTGCCCTGATACTTGAACATCGCGGGCGCTTCACGCTGTCCGCCTGGGAACACGCGCACATAATCGACGCCATATTCCGCCTGATAGGTCGAATCACGTACCGGATTGCCTTTGTCATCCGTTCGTCCTTCCTTATGCCACCCTGTTACGTCACTGTAGTCTTCATTCAGTTTGGAGATATACAGCGTCAGGTTTTCCTCGCTGGAGTAGATCAGATATCCGGTACCATCGTCGTCCTTGAACAACGTCATGTCACGTGCCATGCCCCGATCGCTTGGGAAATAATCTTTCTCCCCTTCGGGAGTTCTGTCCATCCGGTAACTCTTCTGATACACGAAAGGCCCTGTCGGGGAGTCACTGATTGCGTAGCCGGCCCGCGCTTTACCGTAGTTCGCATTATCGTTGTAGGGGTCCTTGTCTCCGTCCATGTGGGCCCACATCACATATTTTTTCGTTTTGTCATTATAGATGACCTTCGGTCGTTCAATAATTCGGCCTTTACGGATATCGGCCCAAATGTCCACCTTGTCGTCACGACCTTCATACAACTTGGCGATCAACGGGTTCTTGTCGAAATCATCCATCGATTGAATCATCGTCAGTGCCATGCCTTCATCTGTCCAGTTCAGCAGGTCCTTGGATGAATATACGCGCACACCAGCGGCTGGCCATCCGCCCGTATGGTATTCGCCATACCAATAATACTTTTCAGTCTGTTCATCGTAAAAAAATCCTGCGCCGTGTGCGTCGATCGGCTTGCCGTCCTGATCCGGCCATAACTGCCCCGGCGTAAAGCTTGTACGAATGGTGGCAACGCCCAGCGGTGCAGATGCAGGAGAAACGATGTCGTCGACGGTTGCCTGGATCATGTAAAAATACCCCGTGCCCATCGTCAGACCATTATCAATAAACGTACTTTCATTGCCACTGTACACCTGCTGATACGTACCTGCAGCACTGGTTGCACGGGACACCGTATATGTTACATCAGATCCAGAAAGTTCGTTCCACCCTAGAGAAATCGACGTATCCGTTACGACTGTAGCAGCAAATCCTGCTGGGGAATCAATCGAGTATGTGGTAGCCTCGGCAACGGTGAACGCAGATTCTCCGGCAGCATTAAAGGCCGTTACGCGATAGCTATAGCTGTTGCCGGGATCAAGCCCCTGATCCGTGTAACTGAGCGCCGTACCTTCATACACCTGATTATACTGGTCGCTGCCAGCCTCAGCCCGAGCCACACGGTAGCCAGCCGCCTTGTCCACGGCTGGCCAAGACAGCTTCACGCTCGTGGCATCGAGTGCCAAGGCCTTCAATTCGCCTGGTCCCTGTGGAGCAACGGCTGTCGTCCGAACCTCCAGCGGCGCAGACCATAACGATTCGGTCATCCCCCCATATTCATAGGCGAGCTTGTAATAATACACCATATCCGCACTTAACCCCTCATCCACGTAACCCAAAGACCCGGTGTTGGTAATCAGGGAATATCCACTATCAGGCGTAGAGGAACGGTACAGGTGATAGCTTGTTGCACCTGCTGCCTCGGTCCATTGCAGTGAAACCGAAGACGCCGTCTGTTCATCGTTGGAGAGTTGGAGATCGTTCCCTGGTGGCTGCTCGGCAATGATAACGTCATCTATATGTACCGACTGCCACTTATTACGAATGCCAACTGTACCCGACCCGTATGTAGTATCGATCAAATCGAATACTAACCGATCCGAACCGTTTTCGGCGATGTACCCGCGAATGGAAGAACCCGACAGCACCATTTTGAGCGTATACCACGTATTTTTGGCCAACGCATAGTCCACCGATTTCAATGTCATATCTGTTCCGTTTACCCGCTTGGAAAAGACAAGTTTATTGTTAGGGGCCTGCATTTGAAAATAATAAAAGTTGCCCTTATCCTGAAACCGCAATAGAATTCCCGGAAATCCCTGACCGCCCCCCGTGTAAAAACGCATGGAAACCGTCATGTCAGTCATGACCTCTCCGGTTGAAATGATGCCTTCCCCAGTATCGCTCTGAAAAAGTGTGGAGTTGGACGTATCCGTTGGGTCCGCCATTACCTCCCAACTACCTGAGCTTACGTCCCACACTGGCGATGCCGTGTAATCTCCGTCAGAAAAATCGTCTTGCAACAACGTAGCAGGCATTCTATCCGCATCGGCATATGCATGGCTTGGTAACATCAACGGTCCTGAAGACAATGCCAACGTAGCAGATAACATGAATATCAAGGGTTTCCTGAGTTTATCCAATGTTCATTCTCTCCTTTGACTTGGAAGATGAAAGCATGGTTCTTGAAGGCGGTGTTGTTATCCGACCTGTCCTCAGCAGTGAGCATGCGGTAGAAAAGTGCGCTCCACCTCCCTTTTTTGATGAAACCGGTTTCATTACAGAGCAAAAAAAGACCCGTCTTCTCTCCTAAGTGCAATGATACCAAAACGGAATACCCTCGTCTTCTTTGCCCCTATGTCGTGAAACAGGTTTATATTATATAAATGTAATCGCTTTCTCGAATTATATGATTACGTATTTGAAGCTGTCAACCATTAACTCAGCTCGGACATTTTTCGCTGTAACATGCAAAAAAAACGCGTATTCCGCCTGCCATGCAAGCAAAATACGCGTCTTCTATCACCGTTCGAGTTTGTTCCCAAACTCACCCATATTACTTTAAAATACCTTCGTTGTCCATGACTCACAATTCCATGTCTCCGTAACCACATCACGATAGAATTCAGGTTCGTGAGAGATCAGCAGAATGCTGCCTTTGTATGCTTTGAGTGCGCGTTTCAACTCTTCCTTCGCATCAACGTCCAAATGGTTCGTCGGCTCATCGAGTACGAGCAGATTTGTTTCGTTATTGATCAGTTTGCAGAGACGAACTTTGGCTTTCTCGCCACCACTCAATACGGCAACCTTGCTCTCAATATGCTTGGTCGTCAGTCCGCATTTTGCGAGTGCAGCACGTACTTCAAATTGGGTATAGGAAGGGAACTCCTGCCAGATCTCTTCGATACAGGTATTGTAGTTCGCATCCTTCATCTCTTGTTGGAAATATCCAATCTCCAGATGTTCACCGCGCTGAACGGTTCCTTCCAAAGCTGGAATCTCCCCCAGAATGCTGCGCATCAGCGTTGTTTTACCGATACCGTTTGCACCAACGAGGGCGATCTTCTGTCCACGCTCCATGCGCAGGTCCAGTGGTCTCGACAACGGCTCATTGTATCCAATGACAAGGCCTTTTGTTTCGAAAATAAGCTTGCCGGACGTTCTTGCATCACGGAAGTTAAACTGTGGTTTCGGTTTTTCCTTGGCGATTTCGATGACATCCATCTTGTCCAATTTCTTCTGTCTGGACATCGCCATGTTGCGTGTAGCCACACTTGCCTTGTTCCGGGCCACAAAGTCCTTAAGATCGGCAATTTCCTGTTGTTGACGCTTATACGCCGACTCCAGCTGCTGTTTTTTCATCTCATGAACTTCCTGGAAATGACTATAATCGCCCACATAACGGGTGAGATCCTGATTTTCCATGTGATAGATCAAGTTAATTACACTGTTCAGGAACGGGATATCATGCGAGATCAGAATAAAGGCATTCTCATATTCCTGCAAATAGCGTTTCAGCCATTCGATATGCAATTCATCCAGATAGTTCGTAGGCTCATCCAGGAGCAGAATATCCGGTTTTTCAAGCAGCAGCTTGGCGAGCAATACCTTCGTACGTTGTCCACCACTAAGGTCGTTAACGTCCTTGTCCAGACCGATATCGGTTAGACCCAGACCACGTGCTGTCTCGTCGACTTTGGCATCGATCATGTAGAAATCCTGGTTAGTCAGCGTATCCTGAATCGTACCTACATCCTCCAGCAGTTGTTCCAATTCCTCCGGAGTTACATCGCCCATCTTGCCATACATTTCATTCATTTCTTGTTCCATGTCGAACAAATACTGGAACGCACCACGAAGGACATCACGAATGGATTGTCCTTTGCTGAGCACAGCGTGCTGATCCAAATATCCGACACGCATACGTTTGGACCACTCCACTTTGCCTTCATCCGGCTGGAGTTTGCCTGTAATAATGTTCATGAAGGTAGATTTACCCTCACCATTGGCCCCGATCAGACCAATATGTTCGCCTTTCAGGAGGCGGAAAGAAACGTTGTTAAAGATAGCACGGTCACCAAAACCATGACTTAATTTTTCGACATTTAATATGCTCATTCATGACACCTTTTCTATATAGACTTAATTCTTTGTATATTATAAGCGTTATATCATGCACAACTCAACGCCCTATTGTAAATTTAGCACCATTTTTCGATGAAATGTCCTTCGTTTTGATTCCGAATCCACTCAATCTGAAATCAATGACATTTGCCTTATAGGTATGGATGAGTTAAAATTTTTCCTTAAACGACTTACTACTATAAGAATGGAGCTCTCTTGGAGAGCATCAGGTGAAAATCATGATTGAAGTGAAACAATCCAAATTGGGTGATGGCGAATTTAACCGCGGCGTATTTGCGACCGTAGACATTCCAAAAGGCCAGCTGATCCATCAGGCTCCGGTTGTCCCTTATCCCAATGAAGACCACGAACATGTTGAGAAAACAATTCTCGAAGATTACGTATTTGAATATGGAGCCAATCATACGGCTATCCTGCTGGGCTATGGCAGTTTGATCAACCATTCCTACGAGCCTAATGCCACCTATGATATCAACTTCGAAAACCACACTTTTGACTTCTATGCTTATACAGATATCAAAGCTGGCGAAGAAGTATTGATCAATTATAATGGCGAGGAAGATAACATGGACCCATTGTGGTTTCTGGATGATTACGAAGAACGTATGCGTGAGTTGAACGAAGCAAATGATGGTGAAGAGGATGCTGATGGCATCGAATCAGACTCCAAGGATACGGACTCAAGCAAATAGACCTTGAAGATAAACGACAACAGTAGTGCAACTTCTTATGGACAAAACAAAACTCAAAAAATTTCACCATAATCCGTTGTAGGGCTAAATGCCGCTGCCTAATGCAAACGAAAACAAGCAAGTCCTCCACCAAGGAAGACTTGCTTGTTTTCGTTTGTTTCGATAGCGTCACATTTCCCAACCAAACCCATATTAATCGGCAATGGGAGGGTCAGTGTGCAGATCCTGATCCGGTTCAGTCAATTTCCATTTGGTAAACGCAACCTCGAACCCGGCACGCTTCGGAGAACAGAGAAACGGGCCTGCTTGCTTGTTCGTCGGATAGGCAAACCTCGCGACCCGAATGGTACGCCAAGGATGCTCATCCGTGCGGGCACGAATAACTACGGCTTCATCATGGTATGAAGCCCGAATGGTAACGATGCGTCCACCCCACTCCGGTACAGGAGAAAGCGACCAATCGGAAAAGCGATCCGTTACGACCGCTCCTACATGAGCCACGCCGTCATTTACTTCTACCCCCGCCTTGATCCATTGATCCTGCCCATGCCAGAGCATTAACCCTGCCTGATCATACAATTCCGTAAATGAACTCAGATCAAATGATACTTCAATTGCCTTGGTTCCATCCCATGGAGCAAGCATGGCATGTCCATTCTGATGGCAGAAACCGTAGAAGGTCTTCTCCCAGAAGTCACTGCCCTCCTGTGCCTCCACAATCAGACGGTCACCTTCCGTTCGCGCTTGGACCGGTTCAGTTGTCCATTCGGCATCATGAATCCGATGGAAATTAATTGACATGATTCTTCCCTTCCTTCCACATTCACGTCTTGTAACCTCGTTACTATATAAAATGAACTGAAGACTATAACACTCTGATACTTCAATTGCAGAACCATCTTCCGATCGCTTTTATCCCCAGATTTTTTTGATCCATTTTCAAATGGAAAAATCCGGGGATAAAAGCGGGGCAAATGCTTCCGAAGTAGCTTTCTTACATAAAGCTTTTAGCTCCGCTTCTTCAGATTGGTTCAGCACTTTCCGTTTCGTGTAATCTTCTTTTTACTTTATATAGACACAAATTACAACACATGAGTTCATCTAAAATAAGGAGCCCATATCCGATGCGGCTGTAGGATATGCAAAATTCATGGTGTTTAGCTGATCGGTCGTCAAATCGAACTGAATTGCCATGGCGAACAGGTTAATCAGTTCTTCTGTTTTGCCACCCAATACATGGGCACCCAGGATACGTCCTGTTTCCTTGTCGATTACAACTTTGGCCATGGCAAATTTTTCATTCGTACGTTTATAAGTATACCATTTCGACATGTCATTTACTTTCACCTCGTAGCCCTCTTTTTTGGCCTGCTCCACAGTAAGACCTACAGAACCCAGGGATGGCACGGTAAATACAATGGAAGGCATTACTTTATAATTAGGTTTGTTATGATTGCCTTCAAGCAGATTCAAGGATACGGCGCGTGATTCCTGGCCTGCAAGCGGAGTCAACGGAAGTCCTTCCGTTGCGGTAACATCGCCGGCCGCGTAGACTCTTGGATTGCTTTCGCTCTGTAAGTACTCATTAACGGAGATGCCTTTTTTCGTATAGCTGACATTTCCCTTCTCCAGTTCAAGCCCATCTACATTCGGAATACGCCCTGCTCCGTGAACGACAAGTCCACACTGCCATTGATGTTCAGCCCCATTGCGGGTTCCACTAACCATATATGTGTTTCCCTGCTGACGAATCGCCTTCACTTCCGCATTCAAGTGTACATGAATGCCTATTTCTTCGGATTTTTGCAGCAGCAGGTCCACTAGTTCCGAATCAAACTGTTCCAGCGGCTCTTCGCCTCGATGTATAATATGGACTTCCGTGCCAGCTCTCGCCGCAATATGTGCAAATTCAAAAGCAATGTAACCGCCACCGACCAGAACCAATTTATCCGGCAGCTGTTCCAGATCAAGAAAATCATCGCTGTATTTCAGATGCTCGGCACCATCAATAGGAAGTGGTGCTGGACGCGCACCTGTTGCAATTAGAATATGTTTCCCCTGCAGTATTTCGTCCCCTACACGAACGTGATCTTCGTCAACGAATGAAGCCTTACCATGGAACGTATGCATCCCGGCCTGCTTGAACTTATCCTCACTTGCTCTCGGAATACTCTCCGTAAATGTTCGCTTGAACGCCATAAGTTCCGACCACTGAATAGAAGCGTTACCTTCCACTCCCTTGCCCTTCATTCGTTCATTCCAGTCGATCAGTTCAGCCGCTCCTGCAAGCACTTTTTTGGGATCACAGCCTCGTAATGCACAGGTTCCGCCAAACTCTCGTTCATCAATTACGGCAATTTTCCATCCGGCTTCAGCGCAGCGGGATATAACCGAGCTTGCAGCGCTCCCAGTTCCAATCGCGATCAGATCATAAGGTTGTGTCATGTTAGTTCCTCCTCTTCATGTATAACCGTAAATATCAAACTATAATAACCCTGCTTTTTGCAGATAGTCCGTTGCCACTTGTTCTGGAATCGCTCCATTAACGTTCACTTCGTAATTCATTTGACGCATCTCATCGTCCGTGATTCGGCCTGCAAGTTGATTCAGTACCTCTACCAGCTGCGGATATTGATCTGCCGTTTCTTTGCGGAGCATCGGCGCTCCCTGATATGGCGGGAACAATTCCTGATCATCCTCCAGCACAACGAGTTTATACTGTCTCAGTTCACTGTCTGTGGAGTAAGCATCCAGCAAATTGATATCTCCACGCTGTACGGCTGAATAACGCAGTTTCGGTTCCATTGTGGCCACGTTCGGGAATTTGATGCCATACTTCTTCTGAATACCAACATATCCGTCTTCCCGATCAGAGAATTCCAGTGTGAATCCTGCCTTGATCTGCTGCTGTACCGACTTAAGATCCGATATGGTCTTCAGATTATACTGATCCGCAACCTTCTGAGGCACAGCCAACGTATACGTATTGTTGTAATCCATCGGGTTCAGAAGAACCATATTGAATTGGCTCAACATCCCGTCTCTTGCCTGTTCATACACTTCTGTGCGATCAGTGCTAACTGCGGTTTCCTTCATAAATTCAGATATGGCGGTACCTGTAAATTCCGGATAAATATCAATATCACCTGATTTCAGTGCATTGAACAGAAATGTGGTTTTTCCCAATCCTGGTTTCAATTCAACCTTCAGATCGGTATCTTTTTCAATAAGCAATTTGTACATATTAATCAAAATCTCCGGTTCGGCACCCAGCTTGCCAGCAATAACCAGATCTTTTTGCCCTCCACGGGAGAGCCAAGGAATCGTGATTACCAGAACGGCCACCAGAGCGAGCGTTCCGAGAGTGACCAGCGTTTTCTTGAATGATAAACGTTGGAACTGACGGAGCAGCACATCAAACAAAATGGCAAGTAATGCGGCTGGGATAGCTCCCAGAATAATCAATGAAGTATCATTTCGATCAATACCAAGCAAAATGAGTTCACCCAGCCCCCCTGCACCAATCAGGGCAGCAAGCGTGGCTGTACCTACAATCAGAACCATTGCGGTACGAATGCCTGCCATAATGACAGGCATCGCGAGTGGCAGCTCCACTTTGGTCAGACGTTGACGACTGTTCATGCCCATTGCATTTGCTGCCTCGACCATGGAAGGATCAACTTCCGATATGCCCGTATACGTGTTGCGGAGTACCGGAAGCAAGGCATACACTACAAGCGCAATAATCGCAGGAAATGTACCGATGCCGAATAACGGAATGAGCAATCCGAGAAGGGCCAGGGACGGGATTGTTTGCAGTACGGCTGTTACCCCAATAATCGGCTCAGCCACTCTTGGTTTACGTGTCAGATAAATGCCCAGCGGGATCGCGATCAGAACGGCAAAGAACAATGCGATAAATGAGATCTGAATATGCTCAAGTAGAGCGGATAATAACTGTCCTTTGCGCTCACTGAACACCTCTGTAAATCTACTCATGCGCTTCACCCCGTTCCTGCAACTGCCCGGACCAGTACTGGATTAAATCGGCTCGACTGACCTGACCTATAATCTGGTGGTCTTTCTCGACCAGTAAATGATCATGAGATGCCATGATTTCCACAAAATCAGGCAGCGTAATCGAAACGGGAACAGCCGTTTTGGCTGACTTCGGCACATGCCCGGGTGAGAGCGGTGACATGATCGTTTCAAGATCAAATTTTGAAGACAGTCGTTCTTTTTCGCCGGAGGCTGCTTGTATTTCATACATTGACTCACCCCCACCAGATTCAGGCTGTAAACTCCTATCCGGAGCTGAACTGCCAACAAAGTCACGTACAAATTCATTCGCTGGCTGCTGGATTAGTTCTTCCGGGGTGCCTACCTGTAACACTTGCCCATCCTTCATGATGCAGATACGATCACCCAGCTTCATCGCTTCCTGAATATCATGGGTAACAAACACAATCGTCTTCTTCATCTGACGCTGAATATCCAGAATATCGTCCTGTAATTTTTCGCGGCTCATCGGGTCAAGTGCACTGAACGGTTCATCCATCAGTACAATTTCGGGATCGGCAGCGAGTGCGCGTAATACACCGATTCTCTGTTGTTGTCCACCAGATAGCTCAGCAGGCTTGCGATCACTGTATGTGGTACCTTTCAGTCCGACCATGTCCAGCAAAGTATGTACGCGCTCCTTGATTTGCTCTGACTTCCACTTTCGGAGTTCAGGAACAACCGCAATATTTTCGGCAATTGTCATGTGTGGGAACAGTGCAATCTGTTGCAGCACATATCCGATATTCCAGCGCAATTCATGAATGTTATATTCATCGATAGGCCGTTCGTTAATTCGAACAGTCCCATCTGTCCGCTCGATCAGGCGATTAAT
The DNA here is from genome assembly GCF_002750415.1 of Paenibacillus sp. LK1. Taxonomy (NCBI): domain Bacteria; kingdom Bacillati; phylum Bacillota; class Bacilli; order Caryophanales; family Paenibacillaceae; genus Paenibacillus; species Paenibacillus sp. LK1. The sequence continues at coordinate 18,803 of NZ_PEII01000001.1, forward strand.
CATTTTGAGCATTGTGGTTTTGCCGCAACCGCTCGGACCAATCATGACGAACAGCTCTCCCTTATTAATGCTGAGATTAACCTGACGCAGAGCATGGGTTCCATCAGGGTATTGCTTGGATACATTTTCGAACTGAATCATCCGTTCTCTTCTCTCCTTTTATCAAACATTCATTCTCATCTATTTCCCCAAAAGCGTACGCATATAATCACCGTGCTGGATTGGGTATTATTGTTTCTGTAGAAATTGGAATACGAACGGATATCTGTAAAGGTTGAACAATCAGCAAAAAAGACGGGCCTTCCGGCACCGTCTTCTTGTTATTCAGCAGAATTTGCTTCCAATATTTTTATAATAATTCTTATATCATTTCCCTTAATGCATATGCTGCCTAATAAATTGCTCCAGAGAAACCGGGCTTTGCCCTGTGACTTTCAATACCGTCTCCGTCGTTTGATCTTCTCTTCCTTCCTCACGGATGAATACATCCAGCCCTGCCAGAGCCGTGGCGTAATCTTCTGACATTCCCGCCTGAATCAGGCTATTTCTCAGTTCTGCATCCGACAATGATTCATGCTGAATACGCTGATCCAATAAACGACTAATGATGTCCGCAACTTGCCCATAAGACAATGTCTCTGGCCCCGTAATGATATGAGCTGTATTATGGGGGACAACATCTGTCAGAGCAAAGAAGGCAACTGCTGCGATATCATCTGCGCTGACAAAACCAATTTTACCATCACCAGCAGCACTGTAGATTTTACCCAACTGCTTCATCGTCTCCCGATGCGGTCCCTCTGTAAAGTTCTCCATAAAATAGGAAGGCTGTAGTACAGTCCACTCAGGAGCAAGCTCCTTCAAGCTTTGATGTACTTTGCCAAATATAGGTCCGTCTTCATCAACGGAAGCACTGCCAAGCAAGACGAATCGTTTAACGCCGCTCCATAACGCTTCCTTGATGAACGGAATCATTACGGCTTCCGGGTGCATGTCCATGACGGGCACGACAAGGTATACATGATCCACATTTTTCAACGCTGGACCATAAGTGGTTGAATCGTACCAATCAAAAAAGACATAGTTGTCGGCAGAATCAGAAGAAGCTGGTTTCTTTCTCCCTGCCAGACGCACCGGATAGTGGTGCTTCTGAAGCATGGCAGCAACGCGGCTTCCTGTCTTTCCATTCGCTCCTGTAATCAGTGTTAAAGGTTTATCGTTGATCATTTTCATTGCCTCCTTCGGTTTGCTTTATGTTCACTTTCCAGACTAATCAGTCTAGAATGGTGAAAAAATAAACGCCCTAAGCGTTCATTTTCAGAAATCCAACCATAATCCTTGCTTATATACTGCCATTAATTCAATACTCTTAATGTTGTACGCACTAGCTCCCGCAACACCTCTGTATTGGCACCGCTCTTGGCCGTGAAGGTCAATGACAGACGGGAATAATTCAGAAAACGGGAAATACCGGGCAATTCATGCTCGGCATGGTTAAATTCACCGTTTCTATGCCCACGGATAAGCGCCGCATGAAAAGTATCTTCCATTTGCTTGTTGCTCGCTTGAATAAAGTCGGCAATCTCATGATTTTGGGGTGCTTGTTCCACGGCGCTATTAATAATAAAACATTCATTGCGACGCTCCTCATCCGTCAATACATTAACGGCTTCGTTGAAAAGCTGTTCCATCCCCTGCCTTACACTCGTGCATTCATTCAACAGCTGAATACCCGCCTCTGTTTTCTGCTGAATATAAAATTTAAGGGCAGAGACAAATAAATCATGCTTGGTTCCATAAGTGTCATACAAACTTTGACGTGCAATACCAAGCTCATTCAGCAGTACAGTCAACGAAGTACCTTCATAACCATAGGCTCCAAATACAGCCGTGGCTTTTCTTAGAACACTTTCGGTGTCAAATTCCTTGGCTCTTCCCAATTTCAGACCCCACCTCCCGCTTGATTAAGTCAAGAATACACTTTTCCAGACTGATCAGTCAAGAAAATAAATGCTTTGTTTTTTGCCAAAATGGTATAATGACAGTAGAACTTGAATTAATCCATTTAACATTACAATCATGCCAACATATAAAGGAGTGTAGCGATATGCATATTCAAATTACAGATTTGGCTGCTGCGCGATTAACTGAAAGCCTGAATGATCAGCCCGGCTATTTCAAAGTGATCTATGACATGGAAGGTTGTGGCTGTAACGGAATTATCGCCATACTTATCGTGGACGAACCCGAAGATCTGGATGTACAAATTGAAACCAATCTGGTGCCATTCTACGTCGATCCGAAACAACAGTTAAACCTGGAGCAGCACATGAAGCTGGACACGGAACTCAACTATCCTTCCTTCAAACTAAGCAGTGATTCCGGTGTACTCAGCAGCAATGTCCGTGTTCGGAATGCCCGCGCAGTGACTGCTGGAAAATCCGGAAATTCTGTTTCATGCGAGCTTTAATTCAAAAGTTCGTGGCTGAAATAAAGAGTATTTAATTCGCCTATCTATGTATACAGAAAGACTTTGCACAAAAGGTGCAGAGTCTTTTTTTGTGCTCTTTTTCTCGTCAGACAAATAAAAGCTATGAATCTCGCAAACTTTGTTTACAACTCGGAAACAATTGGAGAACCTATGGATATAATCCTCTAGTATACTCGGTATATAGCAAAGCACGAGATTGATATAACCCGAGGAGGAACACACATCATGAAATCTTTTACACGTAAATCCATCGTATCCACGATACTTATAGGTTCTGTCGTAGCAGGCTCAGCATTCACAACGCTGCCCTTCACTAAGGAACTGAATCCGGTCGCATCTGCTGCCAGCTCCAGCTTCACTCAATTCCTGCACGATAATGCACCTGGACGCACAATTAAAACGAGTAGCAGTGGCTTGGCAACGGTAACGAATCTATCAAGTACAGTTGTGCTAGTGAATAAAAAGAGAAACTTGCCTTCAACCTATGCCCCTCAGGATCTGGTTGTTCCTAACATCCCATTTAGCTTTTCCGGCTCCAGTCCGAAAAAGCAAATGCGTAAAGTAGCCGCTACCGCAATTGAGAACTTATTCGCAGCAGCAAAAAAAGACGGCATTGATATCAAAGCCGTGTCCGGTTATCGCTCTTATGCTACCCAAAAATCCATTTTTGACCGTAATGCAAGTATCAAAGGCGAAGCCGTTGCGAATAAAACCAGTGCTCGTCCTGGACAAAGTGAACATCAGACGGGTCTTGCGATGGATATCTCCAGTGCATCAGCGGGATATGATTTGCAACAAAGCTTTGGAAACACCAAGGAAGGCAAATGGCTGAAAGCCAATGCACATAAATACGGATTTATCATTCGTTATGGCAAAGATCAGGAGAAACTGACAGGCTACTCTTATGAGCCATGGCATGTGCGTTATGTTGGCGTGTATATTGCGGGGGAAATTACGAGTCAGAACCTTACACTTGAACAGTACCTGGAGCGCGCCAAATAAACCAGTAGAAATCTGATGACAAAAGGTATTCATTCCACTCTCATATAACTATCGTATGTAAATGACAGATAACTAACAGGACGGGGCCCGATTTCGGGCCCCGTCCTGTTGTTGCATATCTACCACATTTTAATCGTTCTCCAAATCGAATAGATAAGGATCAGTTCAACCACATTGATGTAAAAGTAAAGTTAGATTCATAGCAGACTAAGGTTTACTATTCAGTTCTGTGCTCCATTCCTCTACAGCATCAACAACCTGTTTTAATTGCTGCTCTTCCTCAATCGCTGGATCATTGTCCCCTTTTTGCTTCCCATAAGAGCCAAATTGCCCATGGTTTCCTCCTTCTACACTGACATACAAAGTGTCAGCAGGTAGATTGGTTTTGGCACTTTCCCAAGCTTCTTTATTGAGAACTCCATCTGCTGTACCTGTAATTTGCAAAACAGATAAATCAGTGTCTTTTATGGATCCGCCCTCATCCGCATAAGATGCCAAGAAAAATACACCCTCAAGCTTCTCACTGTGTTCTGAAGCATATCTAGCTGCGAATGAACCTCCTAAAGAGTGTCCCCCAATAACAAATGATTCGTCTGGGTGTTCTTCAAGAAAGGAGTCCGCTTTATTTTGACCGAAAATGGCTAGATTCAGTGGCATTTCCGCAATATATACGCGATGCCCCCGTTGAGCCAGTTCTCTGGCAAATGGTGAGTAGCTTTCCGGTTCTACTAAACCTCCAGGATAAAAAATAATATTCGGTTCGATTACTTTCCCGGTTTGTGGCTCAAATTTATAACCGTCTTTGACCTCTGTTACTTTGACCTGATTATCGTTCTGAAAAGCGAGTTCCGCTTGATTGGAAGGACTGTAGGTTATCGAATTGAGGTATACCAATAAGCCAATGATTACAATTATGATGAGGGAAACTCCCCATATCAATATTTTAGTCCATTTGTTTTTTTTCTCTGTTTTTGCCAAAGTTAAAACCTCTTTCAATCATTATTTTGGATTAGGTTATCATTGATTTGCTGCTTCAGTTCTAGTAAATTATATTTACCGGTAAGTAAAATTACAAGTCTAATCTTATTCAATGGATAAGTTGTCATAAAATATTCACGGAGGTAATGATGAAAATGAATACAGATTCACAACGCTCACCAGGAAGACCGAAACAAGCAGAAGATGATTTACCCGTACAAGAAATAATTCTTCAAACGGCCGCCAAACTCTTTATGGAGCATGGGTACGAACCTGTTTCACTCCAACAAATCGCTAAAGCTTGCAATGTGTCTAAACCATCCATTTATTATCACTTCACCAGTAAACCGGAACTTTTTAAGATCGCGGTTACGACCATGTTTAAACATGTGCACCAAGCTACGTCACGATTATTAAGAGAAGCAGACAATCTGGAAACAGGACTGCTACATGTGGCAGAAGCAAGGTTAGCTAATCCTCATGCGGAGATTGAGACTCTGCTCAAAGATGCGGAGAGATATTTGAGTGAGAAACAGATTGAGGAAATCAGAGTAGCGGAAAATAAAATTTACGTAGAGCTGGCTGATTATTTTAAAGATGCGATGGATAATAACCTGCTTCGAAGCAACAATTCCATGCTTCTCGCGCAAACGTTCTCAACAATGATGGTCATCGGCAATAAGGTAGATACATTAAGAGAATATGATTCCAATTTAAATATAGGTAAGGAGATTGTCGAAATTTTTTTGCGAGGTACAATGGTGAGATGATTAGCCGCCAGACTTATATAAAAATGGCGTTCCTCTCTCCTCGTTCGGGTTGGAGCAGAAGACATGGAGTGTAAAAAAGATGAGACGTGTAGGAGAGGTTGAAGAAGCGCCTGCAAAATGCTAAGGAACCCCAGACACGTTATAACGGGGTTTAGGCCATATGTAACGTTTTGGAGCATTTTAGGAAATAACGTGTCCGGTGTCCCTTGCAATTGAAAAAGAGAGCCAAGGAACCATAAGCCGTCTATTCCTTAAGTAAAAAACATGCTCATGCTTCCTGAACCTTCCTGCCGACCTGTTATTTTTCTGAAAACGACTGGCAGCCTCTTCATACTCTCCGTCCCAGCCCAGGAACCAACGCCAGCAAGAAGTGCATTATGAAACCAAAAAAGTGCAACATTATACGCGATGGTTCCCAGTACCATCTCCACCACCAAAAAACGTTTCAGTGTGGAGGATTCGATGACGTATACCTGAAATTCATTTCGCGACTTTCCAGCTCTGTACCTAGTGATGAATGTTTTCATGAATCACCTCTTCTGTTTTATTTTATCGTATGGCAGGCAGATCTTGTCTTATTCAAAAATAATACTTACATAAAGTAACTTAGTGTGTTATAGTCAGTTTATAAACCATACATAAGCGAGGGAAACTACCATGAGTGAATTGGAGAATCTGGTCAAAAACCGTAGATCGGCCGTTATTTTTGAAGAAGGAATTGAGATTCCAGAGTCAGAATTGCAAGAGATGTTTGCCTTGAACAAATTCGCACCTTCCGCCTTTAACCTCCAGCATACGCACTATCTTGTGCTGACGGACCCGGCTCAGAAAGAAAAAGTCTATGAAGCTTCCCAGCAATATAAAGTAAAAACGGCCTCTGCGGTCATTGTTGTCCTCGGCGATGTCAACGCACACCATCACATCCGTACAATCAATGAGGGCCTGCTGAACCTTGGTGCGATGACTCCGTTTCAATACGAGCAAGAATCACAGAGTGTCATCGAATTTTACGAAACGCGGGGAAGGTTCTTCCAGAGAGAAGATGCAATTCGTAATGCCAGCCTGTCAGCGATGCAATTGATGCTTATCGCTCAGGATCGTGGTTGGGACACCTGCCCAATGATTGGCTTCGACGCGGAAGAGTTGCAACGCAGTCTGGATATTCCCGACCATTATGTACCTGCCATGCTAATTACAATCGGCAAAAAGTCGGAAGCCAAACAACGTCCGCGCGGATACCGCAAACCGATTAACGAATATGTCAGCTTCAACAAAATGCATGCCGAATAACTAAAAGTTATAAACAAAAAAGCCACGTTCTCGTGGCTTTAATACGTTTCATAGATAAGCGCATCAGAAATATCCATTTTTTCGTTAAACGAAGCATACAGATAGAGCCTTCCAGCAGGTGTATCACCCGCATCATAACCTATTCTGAAGCAGCCACCTTCCTCAAATACTACGTCAGCCAGTATCAATCCATTTACATCCTCGTCCGGATGGGCCTTCCCTATAACCTGAAGCGTTTGTTCACATAATTCGTCGAAATGTTTCCAGGCCTCCTCGATCACTGGAGACAACTGGTCCATAGCTGCTTTCGTTGAAGCATCGGTAGTAACGACCAGATTTTGTCCCTTGTACGTCAAGGTAGCTGTATAGCATGACATCGAAACATCATATTGAAAGATTCCTACCCCCGAAATGCTAATGTCCGGTTCAAAAATCAGATTGTTCCCAAACTGGATTCTAACCAATCTGGACTGGAGTTCAGAATCAAGTTCGGTTAGTTTATTTTCTGAACAATAAAGCTCTTGAAGCCGCTCGTTCTGACTAAAGTCCAACTTCGAGATGTGGTTATTAAAACATCGTACACTTTCCAATTTCGGATTGTTACACGTATCCAGTTCGGTTAGATGATTATGATTGCACCGGATTTCCAGCAAGTTCATGCAGCTTGAGACATCCAGATGTAATATGTAATTGTTGGAGCACTCGAGCCGTTCCAGCAGCTTATTGTGATCCAGTTCGAGCGTAAAAAATGCGTTATAGCTACAGCTAAGTTCCTTCAAAGAAGGATTATGATCCAGGTTCAATCTCGACAGCATATTCCAATGGCACTCCAGCTTCACAAGCTTGGGGTTGTTACTTACATCCAAAGCTCGAAGTCGGTTAAAGCTGCAATTCAGAATCTCCAGCTCCGAATTTTCACTCAAATCTAGTGACAGAAGTAGATTCTCTTTGCAAATCAGCGTTTTCAGGTTTGGATTACGGCTTAATTCCAGCACAGTTAATTGATTATACGAGCAATCCAGCTCTTCCAGCATACTGAAGTGTTCTAAACCCGCCAGGCTGGAAAAATTTTGATTCGCGAGTGACAGTGAAGTTACGTTATTGATATCGCTTGACTGAATGGTTCCTCGATTATCGCAGAAATGCACCAGCACCCATTGCTTAAAAAGTTCGTCCGTAAAATCTCGGGTGATATCCATTACAATTTTTCTCCCCCTAACTTCTGCTACGTTCCAAATGTCATGATTATTACTTCAATTCTAAGTGTTTGCTGATGCGGAAACAAGAATACCACAAGTCCTACTAACCCATTACCACTGAAAATAGACTTAAAGTCCCACGATCTCTCTTTCCCCAAAAATACATAAGAATATTTTTTTATACCATGATAGCATTCGAGATGTAACCCATAATCGTAACGAAAGGAATGAACACCAATGGAATTCCACATCGAAAACCTGACAACATCCCGAATTGCTTATGTACGACAAGTCGGTCCGTATGGTCCTGCTAACAGTCACGCGATGGAAACATTAAAGAACTGGGCAAGATCCCAAGGCCTGCTTACAAGCTCGACCATCTTGTTCGGCATTCCGCAGGATAACCCGGAAACCACCCTCCCCTCTCAATGCAGGTATGATGCATGTATTGTCATATCAGAGGATTACTGCCTGGATGAGTCGACTCCCCAACTTGAAGAAGCTGAACTTCCTGGCGGGCAATATCTGGTTTGCAAAGTCAAACACACAGCAGAAGATGTGCAGCAAGCCTGGACCGAGATTTTCCCGTATTTGCAGAGCAATGGTTATATTATGGACAACAAACCCATTTTGGAAAGGTATGCCGGTGATCTGCTTCTTCTGGATTTTTGCGAAATATGTGTACCCGTTAAGCCGTTATAAATCATTTAAAGTTGTTGAGGATGCCAAAAACAACAAAAGCGACTTCAACGTTGAAGTCGCCTTTGTTTCTAACTTATTGCCTTGTTTTACCAATTAAAATGCCCAGTTCCCTTTGCGGAATACAGGTTCCACCGTACCATCCTGCAACTCACCATCAATGTCGAGCTCTGCGGAGCCGATCATAAAGTCCACATGGGTCAGACTCACGTTACATTCATGTTTCAGCAATTCCTCATTAGACATCGTTGTACCATCTTTCATGTTGAACGGGTATGCACTGCCAACAGCCAGATGGCAGGATGCATTCTCATCAATACCGGTATTATAGAAAATACGATTCAAGTTGGAAATTGGGGAATCATGCGGCACCAAAGCCACTTCGCCAAGATAACGTGCACCTTCATCGGTGGCAAACAGGTTTTTCAGATGCTCTTCACCCGAAGCTGCTGTAAACGCAACAACCTGTCCATCCTTAAACGTAATTCTCATCTGATCTACAAGTTGTCCATTCAGATTTAGTGGCATCGTGCTGCTGACAAATCCGTTGACTCCACTGCGCTTCGGCATTGTAAATACTTCTTCTGTCGGCATGTTCGCAACGGTATACACACCTTGCTTGTTTTCGCTACCGCCGCCACCCCAAATATGGTTGTTCACCAGTTCGATTTTCAAATCCGTTCCGGGTGCGCGGTAGTGCAGGCTTTTATAATTTTTCTTGTTCAGCAAATCACTCATGGCATTCAGGGTGTCCAGATGTTTTTTCCAGTTCTGAATAGCGTCTCCGCCATCGACACGGTTCATTTTGAAGATGGTTTCCCACATCACGTTAATGCGATCTTCCTCTGGAATGTCGGCAAACACTTTGTTCGCCCACGCCTTGGTTGGGGCTTTGATCAGACACCAGCTAATTTCGTGGTTACGCGTATATTTCGAATATCCGCGACGTGCATGAGCCGCCGCTTTGGTTGCACGCGACACGTTGTCGGAATTGATGCCTTTGTACAATTCAGGGTCAGGTACTTTGATCGTGAGCGTAGCGCCGCCTGCTTCTGCAAACTTCTCCATCATTTCCGCCTTCCAGGCCGGGTAATAATCGAAGCTGTCATCAGAGCCATGTTCAAAACGACTGCGTGTAATATCGTCATCATCAAAATCAACCTGTACATACTTGGCGCCAGCCGCATACGCTTTTTGCACGATCAGACGGGTGAATTCCAATGTTTCGATGGGTGCCGTTACGAGCAGATCCTGGCCTTTCTGAATATTTACGCCGACTTTGACAACCAGCTCTGCGTATTGTTCCAACGATTTTTCGAAGGTTTGTTCAAAATTACTCATGGTTGTGTTCACTCCTATTTCATATTTAAACGAGTATTGTTGCACAATGATTTGAGATCTGCCCAGTGGCCGTTACAGTGAAGGATCGTTCTTTCGAGCACTGTTTTTCATTTAAGCCTTGCGTTTTTCTTGCTCACGCAGCTCGATCCGGCGGATTTTACCGGAGTTTGTTTTTGGCAGATCGGCTACAAACTCGATTTTGCGTGGATATTTGTAGGGTGCTGTCCATTCCTTCACATGGTTTTGCAGTTCACGCGCCAGTTCTGGTGATGCGAGAGACTCGTCTCTCAGCACTACAAATGCTTTCACTACGTTACCACGGATCTCATCAGGACTTGCTACGACCGCACATTCCTTCACGCTGGCGTGTTTCATCAGCGCTTCTTCCACCTCAAACGGTCCAATCGTGTAACCTGAGCTGATGATGATATCGTCACTGCGACCTTCAAACCAGAAGTATCCTTCTTCGTCTTTACGTGCGCGGTCACCTGTTACAAAATAATCCCCACGCTGATTCGCTTCCTTCCGTCCCTCATCCTGATAATAGGCACGGAACAAGGCTGGCATGTCCTTATGCACGGCAATATCGCCTACTTCACCGGCAGGTACAGGTTGTCCCTCTTCATTGACGATCTCAATAAGACCTGGTGTAATGGACTGCCCCATAGAACCGATTCGTACGGGAGCCTCTTTTAAACTGCCGATCAGCAGCGTGCTCTCGGTTTGTCCATATCCGTCCCGAATCGTCAGGTCAAAGTGACGCTGGAAAATTTCAATTACTTCCTGATTCAACGGCTCACCAGCAGACACGGCGCTACGCAGTGCGGACAGATCATGGTGACCCAGATCGTCTGCTTTGGCCATTAACCGATATTCCGTCGGCGTACAGCACAAGACGTTGATCTGATGCTCCTGCAACAATTCCAGATAACGTTTCGGTTGGAATGATCCATTATAAACTAGTCCGGTCGCCCCTCTTCCGAGTACAGACAGGAACGGACTCCAGATCCATTTTTGCCATCCCGGTGCTGCCGTTGCCCATACCGTATCCGAAGGCTGAATATCCAGCCATAACGATGAAGCGATCCGCAAATGAGCGTAACCCCAACCATGACTATGTACTACGCCTTTTGGATTGCCAGTCGTACCGGAGGTATAAGCGAGAATAGCCATATCGTCACGATGTGTTTCCACCGCAGCCATCGTATCCGATTGCCCTTGCATTAACTGGTGTACATTGACCCAGCCTTCTCCAGGTACGCTATTATCACCATTTGGTGATGCAACGATGCGGTGTGCCAATGCTGGCAGATCTGCATTTATCTTTTCAACTTCAGCAGTCGTCTCGGACCAGACAATGACAGCCCGGGCATCGGAATGCCGAAGACGATACTCCAGATCTTTCGCACGCAGCATTTCGGAAGAAGGAATAACAGCAATGCCCAGTTTCAGACAGGCAATGTATATAACATAGGCAATAATTCGGCGTGGTACCATGACCAGCACCCGGTCGCCCTTCTCCAAACCAAGATCACGCAAGCCTCCAGCAAGACGATTTGCCTGCTTCAATAACTCACCATAAGTGATCTCTTCCAATTCTTTATGATCGCTTAGCCATCTAAGTGCAACCCGATCCGACGGGTGATTCTCCATCTCGGATGTCAGGTTATAGGTTTCAGGCGAAATCCACTGTTGAAAATTCAAATGGAGCCTCTCCTTCATATTTCAAATGTATAGCATCCATATATTATACCCTAAATCCTAGGACCTGGTGCTATGATATAAAATAGTTTAAGAAAAAAATAAACGCAGGTCAATTAAGACGAAGTTCCAAAAGGTTTATCTCTACATATAAAGAAGATAAGTAAGACAAAAAAAGGTGTCCTCCCGACCACAGGAAGACACCTTAGTTATCCCAACATATCTATAAAATATAGATTGATTTAATCATTGTAGACATGACTTTGAATTTCCAGAGTCGTTTCTCTGCGTTCAATCTTACCAAGCGTAGTTCCCGATGCCATCCAAAATGCTTTCGACTTCACTCAGCTCTTCCGTCGTCAGGTCTGGTGCCTGAAGTGCGGCTACGTTTTCTTCGATCTGGGACACACGGCTTGCGCCGATCAGAGCAGAAGTAACTCGGTTGCTACGCAAAATCCAGTTCAGCGCCAACTGGGAGATCGTTTGACCTCTACGTTCGGCAACCGCCTGAAGTGCTTCGAACTTGGCGATCCGTTCGTCCGTATAAGCTTCTTTTCTCAGATTGCCTGTTGGATTAGCGCGCTCTTCCTTGATCTTGTCCACATACTTATTCGTCAACTGACCGCGGCCAAGCGGACAGAATGCAATCGATCCTACGCCGTGCTCATCCAGCACATCCTGCAATCCATCCTCAATCCAGCGATTCAACATTGAATAATTTGGCTGGTGAACCAGACAAGGTGTTCCGAGACGACGCAAAATAGTAACTGCTTCTTTGGTCTGTTCAGCATCATAGTTGGACAAGCCTACATACAGAGCTTTACCCTGTCTAACGATATGATCCAGCGCAGTCATCGTTTCTTCGAGCGGTGTTTCCGGATCTGGACGGTGATGATAGAAAATATCTACGTAATCCAGTCCCATCCGGCTCAGACTTTGGTCCAGACTGGCAATGAGGTTTTTGCGGGAACCCCATTCGCCGTATGGACCGTTCCACATATGATAACCTGCCTTGGTGGAGATGAGCAGTTCGTCGCGGTAAGGACGCAGATGTTTTTTGAGAATGACACCAAAATTCTCTTCGGCTGATCCTGGAGGTGGTCCATAGTTGTTGGCCAAGTCGAAATGGTTAATCCCCAGATCGAATGCGCGCAGAATCATCTCTTCCTGAATATCCAGGGTGCGGTTTCCACCGAAGTTTTGCCATAAGCCTAGTGCTATTTGCGGCAGTTTGATTCCGGTTTTGCCAGAGCGGGCATATTTCATTTCACTGTATCGTTGTTCACTCGCAGTATAGGGCATGGTTAATCTCTCTTTTCCTGTAAAAGTTATTGAATACCCTTTCATCTTAGACACTTTCCATGTAAAACGATATGGCATTTCACTACAACGATATGGAAAAATGATTGGTATCTTCATCAAATGATATTTATAAAACGATTCCTTTTCACCTTTTATATGTTAAAATGCAAGGTATAACGACCTCATAACAGGAGTGAATACCCTTGATTACGTATATGTGCAAAAACAATCACTTTCAGGAGCTGCAGCTCCTTCATTACGGCACAGAAGCTTGCGCACCCGGTCACTACTTCGGCCCGGCTATGCGTGATTATTACAAAATCCATTATATTTTGGACGGCAAAGGCACCTTCGAAGTCGGAGGCAAAAAGGTTACGCTGCACAAAGGACAGGGGTTCCTCATCGTGCCCCATTCTGTCGTTCATTATGAAGCAGATCAGGATGATCCGTGGGAGTATAGCTGGGTTGCTTTCCAAGGAAGCACCTGCCCTTCGTTATTACAGCAGGCTTGCCTGTCTGAGCACCATCCGATCTTTGAGATGGGCAATGAAGATGACGAGATGCGCTCCTGCCTGCACCGCATGATTAGCTCTCGCAACACCCATAAGGGGTGGGAAATCAGCATGACGGGATTACTCTTTCAGTTTTTCTCCATTTTGATTGATCGAGCCGGTGAGGACAGACCTATTCCACTCCAGGACTATACGAAAGAAACCTATGTCACTCAGGTGATGGATTTCATTGAGATTAATTATGCCAATACCATAACCGTACAGTCCATTGCGTCTCATGTTGGCTTGCAGCGCAGTTACTTATGCTCTCTCTTCAAAGACAAGATGGGCACCAGCATTCAGTCTTATTTGGTCAATTACCGCATGCGCAGGGCGGCTGAGCTGACGCTGGACCCGGCTTTGACCATTGGGGATATCTCCCGTTCCGTTGGATATGCCGACCAGCTGCTTTTCTCGAAAATGTTCAAAAAAGTTATGGGCGAAGCCCCTACGTATTATCGCAAACACAAAACAGCACCTTCCCATTTATGCAGCTAATGGGAACGTGCTGTTTTTGTATTTTTACACAGGTTATCACTACCTGCTTATGACTGAATTCCATTCGTTCGTTCTGCTTTAAACCTGCTCCTGCATGGTCACGCCTACCACTTGAACTTTAATTTCATTGACCATAATGCCTGTTAATTGCTCGACAGCTTGCTGCACATTATGTTGAAGTTCCTGACAGACTTCATGCATCTTTCTGCCAAATTGAACATTGATTCGCAGTTGGATAGATGCCTGATCATCTTTGATTGCAACGTCAATTCCTTTTTGCAAGCTCTTTCCGCTGATACTCTTGGCGATTCCTTCGGTAAGACCAACAGACATGGAGGATATTCCCTCTGTAGTTTGAGCGGCCATGCCGACAATTTTGGATACTACATCATTGGAAATATGAATGGCGCCCATTTGAACAGATTGTGGCTCAATATACTCAGGTTCAGTGTATGGTTGTGGGATGATTTCAGACATGATTTCCACTCCTTCTATATCATTTATAAATGTTTAAGCATTCTGCCATTTGTCCTTGAAGAATAGCTGATAGATTCGAACCAAAATAATTTTAACGATCATGTAGACAGGGATGATAATTAGAATGGCAATTATGCCGCCCAGGTCCCCTGCACCCAGCACCAATATAATGGTGGTAAGCGGATGAATATCGAGTTTTTTGCCAAATACATACGGTGCAACCAGATTATCCTGAATTTGCTGTGCTACCAGAATAATAATGAGTGACCAGATTGCAACCGAAGGGGATACCACCAGTCCCATAATGACAATAGGAACGGAGGACAGAATCGCCCCGATAAACGGAACAAAGTTCATAATGACCGCAATTACGGTTAACAGCAGTGCATACGGGAGACCAATGATCAGGAAACCAATATACATCAGCACGCCCAAAGCCAGATTCACGAGAACTCGTCCCACGATAAAGCCGCTTAACGCCTGATCGATCTCAAGTACCACGTCACGACTGTCTTTTTGGAAGCGTTTTGGTGCAATGTGCACCAGCTTACGACCAAATTTCTCGCCCTGCTTCAACATGTAGAACAATATGATCGGGAAAGTGAACAGAACAATCGCAAAGCTTGAGATGAGTGAGAAGAATCCACTCACATAGTTTGTTACAAAGGTAAAGCCTTTGTTAATGTAATCCGTGATCTGCGAAAACGGGGTCGATCCTTCCGGGAACATAGCCGTAATGACACCGTTCTGCTCCAGCTCTTTAAGCTGCAAACTCAGTGAATTGATTAAATTTGGTGCGTTTTCTACCAGGTTGATCAACTGCTCGCGTAGTGAAGGCCATAGTCCTATAATAAACAGGGCGAACAGTATACCAAACACCAGATAGATCAGCAAAATGCTAAGTGTGCGATTCAGCTTCTTTTTTTCCATGTAATTGACGAGCGGCCGCAGCAGATAATAAAAGAATACGGACAGCATCATCGGCACGGTAATTACCGTAAGCATGGTAACAAGCGGTTGGAAAATAAAGCTGACACGTGATAACAGATAGATATTAATCAGTATCAGTGCCAGTGCAATACTGAAACGTACAAACGAATTTACTTTGAACAAAAAGTTTCCCCTCCACTTAACCTTTTCTATATGAGCATTTTGCAAATGGTGATCAGAATGACAAAATGTTTATATCAACCTTACCCTTTATGTCGGTCCTTTATTTCGGAATCTGTATAGTGAACACCGTCGTCTCCCGTCCACGACGGGAAAGTGTTAATCGTCCACCCATTTTCTCGGTGTTCCGCCGCGCAATTGCCAGTCCAAGCCCTGTACCCCCGGTTCCCGTACGAGCCTCATCCCCGCGCACAAATGGATCAAAGATGGTTGCCCATAACTCTTGAGGGATACCCACACCGGTATCAGCAACCTCGATAACCACATGGTTGTCCAGTGGGATTAACTCCACACGCAGCTCCGTCCCCCGCGGGTTGTAGGACAAGGCATTTGTAATCAGGTTCTGAATCACTCTGGACAACAGCTCCGGATCATACCTTGCATAGATCTCTTCATCAGGAACGAGCACATGCAGGCCAAAATGATTCTGCTCAATCTCACCATACGTATCAGCCATAATCTCACGTACAAATTCGCCGATTTCCCGCTGTTGAATATGCATACGGAAGTCAGGTGAATCCACTTTGAGCAATTCCAGCATGTTCTGAATCATACGCGCGACCTGAACGGACTTGTTGTAGATATATCCCAGATATCGCTGCTGCCTGTCCTTATCTTCCCCTCGCCCTTCCACCAAAGCCTGGGCGTATCCTTGAATACTCGTGATCGGGGTCTTGAGATCATGCGACAAATCCACAATTAATCGCTGTTTGCTTTCTTCGGCATAACGTTTCTCCGCAGATGTATTCTCAATGACGTCCGCCATATAATTGAAGGTTTCTCCAATCTGGACAAATTCCCTCTCTGCCGAGATGGACATGCGTGTACTATAATTTCCCTGGATCATCTGGGTAAGACCTAGAGAGAGAATACTCAGCGGCTTTTTGATTCGACGGGCGACCCAGTAGCTGTATACAAATATCAGCAGCAAGACCAATCCGATCCCGATCATAATGTAGAACGATAACGGATGCTTCAAATTGGTAATCAGCTGATTATCATTAATTCGTACACTGACCAAGTCACGAGGAATCTTCAGCAAAACGTACTTTGCAGCTCCCTCTGTTGAAAGCGGACTAATGGAGTAATAGTAAGGCTGCTCATTTCGGTTTTCGAGTCCTGCATATAGCTCAGCTTCACTGTATTGAGTGAACGTATCCTGCTTGTCCCCGATATAACGAATGACCTTCCGCTCCGCATCCAGCACTTCAATCCATCCCCCACTGTCCTTGAGACGCTGAATCTCGGTATTATTGGCCTCATCGGAACTTCCGGACAGCCACTCGTTCTCCAGTTCTGTCACATACACATGTGCCTCCACATTCAGATCAGGATCCACCACCTGATCCGAAATGCGGAAATCGACCACATCCAGATTAATGATAATGTACACGATGGCTACCAGTAACAACAAAAAGAAGTTAAACAGCAAAAAGTCCAGTGTCAGGGACGTTTGCAATAGTCTCTTTTCTCTAGCTTTCCATGGGCGCTTCAATTTTGTATCCCAGTCCCCTTATCGTTTTTAAATATTCCGGTTGCCTGGAGTCGCGCTCGATCTTTTCCCGAATGTTACTGATATGTACCATTATCGTGCTGTCCTCATGAGCATAATAATCTCCCCAGACGGCTTCGTATATTTTTTTACGGGTGAAGACACGGCCTGGCTGCTCAAGCAGAAGCTCCACAATTTTGTACTCTGTTGAGGTCAATGTCACAGGTTTATCCGAGCGAAAAAGGATACATTGGGATCGATCAAGCCTGAGCTCACCCAGCTCAAGATTTAACTCCTTAGCAGCAGCCACGTCAGGTGCATCAAATTGATTGACTCTTCTGAGCAAAGCTTCCACTCTGGCGACAATTTCCAAAGGATTGAAAGGTTTGGAGATGTAGTCGTCTGCACCCAGTCCGAGTCCAAGGATTTTGTCATGGTCCTGGCTTTTGGCCGACAGGAACAGAACAGGCATATGATGTGTGGACCTGATTTGTTTGATCAACTGGAGTCCATCCATCACAGGCATCATAATATCCAGTATGACCAGATCAATCTGAGTTGAACGGATACACTCTAGCGCCTCTACTCCATTAACGGCTGTCACAATGTTGTAGTCCTTCTCGAGGTACAGCTGAAGCAGTTCCACAATTTCGGGTTCGTCATCTGCAATTAATAGTGTGTATCTCATGCGAATCCTCTCATTCCTATTTCAATAAATTCAGTTTTCATTCAAATTCGTATCCGTACATTCCATTTGTTATTGCTCATATGTCTATACGTTACTACTATATACTACGTCTCTTAAATCAATCTAAACCATTTCTAAAGATAACCTAAATAAAAAGCCCGGGCATCAGGGCCAGAGCTTCAAATATAAAGCTAAAATAAGTAAAGTTTCAGTACCATTCATCACTTGCTACGTAACCAGGGTTCAACCCGGGCATATAATCGGTCCTTATCATATTGCACATACTGACTCGCCCGATTACGTACCGGGTCACCGGCATAGAAACGTTCATACAGATCATGTCTGGCTCCCAGCGGACTTCCTGTCAGCTCCCAGGCGAGCTGGAATAACCGAATCTTCTCTGGTGCCTGCATCGTTACGCCTCCAAGATACTTGTTCATCATGGGGCTGATACTTCCTTCGAGCTCCAGCTTCCCGGAAGGGATCTGAATAAGGCCACCTGCAGCAATAGTCTTCAAAATCTCAACAGCGCGCGGGTAATAACGGTTCCCCAGATTACGGGCTGTTTCAATATATTTGAATGATGGTAGCCAGTTCCCATGAACATCCGGCGCAGCTTGTGCCTCGGATGCGATGATGAGTCCTTCAATCGTATGCATCTGGCTGATCATCTCCCCAAGCTGTTCCTGTACATTCAGGAAGGCATCCACTCCAATCTCCTTGGCAATGGAAGACGTGATGGCTGTAATGAATTCCAGCTTCGAATGCAGCCGAATAATGCTCTGATGGTAAGCCAGACTGGAGGATGCCACGTTGCAGCGAATCTGCCATACCGCTTCCGGATTGTTGTGAAGCAGTACACGCTCCCAAGGTACAAATACATCGTCAAAAAATAATACAGCATCCATCTCATCATACTGACTACTGAGCGGATGAGCAGTATCTGAATCTAATGTTGCAAAAGATTCTCTACATACCATATGTAATCCTGGACTTCCTGCTGCCACAATAACCATATGCGCGAGTTCCGGGCGATGTCCAGGAATGCGCTGAATCGGATATGCAATGATATCGTCCGCATATGGAGCAGCGGTCGCTACCATCTTCGCCCCACGGAGGACAACACCCTCTGTATTGGTACGAATGATTTGAAGCATCGCATCTTCATCTTCCCCTACGGGCAGAGCACGATTAATTTGCGGGTCACGCTGGACAATGGTCAGGAAGGCATCCTTCCGTTTTGCCTCATCATAATAGGCAGCGATTTTACCTCCATATGCCGGGTCATATGCAGCCATCGCATCCCGTGTGGCATACCATCCGGTCAGGCGGGATCGGGCATAATCCGAGAGACGGCTCATTACCCCGTAGGTGCGATCAGACCACAATCGAAAGGCTGCCGCCCTGCTGCTGATCTCCTGAGCATTGCGGGGTACTCGAAAAGCCTGATGTACATATCCCTTCGTCTGCTCATCCCAATAAGCCACTGTTTCTCTCGTGTCCGCACCATCCACCAGATTGAACAGACTTTCAATCGTTTGTAAAGTTCCCCGGAAGGCAGAATGCTCTGTTACGCGAATACGCTCTCCATCCAGCCATACATTCCGTTCATCGTTCAACCGTTGCAGATAAGCTTGTCCACGGGACATCGTTATGCTCAATGTAATCCTCCTTCTCGGTTAGAAAGGCTAGGAAACTCAATGTTGATAATATTTTTAATCATTTCGAGACTTAAGTTATACCGAAATGATACATATTGTATCTATTGAAATAGTACTTTGCTTTGGAGGAAAAAGTCAACAGACACCGAACCTAAGGTCTGGTGTCTGTTCTATTCGATTAATATTAGATCAATTTGGCATACATATGACGCAGATAACGCCAGCGTACCAGCAGGAAAAATAGAATCTGCATAGATGCAAATACGAGGAAAATGCGCAAAGTATAACCCATAACAGAGAAATCAACCAACTGCTGTAATGCAACAAATGCAACGGAACTGTGGATAATGGCCAACACTATTGGTAGGAAAAACATTAACACCAGCTGTCTGGTTACGATGTTGCGAAGCTCCGGGCGACTCAGTCCCATCTTACCAATCATGCGGTACTGCTCTTCATCCCGTTCCAGATCTGCATATAACCGGAAGTAGGTAAAGCTTGCAGCAAAGGTGAAAAAGACAATGCCAATCAATCCGCTCAGAATAAGGATAATACCATTAGTTTGTTTGGAATTAAGCCAATCCAGCACGAGAGCGCTGATCTCGAAGTACCCCTGACCATCTGAGTCATTTTGAATGGATTCGACCAGATCAGGAGCAAACTTCCGCGTTCCCATCCAATCTGTCACAACAAATTGAGTTTTTTTATCGGGATAATAATTTTCATCAGCCTCGATTTGAATATTAAATTCCTTATTCATCTTGTCGTACAGCTCATTGGATACCACATAAACTTCCCTTTTGAATTCAACAGGGATGACGATATCGGTTGCAGGTGTTGTTAATCTGACCTTTTCCTGAACTTCCCACATACTGATATTTTTCTGAGTTGAACCCTGCCCAACTTCTGCTCGTAATGTCTTGCGACTCGTAAGATTGCCCGGAGTCATAAAGGAATCGTTAACATTCTCGAGAGTTCGCTCTTGGTAACCGAGCGCCTTGGCAAGATGATTATATTCACTTAGTTTGATGATATAGTCCCCTTCGTCATCAAACAGCGGAATATAACTTCCTTTCTGGTACGGAACCTCATTATCAATCAGTGTCTCTTCAATCTTCCTGATGTGCCGTTCTGCGCTAGGTGTATCCCATGAATTTTGGTAGGTAAACGCATATGGATTTGACATCGATGACAATCCCGGATCAGCGATCGCCAGCATCGTGCCAATGCCTGTAAAGGCGGAAGCCGAAATCACACTCACCATAAAAAACATGACCGCATTATCTTTCATTCGATAGGTAAGTTCGGACAGAAACAGCAAATTCGTTTTGCGGAAAAACAAACGCTTATTGCCTTTGAGCGCCCGAATGGCATACACACTAAGTTGGGTGAATAACAGATACGTGCCTGCAATAACCAAAACAACACTACCAAGCAGCAAAGGGAAAGAGTATGTGATCCATACAAAGGCAAATACACCCGCATATCCACCCCCAATGAGTATGACGGAGAGAAGTGCTAAAAGACGAGAAGCCTTTGGCTCGGGTTTTGGTTTTTCCTCTGATTTTACAAGGTCAATCAATGACCCTTTTCGCATCAGCAGCGATGAGCTCAGCGCAATCACAACAAACAGCAGCAGAAATGCTCCGA
This sequence comes from Paenibacillus sp. LK1, assembly GCF_002750415.1. Lineage (NCBI taxonomy): Bacteria > Bacillati > Bacillota > Bacilli > Caryophanales > Paenibacillaceae > Paenibacillus > Paenibacillus sp. LK1. The sequence continues at coordinate 39,763 of NZ_PEII01000001.1, forward strand.
CAGTAAGTGCGATTGCTTTTAATGGAAAATAGAATCGGAGACTTTCTTCCACCGCCAGCATCGAACCGCAGATCAACAGGATCAGCTTGGCAAAGATCATTCCTAATCCAACGCCTGCCACAATGGCGGCAAGTCCAATGCACAAGTTTTCCATGAATAACAGTCGGTTCATCTGTTTACGTGTCATGCCAATGATTTGAAATATGCCGAATTCTTTTTTACGCGTCTTTAGAAATGAACCTACGGAATAGAGCAGAAACAGAAACGAAAAGATGAAAATAATGATCTCAGCAATTAGAAACCCCTGATTCGCAAGCATGGTCACTGTCCCACTTGAACCCTTCAGTCCATCCTTCAGATCCGGGTGAAACAAAAGAAGTGCATACGTAAAAAAGATCATGACGGAAAACGTACTGCTTAGAAAATGGGCCAAATAAATTCGTTTGTTCCGAACAACATTATTAATGGCGAACTGGCGAAAATTCATGTCCTGAGCCTCCCATCAGGGATAATACGTTGATGATTCGTTGATAGAATGTCGATCGGTTATCTCCATAATGAATTTCGTTGTAAAGTCGTCCATCCTTAATAAATACAACCCGGCTGCAATAACTTGCCGCAACAGCGTCATGCGTGACCAACAGCATGGTGGCCCGATCTTCCTGGTTGCGACGTTCCAGCATCTCCATTACATCACGCGCTGCCTTCGAATCGAGATTTCCTGTAGGCTCATCGGCCAGCACCAGCTTGGGAGAATGGATCAGTGCTCGTGCGATTGCTGTCCGCTGGGCCTGACCTCCGGAAATTTCATACGTGCGTTTGTTCAGAAGAGATGCGATGCCCAGCTTCTCTGCGAGTCGATCAACACGTTCATTCATCTCCTCAACCGGTACTCCATCCAGCGTAAGCGGCAGGACAATATTTTCTTTAACCGTGAGTGTGTTGAGCAGGTTAAACGACTGAAATACGAACCCCAGCTCTCGGCGTCTGAACAGAGCCAGTTCATCGTGATTCAGTTCAAACGGGTTCTTACCCGCGATCTCCAGTTCCCCTGAAGTAGGGTGATCAATAGTTGAAATCATGTTTAGCAACGTTGTTTTGCCGCTGCCGGATGGACCCATGATGCCAACGAATTCACCCTCCTGAATACTGAGATCAATACCTGACAAGGCTTCGTATGATACGATCCCTTTATAAATTTTGCTAATCTGTTTCACTGAACATATCTCCATAGGTTAATGGCTCCTTTTAGATTTCGGATTTGAATTAAACCAAGTTGGGCTGAACTTCATCGCAAATCGAGGTCGTTCTCTACTTTCTGACTTCAGTCTATCGAAGTTTCGACCATTCTCCTATGGATTAACCTTTCATCTTCATGACATTATTGTAAGGTTACATGTCTCTCGTCGCCTTTTGGCGTGTTTCTTCTATGTAGAAAACGAGAAAGACGCCGATCCCTGTCAGGGCACCAGACGTCTTCTCATTTCGTTCCGCATTATGCGCTTATATTTAGATTTCAAAAGTAATGGTTACCGTTGTCCCTTCTCCCTGAACGGATGTAAGGTCGATCCGATGGTTCATTCGTGTCAGGACATCTTTTACAATATATAATCCCATCCCCGTGGATTCTTTAAAATGACGCCCATTCTCTCCGGTGAAAAAAGGCTGGTACACTCGGTTGAGATCCGACTTGGGAATACCCACTCCCTGATCCTTCACTTCAAGAATAATGGATCTTGTGGATTCATGGGCCTGGATGGTTACCTTTTGCCCGTTCCCCCCGGAAGAGTACTTGATGGCATTGGACAACAGCTGTACGAGGACAAACCGAATCCACTTCGCATCCGACTGAACCATTAACGCAGAATCAATTTTCATCTCGGGATACACGTGATTGCGAATGAAGAACCGTTTCAGCTCATGGATGGCTTCTTCTCCGGCCGCCTTGAGGGATACCGGTTCCACACTGAAATCTTGTTCAAATGTCTCCAGCCGTGCCATGTACAACACCGTTTCCAGTCCTCGTCTCATCTGGTCTGCTTCCTCTCGAATGCTGATGAAACGGGGGTCCTCATCCTCCTGATCCTCAACCGTCAGTTCAATGACGGACAAAGGTGTCTTCATCTGATGAACCCATTGATTCATAAAAGTCAGGTATTCCTGTTGACGCTGTTCCAGACGATGCAGGTGCGCATAATAATGACCGTACTGTGAGTCCAACAGTTCTGACAATGCCTGCGGCAAGGGCGCGGGCTCATTCAATGGAACAAATTCTTTCAGATCATTCATTCGATGGGACATCCGGGAATAAAACATGCGATGGGACAGATACCGATAAATGAGATAGGCTGCGTATAGGACTAACCCCAGAGATACCGCATACGTGGCCGTTAACCAGTGGTCATAGCCGTCGTACCAAAAGACCGCAACCACGGTGAGCAGCACAACGATTACCCAACAAGTCAGTACAATATGTTCTCTGATAAACAACTTCATGAGGGCGACGATGCCTTCCAATTGCTGTTGAGTCGATAACCTGAACCTCTTACCGTCTCCAGCGCATCTGTAATGCCCAGCTCAGCCAATCGTTTACGCACGCGGGTCACATTCACGCTAAGTGTATTATCATCCACAAAGGAATCATCCCACAGCTTTTCTAAAATGGTTTCACGGCTAACCAGTTTGGGACTCCGACGCAGCAACGTCTCCAGCAAAATGGTTTCTTTCTTGGTCAGCTGTATCTTGCGATCACCGAGCTCCATCTCCAATCTTTCCAGATAAACAGTTAGTCCATCCAGTTCCACCTTGCGCTCTTCATGACGCGCAGCGTAATCGCCATACACCCGGCGTAGCTGACTTCGAATTTTGGCCATGACAATCTCATGCTCAAACGGCTTCGTAATATAATCGTCCGCACCGTTCTCAAGCGCCATAACCTGATCCATTTTGCCACTCCGGGCCGAGATGAAAATAATCGGACATGTGGAAATGGAACGAATTTGGCGACACCAATAGAACCCATCGTAACTCGGCAGGTTGATATCCAGCAGGACGACATGCGGCTTAATTTGTTCAAACTGCTGGACGACCTGCTCAAAATCCTCAACCGCAACGGCCCTGTCACCATATCGCTCAATATGGGATTGGAGTAAACCCGCAATTTTCGGATCATCTTCAATAATCATTATCGTATACATAAAAAAAGGTCTCGCCTCCAACCTGTCATAATGGAATATGCAATTCTCTTTCCAAAATCATAACACAGGTGGGTACTATCGGGCATCGACCTGCTTACGCCAATCCACAATGTCAGCATTCAACTGCTTCAAATCTCCTGACGGCTGCTCCTCATCGGACAAGTTATACTTCTGCTTCAACGCCAGAATTCGATATACACTTTCATTAATTCGGGATTCTGAAATCTTCCCTGACTTCACTGCGTTCTTCAATGTATCAAAAATAGTCTTGGCACTCTCATAACTGTGAGCTACCAGCAGAATATCACTTCCTGCCTGAACTGTCGCTACGGCGGCATCTTTCAACTTATAATTTTTCGCGATCGCACCCATGCTCAGATCATCTGTGATGACCACACCGTCATACTTGAATTTGCCACGCAACTGCTGACCAATAATGACGTCCGACAAAGATGCCGGATGGTCGGGATCAAGCTTGGGAAACAAAATATGGGCTACCATAACCGCTTCCACCTGTTCCTTCACCGCTGCCTCAAACGGAATCCACTCCAGCTGGGCAAGTTGCTTCTCCGTTTTGTTCACGACAGGCAGATCCAAGTGGGAGTCCACTGACGTGTCTCCATGACCGGGAAAATGCTTCACCACCGGAATAATCCCTTCGCTGCGCAGCCCTTTCATCTCAGCTATGCCCATTTGTGAAACCAGACTGGCCGAACTTCCAAATGAACGATCCCCAATTACCGGGTTATTCGGATTACTATTTACATCCAGCACTGGAGCAAAATCGACGTTAAAACCTACCAGCTGAATTTGTCTTGCTAACAATTTGCCCATCGTTTCAGCCAAATCAGCATCCTTCGTCTTCCCCACTTTCCCATTGGAAGGTATAGACTCTACCGTTTCTGGCATTCGACTAACTTTGCCACCCTCCTGATCCACACTCATGAAAATTGGAACCGGATTGGAACGATTGGCATCCTTAATGGATTGCACGAACTTTGCCGTTCCTGGCACGGTCGAGACATTATTCGCATAGAAAATAATCCCTCCCACCTTCTGATCCGTGATCATCTGTTTCGCTTGAGCATCCAAAGTGGTCCCCTGAACACCCGCGAGAATCATTTGTCCAATCTTCTCATCCAAAGACAATTGGTGGAGCTGCTCTTTTACCGAATCTTTCTCTTCCTGAGGAGGCACTGTATTCTGTTGATCATCCTGACCATTCTGATTGTTTGCACCAGCGTTTGAATTCGCATTGGTCTCCGTTCCGGCATTATTGTTATTTTGCTCTGACGAGGAGGGCTTCTGTGACTCTCCACATGCGGATAAGAGCAACACTATTCCGAATAGCAGGAACAGCATTTGAAGCGTGTTTATGTGTTTGTTTTTTAACTTGTGATTATCGATATACAAGGATGGTCATCCTCCTTAAGCATTGTTGTCATTCAGTCTGAATGTGGTTCAGGCATAACCTTATCATAAGGTGGTTCATTTTCAAAATGGAGACGGCTCCAGTACAAATTCTAAAAATACAGCCTAAAACGCAAAAAATTTCCCCTTTCCGGGTAATTGTGTGGTACTTCATGGTGTTATTCCTTAAGGCGTGTGTGATTGAAGGGGATGAGAAAAGGTATCAGCGGTGCGAAAAATGGTTTCTGTTGTGAATTTTTCATATGTTGAAATTATTATTATAGGAAGGCAAAAAGCAGCTAATATTTACTAAGCATTTCAATTTGGAAATCTAATAATTTTAAGAATATTGGATAAATAACTTTAAAAAATATGAAAAATAAAACAAAAACTTTATATTGTTAACCTAAAATACATCTGTTATACTCTGATTCATATCATGTTAAGTAAAATGACATTATATCGAATGGGAGTGATTTTCGAATGAGAAATCGGTTTAAATGGAAGGTTTCCTCTGCGTTATCTGCTGTTTTATTAATACTTCCAGTCTCTTATGTTGCAAATGCTGACACAGTTCAAGTTAGAAACGTTCCGAAAACACATTATCTTGAAGCAAAATCGGAAAACGTACGCTGGGGTAATATCGGGAAAGGTGATCCCGTGCTTACGGTTAATTCGGGGGATATCGTCACGGTGGAAGCTGTTACGCACCACTCCGGCGATGATTATGAGCGCATGATCAAAGGTGATGCCGGCGCAGAAGATATTTTCCATTGGAGCGAAACGGAAAAACATGAGGCTGAACGTGGACCTGGCGTACATATCATGACGGGACCAATTGCAGTCGAGGGCGCTGAACCTGGCGATGTACTCGAAGTGAAGATTTTGGACATGAAGCTGCGCCCTAGCGGAAACGGGGAATATGCCGGTAAAACCTATGGTTCGAATGTAGCTGCAAACTGGGGCCTTTTATATGGTGAGATGGAAGAAACGCCGAATACACGTGAGGTTGTTACAATATATGAAATGGAGACGAAAGGTGGCAATGATTACGCCAAGGCACTGTACAGTTATCGCTGGACACCACAGACCGATCCAAGCGGCACAGTACATCCAACCATAGATTATCCAGGTGTTATCGTTGATCACTCGACGGTGGAAGAGAACCATGATGTGCTAAAAGGCATTCACGTCCCTGTCCGGCTGCATTTTGGCACAATGAGCGTGGCCCCCAAAGAAGCTGATGTTGTCGATTCCGTTCCACCATCGTATTATGGCGGGAATATCGATGATTGGCGCGTAACCGAAGGGGCAACGATGTATTATCCGGTATCTGTACCTGGAGCACTGCTTTCTGTGGGTGATCCGCACGCAGGTCAAGGTGATTCCGAATTGAACGGAACAGCGATCGAAACATCAGTGACCGGGGATATCCAGCTCATTCTTCACAAAAAAGCGGAGCTGGTCAACAAGTTGAAGGCGCTCAACTTCCCACTTCTTGAGAATGAAAACGAATGGGTTGTTCACGGCTTCAGCTATGCGAACCATTTGGCCGAACTGGGCAAGGATGCACAAACAGAAATTTTCAAGCAGTCTTCCCTGGATAAAGCGATGAAGGACGCTGCCAACAAAACGAAGTCTTTTCTGATGAGAGGCATGGATTTGACTGAAGATGAAGCATATTCACTGATGTCCGTTTCAACGGATTTCGGAATTACGCAGGTTGTTGACGGTAACTGGGGCATTCATGGCATCATCAACAAAAAAATCTTCGGGGAAAAAGAACAGAAGCGTGCACTGCTGCGCAACAGCTTTGAACAATTCGGGGCAGACATCGGATGGGACCCAGCAACCAAAATGATCACCATTCAATATAACGACAATACACTCTTGGCCAAAATCGGTGCCACAACAGCTACGTTTAATGAGGAAACGATCAAATTGACGGCGCCTATTCAATTGAACGATCAGAAACTGGCAGAAGTCAGCGAATATTTCGTAACCTTCTACCGGGCAAAATTGTCCAAGACGGAATAATCACACTCTTCTGTTTCTGTAAAGGAAATAAACAAGAACCGTTAGTCTTCAGAGCCTGACGGTTCTTGTTCGTTAAATATTCAATCCATCCTGGTTTTTGTGTCGCTTCAACAAAATCTGGTTTTCCACCCGAAGCAACCCTTCCAGAGAGTAAATCGATTCGTTCATGAAGTGTTCCATTTCCTCGATGCTCTCCACAAGAATGTGGGTGTGCAGGATGCAAGCCCCCGTCATTTCATAAAGCACGGCCACCCGCTCGTTTTCTTTCAGCGCCGCCACAATCTTGTCCAAATGCTTGGGTTCAACCTCCAGCTCAAGATAAGCAGAAATTTTTTTCCCAAGCTTCTCGGCACTGATTACAATTGAAAATTGCTCAATAATCCCTTGATTTACAAGACGTTCAATACGTTCCTTAACCGCTACCCCTGAAAGGCCGACCTCTTTGGACAGATCAGTGTACGAGATTCTGCTGTTCTGGGCCAAACGCCGCAAAATATGGCTATCAATCGTATCCAGCACCGTCATTCACCCCTCTATGTACTATATATTGTAACAGAAAAACAGTGTCACAGAAAAACAGACAACTCCTAATTACTTGCTTACCTGATCATACGAAAGCCGCCTTTCGGCGGCATCAGGTTTGTTTTCAGTTTAGAGTGTTTTCAATGCTTCTGCTGTAAACGGAACAATTTCGGACTGACGTCCTTCGCGAACTTTGTTTGGCCATTCCGGATCACTCAGCAATACACGTCCCAACGCGATCAAGTCAAATTCATGATTCTCCATTTTCTCGTTCAACTGATCCAGATGAGCGTCACCTGTTCCCTGGTTTTCGTTCGCTCTGTCCACGAATTCAGCTTCGAGCCCTACTGATCCAACAGAGATCGCCGGCTTGCCACTTATTTTCTGTGTCCAGCCTGCAAGATTCAGCTCTGAGCCATCAAATTCCGGCAGCCAGAATCGACGGGTCGAGCAGTGGAAAATATCTACACCTGCAGCCGTGAGGGGTGCAAGGAATTGCTCCAGTTGTTCTGGTGTTTCCACCAGCCGTGCGTCGTAGTTCCCCATTTTCCATTGGGAGAAACGAAGTACGATCGGAAAGTCAGGACCTACTGCAGCGCGACATGCTTCAATAACTTCAACAGCAAAACGCGTGCGCTGTGTCAGATCGCCTCCGTATTTATCCGTACGACGGTTGGTATGCTCCCAGAAGAATTGATCAATCAGATAGCCATGTGCCCCGTGAAGCTCAATACCATCAAAACCGATGCGCTGCGCATCTGCTGCTGCTTGGGCAAACGCCTCGATAAGACCCCTGATCTCGTCTTCTGACAATGGTTGTCTTTCAGATTCACCTGCCATGCTTATTCCCGATGGGCCTACCGGCTCAGCTTCTGCATTAGGCAGGTCGCCTGAACGGCGGGCTGTACCCACATGCCACAATTGTGGCATGATTTTGCCACCTGCCTCATGGACTGCTTTGACTACATTCGCCCAACCCTGCAGTGATTCTTCGCCATGGAACAGCGGAATGCTCGCGCCACTAATGGATGAAGGGTGGTTAATACCCGTTCCTTCCGTAATAATCAGCCCTACACCTCCGGCTGCTCTGCGACGATAGTATTCCACGACCTCTGGTCCGGGTACTCCTTCGGGCGAAAATCCACGAGTCATGGGTGCCATGACGATCCGGTTGGACAGGGTAAGCTTGTCCGAGGTAAATGGTTTAAACAAAGCTGACGGTACATTCATTGTGTAATGCTCCTTTACGATTAGATTGGAAGAAAACATGTATACTTTCTTACACATGCTCTTGTATTACTACCACAGAAGTTATTCTGTGATTTGATTAACATATATCACCTTTCTATTTTAAAGTTTCTAATTTTTATTTTCAAATTTTCGATAAAGAGGCACTACCCATCTCTTGAACACAAAATAGGGCAAGCCCGATGTAGCTTCAGCTAAGAAGTTCTACGATCTCGGCCTGCCCTGTACAATTAACCTAAACGGCTCTCTCTGTAACCAAAAATGTGGATGAAGCATAGTATATAATCCATAATCTTCCTTTCGTTTAATTAGAATTAACAGGGATATCATTGCGATTAACTCTCAGTAGTTTGCCTGATGAAATCGATAGAACATCGGGGTCTGTGCCCAGTCCAAAGTAGAAATCACCTTCGTGTTCTTCAAAAGACTTAGCGTACGTGTCCTGGTTAAAACGGAGAATTTCATTCCATGTGGTCAGATCTGTGGATTGATATACCCGGTTTATATAGAGATTCGCACTTTTGCGAGTGTAGGTAAGCACATAGACCTTCCCTTCCCGAAGCAGAAGATCCGTAGGAAGAGCTTGAGTATCTGGCAAAATGACGCGTGTTGCCTGATTAATGTCGGTCATTACATTCAAGGATTTGGGTAACAGTTGCCCGTCATTGAATACCCCTCCGACAATATAAAGCAGCTTATTGTTGAAATTAATGTTTTTCCCTATTTTATTATACGGGACGGTGCCCGTTTGATAGGATAATCCCGGAAGCATCTTGTTACCATAGATGACGACGTCTTTCTTTTCAAGCTTCTCATTAATCTCTAATATATTGGTTTTATCGCCCCAAATATTATTGGCAGGATACATCATGCCTGAAGCATATAATTTGCCCTTGATCTCAAATAGCGTATATGCCCTGAAGCCAAACGTATTGATGGTTGCGAATTTTTGCCAACTTTCCCCTTGATCATGAGAGATTAACACAGTAGGTTTCTGCTCGGTACCCAGCGCTGCAAACAGTTTGCCCTGATAGGACGCCAAATCATATACGTGTACACCTAGCGGCAGATTACGATACTTTGTCCATACATCTCCGTCTAACCGGTAGAAGTTCCCCATATCCCACTGCTCACCGTCCGAATCATTTCCGGGAATATACAATTTGTCGTTCAGCACTTTATAAATGTCTATCTGTTCCTCATCTACAAATAATTTGGTCGAAGGAACGATGCTCGGATTGTTATTGGTGACGGCCTGGGTTATAAATTTGGGATTGGCTGTATCGTAATAGATGACTGGAATCGGACCCGCATTAGGTGAAACACCTAAATTACTGCTGTTCCCGTGACCCATATATATTTTTCCTCTGTACAATTGCAAATCCCAGACATTGTTGGCATACGGTGCTTTCTTAAAAGGTTTTCCAAGCAACTCGATCTTGGACGTCACATCGGCTGATGTGATGGGTGCATTGGACACCTTAGCAAGTGCCCGTTCGGCAGTCGGCTGCTGATCGGTGGAAACATTGTTTTTGGGTTTCGAATTACCCATAAGCAGCCAGCCCATGCCTGCAACAACCGTCAAAATCACGGCCGCCCACTTCGTGTTCCTCTGCATGTCCGCTTCCTCCTTCATTTTTATGAGATAACACCTTTACAGCAAAAAGATACAATTTGTATCTTTTCATATTATGTAAAACAAAACGTACTTGCAACAAATTCCGCCCGCTCCGTGCAAAAAAAATAGACAATCGCATCCGAAGATACGTTGTCTATTTGTCATAATTCATTGGTGGTTGCCTACCGATTGAGGATCAGTTCCAATTGAGCTCCATCTAGGTGCCTGTTTCCATCCGCTGACTTTCACTCTATTACTTGGCTTGTGATTCGCTTGGTAAAGTTACTCTGCTTTCACCAGAATTTTAACCTGATTTTTCTCTTTCAGCAGTGCTTCAAATCCATGCTCTACCACTTCGTCCAGGCTGATTCGTTTGGTTACCAACTTATCAGCTGGGAAGAAACCTTTAGCCATCAGACTAATTACAGCCGGGAATACGTCACGGTAACCGATAATGCCATTGACCGTACGCTCCTTCATAACAATGGAGTTTGGCAGAATTGGTGCTTCCTGTTCAAAAATGCTGACGATCATCAATTCACCGCCAATACGCGTTGAATCAATCGCTTGTTGCAGCACCCGTGGTACACCCGTTACTTCATAAGCTACATTCACGCCACCTTGCGTACGTGCATGGATTTCTTCCACCACATTGTATTGTGTAGGATCAATAACAATGGCGCCAAGTTCTTCCGCTTTGGCTTTACGTTCCTCGGATAATTCCACTACATAAATATCCGATGCTCCAGAAGCTTTCAATGCTTCAATAACCAACAACCCGATTGGACCCGCACCAAAAACAGCTGCAGTGTCGCCAACTTTCAGTTTACTTTGACGAACTGCATGAAGAGCTACTGCGGAAGGTTCCACCAACGCTCCTTGTTCGTATGAGATGGAATCTGGAATGGCATGTACCATATATTCCTCAGCTGTTACATACTCCGAGAAACCTCCGCCGCCACCAGCTAGGCCCAAGAAACCCATCTGATCGCACAAATTATATTTCCCTTGTTTACAGGCTTCACAATGACCACATGCATAGATCGGTTCCACCACAACGCGGTCACCTGCCTTATAACGTGTCACGCCTTCTCCTACTTCAACGACTTGTCCTGAAAATTCATGCCCCATCACAACAGGTGCTTGTTCCCCTGTTAGCGGATGCGGTGCTTGAGCCGGAATGAAGATCGGGCCAGCAGTGTACTCGTGCAAGTCACTGCCACAGATTCCACACCACTCCACTTTTATTTTAACCTTCCCCTGTTCAGGGCGGGGTTCATCAATATTTTCAAGACGCAAATCTTTTACTCCATGCCAACGCAATGCTTTCATTTGTTTCATCTCCCAGATCATAAGTTTTGATATAATCGGAAACGTTTCCGTAAGTTAAATATGTCACATTTTAAATAGGCTGTCAAACATAATTTGTCACACATATGTCTATCTTATGAATTTTACGTCGATAATTCTGGTGTAATGCCAGCGTTTTCAATATATTGATCATTTTTTTTGCTCTGTGCTTTTCTGTACGTTCTCTCTCGTGTATATTTAATTCAACTGATATAGAATGCACGATTTATCTCTATTTATCCATTCGGTTCTTTTGGAAAGCAACAGACATCTCTGCTCTTTAATCGTATTCACAGGATACTTATTGGCTCAAATGTTATAATCAAGGTATAGGATTGTCATTTCATTCGTACATATTTTCAAAATTCGGAATCGTTTCCGATGAAGTGAGGTTAACTAAACGTGAGTAAAGATCAGAAGGTTACGATCAAGGACGTTGCAGAACTTGCAGGTGTAGGTATCGCTACCGTCTCCCGAGCCATCAACAATTCCGATGGCATCAGCAACAAAACACGGGATAAAGTCATGCAGGCCATAGAGCAGTTAGGATTTGTCCCCAATACCTCTGCCCAGAGTTTGAAAATACGCCAGACGCATCAGATCGCACTGGTTGTACCCGACATCCGCAATGCCATCATTCCCGAGATCTCTTGGTCTGTTGAACAAACGGCGAAGCAGCATGGGTATCATGTGGTTCAAATCAATACGGCTGGTAATGCACGAACGGAACTGGAAACCATTCGTACGATCAAAAAACTGCATGTGGACGGGCTTATTTTCATGCCATTGGCATATCCCAAAACGTTGCCTGGCTTAATTGATAAAGCCCCCCTTCCCATTTCCATGATCAATTACGGTAAAAAGCTGGACCCTGGCATGAAAGCAGATGTCGTTTCTCTTTCACAGCCAGAAGGGAAACTGGTGATGGAACATCTGATTAAGATTGGACGGACCCGCATCGCATACGCCGGTGCCCCCAAAGATATTATTGAAGAACGTTATCGAGCTTATGAGCAGGCACTGGGACATGTAGATATCTCGCTTGTTTACTTCGGAGAAGATTTCTCATTGAATACGGGAGCTAATGCAGCGGATTATTTCTTTGGGCTGACTCACATGCCAGATGCCGTATACGCGATTAACGATATGGTCGCGATCGGACTGGTAAATCGGTTTAAAGAACTCGGCGTTCGTGTCCCTGAAGATATCGCTGTTGTGGGTGTCGATAATAATCAATGGACTACCGTTACGTCTCCGCAGATCAGTTCTGTCTCGATTATGGGCGAAGAAGTGGCCCGACTTGCTACGGAATTGCTGTTAAAACGGATTCGAGAGATAAGCACCACGGATTACGAACATATTCAATTTGAGCCACGGTTAATTGTGCGCGGCTCCAGCGTTGCCATGATCCGCTCATCTTCACAAGAACCACCCACAGAAGAATGATTGTGAAGTCACCGGATTTAATGGACAATCCAAACCCCCGATAATCACAAAAAGGTGTTCACCAGGAATGAACTTCTTCCTGAGAAACACCTTTTTTTATCTTCATTCACACCCTTTTATATCAAACCCACCTCCGAGCAACTACTTCTTCGAAAGCAATTGTCTAATTGGTGTTCCTTTCATAAACATCTCAATATCCTCTACGGTATGGTTAAAATAAATCGCATAGTTGCCTTGAGTCACATAACCCAGGTGCGGCGTTGCCAGCAGATTGGGCAGTGTACGCAACATATGATTCACAGGAAGAGGTTCCTGTTCATATACGTCCAGACCTGCCCCGGCAATCCACTCATTCTGTAAAGCTTCGACCATCGCCTCTTGATCCACAATGCCTGCACGGGACGTATTGATCAATAAAGCGGTATTTTTCATCCGTTGCAACTCGGCTCGTCCGATCAGATTACGAGTGCGATCACTGAGCACCAGATGAATGGAAACAATATCGCTTTGTTCAAGCAGCTGTTCCTTGGTCTCTGCCCATTGGACTCCCTGTTCCTCTGCTCTTGCCTGTGTCAAATTCTCACTCCAGGCGATCACGTTCATACCAAAGGCTTGTGCAATCTCTGCCATTCGGCTGCCAATCTTTCCTAAACCGAGCAATCCCAATGTCTTTCCGTACAAATCCATGCCAACTGTACTCTGCCAATTCCGATTGGAGCGCAGTGCGTTATTTTCAGTTACCAGCTGTCTGGACAGACCCAGTATCAGCGCCCATGTGAGTTCAGTCGGAGGGTTCGAGCTGCCTTCCGTGCCGCACACGATTACACCGTTTTCTTCCGCAGCCTGGAGGTCAATGGAGGCATTGCGCATGCCGCTTGTAATCAGAAGCTTAAGATTGGGTAATTGAGTAATCACGGATTCAGGAAAAGGTGTACGCTCACGCATCAAGACAATAATTTCAAAATCCTGCAGTTCCTGAACGACCTTCTCTTCTGATCCCAAGTAATTATTGAACGTCTGAACCTCAACTCGATCCAGGATAGGAGTCCAATCCGCTGAAGAAAGGGCTACATTCTGATAATCATCCAATATGGCACAACGCAACTTCGTCTGCATGGTTGAATCTCCTCCTCATATATGTGCATCATCAAACATTCTTTGAACATGTTACCCGAATATGTAAATCATAGTATACACCCTAATTTAATCTATACCCTATCTGTATTGTATCAACTCAAGCCCTCATCTGCCCAATGTCCTCAGACACAAAAAGAGCAGGAACAGATTCCCGCTTGTCGCTCTCACTTCAGAATAGCTTGAAAAGCAGCGCCGTGATCAGTATGGCCATCGCCACTTGAAGCAAGGATCGTATTTTCCAAAAAATCGTATCTAATTTTGATTGATCATTCTCTGTCAGCGAACCCACAATAGCAATAAAAGCAAGTATGCCAATCACAATCAAACTGAACTGGATAATCCCCATCCCGCCGTATGTTGTCAGCAGCACACCTATAATATATAAAACGACAAGGTAGATCCTATGAAAATAACGTTCCATATGAACACCCTTTCTAAAAATGAAATCCTTCCCTCATTCCTCAAGCAACGATAACGTAACCTTAATACTCTGCTGCACAAATGAGCGATCTGGCTCCGATTTCATCATCACGGTCAATCCAATCATCGAAACAACCAGAGACTTGGACAACGCACTTGAGTCGAGATCATTAGACAATTCCCCTGTTTCCTGCCCCCGTTCAATCGTCTCCTTGAAAATCGCCGCCAGATACATCTGGTGCTCGCGTGTCAGGACAGCGAATTTGGGGTCATGCGGAGCCAATTCAACCATCGTATTGATGCAAAAACAGCCGTGACGAGCATCTGTCACATCCTCTTCTGCTCCGATATGTTCAAATAAGGCACGGAAGGCTTCTTTTACAGAGGATGTATGTTGAAGCCTGGATCTGACTTGAGCGGCATGCAAAGTTGTATATCTGCGAAGTGCCGTTTCAAACAATTCCTTTTTGTCACCAAAAGCCGCATATAGACTGGGACGCTGAATCCCCATAGCTGTTGTCAAATCACTTAAGGATGTCGCTTCAAAGCCCTTATCCCAAAAAATCTGCATTGCCGCTTCCAATGCCTGATCCGTATCAAATTCCCGTTGTCTAACCATGTATTCACCTTCTTTATGTATCGATCAGTATATAACTATTTTATCTAGATCCAATTCTCATGTCAAATCCATCTCGATATATAAAGAAGACAATCAAACATTTCAATTCAACTCTTGACATCGCGTCAAAGCGTGAAGTATGTTTATTCCGAATCATAATGTACTGATCGGTATATTTAAATTCAACAGTGTTCTTTCTGCTCCCCTAACTTAGCACATTCGAATACAGAAAGGTGAATCATCCATGCAAAATGCATCTCATCAAGCACATCCCTTCAGCGAAGGACGTTCAGGCATGTCCCGCCTTGTCGCGCTTTTATTCGCCCTATGCAGCGGACTGGCGGTAGCCAACATTTATTATGCCCAGCCTTTGCTCGACTCCATTGCTGAAGAGTTTAGTATCTCTCATTCCTCTATTGGAATCGTTATTACCGTAACCCAGATTTGTTACGCCCTCGGATTGTTATTACTGGTCCCTCTTGGTGATCTATTGAATCGACGCAAGCTGATCATTATCCAGATGCTTTTATCCGTAATCGCCCTGATAACTGTAGGTACCTCATCATCCAGTCAAATCTTATTTATTGGAATGGCAGCGATTGGGTTGCTTGCCGTGATTACACAAACACTCGTTGCCTTTGCCGCCTCCCTGGCTGCACCTTCTGAACGAGGGCGTATCGTCGGTCTGGTCACTAGCGGAATCGTCATTGGCATATTACTGGCGCGAACTATAGCAGGCACGTTGAACGATTGGATCGGCTGGAGATCAGTCTATCTCTTCTCTGCCAGTCTGACATTACTCGGGATTATCGCCCTGTTTCTGGTACTCCCAAAACACGAACCCAAACGAGAGAAACTCAGCTACACCCAATTGATCGTTTCTGTCCTGCAACTATACCGAGAGCTGCCTATTCTGCGGACACGCGGCGTTCTCGCCATGTTGATCTTCACAGCCTTCAGCATTCTGTGGACTTCCATGGTGTTGCCACTTAGCGCTCCGCCACTTTCCCTGTCACATACTGCTATTGGAGCCTTTGGTCTTGCGGGAGCTGCTGGTGCCCTGGCTGCTGCACGTGCCGGAAAACTGGCTGATCGGGGATTGGGACAAAAGACGACGGGCGTCGCTCTTGTCATATTGCTTCTATCCTGGCTGCCCATTGGCTATGTTCACCACTCATTATGGCTGCTTATAGCTGGGGTAATTATGCTTGACCTTGCCGTGCAGGCCGTACATGTCACCAACCAGAGTCTGATCTATGAAGTCCGACCTGAGGCGCAGAGCCGTTTGACGGGCGCCTACATGATCTTTTATTCAATAGGAAGTGCTACCGGCTCCATTGCTTCTACTCAAGTGTACGCATGGGCAGGTTGGACTGGCGTTTGCTGGCTGGGTGCAGGCGTTAGTGCCGCTGCGCTTCTGTTCTGGGCCTTTGATCGGTATATCCATCGGAATTCGGATCAATAAATGAACTTAATCCAGCTTATTCCATACCACGATAAACAGAGTGGCTAACGGACCAAATAACAGGGAAATCAGAAACCAGTTA
Source organism: Paenibacillus sp. LK1 (assembly GCF_002750415.1). Taxonomy (NCBI): domain Bacteria; kingdom Bacillati; phylum Bacillota; class Bacilli; order Caryophanales; family Paenibacillaceae; genus Paenibacillus; species Paenibacillus sp. LK1. Next base: position 56,314 of record NZ_PEII01000001.1, read on the forward strand.
CGACCACTTCTGTTTTTCCCCTGGGCAAGTCCGGCATTAATAAGAGCAAGTGTACCCCAACCCACAAAATATTCGTTTTCCATCAAACATCATCTCCTCCTGACAGATCAGCTCTATTTATTCTCTAGTAACGCCTTTAGCTTCAAATTACGGCTCTCCAGGAAAGCCTGCATATACCTCTTGAGCACAATCCGCTCTGCGACCCAACCCAGAACACCAAGGGGAGCTTCAAATCTCAGTGTGTCCCTCATACAAGTGGTCTGCTCGCCAAGCTTGCTGAAGCTGTGTTCATGTCTCATGCTCTTGAAAGCACCTTTCTCCATCTGATCCACAAAGAGATACGGCCGATTGTACTCGGCGATCCGGGAAGTCAGCTTCTGCCTTATCCCAAAATGGCTCGCTTCGAAAGTTACCGCATCACCTTCACCAATTCTGCCCGTTGTCACACCTGCTACAGCCTGCTCATGGGTATGTTTCCAGACCGTCCGGGTATGAATATCAATGTCCCGCGCATAGTCAAAGCATCGCTCGATGGGCGCATGTATTGTAATCTCAGTTACCACTTCAATCAAGGACGATCCCTCCTTTTCTGTTTCCTTTTCCTAAAAAGGAAGATTAAGGTCTTTGCAAAGTATACTCCTGGTCTCCATGAAGAACAACGCAGCGCATGATCTAAATGAAAAACGGGTCCCCTGTTATCTTATAGGAGGCCCGTTTTCTGTGTGAATTCATTTGATATGCAAACTTAGATAATTAATTCATTAATGGCAAGAGTTCGTTCTTTGGACAGATCACGATATTGTTCCGATTCCACCTTGATCAGTGGTTTGAAAATATCGGATGTATTGTTCATGACAATAACACCCCGCTCACCGTTGCTCAGCAGTACTTGTTTACCAATAAAATTAGGAAGCAGATGCTGCATCAAGGCTTGAACCGGCTTTTCATTCAATTTCCCGAATCCCATCGCATAGATATCTCGCAAGTTGTTAATCAGGTTCGGATTGCTGCTTCCGTGACTGCCAGATCTCATTCCGATGTATATGTCAGCGACAGATACGATTTGTGTGTATGGATGAATCTCATCTTTCTTCAGTTGCATCGGATATCCGGTACCATCCTCAAGTTCATGATGCTGAAGAGCTACCAACGCAGTAGCTTCATCCGTCATGGAACTTTTGATAATATCATGTCCATAGATCGTGTGACGCTGCAATTCGAGCTGTTCATCTGCGGTTAACGGTTCCATCTTGTTGCGTATCCGATGAGATACCTTGCATTTGCCAATATCGTGAAGATAGCCCCCACGACTGATCTGGTAACTCTCTTTTTGGGAATAACCAAGCCAGTTAGCCAGGTAAAATGACAACAGTCCAACCTGAATGGAATGTGTGTAGTTATTGACATCATCCCGTTCCAGCATCATCAGGAGATGTACGACATCCTTTTGCTCGTCCAGTCCCTCCACCATCGGTTGAAGCGCATCGTCCACCATCGTAGCGTTGAACTTACCCACCGTCAATGCTTCTAGAAACGCGGATTGATAGTTATGTACAGTTTGTATAAATTGAGATTTCATTTCTTCTTCAGGCGGTTCTTCCTTGGTGCTTGTGCTTGCTCCAGATGCAAATTTTGCTGCAGCAGCAAAGAATTCCGCTTCCGTGATCTCTTCCTCGCGTGGTTCAATATCCACATAGTCTACGCGGTGCTGCATCAGCAAGGTGATATCTTCACTTTTGATCACAGTACCCTGACCCAGAACGTGTAATCCCGCTTCGCTGAATGTATCCGCAGTTAGACGGTCTCCATCTTGCAGGTTCATAATATGGATTCTCAAATCGGTATTCCCCCTGAACAATCATTTATAGTCAACAGTACCCGTTAGATCGGGTCCCAAAAATCCCTATACTACTTTATATCGATAAATACATTCTTTTTCTCCATAGTCCAAACGACCTTAATCGTAAAAGGAAATACGAACGTATAAGACTTTATTCTCAGTCCCATTTTCAAAAAAGTCCCGGTTTGATTTTGTATTTAGATAACGGAGATCTTGTTTTACACATATATAACCAAAAAGCCCAAAAAAATCTTTGGGCTTTTATTGAATTCATCTATATTTTGATCGAGCTTAGACTCGCACTCTGTACGAAAAAGCGTTCAATGCCTTTCTCAACAGAAGGGTCCGGAATTAACGGTGGCGCCTGATGCGGCTTCACTCTGGCATCAATAATGATCTGGTCACAGCCCCAATGTTTATAGTTGTAACTGCTGTTCACACCGTACATATCATGGGACGGATTACTGCGGGTAAATGTCGCCCACAAGAAGTTGCTGAGGTTCGCACTCAGGAAAGAACTATCGTCACATAACACAATCATTGGACAAGAAGACAGGTCTCCTTTTTCCTTTAGCATATCCGTAAATGCCTTCATTTCTTGTTCTGTATCCGCATAACTGGTGAACGGCGCACCCTGAACGGCTACAACTCCTGGCATTACGAGCTGCGGATTGCTATACCCCCGGATATCCTTCAATGTCTCTGGTACTTCACGGCACAATTCCCGTTTCTTGTCCCCATAGGCTGCAAATACAACCTTACTGCCGCTGTTCAATCCGGTTCCCGAGTAATCCAGCGTATCGATCGTTGTATTGGTATGGAAATGAATGTCCCGCTGCAGATCCATTCGTTCCAGGATGTACGTCAGGAATTCCACTTCCCGGTGCGTATCCAGCGGTTGCTGATCTTCTGCTGTGATAAACAAATACTTCGCCAGACTGAGCTGGCCTGTACCCAGAATGCGACTCGCAATCGTAAGCAGCTCTGTTGGCTGTTTTACCGACTGATAGGGCGTATAACGCTCACTTCCGATCGCGAACAGAAGCGGATGCACTCCTGCTGCGTCGACTGCGTGGACTTCTTTTACACCCGGAATCTCCTGTTTAATGGCATCACCCGTAATTTCGTGAATCAGATCCCCAAATGCAGTATCCTCTTGTGGAGGACGACCCACCACGGTAAATGGCCAGATCGCATTCGGCTTGGCGTACACTTTATGCACTCTCATTAGCGGGAACGGATGGGTCAGACTGTAATATCCGAGATGATCACCAAACGGTCCTTCAGGCTTCGTCTCGTCCGGGTAAATATCACCCGTGATGACAAAGTCGGCGTCATTGCTGATGCAATACCCATCCTTATAGCTATAACGGAAACGACGGCCGGCAAGTAGTCCTGCGAAAGTCATCTCACTGAGTCCTTCCGGCAAAGGCATCACAGCAGAAAGTGTATGTGCCGGCGGCCCCCCAATGAAGACGCTCACTTTCAGAGGTTCTCCCTTTTTGACCGCTTTGGCCTGATGAATACCAATTCCGCGATGGATCTGATAATGAAGTCCAATTTCCTTATTCAGTTCATAATCATTACCACTTAGCTGTACCCGGTACATGCCCAGATTGGAGTTCATGATGCCTGGCTTGTCCGGGTCTTCCGAATAGACTTGAGGCAGTGTAACGAATGCTCCACCATCCATGGGCCAATGCTTGATCAACGGCAGATCCGAAATCTGAATCTCTTGCGCAGTTACAGGCAAACTGATGGACTTCTGCTTAGGTAGAGCCTGCCAGGCGGCAAGACCTGTGCTGATATGCTGAAATGGCGTCTTGAGTGCCTTCATTGGATCATCCCGAACAGCCATGACACGTTGTACACCTTCAAGCGTTCCACGGAACATGAATTTGCTTCGTTCCAGTGTACCGAACAGGTTGGAAACAGCCTGGAACTTCGAGCCTTTCACATTTTCGAAAAGCAGAGCTGGGCCTTTCGCCTCATGCACTTTCATATGTATCGCTGCCATCTCCAAATGAGGGTCCACTTCTTCCTTCACTCGAATCAAATGTCCATGTTGCTCCAGATCATTAATGCAATCTTCCATATTGCGATATTTCATTGGATGGCTCCATTCTTTATATAATAAATTGTTATGTTCATATATTCACATAGATGTGCAAGGGTAGCGGATAGAATCAAACGTTGAATCTACTTCATTCTCGTCACACTACAAATGGATTGATGCTCGCATCTCTTCTATCTTATCAAATCATCTGCCACTAAACAAAACAATATATTAAATCTCTTACGCAGCACACCAAAAAGCAATATTCAGGCAACAGGAGTCCTGCATTCATAAGGACCACAATTGCTTAAATATTGCTAATTGAGTTTACTTAAGATGCAATCGAAGGTCTTGGGATCGTAACCGTAAACTGCGTTCCTTCTCCAACCCTGCTCTCCACATCAATTGTACACTCATGTAATTTCAAAATTTTAATCACGATGGAAAGTCCTAATCCATTGCCTCTAAGTGAACTGCTCCGTGCTTTGTCCACCATATAAAATCGATCGAAAATATACGGAAGGTCTCCCTCCGGTATACCTTGTCCTGAATCTCTAATGGATACCTTCACAGATGACGGGGACATCTCGATTGCGACGTGAATGACCCCATCCGGCCCCGTATATTTTATCGCATTGTTGATTAAATTCTGCCAGACCTGCTCAAACAGATCTTTATCTACGGTAATTTCGCAAGGTAATAAATCCAATTCAATTTTGATATTTTTGTGCGCCCACTGGGGCTCTGCTAATACGATCGCTCTTCTTAATTGTTCATCTAATTGAAAGGTAGTGAGATTAAACGGATGGTGCTCCGAATCCAGTGAGGCTAACCGGAGTAAATTATCACTTAGCCTGGAAAGGCGCAATGTTTCCTCGTATATGATATCCAGATGCTCTCTCTGCTCTTCCAATGGGATGACACCATCTTGCAGCGCTCTTGTAAACCCTCTAATCGATGTTAGTGGAGACTGCATTTCATGAGAGACATTACTGACAAAATCATCACGCACCGAGTCTATTTTTTGCAACTCACGAGCCATATGATTAAAACTCTCCATCAGCTCACCAAACTCATCTGGATTATTATGCTTCAAACGGACAGACAGATCGCCTGATGCCATTTTCTTAGCTGCAGCAGTTAGCCTTTTGATCGGTTTCACAATGTACCCAGACATGAACATGATTAATAAGCTTCCTATGATTAAGACAGTTAATAGCGATATAACTAATGTACGTTTCACATTATGAAAAATCGATGAAAAATTAATTTTGATCAGAAGCGCATCTTTCTCTTCATTCATCCTTGGAACACCGACAATCGCTGTTTCATCTTTATTGGATAGAATGAACGCTTCCCTGGTATTTTCATCGAATAATTCATGAACTTTATCATCTGGTAAGGAAGCAAGCACTTCACTTTGTTCGTTCACGGAAGTAATATTCAAGCCGTATCGCGCAAAGATATTCAAACTTGTCTTCACTTTTTCCGGATCATCAATCAGATTTATCATCGTAGCGATATCTTCAGCAATCGTTACCATGGAGTGATTCGGTGTGTTTTCTTGAGACCGTATATTTAAAATAAAGGAGAGAATTAAACTAACGATCACTATACCAAAAAAAGTAACTACGATTCGTAGACGCAGGCTTTTCCTCACGATTTTCATACACTCTCCAAACGATATCCAAGTCCTCTAATCGTCGAAATGATAAGCTCAGGGATCGGTTCCAGCCGTTCTCTTAGCCTTTTGATATGCACGTCAACGGTACGCTCATCACCTTCATAATCGATACCCCATATATCTTCTATAAGCTGTGTACGTGTGAATATTTGCCCTGGCAAACTCGCCAAAGCAAACAATAATTCACATTCCTTCTTTTTCAATTCAACCGATTGAGCTCCTGCCTCCACTGTCAAATTGCTCAGATTAATCATTGCACCGCCTATATGAATAACATTCGATGAAATCTTGTTGTATCTCTTCATTAAAGATTTTACACGCAAGATTAACTCTACAGGATCAAAAGGTTTTACTAAATAATCGTCTGACCCTGCATTGAATCCTCTGACTTTATCCTTGGATTCTCCTTTGGCAGTCACCATCAGAATCGGAATATCCATATAAGATCGAATATCTTCGGTCAGTTCAATACCATCTACACGTGGCATCATCACATCTACAATCGCTAAATCAATTTTGGTATGAGACAAGATATTCAGTGCTTCTTGGCCATCCGGCGCTTCCACAACGGAAAACTGATTAGTTTCAAGGTATATTCGAATCAATTTGCGGATATGGGAATCATCATCAACCACAAGAATTGTGTTCATTTATGCATTATCCTTTCCGCAATTTTCATTATTCACAACTGTATTTATTCATATCGTAAGGATTCCATCGGGTCCAGCTTGGCAGCTTTGGAAGATGGCATCAAACCAGCGATGATACTAATCACTGTACTTACAATGATTCCGAACAAGATATAATATCCGGATAAATTAATTAGTTTTGCTCCAAAAGCGTTGACCAAAAGGATGTTCAACACGTAACTAATAATGACGGCAAAGACTACCGCAATGATACCACTAAACACTCCCAACAAAGCAGATTCGGAAAAGAAGATTCGCTTGATATCCTTCTTTCTGGCTCCAATCGCCCGAAGGATGCCGATTTCCTTCGTCCGTTCCACGACACTAATGTAAAGCACAACCAATATCATAATACCGGATACGAGCAACGAAATGCCTGCAATACCAGACAGAACGATCGTGGCCATGTTCACATAAGTCGTGATATTTTCCATAATTTTTGCCGTCTGGGAGCCAGAGAAGCCAGCATCAACAGCAGCAGCATTAATATCATTGACATATTTCATATCGGTTGCATAAGCATTAACTTGAATCGGCCCAATCGTTATTCCTTTGTCCGTATACATTTGCTCCAACGTATCTGATGAAATGTAACCCGGAGATTGCTGCATGGGTGATCTTTGATCTGACGCTTCATAAATACCAGATATGGTTATTTCTTTCTCCAAAGTTACCGGTTTATTATTGCCATCCATCTCATTGATATATAGAACCACAGACTTGCCGATCATGGATTCAGCTTGGTCATTTCCGCTTAATTTATTCGCCGTATCGAGGGGTAACAACATCTCATTTTCTACCGGAAGCGTACCCGTAGTTAGCGTTGCTGGATCAAAAGCATCCGTTAACGTCGTTAACTGCGTAAGTGCCACACTTTGCTTTGCATGAACCATAGTCGATTTTCCTGTAATGGTAGTGATCGTCTCTACATGATCCACATTAGGGAATTTGCGAATGGTCTCAATATCGGTCGCTGTAAAAGGTTCGCCTGCTGCCATCAAGGCTTGCGGGCCTTGCATATCTTTGGCATCTGCACTGGGCTTCGTTATATCCACAAGCAAAGGGTCCATACTTGAATTGATTTCGTCGTTCATATAACTCGTTATCCCATTACCCAAGGAGAGCATCAGGAGTACGCTTAAAATCCCGATCGACCCACCCAATGCAACCAGTACATTACGCTTGCCGTTGAGTTTCATATTTTTGAGAGCCATTTTGAAAGAAGCCAGTAAGCCCAAGTTTCTAGAAGCACCACGACTGCCTTCATAAGTGGTCAAGGAACGATCTTTTAGATGAATATCATCCTTAATCCGCCCCTCTTCTACCTTTACAATACGCGTACCGGAATCAGCTACTTTCTGCGAGTGAGTTACCGCAATGACCAGCATTCCTTTTTGCGCAATACTGTCCAGCAAAGCCAGGATTTGATCTCCGTTTTCCTTATCCAAAGCACCTGTTGGTTCATCCGCCAAAATAATGTCTGGATTGTTTGATAGTGCACGAGCAATGGAAACCCGTTGCTTCTGTCCACCCGACAGCTGGTTGGGCCGTTTATTCAGATGATTCTTCAACCCGACCTCGGTCAAAATATCTATAGCGCGCTTATTGCGTTCCTTTTCACTTGTATCCGTCATTTGCATGGCAATCGTAACATTCTCCAGCACAGACAGATGCGGGATCAGATTGAAATTTTGAAACACAAAGCCGATATTATTTTTCCGATAATCATCCATTTCCTTCTCAGTCATGGCACTTAAATTCTTTCCACGAACAAGGATCTCCCCTTCAAAATCGGAGTCCATTCCACCAATAATATTCATAAGGGTTGACTTTCCGCAACCCGATTCACCAAGGATCGAGACGAATTCTCCTGTTTCAAAGCTCAAATTCACATCGTGGAGCACAGGGACCTTTTCCTTACCATACAGCGTGTATGATTTCTTCACATGTTTAACTTCTAATATAGTCATCTTGATCTCTTCCTCTCCAAGTCATACACCCTATCTATATTGGCCATTTCACATTCTAACAAATTTGTGTGAACTGATAATGAACTGGACAATCTGAGTCTGCCTGGTAAAAGAAATACACTATGTAAGAAAAAGCAAACGGAGCCCTACATTCATTAGGACTCCGTTTGCTTAGTTCCGCTCGGGACATTAAATCCCTTCAACAATACGCTTCGCCCGAACCTCTACCTGACGGAAAAGTTCTTCCTCATCTATCGTTAGCAGCTGCCTGCCTCTCATCAGTACACGACCATTCACAATGGTGGTATCTACATCAGCTCCATTCACGCTGTATGCAAGCAATGATTCCAGCTCGTGAACCGGCTGCAAATGCGGTTTCTGCAGATCAATCAGAATCAGGTCGGCCTTGCGCCCAGCTTCCAGCACACCCACTTCATCCTGAAGGTTCAACAGACCTGCACTTCCCCGTGTAGACATGTGTAGTACCTCTCTTGCGGACAAGCGGGTAGGGTCACCATAATCCAGCTTTTGCAGCCAGGTTGCAGCCTTGATCTCTTCAAACATATCGATGGTTGTCGCACTTCCTGCCCCATCGGTTCCAAGACCCACGTTAATTCCCTGTGCAATCATCTCGGTAATTGGAGCAATTCCGCAGCCCAGCTTCAGATTGCTGACCGGATTGTGCGCTACTCCACCACGCATGCCTTTCAATCTGCCAATATCTCTGCGATTCAGGTGTACGCCATGGGCAAGCAGTACATGTGCCTTTTCGAACATACCTGCCTCTTCCAAGTACTCCGTTGGCGTCATGCCATAGCGTTCACGAATCTTCACAACTTCCTCTTTCGTCTCAGCCAGATGAATGTGGATAGGCACGTTCTCCTGTTCCGCCATCGTGATGACTTCCCGCAAAGGTTCTACTGGGCAAGTATAGGGAGAATGCGGGCCATACATCGTCGTAATTCGACCCTCTGCCTTACCCGACCAACGCTGCACCAAATCGACAGCTTCCTGTAATCTGCGCCCCCCGTCATCCTCCACGAATACCATGCCGCGTGTGAGCGATGCCCGAATACCAGTTTTCGTTACCGCTTCTGCAATTTCATTCATGTGAATGTACATATCAGCGTAAGCTGTAGTTCCTGAACGGATCATCTCGGCGATGGATAATTGTGCTCCCCAGTATATATCTTCGGGTGTCATCCGGGCTTCTGCAGGCAGCATCTTACGGTCAAGCCAGTCCATCAGCTTCAGATCATCCGAGAATGCTCGTAACAGACTCATCGGTGTATGCTGGTGAGCATTGATCAGGCCCGGCATTGCCACTTTATGTTGACCATCCATAATGTCATCACCCGGTTGAGCCTGAATGTGGGGAGCAATCTCTACGATACGGTCACCTACAATGCGAATATCCCCCTTGAAGGGGGAATCGGTGTCTTTCATCGTTAAGATTGTGGCTTGCTGGATTAAAATACTCATTCGTTTCCCAACTCCTCTAGGTTTGGATTGTCTTACTTCCAAATCCGAGGATAAGCCTTCACGTAACGGCAAGGTCAAGGTCAAGATTAAGTTAATTTTTGAGTCGTCATTGTTCTGAAACTTTGGATAAAAGGTTTGGGATCTATGTTGACCATATAAGGATAGACTCCGGTGCTGGTATGTAGATAGAAAAAACCACCTTCATTCCCCATTCTCCGAAAGGACATGTCGAACACTTCCGTAATGTTAAACTCGCGGTATTTCGTTACAATCTTGTCCGAGTAAAGGATCATGGACCGATCGCTCTGCAGTACTTCCTGTGCGAGACCCGTCACTTCTCTCTGTACTTTGTAATAAGGCAATACAGCAATGCAGTTCATGATCTCCCTCCGTTCTAGCATGATTATTTGTTCCATCATAGCAGATCGGAGAGCCTGAGCAAAAAAAATGATCCAAGCACATATATGATTTACGTGATCTTCGTTGTTACTTTCAATGGAAAACGTAGTACTTCCTGAATATGCTGCAAAGAAAGGCATTGTTCAATGTGATAAACACCATGCGGCAGTTCCGTCCGATACATTCGCTCCGCTACTGCTGCCGCAACTGCTGCTGTTGCATCTGCTTCACGCTCACCAACCAGCAGCTGCTCGACATGGACTTGTTTGCCCTTTTTCCATCCCACTGCATCTATCTTAACTGCAAACATCGGCTCCCCTCCGGGAATAACCCCAAAAGCCTTGACCGTACCATTACGAAGGGAGGGAATATGCAGTAGTTTGAACAGCCCAATACGTTTCGAGATTGCCATGGATCTGGTCATCCAACGGGAATCGAGACATAACCGAGTGGAAACCGTTGGAATACGAAGTGTACGAGCAACGACGTGTTGATCCGAAAAGTTAAACCGATACGCTTTCCTGCGGCCCAGGTCTGCCCCAAAATCAATCCATTTACCATCGTGAAAACTTTGCACTTCGACTGGCTTGCCCTTTTTCATGACCTGATAGGTAGCATTCATCTGATCCACAGTCCACTCCACCGCGGCTTTCCCGTGTTTCTCACCCAGTCCCAGCATAACGGTAATGTCCGCTTTGTCTACTTGTTCCATATGGGCACCTGCTTCACGCACAAGCAGATTGGTCACACCAGGCGACAGTCCCACACTAAGCATGGCTGTTGCTTTGGAACGCTGCATTTTGGAATGCAGCTGTTCGACCTGACCCAGAAAGTCATAATTGGCTGAAATATCGATATAATCTGTCCCCGCTTTCGCACAAGCCTCGACAAATCGGGTATCCGTCTGGTCCACACACATGACCACCAACTTGACCGATTGAAGCACAACAAGATCAATCGCTTTTCGTACATCCAATTGAAGCGGCTGGACTATACCACCCGTAGATCGGCTGAATTCCTCAGCCCGATTCATCCGCGTACCTGCCGCCCATACCTTGCCGGGAAACAAACGTCCCAGTTGCGTACATATCATTTGCCCCACCTGACCGTATCCGCCAACAACCCAAATCTGGTCTTTCACAGAATCTGTTTTAGTCTCGTTTCGCATAATATCCCTCCACCCAAAATGCTCCAAAATAACGTGTAATGTGCGAGAATCCGCATTCCTTCATCAGCCCAATCATTTGTTCAGATGAGATAGGATCCGATTCTCGGCCAAGGGAAGCTGCAAACCGCTCCCATTCTTCAAGCTGAATACCATTACTTAACATGTGATCCTGCCAGGCTTGCATCATGGTTGGATATACAGGCGAATGAAGATCGGCATTCACTGCTGCAATAATGAGTGGCGCCCCAGGCTTGAGTCTGGCCGCTAGATTGGACAGGAACCGTCTTTTGGACTCGATCCCCTGAATAAAATGCAGCATTAGCATACTTGTTGCCCCGTCGTAGACCTCATCTTCCGGTAACGCTTCAAGCATCATGAATTTAAGTTGCACTCTGGCTTCGATTCCCGCTTCCTGGACTCTTCTCTCTGCTAACTGAAGCATCGGCTGGGAAGAATCCACTCCAGTAAACGTCCATCCCGCATGGCGAGAACCAAGCAGAGCTATTTCCTTACCTCCACCGGCTCCGACAATTAGTATTTTAGCCTCGTTGTTATCCGTGATAGAAGCGACAAGCAGCCGCTCCATCAGATCATGCATATGAGAATAACCCGGAATTTTCAGGGCTATCGATTGTTCGTAACGGTTTTCATCCGCCGTATCCCAGCTCATAGATGGTTGATTGTGGTCCATCGATACTACACTCCTCATGGATTCAAGTTAGACTTGACTCTTCATTCGTCTAATTTCATTATAAAAGGATACGCAGAGCCTACAATCCCAGAACAATGGGATATCTGCATGAGGAGAGGAGATAGCTTTAATGACATCAAGTATGGAACCGAACCAGCGACTCATTACTTCTCTCGAAAAAGGAACCTGGACCTCGCGTACCTACCGGGAAGCTGTCCTAAAACAAATTCAGAATATCGTTCCCTATGACGCGTATTGCTTCACAACGGTTGATCCACAAACTCTTCTTTCAACGGGTGCCGTGACAGAAGACGGCATTGAAGCCATTCATGATCGGCTGTTCGTTAATGAATACATGGAAGAAGACATACATAAGTATGCTGACCTGATTCGCAGCGGTGAGTATACAGCGATCCTTCATGCATCGATAAGCGGAAACCCAGTATCCAGCGCTCGATATCATAACATCCTTCAACCCGCAGGTTTCGGTGATGAACTTCGGGCTGTACTGGTCAGTGGCGGAGCCTGTTGGGGGTATCTGACCCTATATCGCAAGACGGAACAACCCTTATTCACGGAAGATGAGCGACTGAGCATTCAGGCCTGGACTCCTTCTATTGCATCGATGTTACGATCCACAAGTCTGACTCTTGTGGACGAGATTAAGAGCGGAAGTCCCACGGACCCAGGTATTATGATCACATCGGACGCTTTCGAGCTGTTATCCGTGAATGCTCCCGCTCAGTATTGGCTATCGCAATTACGTTTACTGGAGCATGTGGGACCAGATATATTGCCACGCCCAGTCCGGGCAGTCAGTTCGCATTTACAGCGTCAGATTCGTACAGATTCCGACCTGATGGTTGCGCAAGAACCTATCCTTCATTCGCCTTCCAAAGTCTGCATTCAACTCCTGGATGGTCGTTACCTTGTGCTTCATGCCAGCCGCATGCAACAGTTTTCAGGTCCGGATCAGATTGCGATCAGGCTTGAACAGGCTATGCCGCAGGACTTACTGCCTTTACTCGCCGAGAGTCATGGGTTGTCCATTCGGGAACGGGAACTATTGGGTTACGTGCTGCGCAGTTATTCTTCCAAAGAAATTGCGGAAGCGATGCATATATCAGCCTACACGGTACAGGATCATTTAAAATCCATTTTTGCCAAAACAGACGTATCCTCCCGCCGTGAGCTAATCTGGTATTTTGTATCCCGTTTCCAGTTGTCTGATGAACCAGCTATTTGAAGGTTATAACCTGGACATACAAAAAGATGCCTTGTCCCATGGGACAAGGCATCTTTGCGCTACATGATGGTGCAGAACATCCGTTATATCAACACATACGTTAAATTTATATAATTCTAGTGCACCATTCTCATGAGTGAAAACTTAGGACTTAGCGGGCTTCGCAGGTTTGATATTTTTGTTCTTTACCTGCACAGCCACGGGCTCTTGCGGGTGTTCAACCGGATACAATTTACGGAACAATAACGTCTGCAAGACCAGGAATGAACCGCCGATCGTCCAATACAGCGGCATCGCTGCAGGTGCCGAAAGCGAGAAAAAGGCCATCATCAGAGGAGAAATATATCCCATGATTGCGAATTGTTTTCGCTGTTCCGGCGCCATATTGGCTTGCGAAACCTTGGCTTGGATCAGATAAATTATTGCTACCACGACTGCAAGCACATAGTCAGGCGCTCCTAATTTGAACCACAGAAAGGAGTGAGATGACAACTCCGGCGTAAGCCGAATAGCCGTGTAGATACCTGACAGAATGGGCAACTGAATCAGCAGTGGCAAGCATCCAATATTCAGCGGATTGAACTTGTGCTTCTTGTACAGCTCCATCGTTTCCTGCGAAAGCTTCTGCTTATCGGCTGGGTCGTTTTTGCCCTCATACTTTTTCTTGAGCGCATCCATCTCCGGCTTCATAGCATTCATGATCACTCGTGTGCCTTGCTGAGATTTTGCTTGTCGCATCATCAATGGCAACAACGCAAGACGGATAACGAGGGTAATCACAATAATGGCTACCCCATAACTTCCATTAAATATCGTTGCGATGTGCTGAATGAGATACGACAGCGGAAATACAACATAATGGTTAAAGAACCCTGGTGTTGATGAATTAATCTCTGAGACGTTGTTACTGCATCCAGCCAGTAGCATCACTGCAAAAAGAATTGCAATTAGGCCATAGATCCGTCCCTTGCCAGATGTAACAGTGAACCCCTTGCTTGTCTTATGTCCCATATATATCCTCCTCGTTGTTTTGTAGAAAGTACATACAACGAGGAATGGCAATCTGGTTCATCTTCATCCGGGGATTCTCTTCGTCTGACGATTCGACTTAAAGCTTCAGGTCTGTGTTGTCCGTCCAAGGACAAGGTTGGCAATCCAGGCTCCAGACCACCTCCGGCCCCACCTTCCATCCAGTACTCTGTAATGCCGCAATGCAGATGGGCAATATAAGCGTAACTGACTGTGAAAATGAGTCCGAGTGAAAATATATACGGTATCAATTCCTGAAGTTCAAACAAGGGATTCACCCCCTTTATAGGTTAGTTTTTATAGTATAACACTTACATATTGATTTTGCATAAATTCATTGTTAGAAAACAGGTTGATGAATTCATTCCATTCTCAATTTGGACAATTCTAGATTAGCTCTATGTCTTGCCATATTAAAAGAAGTCCATGAACTCTCTTCACCCAAGTCGAAGTTGGCTTGACGATCCAACATTTCCCCTTTCAAATTCGGGTACTCTCTCTGGGCAAATTCCCGCAATAGCGGAACGGCATCTGCAGATAAACTCGCCAAGTAGGATGTATCAATAATGCCTGTCTGATGATATCGTGCAATATTGAGCTCCGCAATTCGTTTATCCATACCCACATAGTTGACTGTCACATAGGCTGTAAGGGACAGTACAATATACCAGCGGATCAACGGTATGGATGTATAACGGATTCGAAGAGCGGCAATAAGCAGCAGCAGGGCCAGAAAAATCATAAATGCATGTACGAGAAATCGAATGTAGGTATATCCGTAAGCCTGTTCATACAGGTTGAGGCGTATAAACGCCGAGTACAGCATGATTGCGGAACAACCCACCAGGACAAAGAGCAGCACCTGATGCACAACTGAACCTATTTTGCCGCTTGAACGCGTGAACTGAAGGGCGATGATCAGGATGAGAAAATTAATGCCTGTTAC
This sequence comes from Paenibacillus sp. LK1, assembly GCF_002750415.1. Classification (NCBI taxonomy): domain Bacteria; kingdom Bacillati; phylum Bacillota; class Bacilli; order Caryophanales; family Paenibacillaceae; genus Paenibacillus; species Paenibacillus sp. LK1. The sequence continues at coordinate 71,514 of NZ_PEII01000001.1, forward strand.
CAGTATCAGCTCCACAAATCCACTTCTTGCATATTCCGCATAGGACAAGTCTGACGGAAGATGCCCCTCACCCGCTCCAAAAAGATAAGAAAATTGTACAAGCACAAACAGAACGTATACACAGTTGATAACCATCAGCATCGTGCCCATAATGACGGGGTCCAATCTAAAAGGTTCACGATGAGCTTGAGTAGAAATTGCCTCTGATGAGATCTTATTTGCTGTCTGACCCTCAATGATTGAGTTCAAGGAAGGATTCTCTTGTATGGAATTCATGGAAACGTCTTCTCGCTTTTCGATTTCTGAAGCAACCGTATTTGCTTTTCCATTATTCCAATGTGCATTCTCTCTTTTCTCCGATTCATATTGCATCGGCTGCACAAATCCCCATACGTAACTGAACAATAAAACGCCCGCAATGAGAATCCAGATCACTCTCGGCAGCCCTGGTGTCAGTGTCAGTTGATTTAACCATTCCGGAAAACCAGATAAATACTGATTAAAAATCCCATCTGCAGAGGAGAGCAGTGCTACGACTACGATGAGGATGGGAACGGATGCGATAAGGCCAATGAATACTTTGAAAGCAACCGTTTTCTGCGTTTTGCCCAAGCCACGTCCTCCTGTTTTCATAATAATGCTTGCGACCGTTCCCCAATGACGGATGGATTGTGGCAGCAAATGGTCCAATGCGGTACCGATCAATCCAATATTCCACCATTGTCTCTGTTTTCTACCGACTAGATAAGTCATATGTAAGATAATAAGCCCTGGTACGACCAGGAAATTAAGTATACGCAGCGGTTTATTGTCGTATAACAGAAACGTCAGCGCCAGCATCAGTACCACCCCAGCCACAAAAGCATTAATCATGGTCAATGACCGCATGCGGTCTCTGGCAAACAAGAACATAAAGCCATAAAAGAGGATAACAAAGATGGGATAAGAAACACCAGGTTCCTTGCCATAAAACAAATACTGATGAATGATAGCTAACATTAATGCCGATAGTAGCGTAATTAAAGCGCGATTGGGTGAAGCCATTATCTTGTCAATCATGGGAAATACCTCCATTAACTTTCTAGGTTTAATTCTAGATGATAAAATAAGAATATAAATAGAAATTAAAAACGATAAAACTTCTTATTTTATTATATTGCATCAGCTACAACCTCTAGGAGGAATCCAAACCTTGAAATTACATCAGCAATATTTGCTGCTCCATAGCCAGTTTGGTCAACTTGTAGAGCATGAAGTAACGCTTTCTGACCTTGCGGAACTGCTCGAGTGTACACACCGTAACACATTAACGATCGTCAAAAAAATGATTGCCCAAGACTGGATACGGTGGGTGTCCCAGCGCGGACGTGGACGGCGTTCTACGCTGACCCTGCTTATTCCGGCTGATCAAATTGCTGCAGAATACATGATGCAGGCCATGAATCGCCGCGAGTTGCAGCAAGCCGCCGAACAGGTTGGTGCTTATTCTAGTTCTACGACAATGCAAGATCATCTAAACCAGTGGCTGCTTGGTTATTCTGGACACCATACGGAAACTGGTAGCCATTATGAGCGAATTGATACGCTCAGGTTACCAATCCGCCAACAACTGCATGCGCTTGATCCTCTTTTTATCAATTTGCTGGCAGAATCTTTTGTCACCAGTCATGTGTTCGACGGGCTGGTTCAACGTAATGAACATGGGGAGATTGTTCCTTGTCTGTCTCATACCTGGGATATCAGTTCAGATCGGAAAACATGGTTCTTTTATTTGCGTAAAGGGATTACTTTTCACAATGGACACCTGCTGACAGCCGCGGATGTAGTGTATACATTTGAACGACTGCAATCCACAGAACGGCGGACATTATACCGCGATGTGAGCAAACAAATTCTATCGCTTGAAGCAACAGATCCCTTGACCGTTTGTTTCAAACTCAAAGCCCCTCACGAATTGTTTTTGCCCTTTCTTTCTACGAGCCGTGCAGCGATTGTTTCACAAGCCACGTACGGGCAACATAAAGATGGAGACAAGGAACCAGATGTACCGAATACCATGCAAAAGCCTATAGGAACCGGGCCTTTCAAGGTTACAACCTGGGATGATCACTTGTGCAGACTTGAAGCTTTTCCGATGTATTTTCAAGGCAGAGCCCATCTGGACCGTGTAGATATTCTACAAATCCCGTGGAGTGCTCCTGCACATTTGGATGAAAAACAAGATATCGAATCTCCTTTCTTCCACCTTGTTCATAATCCATCCTCGTCTGAGGGTAGAGACTGGACACAGATTAGTGCAGGCGTGATGGTACGCAAATTACTCACTTGTAATACACAAAAAACCGGACCGCTAAGCGATCCGGATGTAAGAGCACATGTTCAGGCGTGCATTACTAAATTGTATGGGAATGGCATGAATGAAAGTAATGAACGTGATCCAGGAGATGCTGATAAAGTGTTGATGAATGCAGAAGAATTGACTTATTTGTCTCAGCACTCTACTTTTGATCTACCTATCCCCTTACACATCACAACCATTCCTCAGTATCGGATGGATGCTAGACGTTTGGCATCGTCATTGGAAATGTACGGCTTCACATGTACTGTCCGCATAGGCACGATGGAGCAATTCAAAGGGAACCTGAGACTGGAATCCGATCTGATTCTCTTCTCCCTAATTCGGGACCGGGACGAAGAATTACGCAGGTACGATCTCTATCTCACTTTATCCGAACATCTGGAGGAATCTTCCAAGAAGAGTGTTCAAGAGATGCTGAAAGCTGTTGTTGCTTCGCAAATAGCAGCAGACCGATCTGCCGAACTGGATCGGATCGAACAATTTCTGGTGCAGCAGAGTTTATTATTCCATTTAACTGAAAAACCTGTGGAGACTGCCTACCTGCCTTCCGTTCGTGGCCTCTCCTTCAACAGCCAGGGATGGGTAAACCTCAGGCACATCTGGTTCCCGTGAATGCTTGTTAAACGAGCATAACAATCCATTTGTTTCAAGATTCGGTAATGATTTTGCATGTTTATGAACTGGTCATTGGGTCGGCATCCACCTTCTGCCGTATTTTTTCATTTTTCTTGGAAATGATATCCTTCCGACGATAAATACCGAGAAGTAAACCAAGCATGGCATAATCATAAATCAGGTGATTCCCATATCCAATAAAAGGAAAAGAAATACTTAGGATTGGAACCTTACCGGTAGTCATCGCCAACGAATAGATGATTTGCAATGCAAACATGGCGGTGATACTGACAATAATCATTCGACTGAAATCATCCCGAATGCGAACTAGTATCTTCATCATACTGGCAACATACCAGACGACACCCACCAATAACAGTATCCCAGCTGACCAGCCAAACACATCAATGAGCAGCACACCTGGGTAATTATAATAACTCGTTTTAAACATGTCGAACGTTGTATCAATCCCATTTCCCCACCAGCCGGCTGATCGAATAATTTCAATAATGGAATAATTGCTATATCCACTCCCGTGAGGGTCATCCTGAAGATTCAAAACGACAGAGAGCCTCTCCAGGCGGCCGTACTGATCTGCAAAAAACAATAACAATACAAAAATACTTCCTGTTACAACAGCACCTATGGCAGTATAAAGCCATTTTTTCGTGAGCCAGCCAAATAAAATAATGCACATTGTGCCAAACAGAAACATGCGAACCCAGTCCGACATTTGAAATAGTAGCACTAACGGTAACGCTACCATTGCAATGTAGGTCAATATGGATTGCATATTACAATTGGAACGAAGCTTGTCCAGCATAATTGTGCCAATGGCAAGTGGTACTACCCACATTGAAACCGTCGTCACATCTAGAACAAAGCCGAATGGTAACGTCCAAAATCTATTTATACCATTGTAAGTTGAAGATAATGCTGGATTGATCCACAGCATGGCATTAAGTAGAATATAGATCCACCAGGCCGCTCTTTTAAACTTTCGATAATCAAAGTAAATAAAGAACAACATAAATATGAAACCCATAACGGTGTATATTACATGATTGCTATATAACTCCTTATATATTTCTACTGTAACATTGGTTGTAAAAATCCACATTAACAACAGGCTAACTGTAGCCAATCCAATTATTCCAACTAACAGCCCCCAATGCATACGATGACGATGCAATCTGTGCATACTTTTGCCCACCACTGCAGGATCACCCATCTGCTCAATGGCGTATGCAGCTGCCTCTTCCTGGCTCAGTCCCTCTTGCTCCTTGTCCAACATCATTTCTTCCATGTGGTTGCCAAGCTCATCACGCAGATCAGTATGTACTTCACGTGCCTTAACCTGACTACACAGTTGATCAAGATAATGTTTAATCTTCTCATGTCGATCCGTCATGTTAAGCCTCCCTCTCCAAGCACCCGATCCACGGCACCGCGGAATAAAAGCCACTCGGCTTTTTTATGCTGTAACGCCTCCACACCCTTGTCACAAATGGAATAATATTTACGTTTCCTACCTTCAACCTCCATCCAGTAAGACTCCACCCATCCCTCAAGCTCCATCGCGTGCAGAATGGGATATAACGTACCTTCTTTTAAATTAAACACACCCTCGGATTGACGATGGAGTTCCTTGATCAATTCATAACCGTAAAGCGGCTGTTCCTTCAATAACGTAAGAATCAATGTCTCCGTGCTGCCTTTAATCATTTGTTTGTTTACCTGCAATGCTGTCACTCCCTTTGTTCATGCTTCAACGTACAATAACAACTACCACTTTTACTACAGTTCATAGAACTTCAAATGAACCTAATAAAACCACTTAGCTATATACATCGGAAATCTATGCATAGTAAAACTAGGTATAATATTACCTGATTCTTCCTTTTCTGTCTAGCTATCAATTGAAGGCGTTTATGATAAAATAAACAAGTCATTTCACACCTGAGGTGCCATTATGACTCTCTTATTCGTACTCACACATTACATATTCTTTCTATTCATTATGAGGAGGCAATTCAAACCATGAGCAAACTGATTTTCTTTCTTGGCGGGGCCGGGAGCGGCAAAACAACCCTTGCTAAAGCCCTCTCGCGTAAACATAAAGCTGCTTTTTTGGATATGGATATCCTGCTGCGTCCTGCTGCTGAAGCAATAATGACCCTGCAGGGACTCGATCCATCCGATCGAGATTCACCGGAATACAAACGGCTGTGTCGTGATTTGGGATACCGTATTACGATGGATGCAGCACTAGACAATGTGCAATTGGGTATCGATACGGTTGTTGTAGGACCCTTTACCAAAGAAATCGGAACTCCGGACTGGATCGAGCAGGAACTCGCACAGATTGGACGTTCCCTGAATGATACAGATGTACGTGTGGCCTATATTTATCTTGCAAATGAAGCTTTGTATCGAGAGCGGATTACAGCCAGACAATCACAGCTGGATGAGTGGAAGCTGGAGAACTGGGATGCCTTCACAGCTTCACTTGCACGTAAACAAGTAGCCTGGCCCTTGCCCGCCTCAGCCGTGGCTTATATCGATAATTCCGATGAGAACCCTGATATCGCTTTTGCTGAAGTCGAACAACGAATGTACGAATAAAATGTGTAATCGAATGGAATGGAACGACCTTAACTTCTCCATTCTCTTTTCGTGCTGCTTATACGCTCAATAAAACTAATTCACACCCAAAAGGGGTACTTGTCATGGTGACCCGCACAGGTCGAACGTGACAAATACCCCTTTTACAATGATCTATGACCAAACATTCGAACCTGCATCGTTACAAAAACTGCTTCATAATATACTCCTGCTCCAGAGGTGTAATCACGGTGCGCTCCACGGGTGGACCTTCTGTCAGATACTCTGCCACTTCAGCCACACGATTGGACTCCAGCTCCGCTGTAAATACGAGATTGGCCATCCCTAATGTCTCAACCAATGTTCCCCGCGCTTTAGCGTGAAGCATGAATAAGGTATATAAATCCGGTCTTTTCAACTCCGTCAGCGCCCGGGCGATCAAAGCCAAATCGGCTATGTTGTCCCCCATCGGAGGATGCGCTTTAGGCTGTCTCATTAAGCCAAAATCGCACCACAAAATGCGCCGCTCCTGTACATCAATAATGGCTGGTATACAACTACGGGAACCTGCCGTCAGATCGATTCGCTCCTGTACCGTTGAAGGTTCGAACATTTCATCCGACTGTGGCGCCTGACGCATCATCCAGCCAGCATAACACTCCGGCAAATCCTTGACAGCATTTTCCCTGAATGCGTTAACCATGATCACAATATAACGTGCGCCTAACTTAGAAACGGACGGCAAATGCAGATCCATATACTTCGCCGCTCCATCCGGTGCAGTCACCTTAAACCCGCTATTTGCAGCTACATATTCATTCGATTGCAAAGGGATCCGGGTTGTTTGACCCATATCACGCCAGTTCGGATCATACAGAACACTTGACAGATCGGTATTCACACATTCGATTCGCTCCTCACCGCCCAAGCCTTCTCTCCACGACAGAAAAAAACGAATGGTATCTCCTGTGGGTAACGATATCCATGACGCACGCGATAGAGCTCGAAGAGATTCGCTTGCCCTAAGTTTCCCCGATGGAACTGAAAACTCTTGAAGTCTTTCATCAATGTATACATTACCGAGTGGTGGAAGTACCGCAAATCGTTTCAACAGTGTATGCTCTACCGCCGATATCACCGTATGAACATCCTCAACGTTCAGGGGCGGCAGCGGCTGAGTGGAGACAAACAGATTTGACGTGTTGCCTTGGGGGAAAAAGCTCCTCCTGACCTGAAACTGCGTCCGTGTACCGAAATGGGCCAACACTCGAAGCAGCGCCCTTGTCGATACCTTGTCTGCCACAGTTTTCATTTTGCAGATAACTCGTTGTACCGGAACACCGGAACGTATCATTCGGTCCAGCTGACCGACCATCTCTCCCGGACGTTCCGCGAGCGTCTCCACAATAAGCTGGTTATCCTTCTGTTCAAATGCCCGCTCCACTCTGCCATGAAAGGTAAGCGGGTGTTCCCCAAGTCGCAACTGGTCCAGCGCTGCTACTGCCACTGGATAACGGTATCGATATTCACCCGGATGCAGTCGCTCGGCCAATCTCTGCCAGCTTCCTTTATATCGAAACAAATCTTCCAACGGGTCCGAAGCACTCTCCAATAAAGCAAATATTACCCGTCGTTCAGATCGGGTAAATGAACGGAAACGGGTATTCTCCTTCAAACTGACATCTCCATCGGAACACGCCACCGCTAGCCGCAATATATCTGTTGCCGTGCGCAAATGCCGCTGGAATTGCTCCACCGAAGCACGTCCCGCCTTTAATAAAGCAGCACAATAAACGGCGGCATTTTCCCTCACAGGTATTTGCCCTGCCTCTGGCTCAAATGCGGACCAGCCTTCGTACTTTGTTGCAAACCAGACCAACTGCTCTTTTGCAACTGGCGATAACGCTGATTTCGCTGTAAGCAGGTTCATTCCCACTTGGTAAAAATCTGCTTCACTGCCGAGATGAATCACACGCAGTCGCAGCTTGTTCAGCAGTAATATGCGCTGCTCCTGTTCAAAAGACTGCTGTCTCCAGGAATGCATCAAAGCATTTAAATAAAATTTACTTTCCTGAATATTCATTTTTCGCTTAGGAAATTTCGGATACACGAGGATTTCCTTTAAATTGATTCCTTTCATCTTTCGAAGCTCTTCCATCAATTGCTCAAACCATAAAACGAATCTGTCACGTTCCCAGGTATTCAGCACATCTATCAGTTTCGTCGAAAACGTATATCCCAGCGATTCCAAATTTCTCAGTGCAGTCGCCAATATACGCACAGGCAGCTTGCCCTTGCGCTCTGCAATGATCACTTTCAAATTCCTGCTGAAATAGATTGAGAATAAGTCCATCACTTGTACTCTCCCACATGACGATAATATATTCAGCATTGGTATACTTGGCCTAGCTTGTGGCTGTTCTTCATATGTATGACACAATCCAAAAACTAAAAAAATCAGGGAAGCGGCACCCCTAATACCATTGTAAGTTCAGAAGGAAGGGATACCATAGCCTGATTAATGCATATTATATCTTATAATTGCAGATTAGAGAATATCACATCGAAAAGAGAGCGGCAGAATACCACTTCACCCGAAAGATAAAGTTATTCTGACCGCTCTCTTTACATTTATTTTTCACCGCTATTCACTTGCCAGATTATCCGTGCTGACGTGCCGCTTGACGTCCGGCGATCCGAGCTGTAATTAACCGGTGACTCTCATCAATCTCTTCCGGTGTGCAGGCTGCTTTCAACTCATATACTTTGACCGGAGAACGATCAATGATATCCAGGAATGAATCAAAAAACGCCATGTCCTTACTATGGATATATGGACACCAATGATCCGACAAGCCTACCGTCTCATGGATATGAACCCCAACGACATGGTCGATCAATTCATTTGCTTCGCGTGCATTATCATAGAGCCCCATTCGGTCCATCATCATACCGTGACCAATATCGTACCATAAGCCGAGTGGAGCCCCTTTCATACCGCGGATAAGTGCGCCCGCCTCCTGCAGCGTCGGCATTTGGTAACAGCGTGATCGAGTCTCAATGCCGAAATTCACTCCGTATCCCCGCTGTTCAGACAATTCACACACTTCTTCCAGACTCTCCTGAATTCGCTTCAGGTAATGTGCGCTACTCGCCTCACGCTTCTCCAGCATCTCTTGCCACAATGATTGATAGTCCGAGGAGTCCGGCCCTTGATCGTGATATATCTTTTTCAATGCTTCATCAATGTTATATTCAAACGGCACCTCACCTGGATGCACGACGACTGCCTTCGCACCATACCGGTGTGCATACTCGGCTGAACGGAGCAGCAGTTCAATGGCCCGCTTGCGACGAGGCTCATCGTCGAAACCGAGCAGAACTGAATCGGTCCCATAATCGGGATCAGCTACATGTGGGAACGTGTTGTGCACACTGGATATGCCGATTTCCCCCCGCTCAATCATCGGTTCAATTGTTTGCAACAATTCGTCCGTAACGTTATAGTTCAGCTCCACCTGTCTGAACCCTAGAGATTTGATCTCCTCCATCATATCCTGACCCGTAGTGTGTCGTTTGATGTTCCAGCAAGTTGAAAATGAATATTCCTTTTTGTCGGTAAACATAGCTTTGTCCTCCTATATGCAATGTTCAACCCGTTCAATGTCTGATGAATCTTCTCTATTTTTAAATCAGCCTAGCTGATGTTTAATTCAAATCTCATTTTGTCCGCGTTAACGGTTAAGCCAATTTCGATCTCGTTCCATCCATCCAACTTACCTTTATAATTATTGAAGTAACGCCCTTATTCCAATGACTCTTGCTGAAGATTCAACATCGTTTGTTGTAACGCCACCTGCACTGCTCCAGTGACTACAGCCCGCTCGCCAAGCTCTGAACAGATCAGTGCAGGCTTCGCCGGGAATTGATCAGATACGATCTGTCTGAGATGCGGCAATAACACATCCCCATTTCCCCCAATACCTCCGCCAAGTACAATGAGATGGGGAGCAAGAACGACGCAAATATGCCGCAGAGCCGAAGCAATCATTTGGCTGTATTGTTTCAGAATCTGCACAGCTTGCGTTTCTCCACCTCGCGCAGCTTCGAACAGTTTCTCAGGAGTCAGGTATTCACGAAGAGCTTCTATACCAGAATCAGGATCCTCAAGTAGACTGGCATCCAACTGACGCTTGGCCAGTTCCATCAGACCATCAGCAGATAGGACATCCTCCAATCGATGGCCCTCTTCCAACAACATCTCCGCGAGCTCGCCTGTCAACCCGCCCATACCTCGAAGCAATTGCCCGTTCACCATGATGCCTGCGCCCGTTCCAGTACCGATGGAGAAAAAAACAAACAGATTGGAATCTTCTGCTGCAGCTCCCCTCCTGTACTCCCCCAGTGCAGCCAGGTTTACATCGTTCTCCAGAATCACTTCACACGGGAAGGCCCCCGACAATGATTCAAGCGAGAGCAACTTTTCCAATCCCTCTAAAGGGGCAACGATTCGATCAATATCTCCAGAGTCCGGCAGTACAACGCCAGGAATGCCAAAACCAACACATCGAATCTGATCCCAATTCAATTGATTCTCCGACAGTAAGTCATCCATATGGCTTCTAAGAACATCAAGGGTTGCCGTCTCTGTTCGATCACCACTTTGGACCGATAACGTTGGATACGTTCTGTACTCCATAATCTCACCATTCAGATCAGAGAGTGCGATCCGAATTCGGGTTGCCCCAATATCGATGCCACAGACATAATAAGCTGATTCGTTGAATTGAATGAGTGTTGCTTTGCGACCCTGAGCATTATCGGCTCTACCAGTTTCCAGCACCAAGTTTCGTTCAATGAGATGTTCAATTGCTGACGACACCGTAGGTTTGCTGAGTCCGGTCTGACGACTGATATCTGCCCTGGACATCGCACCAGTTGCGATTAGAGCATCCATAATCAAATTCTCGTTCAGATTGCGGATATATTGCGGTGAGCCAGCCATTTTATCGCCTCCTTTATAGTTAGTTAAGTTTCTTAACGAATTAAATTCAATATATCATCGGGCTTGATACGTGTACAGCTTTTTGTCAGTATCGGATGATCTGATTTCAAAATCAAGGCCTGATCTCATCGTGATCATTTAATTTCGAATTTACACCACATACATCAAAAAAAGCCGCAGTGATAAACACCGCAGCTCCTTACTTCCTTATATATACGCTTCATTACGATTTGGACAATTCGATGAACCCTTCACCAAATACGTCACGCACATCATGGATCGTTATGAAAGCAATTTCGTCCTCCGCTCGCACAATCTTCTTCAGCATTGGAACTTCTTGTTTGCTAATGACGATATATAAGATCTCTTTCGGGTTCTTTGTATAGTATCCATGACCAGACAGGACAGTCACTCCCCGATCCATCTTCTCAATGACCTGCTGAGCAATAGCATCCTGTTTGGTAGATATAATCGTAACTGCTTTTTTCGGATTGAGCCCTTCAATAATGAACTCCATCGTTTTGGTGCCGACGAACAACATGACAATCGTACACATCAAACCTTGCGGCCCTATAATGAAGAAAGACGAGAACGCCACGATCAAATCGAAGAATAACAGTCCATAACTGATGTTCCAATCCAAATATTTGTTGGCAAGTCGGGCCAGAATAACCGTGCCCGCCGTTGTGCCGCCTACTCTAACAATCAAGCCGATACCCAGACCGGCAAATAATCCACCAAAAATGGTATTGATCCAAAGCTCGTCCGATGCAATCGTCCAGCTCTCGGTCAGGTGCAGGAACAGCGAGTTGAATACCACCGCAATAATGGTATACACCGTTGTTGTTCTGTCCAGAAACTTATACCCCACAAGTAGCAAAATACCATTCAGGAGCAAGTTCATCAGTCCCGGAGACCACTCAAAAAGGTAATACAAAATAATAGTAATCCCCGTAACGCCGCCTTCAGCCAGATCATTCGGGATGACGAACAGGTTTACTGCAAGTGCAAACAGAAATGCACCCGCCATAATAAATAGAATATCCGTTATTCTTTTCTTCATCATGCACTCCATCCAATCCATCAGAAAATCAACCTATCAACCAATTTCATAAGTTGTCATAACCACTCAATGATAGATTCTACCATGCCATGAACAAAATTTGTATACATAATACAAATTGTTGCGCGAATTGTACAAAGGAATTCGAAATCAGTGCTTACTTAGGTTCTGCAAAGCAGTTTAACTTCATCCACCCATGACAAATGTCATGGGTCATCATTGATATTCATCATTACAGTGTACTGACGTTTATGACTTACTGCACTGGACGCATTCTTATACAATGATAAAAACGCCTCACTTGGAGACATCTTCCCAGGAAGCGTTAGGTTATAACTGATTACAGTTATTGACCATTGAAGGAGGACGTACGTCAATGAGCAGATCCAAGGAAATGGCGCTAAAAAAAGAAGTTACCCCTTATGAGAAAAACAATCTTCGCCTGAGTATCCAACAATTAGTGAATTCCATACTGCCATTATTATTATTATGGGCCGCAGCGTACTATAGCTTGTCCGTGTCCTACTGGTTAACATTTCCGATTGCCCTCGTAGCCTCGGGATTTGTACTTAGAACATTTATCATTTTCCATGACTGCTGTCATGGTTCATTCTTCAAAAGCAAACGTGCCAACGACATTCTCGGCACCATTACAGGTGTACTAACCCTTACACCTTACCTGCAATGGAAAAACGAACATTCCATTCACCACGCCACCAGCGGCAATCTGGACAAACGTGGAGTTGGCGATATCTGGGTGATGACAGTTGAGGAATATAAAGCCGCTTCCCCTTGGGGTCGTCTATTCTACCGGATTTATCGTAATCCGTTTGTCATGTTCGGTATTGGTCCCATCTATGTGTTCCTTTTTGCCTACCGCTTTAACCGTAAAGGCGCAAGACGTAAAGAGCGCATCAATACGCATCTATCAACAGTTCTGATCGTTGTCCTGTACGCTTTTATGTGCTGGCTAGTCGGTTGGCAGGCTTTTGTCCTGGTGCAGGCACCCGTCTTTTTCTTCTCCGGCTTCTTCGGCATCTGGCTGTTCTACGTACAACATCAATTTGAAGATACGTACTTTGAGAATGAAGATGAATGGAGTTATGTGAAGGCTGCTGTAGAAGGTAGTTCATATTACAAATTGCCTAAACTGCTGCAATGGATCAGCGGCAATATCGGGTTCCACCATGTGCATCACTTGAGCCCACGTGTTCCCAACTATTATTTGGAAGAAGCACATAACGCAACACCGCCACTGCAAAAGGCTACAACGATTACGTTACGTTCCAGTCTGGCTGCCCTGCGCTTCCGTCTGTGGGACGAAGAATCCAAGCAATTTGTCAGTTTCAGAGAGATCAAACGCTTATCTCGCAAGCCTTACGTTCAACCACCAATTCGAGTAAACAACCAAGCGGGTCTGACAGAGAAGCCTTAACTCTGTCGGATTCGTTTTCTTGTATTCAGGCTAAAGTCATGCTACAGTCAGGCTAAGTTTGAGTACAATGCAAGTCCGAGGAGGAGAATTTTCATTCAAAAGTGGATGCAGCTCTTTTATAAAAATACAGGTTTAAATCCGTATGTATGGCTCGTCTTTTTCATCCTGCCCTTCTATTATATTTCGCAATATTCCAAATTGTGGCCTATGGTTGCGGGCATTTTCATCATTCTGTTCTTCTTTGTTTGTTATCTGCTTGCCTTTATCACAAAGGGCTGGCAAGTCTATATGTGGATTGGACTCTTGATCGCCATATCGATTACGATGACCATCGCTTATGATTATGCCTATTTCTCATTGTTTCTTGCTTTTTTTATTGGGAATATTAAAAATAAAGCTGGTTTCTTCACCCTCTATTCGGTGAACCTGGCAGCCAGTTTTCTAACCATTAATTATAGTTTCATCAAACAGAGTACCCTGTTGCTCAGTCAGTTCCCGTTTGTATTCATTACTCTTATGGCATCCATTCTGCTTCCGATCAGTACGTATAACAAAAATAAGCGTGAACAGCTGGAAGGCCAACTGGAAAATGCCAACAAACGGCTGGATGATCTTGTGAAAATGGAAGAGCGGCAACGTATCGCACGCGATCTGCACGATACACTTGGACAGAAGCTCTCTCTTATCGGTCTTAAAACCGATCTGGCGAAGCGTCTGCTTCGCATGAATCCTGATCAAGCCGAGATTGAACTGAACGATCTGAGACAGACGGCAAGTACGGCCCTGAAAGAAGTCCGGGAAATGGTAACGACTATGCGTGGAACACAACTGGTGGATGAACTGTTCCGTGCCGAACAAATTTTGAAGGCCGCTTCCATTGAATTTGTACTTGAAGGCAATCCGAAGTTACAGGATACGTCACAGCTCAATGAAAATGTACTCGGCATGTGTCTGAAAGAAGCTGTTACAAATGTGGTCAAACACAGTCAAGCAGCGGTATGCACCATTCGTATTGAGGAAACACTGGCCGATAATGTATTAACGGTTCAGGATAACGGGGTCGGAATCGAACGTACTCGCAAGCAAGAACGGCGCGGAACCGGAATCTTGGGGATGAAAGAACGACTTGAATTTGTGAACGGTTGTCTGGATATTCGTTCCGGAGCAGACATGGAAGGTACAGGCATTGTCATCCATGTTCCCAAGCTGGTCCGCAAACCGATAAAGGAGGTTGAACAATGATCAGGATCGTAATCGCCGAAGACCAACGTATGATGCTGGGGGCATTGTCTTCCCTACTCAATCTGGAAGAGGATATGGAAGTGGTAGGACGCGCAAGCAATGGACAGGAAGCCCTTGCTCTCGTCAGGGAGCATTCACCAGATATCTGTCTGATGGACATTGAAATGCCCGTCAAAAGTGGCCTGGAGGCCGCTGAGGAACTTAAAGGAATGAACTGTAAAGTCATTATTTTAACAACCTTTGCCCGGACCGGATATTTCGAACGTGCTTTAAAAGGTGGTGTACGCGGTTATCTGTTAAAGGATAGCCCGATCGAGGAACTGGCCGAAGCAATCCGTCAGGTCATGAATGGAAGACGTATTTTTGCACCCGACCTGGTGGACGAGGCTTATGTTCAGGAGAACCCGCTGACCGAACGTGAAAATGCCGTTCTGGGCCTGATGGCTGACGGTAAAAATACAAAGGAAATAGCCGGACATTTATTTATTACAACCGGTACGGTGCGAAATTACATCTCTATTATCCTCAACAAGTTAAATGCAAGTAACCGCATTGAAGCCATCACCCGTTCCAAAGAAAAAGGGTGGTTTAAATGAAAGTACCGCTTTAACCCAATGAAACATAAATAAGCAAGGCACACCTTCCCATCGGTGCACCTTGCTTATACAAGGATAGGTTGGTCTGGAGCATTCCCCCCGGGCCAGCCTATTTCCTTTTGATGTTTTTTTGAAGCCATTCTATTTTACAGAAACAACCATGCCCAAAGCTTCCAGTGGCACCTGCTCGGTCTGGAGCTGATGAATCTGCTTGCCATCTTGCCAGGAAATCGTTACATTAACGCTTTTACCACCGCTTGGATACTGCACGTTTACGAATCCTTTATCCTTTGGTGCAGGCAGTGTATGGGACTCCAAATACTCCACCATTCTCTTCGCAATGCCCGGATTATTCATGTTATCTTCGGAAATGGAACGAATCTGTAACGTCCATCTACCTTCTGTCCAAGTCAGATACTGACTGCCCGCCGCGCCTTCAGTCATACCCTTGATACCATGTCCCAGATCCACTGTCATATCCTTCGGAAAGTCTTTCAAATCTGTCTCAGGGAAAATATCGGTGCTGTTCGGATCTTTATATGTCTTCACTTCATAGGATGCCAGAACAGGCACTTTGCTGCCAGAGGCCGTCAATGAAGCATCATTCACCGCAACAGGCTGGTCAGTGGAATAAAAGTTAATGTGAAACGCATCTGAAGTATTCGATGTGATCGATGCAGTCAGATGTTTTCCCTTTTCCAGAGAAAATGAAGTAGGTAACGAAGCGTTCTTCATCTTCAGCTGACTGCGAATGTCCTTAATGACATCGTTCGCACTTTGCTGGGTTTGACCTTTACTGCTCGTTTCCGAATTCGGTGTCCCGCTTCCTGCAGAACCTTCGGTCCCCGGTGTTCCTGTGGTATCTGTTCCGCTATCTTTCGTTCCATTGGAGAAATCGGCTCCTCCACTGCCTGACTGAGCCTGTTCGCCGGCCGCGTGGGACGTGTTGTCCGCTGATGATGGTTTGGTATCCTGGCCACCACACCCCGCAAGAGCAAGCAGCACTGCTGTTGTCACAGGAATCGTCATCCATAATTTAGGTTTACTCATGTTGTTGTCCTCCTTGAAGCCATTATTAGAATCAGTTTACATTGTTGTCTAGCCTGAATTTTTAACGTTTGTCATTCCAGAAATTCACGGGCTGTACTTTCTTGGTCAGCACTTCAAACTGGTAGCCTTCTGCTTTCAGTGTTTTTAACACTTGCGGAAGTACTTTCA
Organism: Paenibacillus sp. LK1; assembly: GCF_002750415.1. Classification (NCBI taxonomy): domain Bacteria; kingdom Bacillati; phylum Bacillota; class Bacilli; order Caryophanales; family Paenibacillaceae; genus Paenibacillus; species Paenibacillus sp. LK1. Next base: position 87,651 of record NZ_PEII01000001.1, read on the forward strand.
ATGTCGCTTCCTGGTCGTGCATCAGTACCACAGGGGTGGTTCCGCTCTTTTGCACATTATGAATCTGCTTCATCACGCTGTTGTAGACTTTCTGGTGATCCTTCTTGTATTTCCAATCCTCGGAATCAACATTCCAATCCCACAGATGGAATCCCCCTTGACCTAGTAGAACATTGCGATATGCCGGTTTGAGATATGGTTTGCTGCCGTACGGAGTACGAACGAGGCTGGTTTTGACGCCTGCCACTTTGTTCAAGCTTTCATTGGCCTGCTGCATTTCTTTCAAGCCGCTGTATGCGGATTTATAAAATTTACCGGGAACATGCGTTACGCCGTGCAAGCCCAGTCCATGTCCGTCTGCAACAATACGCTTAGTAGCCTTCTGAAACTTCTCCATTTGAGGTCCAAGCATGAAGAATGTCGCCTTGGCATTGTACTGATCCAGGATATCCAGTAATTGTCCCGTGTGGGCGGTCGGCCCATCATCGAAAGTTAGATATATGATCTTGGAGCTCGCTTTATTTCCAGCATGCTTGGATGCGGATGAGGCAGCTGAAGCCGACTGCGGCAATAACAATGGAATGATCAATAGAATAGCAAGTGCGGTGATGAACGTTTTACGAATATGTAGCATAATAAAAGTCTCCCTTATGTCTTGTATTTCCCCGGGTGTCTATGTTTCTCTCATTGCAGCCCTTGGCGATAATCCTAATACTATCAAAAAGAGTGCGTCCCATTCTCGCTTCAAATGCTACGTTCGAGTTACACTTTTGTCAGATTACCCAAAAAAATAAAACGAATTTGATAGATTTGCTCGAAAAAGAACATCCGTCGGGATAGATCAATGTTGACATATATTCTATTAACCCAAATTGTGGTTTCTGATAGAGTCATTTCTGGAATTTATATGAAGCAAGCGAAGAAGCTTAAAATGGTATAACAAAAAAGCCTGCTCGAGAGCAGACTTTTCATATGTAGATCGATTTTCTTGTCGTTCGGATCAATCCTGTTTGCTTTGCTTAGTTCCCTCTTACTCCGCAGGAGCTGTGAACGAACGTTTACCAAATTCGGCGTCCAGCATGTAGAAAGCATTGCTGTCTTTTTCGATGCGGCGCAACTTCTGGATGATATTATCAAACAGAGCTTCCTCTTCGACTTGCTCATCGATGAACCATTTCAGGAAATACATCGTGGCATGTTCACGCTCATTCAAGGCAATGTCAGCCAGATTGTAGAATTTCTTCGTATTTTGCTGCTCGTGTGCATATCCATGTTCGAACACATCCAGCATCGAGGAATATTCATTCTTCGGTTCTGGCAATGCAGCAAGCGTAGCGCGTTGTCCGCGGTCATTCAGGAATTTGTATATTTTCATCGCGTGGAACCGCTCTTCCTCAGCTTGTACGATGAAGAAGTTGGCAAATCCGTCCAAGCTTTCGCCGGAACAGTATGCAGCCATCGCCTGATATACGTGAGCCGAATAAAATTCGAAGTTCATCTGTTCGTTCAAAGCTTCTGTCAACTCTTTACTCATTAGGGGGTACACCTCATTCTTTCTCTAGGGATGGTTTTATTTTATCATAACGTCCGCATGACCGATATCGAAACTTCTACAAAATTCGCCAATGACTGATTGCATCTCTTCCTATATAATTACATAGTTCTCGCTCTAAAATCATTTCAATCTGGAAGGCAGGCCTTTTTATTTCATGAACACATCTTCTTCGCAGCTCAAAAAAACAATAGGTATGCCGCAAGCTGTTGCGCTTTATATAAGTGCAGTTCTCGGTTCAGGTGTCCTGATTGTACCCGGACTTGCTGCCGAACTGGCAGGGCCGGCTTCACTTCTCGCCTGGGGAGGCATGGTGCTGCTAATTCTTCCGCTTGCCCTGTCCATGGGATTACTCTCAGCCCGATACCCGGACGCAGGCGGTGTATCCCATTTCGTTACCCTCGCTTTTGGACAACGGGCAGGAGCTGTAGTTGGCTGGTTCTTTCTAATGTCCGTTCCCATCGGTGCTCCAGTAGCTGCACTTACAGGTGCAGGCTACATGACAGCTGCACTGGGACTCGGGGAAGGATATAGAACAGCGATTGCCGCCCTCATGCTGGCGGCTGGACTGATCATTAACATCGTAGGTATGCAGGTCGCCGGAAAGGTACAGATCGGCGTTGTGCTAGCGATTATTATCGTGCTCGTCATGGCATTTGTATTTGCTATTCCGAATATGGAATCCATACATTTCACACCATTTATGCCAAGTGGTTGGGTCAGCGTGGGACAGGCTGGAGCCATTCTATTCTGGTGTTTTATCGGTTGGGAAGCTGTATCTCACCTGTCTGAAGAATTTACTGATCCACGCAAGGCAGCTATTAAAGGTGTAACGATTGCAGCCATCATTGTAGGTGTGCTCTATTTCCTAACTGCACTGGCGACAGTCGGAACTCAAAGCTATCTTCATGGCGGAGCAGATGTCTCTCTTGTATGGATTATTAGTCAGGCTCTCGGTTCCTGGGGTGGATTACTTGCTGGGCTGACTGGCATATTTATTTGCACTGCTACCGTCATTGCATATGCTGGTGCTGCATCCCGAGTCGCCTATGCACTGGCAAGACAAGGATCTGCCCCGCAATGGATGTCCCGCTTATCCCGTCGGTACCATACACCCATTGCTGCAATTGGCTTCCTGGCCATCTGCTTTACTTTAGTGTTGTGCATATACGGATCAGGCCTCGTGTCACTCACGACACTTATTCAGTTGCCCAATGCAACCTTTATTCTCACCTATCTTGGCGGATGCGCAGCCGGAATACGTTTACTCAAGGGCAGTCGTACTGGGGTAACCATCAGTTGGATTTCCTTTGTGGCGACGGCCATTGTGTTCCCTTTTGCCGGGTGGGCCGTTCTCTACCCTGTGGTGATCGTTGTCATCTACGGCTTAGTCAGCCGCAAACGACAAGACAAAATATAAACAAAAAAAGCTCTGCCGCGATGGCAGAGCTTCCTTTATTCATCTGGAAAAAATCATTATACCAGGAACGCTTTGGAGATGATAACCAACAGGATGAACAGAACCAGAATGGCGCCTACAGAAGTAAAACCTCCGTATCCGTAGCCTCCTCTTGTTTCTCCACCTAATACTTCGCTCATTGACCGTACCTCCTCTGCAACAGGTATGGGTTATCTTATGCAGGGAGAACAGATTTGACAGGGCGGATGCCCTGTTTCAGATCCTGTTTATCATTTTTTCAATACCGTGGAGAATCAATGCGCATAATATCCAAGAATGGCACTTTGGCCGTAAATTCTTCCTCTGTATACTCAACATGTACTAGCCGAGTACGTGAGTCCAACTTCACAATGACCCCATGAACCTGATCTTCCTTGCCCCATACGGTCAGCAACACTTCCGAACGTTCATGAAACGCCTCAACCAGTTGGTTCCCCAGCTCTTCCAGTTCAAACTCGTCCCGGGTAGGTCTTTTTGCAACTTTTGCTTTTGCCAATGTAGCGGCCTCCTCTATAGCTAATCCGACGTCCCGAATCCACGGGTTATTTGCCGAGGTCATATTTAATTAGTATACCATTCATTCACGTTCGTGTAATGTCATGACTCCATAACGAAGCAAAAAATCCCTTACATTTACAGGAAAAAGCTAGTATCCCCCTTCATTCATCGCCATCTTCAACAATAATGGTGTATACATTCGAAATGGACTGTCCTGAATGCCTCTGACCGTTCCACTCGTAGGTATACATTGCAGTTACGGTACCCTGCTGGATTCCCAGTTGTTCAGTGGAGGATATTTGTGCAATGTAATTGACCCATTTCTCCGCTCCAGGTTCCATCTCACCCAAATGTAAAAATCTTGGTGATGAATACTCTGAAATGATCGCTCGATCCCGTACTTCTGCTTCCCCAATCCATTTGGCACCTGGAGGGAGCACATCAGCCAACTGCACCCGCGCGGGCCAGGACCCTGTGTTGGTTACATGTACATGAAAGGTTACATTTCCTCCCCTTTCGATCAAGTCTGGCTTCACTTCCACATGAACCGAGATGATAGGAAACTTCAACTGAATGACAGCCGTATTGGAGGAAATTATTCGTTGCACAGAACGCGAATCTGGCAAGCGAAATGTATAGATCAAGCGAGCCTGATTCATCAGTTCGAAGACTGCAGGTACACCCCGCTCCTGCTCTGTGAGATGCACTTCAAATTGGATATTAACCACGGAACGTGCAGTCAACGTTCCCAGATTGATGCCTTTGACTGGATTTGTTCCAAGCCGTTTCACACCGTTCCACCCCAGGCTCCCCTCAACATAGCGCATACCTGGCGGAAGAAAATCCGTCACGATAGCATCTACTGCAAAAGAACCTTCATTGTGTACCGTTATTTGGTATTGAACGGTATCCCCAGGAGTAGCGATGGGTGGATTCACACTTTTCGCAATCGAAATCCGAGGTTGAATGATTTGTAAAGTTGCTACGTTCGAGTATACATTCTCCAATGTGTCACCTGAAACGTACTCTAGCACTGCCTGAATTGTTAAATTCTCAGCTATGCTTCCTCCCGTGACCTGTACTCGAAATTGAATTGGAACAGATTCTTCGGGCAGTACCTCACCTATCATAATCCCGGAGTCAGGCGTCGTCTCGGGAACAAAAATCTCATTCACAATGACACTTCCCGGAAGAAATTCAATACCTTTGGGTAATGGAATCGTTACCCTGGCATCGTTTCCTATTATAAAACCCGGGTTACTCACCAAAAGGTTGTAAGTGACGATATCTCCGACAAAGGTTTGCACACGATCTGCATTCAACACCAACGACAGACTTGACGAGACCAGGTTTACTTCTACCACGTTGGATTGCTCTTCTCCCTCAACCATTCGTCCTTCCGGCGTCACAAACGTATAACGTATCTTCGCTTGATTCACCAGTTTCAAGGACGGTGGAAGACCGACGATGATCACCTGAAAATGAATTCGCAACGTCGCTCCAGGTACGACTTCCTGCGTAGGAATCCCTCTCTCCGGTGATACTCCCGGCAGCGGAGTTCCATCCAGGAGTACACTGTTGGGGAGAAGTGAAGTTTCTGACGAGAGCGAATCCAACACATGTACCATGGCAGCACAATTACCCGAATTCACAATTTCAATCAGATAGGTCAGTGTCTGCCCCAGAGCAGCCTCAGCAACGTTGCAAATCTTGTGAACCTCCAGCCTGGGGCCGATCCATGGTGTAACTACTGTATTTGAATAGGCCACCTGTACCAGTTCAGTCGCACCCGAGCTGAATCGAACCAGTGACTGATTCTGTAGCGTGTGGGACAACGGACCGGAAGATTGGCTCATATCACCACAACCTCCACTCTGAATGTAACGGTAACTGAAGCACCGGCGGCAATCGAACCGAGTGTTATCCCTGTATTCGGATTCCCCGTAGGCCTTGCCACGCCATCCACCGTTATGCTTCCTGGTACAAACACAGTTCCTACGGGTACAGGGTCTACCATGACCACATTATTGACCACTTGAATACCGCTGTTGGTTACAACAACCGTATAAGTGATGACATCACCGACAACAGCATCAATGGCATTTGTACTTTTGACAACGACGACATCTGGTGAAGAGACAGGAATCACCAGAACATTGGAGGATACCGTACCTGTCAACAGACGTCCATCCGGCGGACTAAATGTATAATTGGCCACAGCCTGATTGACCAGCTGCTGATTCTGCGGCAAGAAATCCACAGTCACTTCAAGGGTAACCGTTACATTAACAGACCCTCCTGGAGGTATCGTCCCAACAACAATCCCTGATTCCGGATTTGCACCTGGCTGTGGAACACCATCAATCAGGACACTATTAGGAAGCAGTACTGCTCCATCTGGAATGTTATCCGTAATTGTCAAATTGGCTGCTAAATTCCCACTGTTGGAAATGGTAAAAGAATAGGTAATGATGTCACCGATGGTGGCATTGGACGTACTCGCTGTTTTGGTTACGGAAATAATCGGCTGATAGATTGGTGTTACCACGGTATTTGAATAGGCCGCTCCCGAGAATACACCCGATGTGAAACTTACCGATGACTGACTGCTCACTTGCGGTGGTGCAGGCAGCGTGTTGACCCGAACCGCATACGAAACGGATACAGATGCTCCAGGCGCCAAAGAACCAAGCGCTATCCCCAGTGTCGGGTTAGCCGAGAGACGCGGAACACCGTCAACCAGGACACTGCCCGTGACAAATGTAACAGCCGAACTGATTGGATCGGTTAACACGACATTGTTGACAGGATCAATTCCGTTATTGGTTACGACCATCTCATATACAATCGTATCACCCACTACAGCATCAATTACTGGTGTCGTCTTGACGACACTGACATTCGGAGCAGACACCTGAATATTGAGAGAATTGGACGAAAGACTGCCTCCCAGTGTTCTTCCATCCGGCAGCGTGTAGGAATAGGTTGCTGAGGCCTGATTGGTTATGGCCTGGCTTAAAGGTAGGGTGATGATCACGACCGAGAACATGACTACAGTTGTTGTGGAGACTACACCCAGTGGAATCCCTGAAGCCGGATCGGCTCCTGGTGCTGAAGCTCCATTAATAATGACGCTATTTGGCACAAGTTCTGTTCCTGCCGGAATGGTATCCGTTAACGTGACAGATGCCCCAAAGTTCCCTGCATTGGTAATCGCGATGCTGTAAACGACCGTATCCCCTACCGTTGCTATAGCCTGGTCTCCCGTTTTGACTGCCGACAGAATCGGTTGGTATACCGGAGTAGTGACCGTATTAGAAAATGTGGTAGCTGAAAAAACACCTGATGTAAAGCTCACTGTAGACTGATTGTTTAATACTGCACTGGATGGGAGTGCTGTAACCTGCACACTAAACACAACGGTCACGGTAACTCCAGGCGCGATGGAACCAAGCGTTATTCCGGTTGAAGGATTGACACCCGGTCGAGGAACTCCATCAATAAACACGCTGTTTGCTGTAAGAACAGTACTTGCCGGCAATGCATCCGTAAAGACCACATTGCTGACAGTCGCTATTCCGTTATTAGTTACTGCAATGCTGTACGTCACAACATCACCTACAGATACAGACGTAGATGTCGTAGATTTCACCACATCGACATCGGGAGCCGACACTGAAATGGTAAGTATGTTAGACAAAACAGAACCCGTGATGTTGCGTCCATCAGGCAGCGTAAAGGAAAGAGCAACCGAAGCCTGATTCACCAGCTGTTGCGGGGTCGGCAAAGTATCAATAACTACGGAAAAGGTAACCGTTGTTGTTGCCCCAGCAGCAACAGTGCCTGCCGGAATGCCTGTTGCAGGATCGGCTGCAGGTAATGGCTGACCATTTACAATCACACTGTTCGGAACAAGTATGGTTCCTGTAGGAATATTGTCCGTTAAGTTAATCTGGGCACCATAGTTACCTTGATTGTTGACGGTAATCGTGTAACTGACGGTATCCCCAACGGTAGCATTTTGTGTACTCGCCGTTTTTTGTGCTGATAGAATGGGCTGAAATACCGGTGTAACCACAGTATTGGAGAACGTTGTGCTTGAGAATGTCCCCGAGGTAAAACTCACTGTGGATCGATTGCTTAATTGTCCACTTGGTGGGATCGCATTGACATTGATACTGAAAGTCACAGTTGCAGACGTTCCGGGAGCGAGCGTACCTAGTGATATCCCCCCTGCCGGATTGGAAGCAGGCTGCACTACCCCATTTATAGTGACACTTCCTGCAACAAAAGAGGCCCCCGTAGGAATTGGATCCGAAAACTGAATATTATTTACCGGTGCTATTCCGCTGTTCGTTACCAAAATGGAGTAAGTAACAGTATCCCCTACGGCAGCCGCAGTAGAAACTGTACTTTTAACTACGGCAACGTTTGGCGACGAGACTGGAAACGTCAGTGTATTTGAGGTGGCTGTCCCTGTTAACGTTCGCCCGTCAGGAGGTGTGAAAGTAAAAGATGACGTCGCAAAATTGCTAAGTTGCTGCGGAGATGGAAGTGAATCCACAACAACGGCAAATGTAACAACAGCTGTCGCTCCCGCTGCCACAATGCCTACAGGAATACCCGTTCCTGGTGTTGCTCCAGGCTGTGGTACACCAGATACCACGAGGCTATTGGGTACAAAAGTTGTGACAGTAGGAATCGTATCTGTCACTGTAACGTTTGCCTCCAGATTGCCTGTGTTACTGACAGTTACTGTATATACAACCGTGTCGCCTACGGTCGCATTAACTGTATTTGCTGTTTTGATGAGTGAAATTTGCGGTTGTATGACCGGAGTCTGTGTTGTATTGGATGATGATGACCCCGAAAATGAACCGGATGTGAAGCTGACCGTCGACTGATTGTTAATCTGTGAAGGGATCGGCATAGTAATCGTCACCTCAAAAGTTACGGTAACCTCGGCTCCTGGAGCCAACGTACCGATTGGAATGCCGGCGGTCGGATTGGAGAGCGGGAATGAAGTCCCGTTCACAATGACGCTTCCGGGTACAAATGGGGTATTCGGAGGAAGAGGGTTGACATATACCACATTGTTAACGGCTACTGTTCCGTTGTTACGAATAACAGATGTGTATCGAATGACATCCCCGACCACGCCGTACTCTACATTGTCACTGTTTACTATCGTTACATTGGGCAAGGATACGGGAATGTTAACGGTGTTCGATAACGAAGAACCGGCAACTGTTCTCCCACTTGGAAGAGTGTAGGCAAATGATGCAACTGCTTGGTTAGTCAACTGCCTTGAATCAGGCAAACTTGTGACCGTGGCAACAAAAGTGACCGTTACGTTCGAGCCTGCAGCGATCGACCCCAAATTAATTCCTGTTACCGGGCTAACACCTGGTGTTGGTACGCCATTAATAATGACACTATTCGTACTGAATACAGCTCCCGCAGGAATCGGATCCGTCAAGGTAACCGTTGCAGCAATATTGCCTGAATTGTTGACCTGAATGGAGTAATTAAAGGAATCCCCTACTGTCAAATTCGAGGTGCTAGCTGTTTTAGCTACTTGGATGAGTGGTTGATATATGGGTGTATTCACCGTGACAGACGAAGAAACGCCGTTAAAACTGCCTGACGTAAATGCTGCACTTGCCCGGTTGCTGACTGAACCTGTGGACGGAACGGATGTCACTCTTGTTTGATAGGTCACCGTAACGCTGCTTGAACTGTTCAATGCACCGACAGCAATGCCCGAAAGCGGACTTGCATTCCTTGCAGCAGTTCCATTAATAGTGACACTGCCGGAGACGAATTCCGAACCGGTTGGCGTATCCGAGATCACCAGATTTTGTACCGCACTACTCCCAGCATTTGTTGCAACAACCGTATAGGTAAGAACATCTCCTACAGTTGCATCCGGAGTGTTTACTGTTTTGCTAATAGAGATATTGGGCGCAGATGCAGGTATGCGAACGAGATTGGATTGGCTGCTGCCTGAGAGATTCCGTCCACTCGGAAGCTGGTACGTATAACTAGCAGTCCCCTGATTCTCCAGCGTTGGCGGAGATGGGAGTGTAGTGAGTGTAGCTCGGAACACTACCGTTGCAGTTGCTCCTGGCAGGAGACTTCCCAGCGTTATTCCGGTTAACGGGCTAGTTCCGGGACGTGCACCACCATTCACGGTTACTGAATTGGGGACAAACGTCAGACCTACTGGAATCGTATCGGTCACTGTTACTTGTGCCCCTAAGTTTCCAGTGTTCGTCACCACTAGTGTATATGCAAGCTGATCTCCCAGTGTGGCATTCGTTTGACTCGCCGACTTGTTGATACCGATGATCGGCTGGTATACAGGGGTTGTGATTGAATTAGAATTGGAAATGCCCGTGAACGCACCTGAGCTATAGGATACGGAAGCCCGGTTGACCAGCGAACCTGATGTGGGCAGGGACTGCACATTAATCTGAAACGTCACCGTCGCAGAACTTCCGGCTGTCAGCGTTCCTAACGAAATTCCACTGCTCGGATTGGCCGCTGGTATGACAGTCCCTCTGACGGTCACACTGCCGGGTACGAACGTAGTTCCAGCGGGGAGAGTATCCGTGAGTACCACATTATTAATTACCTGGATGCCGCTATTGGTAGTAACTATGGTGTACGTAAACGTCTCCCCAACTGCAACATCAATGACTGATGCCGATTTTACCGTTGTTACATTGGGCAATGTAACGGGAATCGTCAAGGTGTTCGAAGCTACTGTGCCGTTAATAGTCCGACCATCAGGAGAGTTAAAGGAATAGGTGGCCGTGGCCTGATCCACAAGGGTTGGAGGCGTAGGCAAGCTTGTTACGAGTACCTGGAAGGTTACTGTATTTGTACTTCCTGCCGCGAGGCTCCCCAAATTAACGCCAGTCGCAGGATTAGCACCAGCAATCACATTTCCATTTAGTCGGAAGCTGCCAGCCACGTACGAGCTGCCACTCGGAATGTTATCCGTTAATGTAACGTTGGCAGCAACATTCCCCCCGTTGTTCACCTGAAGCGTATACGTGACCTGATCACCCACCGTAGCGTTGGTTGTGCTCGCTGACTTCACAATAGACAGGTTTGGTGAATAAACAGGAAGTGTAGAGTTATTGGACGGAATGACTCCCGTAATCACTGAGCCCCCTGCCACACTTTGAAACGTAAATGCGGCATTCGCTGAGTTCACCAGTTGCAGTATGCTTGCATCCTGACCAATGAGTGCACGATAGGTTACAACAATACTGTTGGATAGGTTTAATGAACCAAGCGGAATGCCGGCGGTTACATCGAGTGTTGGGCGAGACACACCAGCGACCGTCACACTCCCTGGAATGAAGGTGAGCCCTACAGGCAATGAATCAGATAGCACAACGCTGGCCGCACTGGCTGTACCTGCATTGCTGACGGTAACGGTATAAAGAATGCTATCCCCCGCTACCGCACCAGAGGCTACGGATGCTTTGGCCACTGAAATTTTGGGTGCATTGATATCAACCTGAATCGCATTGGCATTGACAATGTATGCATCCCCGGAGGTCGTTAACGTCAACACCGCAGAAGACTGGTTATTGATTAGTCTCGCTGACACATCCACATTGGTAATATCCCAGCCTTGACGTCCGCCAATAATATTGGTGCCTGGAGCCCCGTTCGTCTGGTTCCGCGTTCCGAAAGTCCCTGTTGTATTAAGGGTTCCTGTATCGCCGTTGATTTGAGAAGCAAAAAAGTTTGCAGCCAGATTGTTTGGTCCGGACAAGGCAACCGAAGTTGCCGAGGTTGGCCCGAATAATGCCTGATCCCCGGTCCGGTTCGCGTCCCCTTCCTGTGCACTGAACAGGGCTCTGCCTCCCAATGCACCCGAAAGCGGAGTAGCAAATCCAGTCAGTGTGGTAACAACTGGCGCCGATGTAGACTGGACGAGTACTCCACCTGCACGTAAGGACATGTTGCGAAAGGGCAGGCTGGGGTTCTGATAAATGACTCCAAGTGTCCAGCCTGCATGATTGGCTGTAGCATCATTAGTGATGACAATCGTTCCTACAACTGCTCCGGTGGTATATGTACCCGCTCCCCCATTTTGTACAAGCGAAGTAACATTGGCTGAACGCACATAGCCGGCAGCGCCGTTCCCCAGATCAAATTGATTATAAGTAGCTGGATCAGGAGTAACACTGGATGTACCTGCTGGTGTAGTAAACGTAACCGGATTATTGATTGCAGCACTCAGATTGACTGTCCCATTGATGTAACTTCCACCCCAGATCAATTCTGCATACAAGACAGTGCTGCCAGCAGGAAGAACGAGTATTGCCGCTGAACTGTTGCTCTGATACAGGCTCGTGGTGCCTAGCGGATAGGTTCCGTACTGGACGGAAGCGTTGGTTGTCGTAAAAGCTCCAATACTGTCCTGTGTTCCGGGTACTCCGGTTGTGTCCGAACGACTCAGTCCAAGCGTGTTACCTGTAAATGTAATTGCTCCCGTAGCATTAACGGTTGAACGAACGACAAGAGGAATTGATCTCACCTCCCCTTCATCTTAATTGGAATCATATGAATTGGAGCCTTCACACACAGTCTATGAGCCTGATTAGGATTTTTGTTTGTCCTATAAAAGAACTTTATGCGATTTGCACTTATGTAAGCTTTGTTTGCATAATACAAATTAAATGATTTGCGTTTCGTGCAATGTGTTTTATAATTAAAGCATACGAGAGCAGTGTCTGTCGTATCATTATGATGCAGTCAGCGGTGATATATTGAAGAGTCCCAACTTACATAGCAACCATATCCCAACCGAGTACGAATTCAAGCATTCCAAATGGATCAAAAAAATGCTTCGTGCTTACTGGGTCGTCGTATTAACGCATGTTGTCATTCAAATAGGCTGCTTTCTGTTTCTCGATTATGATCGCACTCCAGAAGATTTCATGATCTACGTTTTATTTTGGCCTACGATATCCAGCGCTTTAGCTATTCTGATTGCCAGTTGGGTAGAACGCCGTTTCAGTTCATTTTCCTTCTATTCCATGTCCATGGCCAGCACAGTCATTGCCTGGACTATCATTCATGTCAATTACGATATTCGGATCATCCTGGCCATCTGTCTGTTGCCGATCTTTGCTTCGGTTCTGTTCTTCAGCAAGAAAAGAGTATGGACGGTATGCCTCATGCAGATGATTGGTTATGTCATCGTACTCTGCGACCCAGCCTATCGGCTGTACTTATCTTCGTTTGACATGGTTTCCATTCCCGCTTTTCTTATTGTAGGTACATATGTTGCACAGTTAATTGTTACGAGCGGTGTGGAGGTACTGGATGATCTTCAGGCCAGTATGCTTGCCAAGCAGGATCTGATTGTGCGAAACGCAATTATGACCAAGCAGTCCAAGACAGACGGATTAACCAATCTGTATAATCAAAGCTCCTTTAAGGACTACTATGAAAAAGCGTTTGAATATGCGAATAATGGCATGAGTCTGCATTTAGCTCTGATTGATATTGACAACTTCAAGTCAATTAATGATACATATGGGCACCGGGTTGGAGACGCCATTCTGGAGAGAGTCTCTCAGGTCATCCAGGAGAACATCACCTCAAGCGATATTGCAGCACGTTATGGTGGAGAAGAATTTGCACTGTTAATGTTTGAGCAACCTTTCGAGCAGGCATATGCCTTGGTGGAGCAGATCCGCAAGAAGATCGCCCGTCATGTTCATTTGGAGCTTGAAGGCGCTTATATTACGGTAAGTGTCGGACTCAAAAGCTACAGCGCCCATCTGTCGAAGGACAAGCTGTTTGAGGAAGTGGATGCGTGTCTCTATGCAGCTAAACGAACGGGGAAAAATAAAACGATGACGTCCCTTGATCTGGTATAGTACTCCATAAAAAAATGCAAAAAAAAGTAGTGCTGTTCACCGGGAAGCCGGCTGTGCAGCACTACTTTTTTTACTGCCTAATCGTCAATTCGAATGTACCGGTTCATTCTGCCCATTCCCAGCGATGTGCATTTTGCTCCAGTTTCGGGTGGAGCTTAACGGCAGCTCCATCAATTATCAGACGTACTTCCTTAATCCAATCTTTGAACGAATCAAATGATGCGAACTGATTCGCCATCTCCACCGTGAGATACAGAAAATGGGGAGCGGGATATTCTTCTGCCATATGACGCAGGGCTGCTTCGATCGGCGTATACTTCTTCCTCTTGCCTTCCCAGCCTTCCACCCGTATGCTGGAGGATGCATGCTCCCTTCTCCAGTCATGAAGGCGATCTTCCCTTTTGTAAAAAGGTTGCACACCATCCTTGCTCATTCGCTTCACTGTATTCTCATGCAGCGGATAGAGCACAAGTTGCACAAAGGAACGTGTGTCCGCAATATCAGCGGCGTGTTCAAGCTGTTCATCTGTTATGTGCTCAAATGAATCATAGAAAATCAGCGTGCCTTTCCGGGTAGCCGGTGGAGGTTCATAACCATAGGGTACATTGGTATATTTTCCAGACATCTCATCGCTCCTTGCCTGTATGCGGATCAGTTACTGCAATTTATATTATATTATTCTCTAACTGTGTTCTTCAATTCTGGATAGAATGTCATTCTATTTTTGCCCGCACGTTTCGATTCATACAGCGCCTCATCTGCCATACGGATAATTTCACTCGGATTGCCACTGTTGGTAGGATATTCAGCACCCCCAATGCTGCAGCCAATATGAATTCGTTCATATTCAATAATAAACGGCTTATTCAGGCTCTGGATGATTTCTTCCGCATAGGTACGAGCTTCTTCTCTTGGATTGCTTCCCACAGAGCGGAGCACAATGAGGAACTCATCTCCGCCAAGCCTTACCGTGATGCCCTTATCATGACGGATACTGGTCAAGCGCTGAGCCACTTTCTGCAGCAGAACATCTCCGGTCTGATGTCCAAGCGTATCATTCACACTTTTGAATCCATCCAGATCAAGGTAAAGGAATGTTAATGTGTGATTTTCACTTTCCATCTCCAAGGATTCTTCCAGATAGAGCTCGAGCGCTGTTCGGTTTGGCAGTCCGGTCAATTGGTCGTAGTGGGCCAGATTCTGCATAATAACGAGTTCCGAGTCCTTATTTGTTAGCGAAGTCAGCATATCTCCGAGGGAACGTGACAGTACTTCGATTTCCCTAAAACCTCGATTTTCCGGAATCTGTACTTGCTCTCCAGCACCAAGCCGATTCGCCACTTGAGTCAGCCGTGCAATCGGGGCCGAGATCTGGCGGGAGATCAGCCAGCCAATCAGTGCAAACAGCACCGTAACCGAGAGCCCTGCCCACACATTGAACCAAAGCATGTCGGTCACGGAAGCAAACGCCGCTGACTTGAGCTGACGAATAACCACCGTCCAACCCAGACCCGGATAGTCCAAATGCCCTTGGCTAGTAGCAAATCCTGTTACATATTCTTTTCCATCCGGCCATTCTTCTATGGACCAGCTGCTTTTGTTCAGTCTTGCCCCTTCAATACCCGATAGCTTTAAAGGACGACCAATCCATTCTTTTGGACCAAGCAGCACCATATTTTCCTTTTGACTGACAATAAACATCTCGATGTCCTTTTCTTCATGTTTCAGCGGCTCCAGGACACTTTCCTCCATTTCCTTCGCCCAGGCCCAGCTCAAATGTGCGGCAAGCACGCCAGCAATCTCTCCGTTCTTGTAGTTTACCGGAAAGCTGATATCGACAAATTGAAGTGGTTCGCCGGTTGGGTTCGGAAGAAGCTTCGCCAGAAGGACAGCATCATGGACATCTCCGATAAATTTACCCTTGATTCCCTCCTGATACACAGGTCGTTCCGATAAATTTTCACCGCGCAATATGCCGTCTGTGGAAGCCAGCACTTTTCCTTTGGGATTCATGAATCCAACCCATGAGAATGTGGGAAAGCTATCTTGAAGCTGATTCAGCAGCATCTGCATTTCGGCAGGCTCGAAACGGTCCTCTAGGGCAATCATTCGGCCCAGAAGATCCAATTCTCCTGAACGCGACCACATGAAACGATCCAGCTTGTCTGAAGTCTGAGAAGCTGTGCTGATGAGGGAATGACCAATCTCCGTTTCAACAGCTATGGATGATTTTTGACTTAGAATATAACCAATCGTGAGTGTAACCAACAGGGATAACACAGCGAAGGTCATGGTGAGAACAGTTTTAAGCTTGAATGACATAACTTCCTCCAATAAACGGTGAACCAGCTTGCTTTTTTCAACATCATTCATGCTGTTAAGAACTACGGGATGTCACCTATTCGTTTTCATCTTTATCGGAAATAATGTCTTTTTTCATTATATATATCCATACAATATGGGGACGCTATTCACACCGTGTTTCTTCCATTCAAAGAATAGTCACGATTCTGTATATACATACTTGGGTTATGAATATAGAGAGCAAGCATGCTCACAGAGCCATATGAGCACTGTTTGTCACAACAAAGAGCATTAGAAATTCAGTCATTGGGGGTGTAATGTTGAGCCTGCTTCATGTTGCTGTGATTCTGCCTTTTGCCGCTGGTATTGTACTTGCCATGCTGCATCGTTTCTTCCGTAAAATACATATGGGATGGCTGGTTTTACTTGTCCCGGCCCTATTATTTGTTTATTTTGCGAGCCTCGTACCCGCCGTGTCTCAGCGAAATACAGTATCCGGGTATATCCCTTGGATTCCGTCACTGGACATTGGATTTAATCTATATCTGGATGGTCTAAGTTTGCTGCTGACATTGTTAATCACCGGTGTAGGAACACTGGTGGTGCTCTACTCCATTTTCTACATGGATACCAAAGAAGCCTTAAACCGCTTTTATTTGTATCTGCTGATGTTTATGGGAGCCATGCTTGGCGTGGTACTGTCAGACAATATGATTGTACTGTATGGATTCTGGGAGTTGACCAGTATAACGTCCTTTCTCTTGATCGCTTTTCATTACAAACGCAAGGCGTCCACTTCGGGCGCACAAAAGTCGTTCCTCATTACCGTTTTTGGTGGTTTTGCCATGCTTGCCGGATTCATGCTGATGTACCTCATGACGGGTACGTTCAGTATTCGCGCAACGATTACGGAATGGGGCCAGATTCAGGACAGTTCACTATTCTTGCCTGCTCTTGTACTGATTCTGATTGGAGCTTTTACCAAATCGGCGCAGTTCCCGTTCCACATCTGGCTGCCTGACGCCATGGAAGCTCCAACACCTGTCAGCGCCTATCTGCATTCGGCGACCATGGTCAAGGCGGGGCTGTATGTCGTAGCCCGGTTTACACCCATCTTTGGTGGACAGGGATTATGGTTCTGGCTTGTCACCGGGGTTGGACTGCTCACCCTATGTTATGGATCATTCCTTGCCGTGAAAAAAAATGACCTTAAAGCGATCCTGGCCTATTCTACCATCTCACAGCTTGGTCTGATCATGTCTCTGCTCGGCGTTGGCTCGGCAGCCATCTATTTCGGATATGGCGAATCCTCCGCGATGTACACAGTTGCCATTACGGCAGCACTGCTTCATCTGTTCAATCACGCTACCTTCAAGGCGGCACTGTTCATGGTCGTTGGCATTGTGGATCATGAGACAGGCACGCGGGATATAAGGAAACTTGGCGGACTTGCTTCATTTATGCCAGTGACCTTTACGGTAGCGCTCGTCGGAGCACTCGCCATGGCCGGAATTCCGCCGTTTAACGGATTTCTGAGCAAGGAGCTGTTCTTCCAGGCTATGGTGGAAGTAACACACCTCCGCATCTTTGGACTCGGATCATGGAGTGTACTCTTGCCTGTGTTCGCCTGGCTCGCAAGTGTGTTCACCCTGATCTATGCGCTTATTATTGTGTTCAAAACATTCCTCGGTCGCACCCGCAGCGAGATTCCTGCTGAGAAGCTGCATGAAGCTCCCGTTGGCATGTTGATTCCTCCGGTTATTCTCGGGATACTGGTGATCATATTCGGTCTATTCCCGAATCTGCTGGCTGGATCATTAATTGAACCAGCGATGGCTGCTGTACTTCCATCACTGCTGAACGGAAATGAACACTTTGATGTTCACTTCTCCCTATGGCATGGCATCACACCAGAATTAATCATGACCATTGGTGTAATCGCCCTCGGTATTACTTTGTACAAACTGCTGCCGCGCTGGAGAACGATTTATGAGCATTACCCACAAGGGTTAACGATAAACAATATGTACCATGTCGTACTAGATAATCTTCAGCATTATGCACGTAAATGGACAGAAGCCTATATGAATGGCTCGGTTCGTAACTATCTGGTATATATTTTCTCGTTCACCGTTGCATTGCTGGTTTATGCCTTTTTCCGCTCAGGGGAAAATATTACGTGGAACTTCAAGGGTAATGCCCCTTTTTCTTTCTATGAAGCAGTACTGCTCATCGCACTGATCGCAGCAGCGGTTTCGATCCCTTTTGCGAAGAACAGACTATCCGCAGTCATAATGACTGGCGCAGTGGGTTACCTCGTCACATTACTATTCGTGCTGTTCCGAGCGCCGGATCTGGCATTGACCCAGATGATTGTCGAAACGGTCTCGGTTGCACTGTTCCTGCTTTGCTTCTACCATCTGCCGGAGCTACAACGGGGCAAATCTAGCCGCCGCTACCTCAGTGTGAATATGGTTGTTGCGATTGCAGTAGGTGTGGTCATGACCTTTGTTGCATTAGCAGCGAGCGGAACCGCATCACTGGATAGCATCTCCGACTTTTTCATTCAGGAAAGTTACAATCTGGCTGGCGGCAAAAATGTTGTCAACGTGCTGCTGGTGGATTTCCGTGGATTCGATACCCTACTGGAGATTATGGTACTGGGGGTAGCTTCGTTGTCCATCTACTCCATGATTAATCTGAATCTCGAAGCGAGGGACCTTGGCGCTAGACTGAAATTCCGCAAGAAAGAACAGACTGAAGAAACCGAAGAAGATGCGGATGACAAAGCGGACAATACGAAAAAGTATGGCAACCGTGAACGCAGCTCATCAACCTGGGATACCGTACCACTTCAAAGCAACGATGTGTTGTTGCAAACGACGACTAAAGTTGTTGTCTTTATCATTCTGACCTTCGCGCTGCATCTGTTCTTCGCAGGACATCATAACCCGGGTGGCGGGTTCATTGGCGGCCTGGTAACGGCAGCTGGCCTGGTTTTAATCGCGCTGGCATTCAGTACGGATACTGTACGCAAAGCGTTACCTATCGATTTCCGCACCTTGACGGCCATCGGGCTGGGTATTGCCTTATTGACTGGAGCTGGCTCTTTTTTGTTCGGCGTACCCTTCCTGAGCCAGACCTTTGGTCATTTCGATCTCCCCATACTTGGAGAAACAGAACTTGCAACCGCGATGCTATTTGACCTCGGCGTATATCTCGCCGTCCTGGGAGTCACCATGAATATCATTCTACAGATCGGGGAGGATCGCTGATATGGAAATATTGATGTGTGTGGCCGTTGGCATTTTGTTTGCAGTCGCCGTCTTTTTAATCTTATCGCGGAGCCTGCTCCGAATCGTGCTCGGTATGTCCATACTCACTCACGGAGTTCATCTACTGCTGATCACGATGTCCCGTCTCAAAACTGGAGCACCACCGCTGCTTGGGGAGCAAGCTGAACGCTATGTCGATCCACTTCCCCAGGCGCTGATATTGACATCCATTGTCATTAATTTCGGACTAACCGCCTTTTTCTTTGTACTCTCCTATCGTTCCTATCTGAAGCTGAAAACAGACGATATGGAAGAAGTAAGGGGGCGTCCTTATGAATAATCTCGTTGTTCTGCCCATTCTGCTGCCACTGATTACCGGGGTTATAGCCCTTCTATTCTTCCGGCGGGTAAACATCCAGCGGGTTGTGAGTGTTATTGGCCTTTTGCTGACGGCAGCCGCTTCAACCGTACTGATTACCCAAGTGACACAATCCGGGATACAGACGCTCAATATGGGAGGATGGGAACCGCCTTATGGCATTGTACTAGTTGCAGATATGGTATCGGCATTGCTCGTCGTGGCTGCTTCAATCATTGCACTGGCATGCCTGCTCTACGCTTTCCGAAGTGTAAATAAGGAACGGGAAGAACATCATTTTTACCCGTTCTTTCATTTCCTGATTGCAGGCGTGAACGGTTCCTTTCTGACTGGAGACCTGTTTAACCTGTTTGTATGCTTTGAACTGATGCTTATCTCTTCTTATGCACTAATTGTATTGGGAGGTACGGAAAGACAACTACGAGAAACGATCAAGTATGTCTTGATTAACATTGTCTCTTCTGCGCTATTTGTTGCCTCTATTGGTTTTCTCTACTCTGTTACCGGCACTTTAAACATGGCCGACTTGTCCAATCGGATCGCTGAAGTCGGACAGAGCGGAGTGATCACCCTGATCGCTGTCCTCTTCCTGATCGTTTTCAGCATCAAGGCCGGACTGTTCCTGTTCTTCTGGTTGTCCGGCTCTTACGCAGCCCCCCCGGCAGTGGTCACTGCTCTATTTGCCGGTTTGTTGACCAAAGTAGGTCTGTACGCCATTGTGCGAACATTCACACTGATATTCTATCATGATCCTGATTTCTTCCATGCCCTTATCGGCTGGATGGCTGGAGCGACCATGGTACTCGGGGTAATCGGGGCGATTTCCTATCGTGACGTCAATAAAATACTGATCTACAACGTGATCGCAGGGGTGGGATTTGTAGCTTTCGGGATGGCTGCTGCCAGCCGTCCTGCACTGGAAGGTCTACTCTTCTACATGCTGCATGATATGCTCATCAAAACACTGCTATTCCTGCTCGGAGGCGCTCTGATCGCGGTCGCAGGCACCTCCAAACTCGACAATATGGGCGGGCTGATCCACCGCTACCCACTGCTTGGTTGGATGTTCTTCATCAGTGCACTTGCGCTGGCAGGTATTCCTCCGTTCAGTGGATTTCCTGGGAAATTGTTGTTATTTGAAGGCGGGTTGCAGGCAGGTCTCTACGGACTGACAGGCATTGCCGTCCTTTCCAGCCTGCTGATGTTGTATTCGGTTCTTCGCATCTTCATCCAGGCGTTCTGGGGTGAACCGCCGGCAGGCGCAGTGAGAAGACCTTACGCCGTGAACGGCCTGCTCATCCCTGCCGGAATTCTGTTTGTGTTCATCATCGCAATGGGTGTGGGGGCTGAGGGCATGTTCCAACTGACCTCCCGCGCAGGCGACATTCTGCTGCATCCCAATGTTTATATTGATGCAGTCTTGAAGGAGTAGATGCGTATGGCCTTTCAGATTGTACTTAATTTGATCATTGGCTTTGTATGGATGTTTCTGAATAATGCGTGGAATGGGGTTGGCTTTCTCACGGGTTACCTGCTGGGTCTACTGCTGATTGGGAGTATGCGACGTTTCTTTCCGCAACGCTTCTATATTGTTCGTGTCTGGGCGATCATCAAGCTGATTGCCTTGCTGTTCAAGGAACTGGTACGGGCCAGTATTGAAGTTATTCGCCAGATCGTGAAGCCGAAGCTTGATATTCGGCCCGGCATATTTACCTATCAGACACAGCTGTCCTCTGACTGGGAAGTTACACTCCTGTGTCTGCTCATCTCACTGACGCCAGGCTCCCTCCCACTTGAAATTTCAGGGAATCAACGCAAATTATTTATACACGCGCTGGATATCAAAGACGAACAGAAAATGAGTGATGATATCAAAAATACGTTCGAAAAAGCCATTATGGAGGTGACACGATAATGTTATCCTCAATGTTGTTCATATCCTTGCTTATTCTCTCCCTCGCAATACTGGGTTGTCTGTACCGGGTGCTACGGGGACCATCCATGGCCGACCGGATTACGGCACTGGATACGATCGGTATTAACGTCATTGCCATCGTTGCTGTTCTGTCCATGATGCTTCATACCCAAGCTTATCTGGATATCATTCTGTTGATCGGCATTCTCGCTTTTCTAAGCACAGTTGCATTTGCACGATATATTGAACGGGGGGCGGTATTCAAAAATGAAGGAGATCGTTGATGGAACCGCCGGAATTGTCATTGGGCTCATTGTCTTGCTGGGAGCACTACTGAGCGCATTTAGCGCGTTCGGACTGATCCGACTGCCAGATGTATATTTACGAGCACATGCCGCCACCAAAAGTACTACACTCGGCGTACTTTGTGTACTGAGCGGAACGTTTCTCTTCTTCTGGTATTTCGATAACTATATCAGTGCTCGGGTATTGCTTGGCATTGTGTTTGTATTTATCACAGCACCAGTAGCCGGACATCTCAACGGACGGGCTGCCTATCGTACAGACGTGCCCCTATGGGAACAGAGTGTACAGGATGAACTTGAACCACTCTTGAAAGGTAAAAAGGTCAACCATGAAGCCAAGGATATGATGGAATAGTCACTTGGTTTACAATCAAATACCCCCGGGACATGCCGTAGATTAATTGGCTGTCCCGGGGGTGTTTTTGGCTATACGATTCAGTTAAGTCCAATCTATGTTCGAGGAGCAGCGGAACGAAGCTTCATTTTAACCAGATCAAAATCCATTTAGTCCCTGCCTTCTCAGATCAGCAGCAACGATTCGTGCAAGCTGGGCTGCCCCTTCACGATTCGGATGAAGCGTATCGCCTGTCATATACAAGGCCAGTGTTGCAGCCGGTCCAATGGAAGTAAAATAGGCCGAACTGAGTTTGTTCAGTTCTACAAGCGTCACGCCCTCTTCCTGGGCGAGTGCACGTGTAGATGCATTGTACCAGCGATTTTCTGCAGTATGCACATTGGCTGAATTGAAATCAGTTGCCCGACCCTGAGGCGTCGATAGAACGACGGTGGCTCCTTTGTTTTTGGCCTGACGGACCATGTCACGCATGATCTCCTTGAACTCTGCTTCGGTTGTATTGTTCTTGGCATTGGTATCATTAATCCCTAATTGCAAAATGAAGTAGTCTCCCGGCTTAATATACTTCAGAATCGCTTCCATCTGCCCATCATCGCGGAAACCTCTTGCAAATTGACCACTAGAGGCCATATTGCGAACCTGAAACGTACTCGTATTTACGTAGGCAGGAAACAGCTGCCCCCAGCCACCCTGTACACTGCTGCTGAGCGGATAGTAATTGCAGACCGTTGAATCGCCGCCAATATAGATCGTACGGTTCGTCACCGTTTGATTCGAAATTTTCCGGATTTCAAGTGCGCTAAGTGTAAATGCGGTGCCTTCTTTCCCTTCCGTAACCAACAGATTTAACTGTCCATCCGTCACCGGAATTTGAAATTGATCGCTCGCCCCATTACCCGTCATATTAATGATCTGGTATACACCTTCTGCTGCCACACTCGATCTGGCTGTATTGCCCAGGACCACCTTAACCTCGTAAAGACCGTTGGACAGATCCACATTAAACGTATTCGTACTTTTCGTTCCAAAGGTGACAAACTGTACGGCATCGCTTGCAACACCTGTTCCAGATGCCGATACATTACGCATGTTGGCAGGTGTATTGAATCCATAACCTTTCGCTGATGTGTAGGCCTCTGTTGCCGATACACCTGTGTAACCGTTCTCAACTGCACCCGCGCCAAAGTCAAATTTGTACTCATTCGCCGCAGCTTGGGCGACCTGTCCTCCATTAGCTGTCAGAGCACCTCCAATCAGACTAGTAAACAGGGTTAGGCAGAGCAGATACCGCACAGATTTTGACCATTTCATAACTAAACTCTCCTCTCAAAGGTTCATTTATATATGATTGCTTTACAGAACGTTATCCAGCCAGTCATAGGCTTTCGCTCCACTGATCTCATGGCCTCCTGTAAAAAAGTCTGCATCGAGCCATTTCTGTGCTCCCGCTTGTTCATAGATCTCTGTCAATCGAGCATAAGCTTCTTTGGCTGTTGGCAGTGGAAATACCTGATCTTCACTTCCGGCTTCAATAAATAGCGGCCTGGGTGCGATCAGACCTATGATATCCGGCAGCTCTGCTTCCCTCAGAATTCCTGGGATATAATTGTCGAGACAATGATTTCTGTCCAATATGCTACCCTGGAATGTACTTGCGTAACCGCTCACGACAGCCGCACGGCAACGTTCATCCAGCGCAGCTGTGAATGCCGTCACGAGTCCACCACCCGAGATGCCCATGCTTCCGATACGTGCTGGATCAGCTTCAGGACGTGTGGTTACGTAATCCAGCACACGCATCGTTTCATAGATTCGGTGCCCAGCAAGCGTCTGCCCTGTCATGAGCAGATGGGCGGCAATCTTGGTACAGGAGCTTGCGCCGGGGGGGCATCTCGATCCTCTTCCAACCTTCGGTCACCAAATCCAAGCAATTCAGGAGCGGCAACCACATATCCACGCTGTACAAGGGCGACGGCAAAGTCTTTATGCAAACCAGGCTCTCCTCTACGCGGTGAACCATCGGGTTCCATGCCTGAGATCTCCCGGCTGCCATACCCGTGTCCATGACAGGCTATAATGGCCGGGCGTGATTCTTTGGTAGCGTTTACCATATCCGGTATCAGCAAATAGATGGGCATGCGCAACCCCGCATAGGTCGTAATCTCAACCCGTTCTCGGATATATCCGTCACATACAGTGCGTTCGAGCATTACAGGATTCAGCTCCGACACCACGGATGGGAAGCCGCCCAGCCGATCTATAATCCGTACTCGCAACTGCCTCCGCCATTGCTCAAGAGATTGACCCGTCTGGTACGCAGAGCGTCCACGCGGGCTTGTTTGTTTTTGCAGATAAGATTCAATATCAGACATTACCGTTCATCCCTCCTGTGGATTCAAATGATAGACGTATGTAAAAAGATATATGTCGGACTTGTCCAGTCTATTATAAATCACGGTACAGCCCATGAATTGAACATTATTGCCTTTTTTGGGCTGAATTCACACCTTTTTGATGAAAAAAGGATGTTCTCGAATACCTGAACTGCAGGCTCCGTGAACATCCTTCTTAATCTGGCCTTTTATTCCCTGTGCCCTGGTAGCCACCAGTTCCATCTACCCATCAGTTTCATTAGTGCAGGCACCAGCACTAGGCGGATAATGGTTACATCAATGAACACCGCCGCTGTAATTCCGATTCCCAGCTGTTTGACACCCGCCACGTCAGCAAAGGCAAATGGTATAGTCACTGCCAGCAGAATCGCTGCCGCCGAAGTAATGAGACGTCCGGTTGAGGCCAGTCCTTGCTGTACGGCCAGATCACTATCCCCTGTTCGTCTGTAAACCTCCTGGATACGGGTCAGCATAAAAACGCCATAGTCCATCGAAATACCGAAGACAAGCCCGGCAATGAACACAGGTATCATAATGGCAATGGCAGATGGCTCCATGCCAAAATGGCCCTGATTGAAGACCAGTACGAGCACGCCGAATGAAGCAGCCAAGCTGAGCAGATTCATCAGAATGGCTTTGATTGGGATGAGCAGTGACCGGAATGCTGCGAGCAATACGAGATAATTCGATACCACAACAAACACCAGCACTTTGGGCAGTTGACCTGAAACTTCTTGCATGATTTCATGCTGCATAACTGCTTCTCCCCCGTAACGCAGGGGTATGAAAGACATGGAGTTAGCGATGTCCTTTGCCCTCATCTGTTCGAGCCAGGATGCAGCCTCATCGGAGCCCGGTGCTCCGTGAATGGTAGCCACCATACGAATGGAATGGTCGGACACATATGAACGCAGCCATGCAGGCTGTTGAGATTGGGTTTCTTTCAGTGCTTCACTCAAAGAAGGTGATGGAATGTTCATTTGAGTTTTAATATTAGTTTGAGCTTGGCCCGACATCTTGTCCGGCACCATGATCCCCCATGCGGACTCAATAGCCACCACATTCGAATCCTGCTGGAGCTCTTGCATTTTACTCAACGCCATTCGCCAATGGTATGTGGTCAACGGCTCTCCCGTTCCACCAATTACAATCTCTACAGCAGAGACGTTCGTTTGTCCAAAAATGCGCTGAATCTGCTCAGTCGCTTGGCGAGACTCCATTCTGTCAGGCAAGGAAGAAGCATCCGGGATGGCGATCTCTAACCGGGCAACCGGTAGAACAAAGAGAAGCAGCGCACCCGTTCCAATCAGCGCCATCCTAATCGGCCGTTTCATAATCATGCCTGACCAGAATGACCAGATCGAACGTGACGGCAACGATTGTTGATGCTGGCCCTGTTTTGAAGAGATGGAATTCCTGGAATGTTGTCTAAAGATTCGCACAGAATAGAGGGATAGAATGGCTGGCAGCAGTGTTATATTCAGCAGGACCGATATGACGAGCACAACAATGGCTCCAAGGGATACACTCAGAAACATCGGCAATCTAATCCATAGTAGACCAAGCAGTCCTAACAGCACACAAGCCACAGAAAAAAATACGGCTCTTCCCGCTGTACGCAGCATTCTTTGGAGAACCTCTTCGTCGCCCGAACCTGCTGCTTCACTATTCTGACCTCGCTGGAGTTCTTCCCTGTATCTGCTGAGAATAATCAGAGCAAAGTCTATGCTGAGCGCCATTCCCACCATCGGAATAACGTTGATCACAAAGTTGGAGAGCGCCAGATGGTAACCCATCAGGGATGTAACTCCCATTGCCGTTATGACGCCGGACACTCCCATAATGACTGCAATTAGCGCTGCATAAAGACCTCTGAATGCAAAACACAAAATGACGAAGGCAAGTGGCAATCCCACAACCTCTGCCCGTTCCAAATCGCGAAAACTGAGACGGTTCACATCCTGCTGTACAACGGATTTCCCTGTGATTTGGATCGTTCCCGGACCGTCTGTTGTAAGCACAGAACGCAGCTGTTCAAGTGGCGGGCCCATCTTGTGAGACGGTACATCAAACGCCAGCAAAGCATAGGCCACGTCCCCCAGCAGCATCCGGCTTCCACGTGCTTCAAGCGGAGAGATTATGGACGTTACACCTGACAGTTTACTCACCTGTTGCAGACGATCTTTAATCCAGCCCCGGAATTCGGCGGGGGTAGTGCCGGTCTTTTTTTCAAATAGAAGAATAACCGGATCAGCAGGAACATGGAACTCTTTTTCCAGAATAAGCTCTACAGCATGAGCATCTCCCTGATCCAAGTTCAACCCATGATCCTGAACAATGCCAGGCAATTTCCATGCCCAGACGGCTGACATCCCGATGACAAACACCCAGCAGAGAATGATGAACCGCGGATATCGGCTAATGAGGACAGCAAGGCTGCGATAACCCATACCCAAGCTCCTCTGCTATCAGATTGGTAATTCCGTTCTCTTTTTAAATCATGCCTTGATTCACTGGTTCTCGTTCTTCAACGGATGCAGGAACATAAGTAAAAGGAAGCAATTCCGCCGTCAGTCCCGGTCCAAATGCAAGTGCTATTCCGCTGGAAGCTTCTTCCCTTTTGCGATAATCATCGCGGATGGCCTGTAAAACAAACAAAATCGTCACAGAGGATAGATTTCCATAATCCCGTAAAATGTTTCGGCTGTATGCAACCTGCTCATCTGACAGCTGATACAGCTTCTGCACCGCATCCACAATACCTCTGCCCCCAGGATGGATCGCCCAGATCTCCGGTAGATCGCTGCCGTCCAGCAATCGTTCAACCTCTGGACCAAGATGTAAGCCGAGCAGTTTTGGGATCTGTGGAGAGAGATATAGATCGAAGCCGGTATTGCCCACCTCCCAGATCATCTCTTCTGAACAGTCTGGCAGCAATACGGAATCCCCGCTACCCAATCTGAACAGCTCTTTACGTCCTAATCCGGACAGGCCCACAACACAAGCAGATGCGCCATCCCCGAAGAAGGACGCCGCGAACAGATCATCCCGCTTGGCGGAAGGCTGAAAATGAAGGGTGCACAGCTCCACACATACGATAAGAACGGTAGCGTCTTTGTCACTCGTCACAATCGAATTCGCCAACTGTACAGCTTTCAGACCGGCTGCGCACCCCTGAAATACAAGCGGAATTCGGTTAATACGCGGCGATAGTTCAAGCTGCTGAATCAGCCGAACATCGAGACCGGGCAGGAATTGCCCTGTACAACTAACGGTAATGAGATGTGTAATCTCCGAGGTAGAAACGACGGCATCCTCGAGTGCCAGACGTGCTGCCTGAATTCCAAGCGGAACGGCTGCTTCCTTATATTTTCCCATACGTTCGGCTGTGGTCGGAACATTCTCCCTCTGGGTAAAAGGCAGATAACGGCAAGACTCAACTGGCTCCAGCAGATTCGGTTCACATGTATAACGTGTCTCAACACCACACTGGTTGAATATTCGCTTGGCCCATCGTCTGGAATCCGGCTCATGCTCCAGCGCTTGTGCGAGCCGAGCAGACACATCCTTTTGCTCAATGCGGTGAACAGGCAATGCCGTTCCAATTCCCATGATACTTGCTGCGGGTACAGTTCCATCAAGTTGGTTCATCGGCTCCAACCTCCTTATATATAAAATAGGTTCATGTCACATGTGCAGGATATAGTACAAGTCTATTCGAGGCTTGCCCCCTTTATGTTCACGAAACACGCAAAGACGGACAACACATGCGAATTCCGCACATGTTGTCCGTCTTATTAAAGGATGATTACTATTATGTTATCCCGACCCTTCCTTCAACAGGTCGTTCAACCCGCTCCACTGTTACTCCGGCCTGACCACGGTAAATCTCTCGCCAAGTTTGGCATAGTCATTCCCGGCCAGCCTGCTGATCGGTTTGAGCTGATCCATTAATATATAATTGGTGGCAGGATCATACACGTTTTCACTGAAATGATATTGTACAATTCGAACCAGAATCAGATCACTCACAGGTTTTCCCTCATCGTTCGATATCGGAATATGCTGATACAACTTACACTCCATCCGAATAAGTGCTTCCTGTATTGATGGTACGGAAACCACAGTACTTGGTACAGTCGTCAGGTTTGTTCGTTCCAGCTCACTCTCGTGGGGCTCCAGCAAGGCAGCCGTCTCGTTCATGTCAAGAGCGATCGATTCATCACAGATATGTACAACGAGTTCTTTCCCGGAAAGCACATTGCGAGACGTATCTTTCATAACGCCATCCTTGCGAGCGATGGATATTGATAATATCGGTGGGTCAGAGCTAACGATATTAAAAAAACTAAAGGGTGCTGCATTAATGACGCTGCCGTCATGAGAAAGTGTTGTCACAAATGCGATTGGGCGTGGCACAACCGAACCACTCATCAGTTTATAGTTATCTCTGCCCGTCAGTTCTCGTGGGTCCAAAGTATGCATCATAAGCTATCCCCTTCCATGATCGTAAAACGATACTTACTTTCTCACGATCTTCGCTTCATTTATTATATATCGTAAAATGTTGAAATCACAAAAACTCCCTGGTGCCCATCGCACCAAGGAGTGTATACATTCAGTTTCGTATTTGATCTCTATTATTTTACAATACTGTTCTGAATGTCTTCCATAATTTGAAGGTTCGCTTGAACTCCGCTATACAACCAGCTGCTCGAACGGGTAAATTCAAACAAGTTACCGTTTTTCACTGCCGGGATGCTTTGCCATACCGGATCTTTCAGTGCTTCTGAACCTGTACCTTCATCACTATTCACAAAGAACAAGTAGTCTACATCCATTTCCGCCAATTTTTCCAGCGAGATGGAAGACCAGTTACCTGTCGCATTAGCAGAGATTTCTTTCACTACTTCAGGCTCAGCAAGTCCCAGTTCCTTGTACATCACTTCACCACTGGATACATTGTCACTTACGATGAAGAATTTGCCACTAACCAACCAGATGGCCGCTGCCGATTTCGTTCCACCTGTGACTGTGTTGATTTTTTCCTTGATTTCTGTGGCTTTCACTTCGTATTCATCCAGCGCTTTTTGTGCTTCATCGCCTTTATTCAGAATTTCGCCGATTTTCAACAGGGTTTTGCGCCAATCGCTATTGATCTCATCGCCAAGTACATAAGTAGGTGCGATCTTGCTGTATTGAGCGTATTTCTCACCCTCAACCACACTTTCGGAACCGATAATAATCAGATCCGGGTTGAAGCTTGTTACCGCTTCGAAAGGAAGATCGAAAGCAATCGTAGGAATGCCGTCCAAATCTTTTTGCAAATACTCTTGGATTCCGTTGGCTACAGACCATTGAGCAACTGGCTTAACGCCGAGTGTAACCAGGTTATCTTCCAGATACGAAGCGATGATACGCTCCGGATTAGCAGGAATTTTCACTTCATGCCCCATTGCATCTGTCAATGTACGTTCTGTCGGAGCTTCTGTCTGTGTCTCTGTCTCCGTTGCTGTATTGTTCTCTCCTGCTGCTGTACCGTTATCTGCTGGTTTCGATCCGCAAGCTGCCAGCCAGATGGACATGACCATTACGGTGATCAGAAGCATGATCATTTTTTTATTTTTCTTAAACACGTGACTATCCCCTTTCAATATGAACACCTCAATGGATTGAGTTGTTATGGCAGACTTAGACGTTTATACATTATTCATGCATATAATACAGGTATGTACTTTTGTCCAATTCCATTGACAATGATAATTGTTATCAACGAAGTTGTCAATGCAGCTTTTGCCTTTTAAGGTCGAAGTCACCTTCATTCCAACGATTCACATTTAGGCGGATGCCGCCATATGCTGATTCCAGAATACGATGACAGGAAGGATGTTCGTACATGGATTACGTTTATAACAGTTATTCAGGATATGATGAGGATCGTTCGTTTCAATTGCCGCCGCTGTTCCCGGGAGGCGCTCCAGGAGGTCAGCCAGTGCCAGGTTTCCCAGGAGCACCAGGTTCCTATCCCCCATTCATTCCGGGCGGAGCTAGTGGTGGTCAACCTCCTTACTTTCCTGGAGGCGTCCCCGGTACGGCACCGGGTGTACCCGCTCAGCTATCACAAGGCAATCTGCCTACCTTGCTTGGTGCCTATCCTCGCCCAGTAGGTCAGCCCCCGGCAGAAATGGTTTTTCTGTATAACTTGATCAAAAGCAGCCCTGGTCTTCTACCACTATTTATCCAGCAACAGCCCCAGAATCTGACCCAGGCTGTGCAATTTGCCCAAACAGGAGTAGCAACACCTCGTGATCCCGAGCAACGTGTACTGCAAAATTTCTGTTATAACCGCTGGTCTCTTGTATTCACGTACAATGACGTTTACTTAATGTGGCCTTCCACCAATCTGTTCGGTTTTGTCATCGGTTACTTCTATCCGTTCCTTACTCCAGGTATCCTGCTTAATACACAGATTTTGTTTGCTCTCTGCTAAAGCACGTTCAGACATAGAACAAGCGCCCCAGTTGAAGGAATGAGCCTTCCAACTGGAGCGCTTTTTATTGTCAAAATATTCTTTATTGCGAGCAATACATTTTTCAAATCAGAACAACAAGGCAATACATTTCACGCCAACCGTTGTTTATCCCGACGTATACCCCTCTTGCCTTTGCTTACCATCAAAAAGTATATCAGCAATGCGCCAAGATCTGCACAAGCGATTACAATGCCCATTGGCACGGCTGTGCCTTCTCCTCCAAGACCCACAAGTGGAGCGACAATACCACCGAACAGGAACGTCATCACTCCGATAAGTGCTGATGCACTGCCTGCTGATTTCTCCTGATTGGCCATCGCCAGTGCGAAGGAAGCCGTATTAACCAGACCCACACTGGATACCACAAGAAATAACGGGATCAGGACCGAAATCAGATTACCTCCCGCCAGAATGGCGATGAGCAGTGAAGTTCCTCCCAGAGCAGCAGTTATCAGCCCGGCGACTAATAGACGGGTTTCAGATACTTTACCCGCAAGTCTTCCGGCAATCTGACTTGCCAGTATGATACCGATACCGTTAATGGCAAAGCAGACACTGAACATTTGCGGGGAGATGCCATATATTTTTTGAAGCACGAACGGCGAACCCGATATGTAGGCAAACATGCCAGCAGATACAAACCCTTGGGTTAAAGCGTATCCCATGAACAGGCGATCCCCTGCGATTTTGCGGAATGTAACCAGCGTCTGCTTCAGTCCTCCGCTGGATCGTCGTTCTGTAGGCAGTGTCTCACCAAGACCAACCACGACAGCAACTAAAGTCAAAATACCGATGATACTCAGCAAAATAAATACGCCGCGCCACGACGTATACGCAAGCAATTGCCCGCCTATAATTGGTGCAGCAATCGGTGCGACCCCATTAATCAGCATTAAGAGGGAGAAGAAACGGGTAAGTTCTGGACCGGAATACACATCCCTCACCACTGCGCGCGAGATGACTATTCCCGCAGCTCCTGCTGCACCCTGAATGAAACGCAGCACAACAAAGGAGCCCATCGTTGGGCTGACCAGGCAGAGTATGGAAGCAATCGTATAAAGTATAAGGCCCGCAATAAGCGGTGTACGACGACCACGCACATCACTTAAAGGTCCAGCCAGCAGCTGCCCTACCGCCAGTCCGACCATACATGCAGTTAGACTAAGCTGCGCATAGGAAGTGGATGACTGGAACTCATCGGCCAGTGTGGGCAGCGCCGGCAAATACATATCCAGGGACAGCGGGCCAAAGGCCGATAGTGTCCCCAGAATCAATGCCATACGTACACGGGATGTAGAATTGGTGCTTAATGAAGCTAGTGTACTTTTCATATGAATAACATATTCCTTTCCCTGCGGTAGTTCTCGTTTCCTTAGTGTTCCCCGTCTCCCAGCAGCTTGAGCAGGTTGGAAGGTAGTGTGAACTGTTGATTGTTAATGATAATCCGGCGCAGTTCTTCTTCATCACGTTCGTTCTCGGCGTCCTTGATCTCCTGAATCTCCCGGTGAAGTCTCTCCATTTGCTGATCCAATGCGTTGGCAGAGTCTGCTGCACTTTTCAGTTCTTTCGTTAAACGCTCAGGAACATCCTTATTGTATTTATAAAAGATCTTATGCTCCAGGCTCGCCCAGAAATCCATCGCGATGGTACGAATCTGGATTTCCACACACGCCCGCTCTTGTCCATTAGACATGTAAACAGGCACCTCAACCAGAAGATGAAGGCTCTGGTAACCGTTTGGCTTCGGATTCTGGATATAATCTTTCACTTCCAGCACACGCAGGTCACTTTGATTGCACAGCATATCCTTAATGCGGTAAATATCGGAGATAAAGGAGCAGGTAATACGTACACCGGCGATATCCTTAATATTTTCCTTGATACTTTCAAAAGTTAACTCATGATTTTTACGAAACATCTTGTTCATAATACTCTCAGGTGACTTTAATCTGGATTTCGTATGTTCGATCGGGCTGTAATCATGCAGCGACTGAAATTCTTCCTTCAGCACTTCAATTTTGGTCTCCATTTGATCCAAAGCAAATTTATAGATCATCATAAATCTCGTAATTTCATATTTAAATTTCTTGAATTGATCAATCGGATGTGGAGCGTTCATCATGGTTTTCTTCCTTTCTTCGTGCACACTAAAGTTAGTTTTATAAATAAGAGGACAGAGGTCAATCCACATGTCTCCTGAACCATTATAAATCAAATGGAGCCAATAAACGAATTTCTCGCACCGAACGGCTGTTGCTGACGGAAAGGTATGGGAACCTCGTTTAGGCGCATCCTAAAGAAGAATCATTGTCAATTGGCTCGCCATTTCCGATGAAAGAGGTCGATTCCCCTGCTCTATCATGTGACGTATTCGTCCGATGCGCTTCGGGTAAAAGGCTATTTATGCCTGCCTGACGGGTGCTCCTTACCCGCCTTCTCGCAATTAGAAGACCCCCATACCAGCTCTGCCTTCGAAAGCTTCACCGTGACCCAAGAATCTATGCAAATGCAACAGCTCGCAAGCCGCTACCCTCCTGTAGAACAACACACCATGGACGGTATTGATGCACGTTGGCCGGTTCTGATCTATTGCCGGGGTGGGCTGGGCAACTATGGTGGGGTAAATACCACTTGGCTGGAGCAATTTGTCCGTAAAGGTTATATCGTGTTCGCTCCATCATATCGTGGTAACGAGGGTGGTGAAGGACATGACGAATATGGCGGACGAGATGCCGAGGATGTACATGCCGCTTATCGACTTGTACAAGAGTGGCCCTTTGCCGATACGAAGCGAATTTCAATGATGGGATTTTCGCGTGGAGCCATTAATGCCGTACATACAGCAACAACCTACAATGAGGGTCCTCAGCAGGTACATAAACTAGTGCTTTGGAGCGGTGTCGCCGATGTGGAACGCACCTATCATGAACGAACCGACTTGAGACGTACTTTGAAAAGAGTGCTGGGCGGTACACCACGTTCAGTTCCGGAGGCTTATATCGCCCGTTCCCCCTTGTCGAAGGCACACAAACTCCATTGTCCTGTGCTGATCATGCATGGCACGTCTGATACGCAGGTGAACTACAGTCATGGAACCCGGATGTATCATTGGCTGAAACGCAGAGGTGCCAACGTTACGTTTCACGCTTATGGGGGGCAGGATCATCGCTTTCAGGAAAGCGCGCATGAGGCGGCAGTGAACAATATGTTTGATTGGCTCGCAGCTCCTTAGCTTCAAGATGGGGACGATTTAAACATGTTTGCTGCTATGGAAAAATTGGCTGGCATCATAAACTTCATTTTGAAGGATCATGCGTTGTGGATGTATACTGGAGGGGTTACGTTTTTGGAAAGGACGGATGATTATGAATCAAAATACCCTCCAAAAGTACGCAATGCTGCTGTTATGCATGTCTGCTGGAATGGTCGATGTGATCGGATACCTGGGACTGGGGCATGTGCTCACAGCCAATATGACGGGCAATATTGTACTGCTGGGGATCGCAATTGCCCGTGCTCAGGAATTTGTTGTGCTGCGTGCACTCCTTGCCCTCATTGGTTTTATTGCCGGAAATGCCATCGCTGCACACATGATTGGACATGTGCAGACGAAAAATGGCTGGTCTTCGCGAGTCACCTCCGTGTTCACTGTAGAAAGTATATTGCTTCTGCTCTTTGCCATCGCCATGATCAGTCCATATTCGGAACAACTATCCTATCTGCTGATTGCCATGCTGGCCACAGCCATGGGGATGCAAACGACTGCAGCACGCCGCATTGGAATTGCCGGTATCTCGACGACCGTGCTCACCAATAATCTGGCCGCCGTGGTTGAGGATGCGGTAAGCATCCTTCAGCGACTGCGACACGCCAATATCCGCTCGCTGGTCAAAGCGCTATCAGTAGATTCCTACCTTCGTGCAGGTGCCGTTGTGATCTATTTGGGCGGCGTTATTCTAGCTGCGATGTTGTTCCACCACGTACCTATGATGGCAGTATGGATACCTGTTCTGATCGTTGGTGGAGTCACCCTGTACGCCCGATTATACTCCAGAGGAGCGAACAAAACAGCGACGGATGACGTTCAACGTTAGCTCTCATGCAATTTTTCAACTAGTTTATTTCATTTCATTAATGATGTTTCCTGTCTGATGAGTTCAACCAGATGCTGTGCGGCAGGAGATAACACTTCACCTGCTCGTGTACATACGGCTACCGTGTTTTTCAACTGTACACCTCGAACGAATACACGTACCAACCTGCCCTGTTGTACATCTTCCTTTACGACCAGAGAAGAAATAAAGTTGGCCCCGTAACCTGCCTTCACCGCACTAATTGTTTCGTTCAACCCATTGAACTGAAGCGCAATGCGGGGAGCGGCCAGGTTATTTGTTGTGCAAAGAGAGACGAGACGCTCCCGTGTAGCGCTGCCTTCTTCACGCATAATGAAGGGCTCTGCCACCATCTCCCGAAGCTCAATTTCCTTTCCCGCATAAGGATGATCGGGATGTACCACAAACCACATTTCATCTTCAAACAATTCGTCCCAATGAACACCTGAATGTGTAATGCCACTTCCACCATAAATTGCAATCTCGGCCTCATAACGCAGCAGTTGGTCAAAAGCCATCCGAGTATTGGTTGTGCTCACAACCAGCTCCACATCTTCATGCATTTGCTTGAAGCGGGCAATCCAGCCCGGCAGAAGAAAATTCGAGGGCAAATAGGTTGCGGTAAGACGAATCAACCCCTTCTTGCCTGCCCGAAAATCCTGCACAAAGTTCTCGACATCCTGCTCCAGCATGAACAGACGTTCCGCGTAGCCTGTTAATTGCATTCCAGCATCGGTAAGAACCAGTCTTCTCCCTTCCGAAGCAAATAATGGAATGCCCAATTCCCGCTCAAATTTCTTTACCTGAGAGGATACCGCTGGCTGACTAATGTTGAGTTCTTCCGCCGCACGCGTAACTCCCCCATATCTCACAATAGCATGAAACAATCGTAATCCGTGCAAATTCAACCGCTACACCTCCTTCACTTGAAATATATAATCTAAAGTTATATTAACATACATAATATATATTTTATTTATGTATCTGTTCGCTTTATAGTTTAAGTATGAAATCCAATACATGCAATCGGAAAGGAACAGATAACGATGAACAATGTGAATGGTTCTGCTCAACAGCAAACCTGGAGTCAAGTCGACAACTATTTGAACACCTTATTAATCCCCTCGGATTCCCTGCTGGAGCAGGCACTACGTACCAATGCGGAAGCCGGCTTGCCCGCTCATGATGTAGCACCTAATCAAGGGAAATTGCTTCAGCTCCTGCTTCAAATACAAGGCGCAACTCGTGTGCTGGAAATCGGGACGCTTGGCGGATACAGTACGATCTGGATGGCCAGAGCCATTCCCGACCACGGACGTATCGTCACACTGGAAGCAGAGCCACGCCATGCAGAGATGGCACGAACCAACCTCACGCGTGCAGGACTTATGCACAAGGTTGATCTTCGAGTAGGTCCTGCCCTGACTACGCTTCCCGACGTTCAGGAAGAGTACAGAGAACCCTTTGATTTCATCTTCATTGATGCTGACAAACCGAGTAATCCCGACTATTTGAGATGGGCGCTGCGTCTGGCTCGTCCGGGAAGTCTGATTATTGGTGACAATATCGTCAGGGACGGCGAAGTTGTCAATGCAGACAGTACGGACAATAGAGTTCAGGGCGTTCAGTCTTTCCTGAAATTAATTGCAGATAACCCGCGTCTTGAAGCTACAGCACTGCAGACTGTAGGCACTAAAGGCTACGATGGATTCGTGATTGCCCGAGTGCTGGAATCCCCTACTGCAAAATAAACGGTGGTCAATTCTTCCTCAAATCCCCCATTCCTGTTAAACTAAAATCACTGCACAGGCAGACTGGGGGAAACCACTTGAGACTTCTACAACAGATTCATGCTGAAATTCGGGGCTGGTCCCGCAATATTCAATTGTTTTTTCTGGCAAGCATCTTGTATCAGATCGGAAATGGCATGTTCTCTGTCTTGTACAATTTGTACATTCAGGGTCTAGGCTACAATGATACAATGAACGGCCAGATTGTGAGTATTCAATCACTTGCGACAGCGATTATGTTTGTTCCCATCGGACTATGCGGCGATTTCTTCAGCCGAAAGCGGCTGCTGATTACCGGCGCATTGTTCAGCGGAATCTTTCTGATTGGCCGTTCCTTCGATTATTCTGCCAGCGGACTGATCTGGTTTGCTGTATTTTCAGGACTTTTCGCTGGCGTATTTCAAGTACTGGCCATTCCTTTCCTCGCTGAGAATGTGAAGAAAAGTCAACGACTGAAGATGTTCAGCTACTACTCCTCCCTCGTACTCGCTTCTCAGGTACTCGGCAGCTTAGGTGGTGGCGTTTTTGCAGACCTGCTTCATACGGCCGGCCTTGCCAAAGTTACGGGTTTGCAGACAGTATTGTTCGTAGGTGGTGCAGCTACACTGGTTGCGTTTATTCCGATGTTATTTGTATCCGAAGATAAGAAGGCTCCGCAAGCGGATACTCCGGCGCAACCTGTCATTGAATCTGCAACATCTGCAACCGATGGCAAACAGGATGTCGTTCATTCCGTAGAACAAGGCAGTAATAACGATACTCTTAACCAAAAGAAAGATTCCCGTTTGATCGGTCAATTTGTCATAACCCAATTATTAATTGGGTTTGGTTCTGGATTGGTTGTGCCTTATTTGAATCTGTATTTCACCAACCGTTTTTCGGTATCCTTAAGTGCCATGAGTCTACTCATTTCATTAGGTCAGATCATGACCATTGTATCGATGCTGATTGGACCTACACTTGCGGCCAAGGTGGGCAGTGTTCGAGCTGTCGTCATCTTTCAGATCATGTCACTGCCCTTCCTGCTGTTGACCGGCTTCACGAATCTGCTGCTCATCGCTTCGGTGAGTTTCTTATTCAGACAAGCGCTGATGAATGCAGCTAATCCGATTCAATCCGCCATTCTGGTGGACAGAGTATCGGACAAACGCCGTGGAATCGCCAATTCACTGATGCAGACCGCCTTTATGATTGGATGGGCTACGATGGGACCCGTTCAATCCTACCTCGTAACCACTTATGGCACGTATTGGGGTTACGCGATCACGTTCAGCATTACAGGCAGTTTATACGTGATTTCATCGCTGATGTACTATATGATGTTCAAAGAACCGAAGCCATCTGCCCGTGTTCTCGCGGCGAACAGATAAATGATAACCATTCAGCAGGACAGTGGATAAATCAGCTACCTGTCCTGCTTCGTAATGAACCAATCACCGTCCAAGGATCAATCATTGTATCATATCATCAGGAGTGATCTTACATGTACTTCAATCTACCTCATGCAGCCGGAAGACAACGCGGATGGAACTGATGCACAAGCTCGGTTCCCACGTTGTCTTTCGGTTTTTTCTAAGTTTGGGTGTCTCCATTCTTGGCGGGTTACTATTTACAGTGATCCATACTCCTATTCCTTGGCTTCTTGGCCCGATGTTTTTTATGCTGGTTGGTTCACAGATTGCCAAGCTGCCGCTCATGTGGCCCGCTTCCATTCGGGACTATGGTATTCTAATCGTGGGTTACTCCATCGGATTAACACTGACGAGAGAAGCACTGCAAGGCATTCTGCACCAGTTACCTATGATGTTGCTCATGACCCTGCTCTTAATCGGATTATGTACATTGACCGCCTATGTTGCTTCAAAGCTGACAGACTTTGACTTTCCCTCCCTGCTGGTTGGCAGCATTCCTGGTGGGCTGTCGCAGATGGTCTCCCTTGCGGATGAGATGAAATCCATCAATCTGACGCTCGTTACTTTTTTGCAGGTCACGCGCCTGATCATGATTGTATTCTGTGTTCCGTTCCTGCTGTTTAGTCCATGGATCGGCGGAACGACAGGTCGAGGCTTGCACCAACCAATGATCGAGACAACAACTTGGGCAACACTCTTTCCCGAAATCTTGCTCTATGCCCCGCTCTGTGTCGCTGGTGCGTGGATTGCACGCAAGCTTCGGTTTCCGACAGCGTTTATGCTTGGGCCCATGATCGTCATGTGTGTTATTCAATTAAGCACAACAATGCACACACCCAATCTGCCGTCGTCCCTGCTTAACATTTCGCAATTGATGATTGGCAGTCATGTGGGTCTGATGCTTCGTCCTCAGCAGCTGCAACGCAAAATGCAAACCATAACACTCGCAATCACGAGCAGTGTTCTCCTCATTGCAGGTTCGCTTGGCTTGAGCTATATATTAATGAAGATGTTCTCCCTCTCGGCGGCTACATCATTGCTGAGCATGGCACCTGGCGGAATGGACCAAATGAGTATCATGGCTCATGAAGTCAATGCCAACCTATCGGTGGTCTCCGGATATCAGTTGTTTCGCATCTTATTTATTTTCTTTATCGTCTCTTCGCTCCTTAAGATAATTCTCATGCATATGTTGAGGAAAAAAGAGGTGAGCACCCACTCTTCGGTCACCTAAATAGGAAGTGGACATACCAAAGAGAGTATCCGACTGATTTCCAGCGTACGGATACTCTCTTTTATGTGTTTGCTCATTTTATGAATAAACCTGACTATACATCCAGCTCACAATGCACACGGTTACAGCGGTCGCCCCAATAATAAATGCATAATAGCCAAGTTTGCTTTTTGCCCCTGATGTCTGCTTGTCATAGAAGTCTGAATTTCGCCTGTAGAAGCCCATCCACAGTTCTCCAATCATATTCAAAACGATCATTACAAACCGCTTGGCAAGTTCCATTCATCCCATACCCCTTTCTTATCTCAATCCCCTTCCATATTAAGTATAATTATCCTTTTCCCTCAAAACAACTCTGTCACGCTGAACTCGGGGCAGTTTCCTGCTCCAGCCAGCTCAAACGTTCAAACGCCTCCTGGTCCGTGCTGCCACACATCTCTTCCGAGGCCTGTAATCCGCTGCATACAGCGGGGCGTTCTTTCTGACCAAAGATTCCGCAGCGATTGTCCTCCGTCAGCTGTACACAACGCACACCTGCGGGCTTGCCGTTAGCCATCCCGGGTATCGGCGATGAGATCGAAATTGCGATACAGCATGCGGCACAGCCTGTCCTGCATTCCATAATTATGGTCCTCCTTCCATTTCCCGTATTTAACCTGATCCACGATTCACCCACGTCCATGTTCGCGCCAAACCTTGTGCGATTCTCCGATTCATGGTTCCATTCGAGAAATATCCACCATGACTCAACGGATTCCAGCTCCCAATTACACCGCCAGAGTTAATTTCCACGTCTTCGTTGACCGCTACCTCATAGGCAGGATCAATAGGGCGCAGCGGGTAACCCAGAATATCATCCCGATCATAAAAGTTAATCCATTCCCCTTCCAGCCCAGGAAAGTACTGACCTGCCAGTGGTGAAGGCACCTGAATCGGCCGGCTAAAATCTTGATACCGTAAGCTCCATAATGGCAACGTCGTTCCAAAGGAATAAAAGTTCGTTAAGGTATCTCCCCGTTCCAATGCGGAAGTAACATCCACGATGGAAGGTGTACGAGTAGACGGATATTGCAGATCATAGAAAAAATTACTTGCAATCACCGCGCCCAAACTATGTGCAATGATACAGAGTGGAGCTTCTGGCCCGTTCCGCTGTGCAAGTGCGTGCATCGCCCGATTCAGCGTATAATGTACCGCATCATAGTTATGCCCTTGATTTTCCACAGGTTGATACGCGACGGCATCCGCCAGATAATGTATTACAAATCGACGTAACACTTGATAGTTCAATCCTTGAGAGCTGACAAGCTGCTGAAACAGCGCCTCTTCCCGATCCTCAAATACGTCAGCCCAAAATACAGGCTCAATATCCAGCATCTGTTTGGCTGCTCCCGGCAACACCATAACTTGATCCAATTCCTTATGCAAACGCGAAATCAGTGTATCCGCATAATTTTCCTTTTGCATACCCAGACCATGAATGACCATTACCGCAACACGAGTCATGGCTCTCCCCCTCCGTCCATTGACTAGCCACTCTCTTTGAACCATATGAACTTCTCAACCTGAACATGCATAGTCCTGATAAACAAGCTTTCCGATCGCTGTGAACATGAGATTTTGCCACATGTATCCTAGATACAGTTTACCACGATATAAATAAAAAAAACGAATCTATAAAGAGTAAAACCATACAAATTGGTATGTGTTCAGCTTTATCTCGGTAGCGAGATGAAAAAAGAAGCTGCGAATATCGCAGCTCCCCATTTGTTCGTATACTTAACCTTTCAAATGAACTTTAAGCACACCGTTCTGATTGGATGTAACATCACCTGTAGTGACCTCCACCCGATCAACCATGTCCTGACCATCCGGAATAATGATTGGCGTAATGAGCGGATATCCCGCAGCTTCAATCACTTTACGGTCGAATTCAAGCAACGTTTGCCCAGCTCTTACCTTCTCTCCAGTTTCAACATGCATGTTAAAACCTTCGCCTTTGAGCGATACCGTATTAATCCCGACATGAATCAGAATCTGCAAACCACTCGCGTGCTCAAGAATGACTGCATGTTTGCTCTTGATGACATGGGCAACCTGAGCATCAAACGGGGCAACGACCTGATTGCCAGAAGGTTCAATGGCAACCCCTTCACCCATTTGTTTCTCTGCAAACGCTGGATCAGGTACTTGTTCAAGCGGAACAGCTTTACCTGTTAATGGTGCCATGATTTCCAGTGTATTCACAGGCTCATCCGCCACTTGAGCAGCACTGCGTGTGCGTGGCTCTGCAACTGCATTTGTTGTAGTTGTGCTAGAAGCGGATTTCGCTGAAGGTGTTTGACCACCAGCTACAGTAGCTTGATCTGCGTTGCGGTCTTCTTTTCTCAACTTCGCTCTTCCAAAAAGAACAGTCAGCACGAACGGAACAACCAATACAATCGCCATACCGATGAAGAATACTCCCCATTTATTCGGGAAAATGGACAGGAATCCCGGTACGCCACCTACACCGATAGAGGTGGCCTGAACATTATTCATCGTAAGCAGTACACCGCCGATCGCAGAACCGACCATACCGAAGATAAACGGGTAACGATAACGGATATTCACCCCGAAGATCGCCGGCTCGGTTACGCCGAGGAAGGCGGAGACGGATGAAGTTGCAGCCAGTCCTCTCATTTTCTTCTCACGAAGCACAAGCATCATGGCAAGTGCGGCTGAACCTTGCGCGATATTGGACAGCGCCAGCATCGGCCACAGGAACGTTCCGCCCTGGCTACCAATCAGCTGTACGTCGACCGCCAGGAACGTATGGTGCATCCCTGTAATAACGAGCAATGCGTACAGTCCACCATAGATCAGACCGCCCAGAGCCGCGTATGAATCGTAAATATAGATCAAGCCGGATGTAATTCCATTCGCAATGGCAAATGTAACCGGACCAATGATTGTAAATGCCAAGAACCCTGTAATCAATAAAGTGACAGGTGCAACGACCAGCAGTTTTATCGAATCATGCACCCTTTTGTTCAGGAAAATCTCCAGCTTGGCAAGCAGATAGGCTGATACCAATACCGGCAGAACCTGCCCCTGATAACCGATCTTCTCAATATGCCAACCGAACAGATTCCACGTAGGCACGGTGCCTTCGTTGACTGCATTGGCATAGCCATAAGCACTCAATAGGTCGGGATGAACCAGGATCAGACCAAGTACAATCCCGAGCAACGGACTGCCGCCGAACCTTGTTACAGCGGACCAACCAATTAACGCAGGCAGGAAGGTAAAGGCTGTGCTCGCGATGGTATTAATAATAGATGCGAGATCCTTCCATGCTGGATATACATCCACCAGTGATTTTCCATCAAAGAATATGCCTGGCCCTGTCAGAATGTTATTAATACCGAGCAAGAGACCGGCTGTGATGATGGCTGGCAGGATCGGGATGAAGATGTCAGATAGCGTTTTGATCGCACGCTGAATCGGGTTTTGCTTTTTACCCGCAACAGCCTTCACGTCATCCTTGGAAGCACGTTCGCCTCCGGTAATCTGAATCATTTCATCATACACTTTATCCACAAGCCCAGGTCCAATGACTACCTGAAATTGTCCTTGAGAGGAGAACTGGCCTTTGACGAGATCGTTCTGTTCCAGACTTTCCGTATCTACTTTACTTTCGTCGTACAGGGCAAAACGGAGGCGTGTGACACAATGCGTTGCAGCTTCAATATTTTCTTTGCCGCCGACCGCGCGTACGATCTCCTCAACCTGTTTTTTATCAATTGCCATATTGTCACTTCCCATTTATATAATGTGAATTAGTCCTGTTGCGGTACAAGCCACATATAGGATGAATACGGGCTCAGGGAGATTTCTTGCTCGAGTGCAGGCGATACCTCCGTATTGCCAATCAGCAGCTCTGCTGATTTACCTGCAATGTGGTCATTCCAGACGGCTTCAGAGAAAGCAAATTTTACGTCCCGCTTGCTGAAGTTCGATACCACTAGCAGCGTTTCGCTTCCATTGGTCCGCGCGTATGCGAATACATCCGGATGTGCATCGTCCAAACGTTCATACAGACCGTCGGTCAGCACACCAACCTGTTTGCGAAGAGCAATCAGCTTGCGATAGTGATAATAGATCGAATTCGGGTCAGCCATCTGCTGAGCCACATGAATCGACGGATATCGTTCATCCACTTTGATCCACGGTGTACCCGTTGTAAATCCGGCATTCTCGCTTCCATCCCATTGCATCGGTGTCCGGGAATTGTCTCGGGAACGCTCTTTCACAATTTGGAATGCTTCCTCCGCGGATTTGCCCCGTTCTTCCTGAAGCAGTCGATACATATTGGTCGATTCAATATCACGGAACTCGCTAACGTCGTTCCAGACTGGATTCGGCATCCCGATCTCTTCGCCTTGGTATACGTAAGGTGTTCCCTGCATGCCATGAATGGTCGTAGCGAGCATTTTGGCACTCTCAGCACGATAATCGCCATCATCTGCGAAACGAGACAACGCCCGCGGTTGATCATGGTTATTCAGGAACAACGCATTCCATCCGCCACCTGCCTGCATACCTGTCTGCCACTCACTAAATAACTGTTTCATCGCTTCAAAATCGTAAGGCATCAGTTCCCACTTCTGTCCATTCGGATAATCCACTTTCAGATGGTGGAAGTTAAACGTCATCGAGAATTCCCGGGAAGCAGGGTTTGAATATTTGATGCAGTGCTCCAGCGTAGTCGAAGACATCTCCCCAACCGTTACCATATTATGTGGTCCAAACACCTCTTCATACATCTCTGTAATGTATTCATGCA
The DNA here is from genome assembly GCF_002750415.1 of Paenibacillus sp. LK1. NCBI lineage: Bacteria > Bacillati > Bacillota > Bacilli > Caryophanales > Paenibacillaceae > Paenibacillus > Paenibacillus sp. LK1. The sequence goes on from NZ_PEII01000001.1 coordinate 131,908, forward strand.
CACGTGGTCCATCGGTATAGAACTTACGTCCGTCGCCTGGGGAAACGCTACCATCATCGTCGGGGAAACGCTGGTCCTTGGAGATCAGATTGATGACGTCCATACGGAAACCATCCACACCCTTCTCCGCCCAGAACTTGATCATGTCCCGTACTGCCTTGCGTACTTGCTCGTTCTCCCAATTCAAATCAGCCTGTGTTTTGTCAAACAACGTTAGGAAATATTGTCCTGTCTGCTCATCATACTGCCAAGCAGGTCCGCCGAACTTGGATTGCCAGTTATTCGGCACACCGCCGTCCGGAGCAGGGTCCTTCCAAATATAATAATCGCGGTATGGGTTATCCTTGGAAGAACGCGATTGCTGGAACCACTCATGATCCGTAGAAGAGTGATTCACCACAATATCAATCATCAGCTTCATGTCACGTGCCTTCAGACCTTTAAGCAGTTCGTCAAAATCCTCCATCGTACCAAAATGAGGATTAATCCGATAATAGTCCGCTACGTCATAACCGTTATCATGCTGTGGAGAGACATATACGGGCTGCAGCCACACGATATCAATACCGAGATGTTGCAAGTAATCCAGCTTTTCGGTCAATCCCCGAATGTCTCCGGTGCCCGATCCAGTTGTATCGTTGAAACTCTTGGGATATACCTGATACACCGTGGAAGTTTTCCACCACGATGATGAAGTTGTGTTGGTTGAACTCATGTTAACGCCTCCAATAAATTGTATTGCTTATGTGGTTCTCTTGGCCTAACTCCATTTATATATTACATAACTAAACATGTATATACAAGTTGAAACTTCAATATGCTATCTTTTCCCTCTTCTACACATTCCCCATTAATGATTCCTCTGTAACAATTATTTTGCTGCATGCGTTCGAGAACTCCATGATATCTGTATCTGAAACGAAAAAACCGTCTGTTACCCCATGATTTCATGCGGGTAAACAGACGGTTCAAATTTAAAGATAGGATCAGTTAAAAGTTCATACGAAGCCCTTTCACTTCCTGTTTATTACAGCATGTCCGTCGAAACCATTCCTTTTCCCTGTTCCATTTTGTTCAACTTCACCGAGGATATCGACGCTTGTTCTTCTCTCTCCAGCTCTTCGGCACTGATCTCGCCAGACAGTACAGCCCGCATACGTTTTTGGTCCAGCAGCCCTTCCCACTTCGCCACGACAAATGCCGCAACACAGTTACCCATTAGATTCGTGAATACTCGCATGGTGTCCATGAAACGATCCGCACCGAGCAGTAAGGCAACAGCAGCTACCGGGAATGCATTCAGAGCCGCTGCTGTAGCAGACAAAGCAAGGAATGCGGAGCCAGGTACACCCGCCATTCCTTTGGAGCTAAGCATTAACACCAGTAAAATCGTAATCTCTTGTCCCAGTGTCAGATCAATGCCAACCGCCTGGGCCAGAAAAACGGTCGCCAGCGACAGGTAGATCGAGGCTCCGTCCAGATTGAAGGAGTACCCTGTTGGAACCACAAGGCCGACGACAGCACGATCACAGCCTGCTTTGGTCAGCTTGTCCATCATGCGAGGCATAACGACTTCCGAGGAGCCTGTACCAATCGCCAGCATCACTTCGGAACGTGTATATTTTACAAATTGCAAAAAGTTCAGTCCTGTAATCCACCAGGCAGCTAGTGCAAGCATCACCAGAAACAGTAACGCAGCTCGTAACAGGCAATAATCAGCAAGCCGAAGGAGGACAGCGTGGATGCACCATATGCTCCAACAGTGTATGCCATGGCTCCGAATGCTCCAATCGGTGCCAGTTTCATAATGTACCCAATAATACGGAACAAGATACCCAGTACATTTTCAATTAGCGTCAGCACATTCTCCTTCGCCTTACTTTCCGTTGCTGCCAAGGCTACCCCGAACAAACAGGCAACGAGCAGCACTTGCAGCAATGCATTTTGTGCAAATGCATCTACAACACTTGTTGGAATAATATTCATGATAAAGTCGACGACATGCGGCAGTTCAGAGCCATTGGTTTTGGCTTCGATGCCACTTGCATCAAGGGTCGAGGGGTCCACGTTCATGCTTGCACCCGGACGAAGCAGGTTCGCTGTGCCGAGTCCAAGGACCAGCGCAACCGTCGTAGCGATTTCGAACCACAGAATGGCTTTAAACCCAATGCGTCCGACTGATTTCAGATCACCGATTTTGGCAATGCCTGTCACGATCACCATAAAGATTAATGGAGCAATGATCATTTTGATCAACTTGATGAAACCTGTTCCGAGCGGCTGCAGCAGACTGCCCAGATCAGGCCACAGAATGCCTACACCAATCCCGATGATAACCGCTACAATAATTTGAAAAAACAATGATTTCACAAATGACATGAACGCTCCCCCTGTTTTTCGGTCAATTCGGATTTCCGTTTGGTTTCCGTGTAATTTTTTATAACATTGCAGCTCGAACCTCAACAATGGGATTTCAAGATTTTGTCATTCGGACCAACTGAGGCGTGCTAAATTGAACTTGGAACCGAAAAAAGACGAATATCACGTCAGTTATCTTGACGTGATATTCGTCTTTAGCTTTGTATTGCTTTTATGATTGAACAGTGATTAATAGAGCATTACAAGGTAAGAGATTGTCCCGGTGCCAGCACACGGCCTTCCAGACCTTTGGAAGCAAGCTGCTCCACAAACTTCTCGGCATCCTGACGAATCACCGGGAACGTATCATAATGTACTGGAATCGTCAGCTTGGCATTGAACCATTCAGCAGCCTGCAGAGCATCCTCCGGTCCCATGGTGAAATGTCCACCAATAGGCAATAGTGCAACGTCGATATCATGGCGGTCGCCAATCATTTTCATATCACCGAACAGACTAGTATCACCGGCATGCAAAATGGTTTTGCCACCAATGTTAATAATATATCCTGCAGGCAATCCTGCGTACATGATCCGTTGTTCCTCTTCCAGCACGATCCCGGATGTATGGAAAGCCTGAATCATTTTGGCTTGCGCAAAACCAAGATCCACCGTTCCACCCATGTTCATGCCAAGAGTGTCCAGACCTTTCCAGGACATATATGTAGCCAGTTCCACAATCGCAACCACCTTGGCATTGTTGGCTTTGGCGATCGGTTCAGCATCCAAAATGTGATCCATATGTGCATGTGTCAGTAAAACGGCATCGGTCTTGATGTCTTCCGGTTTGGTGACAGCAAGTTCATTGCCACGCAGGAAAGGATCAATGATTAACGACTTCTCTTCTGTGCCCAGTTGTACACTGGAGTGTCCGTGGTAAGTAATATTCAGCAACTTGGTATCCTCCTGACATATGCGTTCGTTAGTTTGATTTTCAACCTATATTATAATTCAAAACTCTTCGCCAAAGCAAAATAACGCCTCATCGCTGCATTCGATAAACCCGTGCTTCATAAGGCTGAAGAAGAATCTCGCCCTTATCGGTGGAATATCGTTTACTGACATTGCTGATGACCATCTTGGCATTCTCCTCGTTCCACCCTTCAGGCCATTGCATCTCAGGCTCATGTTGCCGGAAATTCAGAATAACCAGCATCTGCTCATCATCCAGCGTCCGGGTATAGGCATAAATATCGGGATCATCCGGCAAAAGCAGCTCATATGCCCCATAGATGAGTACTTTATGTTGTTTGCGAAGAGCGATTAGTTTACGGTAATAATGCAAAATGGACTGGGGATCACGTTCGGCATCCTCCACATTAATCTCAGGATAGTTCGCATTCACCTGAATCCATGGCTCACCATCGGTAAATCCGGCATGTTTCGTATCATCCCACTGCATCGGTGTACGTGCATTATCACGACTCTTGCGCCAGATCGCTTGCATGACTTCATGTTTCGCTCGCCCCTGACCAATATGCTGCCGATAATAATTCATCGTTTCAATATCACGATAATCCTCAATATCAGGAAAAGCAACATTGGTCATGCCAATCTCTTCCCCTTGATAAATGTAGGGAGTACCTTCCAGGGTGAGCATCCACGTAGCCAGCATTTGGGCAGAGCGCACTCTGTACTTTCCATCATCACCGAAACGGGATACTGGGCGCGGCTGGTCATGATTGCCCATGTAATTGGCATTCCAGCCTCTGTTATGCAGTACGGTTTGCCAGCGGCTCATTATTTCTTTCAACTCGGGCAGCCTCCATTCCCGATAGTTCCATTTGCCGATTCCGGATGATTGAGCATCCACAAACATATGCTCAAACTGGAACACCATATTGAGCTCATTCCGATCTGTCCCAACATAGGCCAGCGCTTGTTCCGGTCCAAGCCCGGAAGTCTCCCCAACAGTCATTGGACCATAAGGCTTCAGGATCATGTCGTTAAGTTTGTTCAGAATCGAATGTACTTGCTCGAGGTTGGAAAAAAGCTGGTACGCAGGAACGACCGGCAGATTATCCGGATTATGTGCGCTGGGTAACCCCTCTGCCTTGGCGATATGGGCCACCGCATCGAAACGGAAACCATCCACACCTTTTTGCAACCACCAATGCACCATCTCATACATCTCTTCTGCCATCTGTGGATTGTTCCAATTCAGGTCAGGCTGGTGTTCAGTATAGAGATGCAAATAATATTCATTCGTCTCCGGATCATGCTTCCACACAGAACCCCCAAAGTAGGACTCCCAGTTGTTTGGAACCTGACCATTTTTACCTGAACGCCAAATATAATAATCCCGTTTCGGGTTCACTTTCGATGAACGTGACTCGGCAAACCACGCATGTTCATCCGACGTATGATTCAGTACCAGATCCATCATGATCTTGAGACCACGCTTGTGCGCTTCCGCCAGCAAACGGTCGAAATCCTCCATCGTGCCGTACTTACGTAAAATGGAGTAATAATCACGGATATCGTATCCGTTATCATGACTAGGTGAATCGTAAATAGGACAGATCCAGATTACATCCACGCCCAGATCAGTCAAATAATCGAGCTTATCATATATCCCCTGCAAGTCACCCTGACCGTCCCCATCGGAATCTTTGAAGCTGTTGGGGTAGATCTGGTACACCACACTCTCTTTCCACCAAACGATATAGACCACCTCGCTTTCTTTACTCTTTACTATATAACCCGTTAGTATGTTTTATCCGAAATGCTCTTCTTATAAACAGAAAAGATCCATGAACACAAAAAGACCCGATCTTTGACCGCTATTCGCAGTTTATTTTCGAGTCTTTCTCTGTGAATATATGAATAAGGTAAACCCTATGTATCCAATCCAGGCACCCAACGTATTCAAAATAATGTCATCGACATCAAACGAACCAACACGGGTAATCAATTGCGTAATCTCAACAGCTAACAAAAGCATTACAACAATACCTGTAAATAGTAAAAACTTTCGGCACATGCGGAATAACCATGGTATCCATATTCCAAGCGGTATGAATAAAACAATGTTTCCGAACAGATTCTTCACCCAGGCTTCCGTATGGTATCTGTTCTTTTCAAAAAGTAAGGGCTTAATTGTCTCTAATGGTACCAGATTATATTGATAATTCACGCCAGGCGTCCTCCCGCTGACAAATAGCAAGTTGCCCATAATCAACGTGTACAGTACTGCCATGCAGGCAACGATAGCAAGCATCCACCTGGAGTGGAGCCACGAACGTTCGTTCATTGTCTGAATTCCTCCGACTTTTTTTCCCGCAGAGCGGTAGGTCTATTTTAAAGGGATACAGATCTTCATGTCCAGCTGCTCAGGCGTGGACTTCCGTATATCTGTCACCTCAAAATCCTGTCCTTCCCTTCGTTCATAGTTAGACTTCGGCCCAGTCTGCCTCATCCTTTATACCACATCGTTACCTAAACAGAACCTAAACTACAGCAGTGAAAATTTAGCTGGTTTTTATCCATTTGGTTAGCTTCTATTTAACTTGGGCAACTAGAATTTTAAATAAGCCAGTAATCAAAATATGCTCCTCGTCACCGAAGCTTCTTGTTGGATTTCTGGATCATTCGAAGAATTAACACAAGAGATAATAGAATTTACGGGAAGGAGGACGCATGGTCCTAACCATTTAAAAGCGCGCGTCGAAGGTGGGGTGAAATGAAAGGGCTGGACGTTCGCATCCTCGGTATGAAACTCCGCAAAATTGTCGGCACTGTTACCAAAGGCTTTGCGGGACTATATCTTGACTTAATCGAAGTTAAAATCATAAGAAAAATGAGCAAATAAAAAAATATTATTGGATAGTGGGAGTGTTTAACATGTCAATTAATAGGGACAAGCTTCAAGAAACTTTGGACCCTGCCCTTCGGGTTCGTCCCCGCGTAGGATGGGGTGTTCTCACATATTTCCTATACAGCGCAGTCTTCTACGCGATCTTCTTGCTCAACGGCATTGATTACACGCGAGTGGGTGAGAGTGAGCGGACCCTTCTTCTCTGGTACATAGCACCGCTGTCCGGCGGTGCCGTGCTGACCATCACAATGGTCACGATCTACGGATGGTGGCGTCCTAGCCTGGTTGAAAGGCAGCGTCTTTCTCGATCGACAATGACTCTCCCGATCATCATGATGGTCATCGCGATCGTGAACATGCTAATCGGTGATTTCACCCGTGTCACCCCCCTCATGTGGCTGTATCTCATTTTCGGCAGTATCATGGTCGGCTTCAATGAGGAGATGATCAATCGAGGTCAGTTAATGGTTGCTCTGCGCAGCCGATTCGGGGAAACCGGGGTCTGGCTGCTCTCAACAGCGATGTTCGCAGTCTTCCACCTGCCGAACATGTTTTTGGGCATCGGAGCGGGTGCCCTATTCCAGGTAATGATCGCTTTTGGCCTCGGTTCGATCTTCTACCTCGCTCGGCGGTCTACCGGATCACTCGTGGCCTCCATATTCCTGCACGGGTTCTGGGACTTGAGCGTCTTCTCAGCGAATGGCGCATCGGCGTTACCCATCGCTGGTTTATTAGCTCCGTTGTTGGTGATCGCTGCAGTGATCACAGTTCCGATCATCCTTCGTCGTGAAAGGCGGCGTGATAGCAAACAAAGTGTGTCCCGACCAATCGGCTGATTCATACAAAAATCCCCTTGTGCAACAAGGAGTGATCTCTGACAAAGGTTTATGAACCCAACAGAGATCCACCTAGTGTACAAGGGGATTTCATTGTTAAACAATAATTATTTAACCTTTCCAGTGTCCGGAAACCGGATGAATGCCCCAGATATCAGTCGCATATTCACTAATAGTGCGATCACTGGAGAAAATGCCGGATTGAGCGGTATTTAGCACCGCCTTACGTGTCCAGCCCGCTACATCGCGGTATGCCAAATCAATGGCAGCATGCGCATCGGCGTAGGCAGCAAAGTCACGCAATACAAAGTACTCGTCACCATGGGCCAGCAAGGAATCATAGATATCCCAGAATTCACCATCACGCTCACAGAACGTTCCCGGATGTACCAGCTGCTCCACTACCTCCCTAATTCGTTCATCCTGCTGTACAATCTCATTTGGCCGATAACTGCCGGAGCGGTAATATTCAAGCACCTCGTCTGCACTCAGACCAAAGATAAACATATTGTCTTGACCAACCTGCTCTGCCATCTCCACATTCGCGCCGTCCATAGTACCAATGGTCAACGCACCGTTCATCATAAACTTCATGTTCCCCGTACCGGAGGCTTCCTTGCCTGCGGTTGAAATCTGTTCGCTAACGTCCGCAGCAGGTATAATTTTCTCGGCAAGAGAAACCGAGTAGTTTTCCAGGAAAAATACCTGTAGACGATCTTTCACGGCTACATCGCGATTGACCGTATCTGCCACCGTGTTAATCAACTTGATAATTTTCTTGGCAAAATAATAACTCGGCGCTGCCTTTGCTCCAAAAATGAACGTACGTGGCACAATATCAAACGAAGCATCGCTCTTGAGACGGTTATACAAATGCATAACATGCAGAATGTTCAGCAGCTGCCGTTTGTACCCATGCAGCCTTTTCACCTGTACATCAAAGATGGAATCCGGATTGACAGCCTTCCCGGTATGATCCAGGATGTACGCGGCCAGTCGCTCCTTATTATTACGTTTAATGAAATGGTACTGCTGCTGGAATGAAGCATCGTCTGCAACGCCTACCAGCTCATTCAGTCTGCCCGGCTCCCTAATCCACTCACTTCCAATCATATCTGTGATCAGATTCGACAGCTTTGGATTGGCATGCATCAGCCAGCGGCGATGGGTAATGCCATTCGTTTTGTTATTGAAGCGCTCCGGATAGAGTGCATAGAACGGAGCCATTTCCCGTTCCTTCAATATTTCGGTATGCAATGCCGCAACACCGTTAACGCTATGACTGCCCACAATGGCCAGATGAGCCATCCGCACCTGATCGTTCGCAACAATCGCCAGATGCTGGATACGATCCTGGTCTCCGGGATAACGTTCAAGCAGCATGCCGCAGAAACGTTTGTTGATCTCTTCAATAATCATGTAAATGCGTGGCAGCAGCTTGCTGATCATGCCCACAGGCCATTTTTCAAGCGCCTCACTTAACGTTGTATGGTTGGTATACGATACGGTGCGGGTTGTAATATCCCACGCTTCATCCCATCCATATCCTTTGACATCAATCAGAATGCGCATCAGTTCGGGAATCACGAGTGTTGGATGAGTATCGTTAATATGGAACGCCACTTTATCCGGCAATCGATCATACGAAAGCTCAAGCTTGTTAAATGTACGCAAAGCACTCTGTACGCCTGCCGAACACATGAAATATTGCTGTTTCAGACGAAGCAGCTTGCCCTCGTATTGGGAATCATCCGGGTACAAAAACTCCGAGATCGATTCTACCGAACGGCTGTAATCCAGATATCCGTAATAGTTCGAAGGGGTATCGAGTGAAGTCTCCCGCTTGGGCTCCGCACTCCATAATCGCAAGGTGTTTACATGGGGCTGGCCATAACCAATCACAGGCACATCATAAGGAACAGCTACAACTGATTCGGCATCCTTCGTGACAAATTGGTAATGTCCATCCTGTTCATAGGCTTCCACACGGCCCCAGAACTGCACTTCCACCTTTTTGTCCGGACGGCGCACTTCCCATTCATTGCCCTTCTCGAGCCAATTATCGGGTAATTCGACCTGATTGCCGTTAATAATTTTTTGCTCAAACAAGCCATATTTATAACGGATTCCGCATCCATGTCCTGCATAGCCGAGGGAAGCCAGTGAATCCAGAAAACAGGCTGCGAGTCTTCCCAGACCTCCGTTGCCGAGCCCTGCATCCGCCTCCTGCTCTTCCACTTCTTCCAAAGAGAAGCCCAGTTCAGCCAGACTGTCTCGGACGAGTTCCAATTCATTCACATTTAACAGGTTGTTGCCGAGCAGACGTCCAATCAGGAATTCCAGCGAGAAGTAATAGACCTGTTTATCCTGGCGCTGCTTAAACCCCTGATTCGACGCCGCCCAATCTTGACCCGCGTATTCGCGAATCATACTTCCAAGTACGTGATAGACATCCTCTTGCGTTGCTTCTGCTAGTGGTTTGCCCAATTTGCTAACCAGATTGCGTCTAAAAATACTCTTGAACGTTTCCTTGTTGTCAAACAAAAGAAGGTTCCTCCCGGTGAAATCCTGTAGGATGGTGGCGGTTCATACACTCAAGTGCTCAATGTTCTGCAAAGTGGCCGTTACGGGTACGAATCGTTCTTTCAATCGCTGTTATCCCTGTATTTTCTTTATTCTATTATTCAGATGTGAAAATACAGTGATAAAGGCGAACGCTACGCTTCTTCAGAATCGATTTCGTTCCCTCCACTACGTTTGCACGTTGGCAAGCTCAATCGAAGTTGCATTTCAACTTTCGCTCATGAACCTTAAATCCATCCTACAGGATTTTTATTTTATATATATTTATAGATGATATCGGTTAAGTGTTGGTATTAGATAATAGTACTCTTCGCCAGAATATACGGGTTCGACGGGTCGCCGATCAACGTCTGGCCACCACTTAACTTTACATCTTTGTCGAGAATGACGTTCTCCAGAACGGCGCCTTCTCCGATGTAGCATTTCTGCATAATAATGGAACCTTTAATTTTGGCACCTTTCGCCACATGCACCCCACGGAACAGGATGCTGTCTTCAACTTCTCCGCCCACAATACAGCCATTCGCGAGCAAGGAATGTTTCACCTCAGCAGTGTCCAGGTATTTGGCTGGAGCCTCGTATTTAATCTTGGTTTGAACAGGCTGTTCCTTGAACAGCTGCTCATACAATCCGCTATTCAACAATTCAAGACTGTTGCGGTAATAGCTATCGATCGAATTGATCACGGCGTGATAGCCATCATAGGCATACGCCGCAATGTTCAAGCCATCCGGGTTTTTCTGAATTACATCACGGAAGAAATGGCTTTCGCCATGAGCGATGCAGCGCTGCACCTGGCGCAGGAACAATTCTTTTTCCATAATGAAAATTTCTGTATATATATTCGGGTGATCGGTGCTTTGGTGAATGTCCACCACATTACCGTTCCCGTCATCTTCAACTTTGACACAGGCGTCATGCTCAGGCAGCAGTTGATCCACTTTTTTGCAGACCAGCGTTACATCCGCGCCTTTGCTTATATGGTACCTGTATACATCCTGCAGATCTGCTTTGGTTACATGCCGACTACCTGCGTGGACTACATATTGCCCTGAACCCCGGCGGAAGAAATCGAGATTATTGTGAAAATGCTGCAAATCCCCTTGTGACGTATCGGTTGGATCGTTCCAGTCCGGTGGTAAAATAAACATACCGCCATGCTTGCGATCCAGATCCCACGGCTTACCGTCTCCCAGATGATCCATGAGTGAACGGTACTTACGACGCACAAATACACCGATACTCTCAATGCCAGCATTCATCATATTGGATAATACAAAATCAATCAGACGGTAACGCCCGGCATAAGGCACCGCGGCTCCGCAGCGAAAGTACGTCAATTCCTTCAATTCCTCAAGCTCATGGTCAAGGTTAATAACTCCGATCAATGGTTTCATCGCATGCACCGTCCTTTGGGGTTTAGATTAGGCTTTGCTTGTCATTCCCTCAAGAAGCTGACGTTCCAGTTCTTCCTGATCGACCAGCAATATATCACTTTCATCCTCAGGGGCGGGCGACAGATGTACTCCATCCGGGATCACCAATCCTTCGGCAATAATGGCTTTGTAAATACGTACATTTTGACCGATCTTCACTTTTGGCATGATCACTGAATCGGTTACGGAACTGTTCTCTCCCACCTCGATCCCGTAGAACAAAACGGAGTGCTTAACCTCACCATGTACCACACTGCCTTCACTGATGATGCAATTCCGCACCTTCGCCGATGGTGAAATATATTGCGCAGGCTGATTTGGATTCCGGGTATAGATACGCCAATCCGGATCGTTCAGATTAAACGGCGTTTCTTCATCCAGCAGGTCCATATTGGATTCCCACAGACTGTGGATTGTACCGACGTCTTTCCAATACCCTTCAAACGGATAAGCGTATAGTGATTTTTCATTTTCAAGCAACAAGGGAATGATATCTTTGCCAAAATCATAGGAGGTGGATGCCTGCTGTTCGTCCTGGATCAGGAAGCGTTTCAGCACATCCCACTTGAAGAGATAGATACCCATGGAAGCAAGCGTGCTCTTGGGTTCAGGAGGTTTTTCTTCGAATTCATAGATGCGATAATCATCGTGGGTGTTGAGCAACCCGAACCGGCTAGCTTCTTCCAACGGAACGTCAATGACCGATATGGTGCAATCTGCATCCTTTTCTTTATGGTATTGAAGCATCTTCTCGTAATCCATTTTATAGATATGATCCCCTGACAAGATGAGCACATGCTCAGGATCGAATTGTTCGATAAAATTCAGGTTACGGTAGATCGCATCCGCCGTACCGCGGTACCAGTTACTACCATCTTCACGTTCATGAGGAGGAAGTACATATACCCCGCCATTTTTGCGGTCCAGATCCCAATCACTGCCAATGCCGATATAGGAGTGCAGCACCAGAGGTTCGTATTGGGTTAATACACCGACCGTGTCGATGCCAGAATTGGAGCAATTACTTAGAGGAAAATCAATGATGCGGTAGGTTCCGCCAAAATAAACAGCAGGCTTGGCCAGTGATTTGGTCAGTCCCTTTAATCTTTTGCCTTGCCCTCCAGCGAGCAGCATCGCTACAACTTCTTTTTTTGCCATCATTACAGCCTCCTCCATGTGCATTCGTTCTAAATCATTTCAGAGCCCATAATCCGATATGCTGTTGTGTGGACACTTTTGTCATGATTAGGAGCATGCTGTACAGACTGTGTTACTTAGAATTGCAGCCGAACGTTGTTCTTTGTAATGTCTGAAAGTAGATGATACGTGCAGAATTGCCTGTACTTGTTGTGTAGAGGTGATAGGTGGATGTAAAAATTAAGGTGTACCCCGTGAGAAATGCAATACACTACTCCTATATAACATTAAACACGAAACGGGCTGAGGAATCTTGCTGGAAAACTTCGACAAAAGTTTAAGTGGATATCACTCCTTCCTTTATGCCGCTGTTATTAATATTGTATTCGCTGATGGGTCTGCAAAATCCTTTTGGAAAACTTTTGGGGATTTAATTATCGCTCAATATTCGCCAGCTAACCTGCTCCTTCGAAAGCAACATAGCGCTCACTGTATTCACAAGTAAAGAAAAAAACGCAGAAACCAATTTCATGGTTTCTGCGCTCCAATAATTACGGACACGATACTCTCTCGCAGCTGATCTGCATTTTTCGTTTGATACGGATCGGCATTGAAAATAATAGCATCCGCAATATAGCCTTCTGCAATCTGCCCCAATTCGTCACCACGACCCAGAATCTCAGCAGCATTGGTCGTCGCAGATTGCCACGCCTCTGCCCGGGTCAAGCCATAATCGATCAGCGTATCCAACTCTTGCAAATTATAGCCATGAAGTGAAGGTGTAGCGTAATCGGTACCGAAACCGAAACGGACTCCTGCTCTTTTGGCATATCCGATGGCTGTAGAATGAGCTTCAGCAGCGCGCGCTGCACGATCACTGATAACAATAGGCAACGCCAGGACGCCTTTCGGATCTGCGGCAATACGATATATCGATGTGGTAGGGACAAAGGCCGTTCGAGACTCGGCAAGTCTGCCGGCCTGATCCTCAGTTAAGAACATGCCATGCTCCACAGACTCCACTCCTGCCTGAATGGACCAGTCTACCGTCACGCCACCCCAGGTATGAACCAGTACCTTTTTATGGTGGGCATGCGCATAGCGAACGATGAACGCGAACTCTTCCTCCGAAAATACAGGATCGAGCACTTGTTCCGTAGGGGTTCCCAGTCCACCTGTAGCCATAATTTTAACCCATCCCGCGCCTGTATCAAAAATTCCGTTCAGCCGTTGTTCTAGATGCTTTACACCACGGGCATCTGCCGCTCCTAGCATTTCACTGCTTGTTTCAACTCGTAAGGGGTGTTGATAGTGCTGAGCGAGATGTCGAGCGGTGCTTGGTAACAATCCGCCCGCATCTCGCGCCGTGGTTACCCCCGTCTTGAGGGTAGCTGCAAAAGCTTGCGCCTGCATCACTTCTACCTCGTGGCTGTCCCGTTTCAATTGATCCGCATGGTCAAAGTCTGTCCAGGCCAGATGTGTATGAAGATCAATAACTCCGGGACTTATCCATTGATCTGTACCCGTAGACGATGAGCCATCATTCTGCGGCACGGATTCTGTAACAGATGCAAACCGTCCATTTTGAATGGAGACATCGAACCGTTTGCCCTCAATGCCTGCTATAAAGATATGTTTGAAGCTTTGTTCCTCCGATTTTACCTGGGTCATATTCATTCCCCCCAAACGAGACGAACAGCCTGAACGGCTTGCTCATGGTCCTGATTCAATAATGCTGCAATGGTCGCAACAGCTTCCTCCACACCTGCCAAGGACGCATTAACTCCAAAATGATTAATTCGCAGAAGCTGACCAAAAAGTTCTCCATCCCCCGGAGCAACGATGCCGATCGGCTGATCGATATGCAACTTCTTCTCCCCGGAAATTCGAACCGTCGTAGTCAGTGTCGAATATGTTCTGTTATCTTTTTGCCAAGCCTCCAGACCCAGGGCCTGAATTCCCGCTATAGCAGATAACGCAGCCTGTTCATGACGCTTGATTACCTGCTCCAATCCTTCAGACTCAATAGCTGTCAAAGCCAAAATCAGTGCTCTGGCTTCCAGCGTTGGAATGTTGGGAGGAACGCGGACCGGTGCAGACCCTTCGCCGGAGGGCTGTAGGTCAAGCAAAGACAGGATGGAGTTGCGCGGTGCATGCGCATTGGATTCGAGAAATTCCCATCCACGCGGCGAAATGCTTACTGCGCTGATGCCGTTTGGCCCAGCCAGAGCTTTTTGTGCACCCACAGCTACAAAATCTACGCCCCATTCATCGACCAGCAGAGGCTCTCCTCCAATGGCTGATACAGAATCACTTACCGTAATCAGGTTATGGGCACGCGCAATCTGTATGATTTCTTTTGCGGGATTCGACCCACCCGTAACCACCTCTGCTTGAACAAAGGATAGTGCGGACGGTTGATGCTTTTCAATCGCGGCAGCGACCTTCTCCACAGGTACAACTTCATCAAAAGGAACTTTGACTTCAATAACCGTTGCCCCTCCGCGTTCAAGCCACTGACCAAACAAACTGCCATATGGCCCTGTTACGACATTGACAATTGTACGACCCGGCGCAGATATTCCAGCTGCCACGGCCTCTATACCCAAGATAGCCTCTCCCGGAATGATCACCGGAGGATACTTTGTATTCAAAAGCCTGGAGAGCAATTGTGTAAGCGTATCGTATTCCGACAAGGTAAGGGGGATGTTTCCTTTATATTGTTGGCTCATATAAACCTCCTAAAGAACTTGATTTCGGCATCTTTGGAACTGCGGACAACAGCTCTCGGCTGTATGCCGTTTCAGGTCGTGTGAAGAATTGATCTTTGGGACTAATCTCCACCAGCTGACCCTGCCGCATGACTGCTACCGTATCGCTAATGGCATGGATAACTCCAAGATCGTGAGAAATGAACAGTAGCGTAAGATTAAGTTCCCTCTTAAGTGAATTGAACAGATCGAGCACACTCCGCTGCACGGAAACATCGAGTGCACTCGTAGGCTCATCCGCAATCAGCAGACTCGGCTCTACGCTTAAAGCGCGTGCAATGGCGATACGTTGGCGCTGACCGCCGGAGAATTCATGCGGATACTTGTCCAGTGCCCTGCTTTCCAGCTGGACACGGGCCAGAAGCTCTCTCGATCTTTTCTCCACCTGTGAACGGTCTACAATGCGATGAAACAACAGCGCTTCAGCAAGAATCTGGCGAATGGAATGTTTGGGATTCAGTGAAGCATCCGGATTTTGGAAGATCATCTGTATGCTTTTATACTGCTCACGACTTCTCTTCTTCTTTAATTGCTGATCCCCCAGCAAAATCTGCCCCTCATCCGGCGTGATCAAACCGGCAATGACTCGCGCAAGGGTTGATTTGCCCGAACCGGACTCACCAACAAGACCAAGCGTGGTATGCCTCTGAAGATTTAGCGTGATGTTGTCCAGCGCAGTAAAGTCACCATATTGAACCGTGACATTCTGAACTTGCAAAGAAAGTTCCATTGTTATTCGCTCCCTTCAAGCTTCGGTAAAGGAAGCACCGAGTTGATGAGCATCTGGGTGTAAGGATCTTGCGGGTTTTGCAGTACGCTAAGCGAATCCCCGTGCTCCACAATCTGCCCCTGCTTCATCACGCACAGCTTCGAGCACAGCGTCGCTGCAATCGCCAAATTATGTGTTACAAAGACCATGGCGAATCCCAGTTCATGCTGCAAACGTTGGATCGTCTCCATAATTTGACGCTGCACAGTAACGTCCAAAGCCGTTGTTGGCTCATCACAGAGCAGAATGCCTGGCTTGCACGCCAGGGCCAGTGCAATGACTACCCGCTGACACTGCCCACCTGACAGCTGGCTAGGGTATCGGTCCTCACGCTTCAACGAGTCGGGAAGCCCCAACAGTTCAAGTAATTCCAGCGCTGCTACCCTGGAGGCCTTCCTGCTTAACTTTTGCCTGTAATAAACAACTTCCGCCAGCTGTTTAACAACGGGGCAGAGCGGATCGAGCGCACCTCTCGGGTCTTGAAACACCATCGCGCTGTTCACGTCACTTCGAATGGTTCCACCCGTCTGCTCTACACCGCTTGGCAACAGTCCCAGAATGGAACGAAGAGTTAGTGATTTACCGGAGCCGGATTCACCTACTAATCCCAAGCTCTCCCCTCGCCCAAGCGAGAAATGTACATCTTGAACTAATTTTTGATTTGACTTGGTTGACAGAGATAGCGCCTTGACTTCAAGAATCGGTTCAGTGGACATTATTTTTTCCTCCATACATCGGCCAATCCATCACCGACAAGCGACAAAGCAATTCCCGTGTAAACGACTGCAAATCCTGGAACTGCCGAGAGCCACCAGGCTGTCGTGATAAAGGATTGTCCATCCGAGATCATCGTGCCCCAATCTGGGGTCGGTGGTGCGATGCCAATGCCCAGGTATCCAAGCGTAACAATCGCCACCAGCAGCCCAACCATATCCGTCATGAGGACAACGATCGCCTGAGGCAATACATTGGGCAGGAGATGACGAAGGATAATCCGTATTCCCGGCAAACCCAACGTCTGTGCGGATGCGATCCATTCCTGCTTGCGGTAGGATGCACTCAGCCCTCTGACGACACGGGCAAAGACAATCCAGCCAACGAGCATAAACGTAATATAAATCCCCCGCTCACCTGCTCCGCTGGCAAAAGCCACGATAATGACAATGAGATAAAAAGGGAAAGCGATAAGGGTATCGGTAACTAACGATATGATCTTATCAATCCATTTTCCGTAATACCCTGCGAGCATCCCTAGAAATACGCCCATGCAAAAGGGTACAATTTCCGCCAGCACCATAATGCTCAAGTCGGTTCGCGCGGCATAAATCAGTCTAGTGAACAAATCACGTCCCAGTTGGTCTGTGCCCAACCAATGTTCAGCAGACGGCGGTTGCAAAAAGGCACTCAAATTTTGCTCCGAAGGGTCATAAGGACTCACCCACGGTATGATCACAGCCAAGATGATCAGCACAGCAAACATCACACTTCCCACAAGCAGGCTAGGAGTTTTCAATATGCGATTCAAGAGACTGGTGTTTTGGCTGTCTTCATATAACTGAGGTTCAATTCGTATCGTTTTCATGGTCTTCCTTTCGTTCTGGGATCTAGCCACCTGGACAGAAGCTCTATCAGGAGACTGATGATCACGACAGATACAGCACAGTAAAGGGCTATGCCTTGAATGACCGGGAAATCCCGTTTGGAAATGGAACTAAACAAAAGACTGCCAATTCCTTTGATACCAAATACCTGTTCAACGACCAATGTGCCGCCAATGAGATAAGAGATATTAACGCCAAGAAGGATCAGCGTCGGAAGTGCCGCATTGCGCAGGACATGTTTGAATAGAATGACCCGGCTAGGTAATCTCGCAGCCTTCAATGTAACTACAAAATCAGATTCCAGTACTTCAAGCATCTGGGCTCTTAATGAACGAACCAATGTTGGAATCTGTGAAAAAGCTACGGTAATGGCGGGAAGTGTCAAACTGTATAAGGTGCCCCACCACCCTTCGCCGACTCCACCAACGGGAAACCAGTGAAGATGAACACTCAGCAGCAGAATCAAAAGGATGCCAACCCAGAAGATTGGCATACCTAGCGTTACCGTAGGAAAAATACGTATCAAATGGTCCAGCAGCTTATCCTTGTGTGTAGCGGCCAGTGTAGCAAGCACGAGAGCAATGACAATTGCCAATGCACATGCCATGGCAATGAGCAGCAAGGTAACGGGTGCACGATCAGCAATCAGTTCTCTAGTGGAGGTTCCGTTAATAATGGAGTTGCCGGTATCCCCCTGAGTGAACAGTGTCTTCACAAACCGTATGAATTGTTCCCCCAGCGGCAGATCCAGCCCGAGAGCATGGTGCATGCTATCAACGGCCTCTGGGGTGCTGTACTCGCCAAGAATCATTTTGGCAGGATCTCCTGGTACCATTCTGATGAGAAAAAAGACTGCTGTCATCACACAAAGGATCACTGCCAACGCTCTTCCCACAGTACTGATCAACCAGAACTTCTTCATTTCTGAATACGAACGTCTTCAAAACGCACACTGCCGTTAGGCAAAACAACAATGCCATCTACTGAAGAACGAACACCAATCAGAATATCCGGATAATAAAGCGGAATGTAAGGCACTTCATCGGCAAGCGTTTGAAGCAGTTTGGAGTATATTTCGGCACGGCCATCGCCGTCCGGTGTTTGTTGGCCTTTATACAAAAGCTTGGTTACTTCATCATTGGTGTAATGCGTCCAGTAAGATTTGCTGAAACCATCAGGGTCGGTCTGGAACGCAATGATTGAGTTCGCTTCCGGAGAATCGGCTTGCCCACTGTTCAGCATCGCTGCGAAATCATAAGCAAAGAATCGTTCACGGAAGGTAGCGAGTTCAATCGATTCAATCTCGATGTTAATGCCAATTTGTTTCCCCGCTGCCTGAATGATTTGCGCTTCTTGCGCTCTGGTGCTGTTGCCTGAAGCTACAAGCAGTTTTGTAGTAAATCCATCAGGGAAGGCCGATTTGGCAAGTTCCGCTTTGGCTGCATTTACATCAAAATTCAGCGCCTTGAGTGTATCATTCGAATTGTAAGGAATCGTTGTCGGCAGCAATGAATTAGCGGTCTGTGCATAACCAAAGGTAAGCGCCTTAGTCAGACCGTCACGATCAAGTGCCAGAGCCAATGCCCGACGAACATGCACATCCGAAAAATGCTTATCCAGCGTGTTAAAGAACAATTGCTCTGTCACCCAGCTGCCGTTGGTTACAACAGTTGTATCCGCGCCATTTTTGATTTCATCGGCATTTTGCAGAGCCAGCGACTCAATCGCGTCCACTTCTCCTGCTTTCAATTGATTGATTGCTTGGCTGTCATCTTCTATCAGCTTGTAAACAAGCTTATCAACCGATGGCTTTCCTTCTTGCCAGTAGTAAGTGTTCTTCGTAAAGGTCACATCGCCTGCAGGGTCCCACTGCTCAACTACAAACGGTCCTGTACCTACCGGTTTCTTGAAAAATTCTTCCTCGGTAACTCCGCCAAAATTGTTAGGAATAATACCGTTCGAGAAGTTGGACAGCTCGGAAATAAACGGCGTATACGGCTCTTTAAGTGTAATTACAAGTGTGTGGCTATCTTTGGCTTTGATCGTATCCACCTTCGCGGATATTGCAAGCGGGCCACCAACCTTCAAATGCCGCTCCAGCGAGAATACGGCATCCTCTGCCGTAACATCTGTGCCATTAGAGAACTTCAAGCCATCACGCAACACAAACGTATACGTCAGACCGTCATCACTGATGTTATGCGATTTGGCAAGCCAATCCACAATCTCGCCTTTGCTATCAAAAGCAACCAGAGATTCAAATACTTTATCAATGGCGAAAGCGTTGTTCGATGTAATCTGATTATGCAAATCAAACGAGGTTACGGAAGCCGGCCGACCATATACAAAAGTCCCCCCCGTTGCAGTCTCGTCCGTCTTTGAATTTTCATCCGTACCTTGGTTCGTCCCAGGCTGGGCTGCTGCATTGGGAGCAGGATCATTGGTCGATCCGGAGCAACCGCTAACGATTACCAATAATAGAACGGCTAACGCTCCTACCCATAATGACTTTCTAGTTGATGATTTAAACTGTGACATGACTGACTCTCCCCTTCCAATAAAGCTTATGTGTTTAGTATGGATTGATTATGGATTAAAGCACCCCCTCTGTCAAACAAAAAATAATGACCATTGCGAGATAAAACTATTTTATCCAATGAAGGAAATGAATCCGTATTCATAAGGCTCAGAAGCACTTGACACACCAAAAAAGCCAGAATATATTCTGGCTCTCTCTTTGTTCTTAACTTTATATGATTTTGCGGAATAGCTCCATCACTTCATCCCTGGAAGGTTGATACGGATTACCCGGTGCACAGGCATCTTTCATGGCATTATCCGCCAGCAATTCAACATCAGGGTCTTTCACACCCAATTCAGACAGTCTCTCAGGAATGCCAACCTCCTTGGAAAGTTGACGAATGGCTTCAATCACATACTCCGAGCACTCCTCATCTCGTTTGCCTTTTACATCCATACCGATTGCTTTGGCTATATGACGGAATTTACCTGGCACATGCTTTGCATTCAATTCTTCTACATAAGGGAGCAACATCGCGTTACATACCCCATGCGGCAGATCATAGACTCCACCAAGTTGATGGGCCATCGCATGAACATAACCCAAGCCTGCATTGTTAAAAGCAATCCCGCCAAGAAAACACGCATACGTCATATGCTCTCTTGCTTCCAGATCACTGCCGTCCCTGACGGCTCTGGGTAAATATTCAAAGATCAGCTCAACGGCAGCCGCTGCTGTAGCGCTCGTTACCGTAAACCCACCAGGCGTGACCATGGCTTCCACGGCATGGGTCAATGCATCCATGCCCGTAGCCGCAGTAAGACTGGCTGGCTTGCTCAGCATCAGTTCCGGGTCATTCACTGACAGGTCGACGAGACTGTTTCGATCCACCATCACCATTTTCACCTTGCGTTCCTCATCTGTAATCACGTAGTTCATGGTCACCTCACTGGACGTGCCAGCTGTTGTGTTAATTGCAACAAGCGGCACGGACTTGTGTTTCGATTGATGCAAACCTTCATAATCACGGATATGCCCACCGTTAGTTGCTACAATACCAATCCCTTTGGCAGCATCCTGAGGTGAACCTCCGCCTATCGATATAATGGCGTCACAGCCATGATCCTGAAATACGTGAAGTCCGTCATGTACATTCTGACAGGTTGGATTAGGCTGAACCTCATCATATACCACATAGTCTAACCCTGATTTTCTTAGTATAGACAGCACTTGTTCAGCAACGCCGGAAGAAATCAATCGACGATCACTTACGACGAGCGCTTTGCGAATACCCATTTTCTCAATCATTTTTCCTGCTTCGTGTAAACATCCTCTACCCATCAAGTTCACGGGCGGAACATAATAAGCGTGTGTTGCCATCTGAACCAGCCTCCTGTTACCCCTGATTTACTATCTTTATTGTAACTGAATCCGTTTTCAGATATAGTGAAATAAATCACAACTAAGTTGATAAATGTTTCTTTTGCACTGAATTATCCAAGAATTATTCAATGATTATGACTGTTCTTCATTAACCGGCTTATCTGTGCGTGTATTAAAAAGAGCTTGTTGAGCTTGGATTCACAGGTTTCGCCTCTCGAATCAAAAAACAGGGGCCGCCCCTGGTCATTTTCATGACTTTAGGACAGCCCCTGCAGATGATGTTCAGCAATCCAGAAGCTCCTGGATCGGCATGTAATAGACGGGATAGGCTCTACCTTGTTCAAAACCAAGCTTACTCGCAATCGTAATGGAATCATGACGAAAATCCTCTGTCGTCCAGTGTGGAACGCACTTCCGTTCCAGAACGGATTGCACATAAGCGCTTGCCATGGCCGTAGCCAGACCTTTGCCACGGTGTATCGGATCGTAGGTGTTGATGCCTGTTTCATGGTGAATGCCACTGACAAACACTGAGATACATGTACCTACAACCTTCCCTTGATACACCTTGCATGTTCCAACTCCGTATTGAAAAAAGTCCTCCACCGAATGCCAGAATTTCAAAATTTCCTGCTCAATGATACAGCTTTTGTCCTCCAGCATTGCAGCTCGATCGATAACTTGAAGCTCATATCCACGAGGGACGAACAAGGAGCTGGAACTGCGTTCCAGCCACTGTCCATACTTCGTAAGATTGAATTGAAAAGGAACTCGTAATCCTTCTCGCAAACGTCCGTTGAATATGTGATCCAGGACTGGAGACCAATCCGAGCCGGGCTCTGGGTAAACTTCAAGATTCAGCATGTCTTCGCCAGCATCTAACGCTTCAGGCAATAGCTCCTGAACAAGTACCTCCCTGATACGGCTATTGAAATGTTCATTATCCGATCTTCCGATTAGGTAAAACATTTCGTTTTTGGCCCAAATCAGGGCGCTTTTCGGAGCATGAAGCTGGTCTGCATAGACACGCCCGCATTGAAGTCCTGCAAGTACTCCACCCATAACCACATGCCCGTTTGTACCCGAGATGAAGGGCGTCAATTGCTTCCTTTGGGACGGTTGATCCAGTAAAACCAACATGGTATAACCTCGCATTCTTTGTATAGGGTGGGTGAAAAAAACATTCAAATCCGCCCTGCCTCAGAATGCTGTAACGTCAGGTGTATTCCTCGTTCCCTTTCACCTCTTCGACCTTTATTTTTATTTTTCGCTTACAGCGCTTTATCGTCTACTGCGTCCAACCAGGCTTCGATATCTCCGATGACAGAGGATACGCAGCCGTCTTCAAACGGAGAATTCAGACCTGCCAGTTCTACCAATCCTGTGAAGGACAGGCTTCCTCCGGCTTTACACAATGTCAGGTAGTCAGCCCATGCAGACTTCATATCCTGGTTACTGCGTTTCCAGAACTGGAATGCACAGATTTGTGCCAGGGTGTAGTCGATGTAATAGAACGGCGACGAGAAGATATGACCCTGTTTGTGCCAGAATCCGCCTTGTTCCAAATAAGCGTTATCCTTGTAATTGATGTGCGGCAGATAAGTCTTCTCAATATTGCGCCAAGCCTGCTTACGCTCCGCTGGTGTTGCATCCGGGTTTGCATAAACAAAATGCTGGAATTCATCGACTGCTACGCCGTAAGGAATGAAGAGCAGTCCGGAAGACAGGTGATCGAATTTGTATTTGTCCGTATCTTCCTTGAAGAACAATTCCATCCACGGCCAAGTGAAGAATTCCATGCTCATGGAATGAATCTCTGCGGATTCATAGGTCGGCCAGTTGTACTCAGGTACTTCGAAGTGACGGCTCTCATAGACCTGGAATGCGTGGCCCGCTTCGTGTGTCAACACGTCGATATCGCCTGATGTACCGTTAAAGTTGGAGAAAATAAACGGCACTTTGTAATCATTCAGGAAGGTGCAATAGCCCCCACCCTGCTTGCCTTTTTTGCTCACCAGATCCATCAGTTCATTGTCGGTCATCATCTGGAAAAACGTATCCGTTTCTGGTGACAATTCAGCGTACATCTTCTTACCATTGTCAATGATCCAGTCCGCATCCCCTTTAGGTGTCGGGTTCCCCGTCTTAAAGCTGAAGCCCTGATCGTAAAAATAGAGGGTATCCACATCAATCCGGCTGCGCTGACGCTCTCTGAGCTTCGTCGCTACAGGCACGATATAATCACGGACTTGTGCTCTGAAATTGGACACCATCTCCGCGTTGTAATCCGTGCGGTTCATACGGTCATAGCCGAGTTCCACATACGATGGGTATCCGAGCTTCTTCGCGATCTGTGTACGCACTTTCACCAATTCGTCGTAAATGCGATCGAATTCAGCCTCATGTTCAGCCATGAACGTATATCTTGCTTCCGATGCGCGTTCTCGCATGGAGCGATCTGTGGACAACTCAAAAGGATGCAGCTGCGGCAATGTGCGTTCTTCACCTTCAAACGGGATTTTGGCCGAAGCAATCAGCTGATTGTATTCCGTAGAAAGTTTGTTCTCTTTCTGAAGGTCCTCGATAATTTCCGGGCTGAATGTTTTCAGAGACTGATCCGCCAGCTGGAACAGCTGTGAGCCCCATTTTTGTTCCAGTTCAGCACGGAATTTGGAATTTACCAATGCTCGATAATAATCGGTGATGTATTCTTGAATGATCGGAGAGCTTTCATCCAGAAATTCATTTTCTTCTTTGTAAAATGTATCATTGGTATCAATCGAATGACGGATGTAGACCAATTGTGCCTGAGTCTCAAAGTCACTGCGCAAAGCGTTAATCTTGTCCATATATCCACTCTGCTCTTCAACCGTAGTTGCGGCTTCAAAACCACTCAGAAGCTCACGGAATGACGTTTTGATTTGTTCCAGATCGGGACGTGTATACGTATACTCACTAAATTTCATTTATGTACACCCTTTCCTGTTAGGCATATTTCGGGATTCCCCGAGTTGAACTAAACCCTATTATACAAAAGAGCAGCCTAAAAATCCCAACTTTACGAAAAATATTTGTCCATCGGTCAAATGGAGCTACATCACTCGTTACATATGTTACGGATGAATGTTAGGTACAATTCACAAGTAGAAGATGCTGCATCAGCAGGAAATGGGTTTTCCTCCGAGCAGCATCTCATTAAATCATGAAAAGGCGTGATAAACAGACCGTTACTGAACGTTCACGTACCAATTAGAGTAATTGATCTGGCCGCTGCCTTTCGTAATTTCGGTTCCATATTCAACACTGCTGACATATTTGCTGTTGGTAAAATAACTTTTGGAGATGAGGTAATCAGTGAAGTTTTTGACATTGATGCTATAGTTGTTAGGGGATTTTGACTTTTTCAGGAACGAGTATACCCACCACTGATGCACTCCGTTGTCGGTAATCTCACCGCGATACAGATCATAGGTTTGTCCACCAATGGACACATCCGAGAACACTTTGGAACCAATAGGCCCTACACCGGAAGTCCAATCGTTCCAGATCATAATCTCCTCGGTGGGTGTGCTTGACCAGGTCGCATTGCCGATGTCGTGCAGCCAGATATCATACGCATTATTATACTCCCCAGTGGTGTTGGACGCCTTAGAATAACTTACTCCGGTATTGATACTTTTGTTCGCAGACAATCTCGTTGGCAGCCCACTACCTGGTGTGTAGCCCTCTGTCCAGTGCCAGCCGCTGACTAGTGAAGGATAAGCTTTGACTCCACCCACAGTCGTTGGCCAGTTCCAAACGTAACCCAGATCAGTATTGCTGTTCACATACACGGACTGGGACCAGCCACTGACACTTGAGCTTCCCCAGCTATTGTTGAATATATAATACTTGTTGTTGCTGAAATTAAGTTTGGCGTACGCTGTGGAATCCGATGCTGCGCTGGCTGTAATTGGAACGGCCGCAATCAGTAATGACATAACCAGCAGCATCCATGCTTTCTTGCCTGATCCTTTCTTCATCTTCAAACCCATAATGTTAGCCTCCCATAAATTTTAATGTAAACGCTTACAGATTTAAGTGTAAAACATTTCCATATACAAGCATACCACTTAAATCCGACATTATTTCATGCTATATTTAGACTTTTTGGCATTATATACAAATAAGCCCGCCTCGCATCCATTGCGAAGCCAGCTTATAGGCTTGTCTTTTGACATTTTTCTTAATACGCTCTAGTGTTGATCGTTGTCCATAATCTTGTAGAACCAGCCCATTCCGACCATTCCCACAACCATAATGATTGCCATAATAATGATATATGTCATGAATGTAACCCCCCTGCTCCGTATTTCTTCACACTACTACCAGTTTACACGGTGAAACCCATTTTGAATTGACTGAACATTGACAAAAATACGAAATCTTCATTTTCACTCAACATATTGTGTCCTTTTTCATTGTAATTCCAACCGTCATCTTACTAATTCGATTATTCCACATCCACCGTATCTGCATCCAAATATTCAAAACACAGATTCACAGTTTCGCAAAAGTTTCATCCGCCATACATACGGTGTATACTATAAATCTATGAATTGGAATTGGATTACACGCAGAAAGGTTTGAACTGAATGTCGACTCGCACACCCTATTTTCGTCAGCTATTATTCGCTTTTTCACTAACTCTTATGCTGTTTATACTATCCGCCTGTGCTGATGGTGAAGCTCATGTCACGGTTAATATGGACGGTTCATCCGATCTGGATCTGAATCTCAGCGTAACCGACTCAGCCTTGGGAATGATGGGACAAGAAAATCTCATGACAATGCTCGCAAATACGTTGAAACAGAATAATTTCCAGGCCGAAGTTTCAGACCAGGGAGATCAGACACAACTCAAAGCGACAACCCATTATGAGAAAAGTAATACCGTCTCTACCTTCAGCATGTCGGATCTGCCTGATGGAATCAAGGTGGAGCAATCCACTACACCTGGCTTTTTCACTTCCAAATTGCATATTGCTGCTGAAGCAGACCTGTTGCAGACTATACCTGATGGAGAAGTCAAAGACCAAATCAGCAAGGTCCCCGGATTTCTCAAAAACTTGCTGTTGAAAGATGTCAATTTTGATTTCAAGCTGACACTGCCGATCAAGGTGCAGGATTCCAATGCAGATCTGGTCGAAGATCATGGAAAAACCCTTATTTGGCACGTCTCCCCACTGAATACGAATAAACTGGATTTGACCGTACAGGTCCCGAATATTCGGAACATCATAATTACGGGGGGCATTGCCTTGGTGCTGATCATTGCATTACTTATCTGGTTTATGGTCCGTCGCAGACGAACCCGTCAGGGTCGAAATGTATAACTAACCTCAGCTCAAGAAGGTTGGATGAGATGACTACGATTTCATTTCCGACTTGCCAAACGGTGTTATGGATAGTAGAATACATCCGTACTGTGTGAACGGTTAACTTAACTATGGAAAAGCTAAAGAGGTGACAGGTTTCATGAATATCCGGGAATGCCCTTTGCCTGGTATCGGAGTGAAGTACCAGTTTGATACAAAAAGCGGTAATAAGTTGGTCATAATTGTCCACGAAGATGGACGCCGTGAATTATTCTCGGTGGACCCCAATGACAATGAAGAACTTACCTTAATTGCAGAACTGGAAGATGACGAGTGCGTAACCCTTTCGGGGTTAATTGGCGGATGGTCCTGATATCTGTCAGGGCAGTACCGACGATATGCAAAATAACCTGCTCCCTCAATTAGGGGCAGGTTATTTTCTTATCTCTATATTCCTAGTGCAAAAGACCATCAGCGCTCTTGCTGGGACCGAATATACGGAACCCATGTGTTTAGCACACGACTTATTTCCGTAGAGCTGAACGGCTTGCTGATAAAGTCCTGCATGCCGCATTTTAGACAGGCTTCCCGGTCGTTCGCTCCTGCAAATGCTGTGATGGCTGCAATGACGGGAGTTTCAGGATGGCTTTGCCTAATTCGACAGGTCGCTTCAATCCCATCCATAACAGGCATTTGGATATCCATAAAGAGAAGGTCGTATGTTTCCCTTTCCAATGCTTTCACCGCTTCAGCACCGTTCTCCACAATATCACATACACCGCCGAGCTTACGAAGCATTTCCTCCAGCAAATGACTGTTCAATGACTGGTCCTCAGCTATAAGAATTTTGATCCCCGCTGCAAGACTTGTACGATCCAGCCTCAGGTCGTGATCAGCCACCTCTTCAATCCGATCCGTGGACTCGTCTTGCCAACGTTCAAGTAACAGGGTGAATTGGAAATTCGCTCCCTCTCCTGTCTCACTCTGTACACCAATGGCGCCTCCCATGAGTTCCACAAGCTTCTTGCTGATAGCCAGCCCCAGACCTGTACCTCCATATTTCCGATTAATAGCCGGATCGAGCTGCGAGAAGGACTGGAAAAGTTGATGCTGCTTGTTGAACGGAATGCCAATGCCCGTATCTTTGACCGAAACTAACAAGATAAGGTGATTCTCATTGTAAAATTCCGCCGGCTTAACGTTCACATGAACCTGAATGCTTCCCTTCTCCGTGAATTTGACGGCATTGCCCACCAGATTTATTAGAATCTGACGAATACGTGTTTCATCGCCTCTTACGCGTTCGGGAATCTGATCTGACATTTCACAGTATAGTTCAATATTCTTTTCGGAAGCTCTAAGCGCAAATAGTTCCATAACCCCGCCAAGAACGGCCTTGAGATCCACTGGCTGTCGTTCGAGATCCATTTTGCCTGCTTCAATCTTGCTGAAATCCAAAATTTCATTCAAAATATGCAGCAGTGATTCACCACTGTCGATGATGATATCAGCGAAGCCGTTCTGCTCCTCATCCAGTTCAGTTTCTTTTAGAAGGTGAGCCATGCCCATGATTCCATTCAGAGGTGTACGAAGCTCATGACTCATAATTGCCAGGAACTCGGATTTGGCTCGATCCGCATGTTCTGCCACTTCTTTGGCACGAATGATTTCCTTCACCGATGTCATATCGCGGAAAACCAGAACTGCCCCACGATTGTCCCCCTGCTCCATAATCGGTTTTAATTGGAACTCCGCCAAGAAGCTGGAGCCATCCTGCTTCCAAAATACAGACTCAGATCGCGGCAGGCTTCGCCCTTCACGTACAGCTTGAAGAATTGGAGTGCCATTGGATGGATAAGGGATACCCTCACTTTGCATTTGTAACATAATCTCTTCAAGCGGCTTGCCATTCATCTCAGACGGACAGAAATCCATCATCTCTGTTGCAATCGGGTTGGCAAATATCAGATTTCCTTTCTGATCCAGGCCAATGACACCCTCAGACATGGCATTGAGAATCAACGCCCTTTCATAACTGAGATTTTCAATTTCCTCTACATACCTTTTTGACTCCGTAATATCGCTGGTTATTCCATAGACGCCTACGACCCGATCCTCGAGCAAAATCGGAACATTAATCACACTCGTTTCAATACGCTGTCCGTTCTTGTGAATCAGTCCTACCTCATAGCTCTGTGCAGTTCCTTTTACGGTCTGTTCAAAATGATACCTTGTCTTATCCAGGTCCACCGGATCAATAAGATGATCAAACGGCCCGCTAAGCAGTTCCTCCTTGGTGTGGCCAGTCAACTGCTCCTGACCTGCATTGGCCTTCAACAGGTTTCCTTCCAGATCCAATGAAGCAACTCCAAGTGGATTACTGTCGAACAATGATTGGTATTCTTGAAGACTTAACTGCTGTTGCATACTTGCTGTAATATCACGGGTCACCGCGATCATTTCCTGCAAATTCCCCTGTTTGTCATATAGATAATGAGTGATGGTATCTGCCCATACAACAGAACCATCTTTATGCAGGAGCCGATAGCTCATTCGATCAGGAGCAAGGCCCTGAATTTGACCCGCCACGTAAGCTTCGACAAGAGGTATATCGCTGGGGTGAATGCAGAACAGTCCAGATTGACCAACGACTTCTTCAGGATCATATCCCAACATGCTTTGGCTGGCTGGAGATACGTACTTGAACGTCCGTTCCGGATCGGCATGGTGAATGGCAATCAGGTCAAGCGAGGATTCAACCAGCAATCTTGAGATTCGACTGCTCTCCTCCAACTGCTTGCGTTGTATAATGAGTCGACTCTCTGCATCCTTCTGCTTCGAAATATCCGCTGCCTGCACAAGCAAATAAAGCGGCTCGCCGCTCGTTTCATCCCTGACGATGCAGGCTCTTACCGTGGCCCACAGAAGAGAATCATCCTTGCGCTTAAGCCGTAACTCTGTTTCATACATCAGACTTATTCCATTGGTCATATCCCAGAAATGGGACCTAAACTCCTCCATCTCTAAGTCTTCCTCATGAATCATATGTACAATCGGAGAGTCAATCAATTCATCTTCACTGCACCCCAGCATTTCACAAAATGCCGGATTAAGCTGAAGCCAACGTCCGTTCACATGCGAAGCAACAGCAATGCCGATCGGTGCATGTGTGTATAACTGCTCGAACAGAGAGCGATTCTCTGCAATTGGATTCGACACCACATATCCTCCTTTATGGGGAATCTGAATATATTCCGTATGAACAGATCGACCTGAACATAACTTCATCTATAAGAGTAGTACCCCAAATGCCATGATTTATAAACGAGATCAACAAAAATTCAGGCAATTATCGACAATCTTATCGTGTGTTCATGCTGTCTGTACTTGGTAGACATACAAAACCATATAAGTGGCGTCATATACTACAGAATACGCGTGCATATCCGTTTGTACAAGGCTGAACATCCAAATGATACTGGAGGTTATGATTATGATCATTGTTGCGAATCAACCGATTGAGCTGGTGCGTTCGGATTGGTCTGCTTTTGCATGGCATTGGTTACAACAACTACAGAACAGTCCCACCGTATACACATATCAATCCATGGATCATCTTCACTTTGAATGGACGTTGCGCGAGTCTCTGGTGGATGCAGCGGAAGCGCTCGATCGAAGTGGGGTCAGCTTTGCCTCGTTTGAGAAATCCAGATGTAACCCTGCCTATTGGAACCGAAACGCTGAAGGTGGCTTTGAGTTAAGATCTGAGGTAACGCCTGCGGAAGGAATCCGGGACATTTGGAAGAATGGTCATTTGTATGCTTTTGAATGTGCAACAGCGACTGTCATTGTCCTTTATGGCGGTGTATTGAACAGTATTCGGGAAGATGATTTCAATTCATTATTCCGCGACCTGCTGCTCTACGATTGGCACTATGACAGCGATCTGCGATTAACGGAGAAGAACGGCAGCGACTCAGCGCTTCCGGGAGATGTATTGTACTTCAAAAATCCGGACGTTTCCCCTGAAACACCAGAGTGGCAGGGGGAGAATACCGTTATGCTGCGTGAAGACTTATATTATGGTCATGGAATCGGAATTGCAAGCGGGGAAGAAATCATTCGTTCACTGAATCAAAATCGCATTCCTGGAAGTACAGTGTCAGCCTATTTAATGGATACGGTTATTTATCCTGACTTTCTATATCTATCCCGCTACGCTAAAAACAGTAACGCGAATTCACAGACAGCCTCATCTACCCCGGTCCTGCCAGGACAGTTGTACGTACGCATTGGCAGTAGCCGTTATTTGCGAACCTAAACCGGCTTGAAGCGTAATTCATTAGGTGTTAAAGTGCTGTAACAATATTACATGCTGAAAACCCCGTAAAGCAACAGCACAACTGTTGCTTCACGGGGTTTTTGGAGCATTTGGGATAAGCCAGCCTAATAACAACCGGATTGTCCCACCGTTCCTTGTTATTTAGCTGAATTCGTTCATCGTTATTATTCGATGGGGTCTAACTGTACAACGACCTGCTTGCCACTTACCTGAATACCCGTCGTTTTACTGCCATACTCAGCCAGAGATTTGCACAGCTGTTCTGCCCATTCTTTGCCTGCTGTCCCTTCCTTGGCTCCATGCACCTGGATGACGAGCTTCACTGAATCACCCTTCGTCAAGATACGCTCTGCCTGAGATTGCTTGGTCTCCCGGTCGTGGTCTTCCATCTGCAGATTCAGTCGGATCTCCTTCACTTTACGTTTATCCGGTGTTTTCGCAGCTTTCTTCTTCTCTTGCTGCTTTTCCTGTTTTGCTGCTCCAGCGCCCATCAGTTTGCAAGGCGGCGGGCTGGTCATTAGAGACATACAGATCAGATCGACCTTATGCTGCTTCGCAAGTGCAAGTGCGTCACGCGTAGACATGATGCCGAGATCTTCACCGTTCAGGCCGGTCAACTGGACTTCAGTCGCTTTGATCTTTTCATTTTTGATCATGGTACATCCTCCTCTACAACAAAAGCCTGTCCTGACCTATGACAGATCAAGAGCAGGCTTGGATGTTGTAACTGAATATTCATCGTATATCTGGACGTAATGGTTATACGTCGGTTTTGTGCATCTTACAACGAGTTGAACGCTTCGGTCAGAACTGGAACAATTTGCGATTTGCGGGATACTACGCCTTTGAGCAGCGCTCTGCTATCCGACAATGTCACATTGTACGCTTTTTCAACAGCTTTGGTGGAAGCACCATAAGCCAATGCAACGGAATCGTTGTTCAGGATGTCGGTTACGACAAATACAAACAGGTCAAGACCTTTACTGGAAATAATGGCTTCAATCGCTGCTTCAAGCTCAGGTTGCTTCACAAGCACATCATTCACGTCAACCGCGTTAACTTGTGCAATCTCCACTTTTGCTTGACCCATAGCGAATTCTTTTGCATCCAGGGAGATCAGTTCAGCAATCGTTTTCTGGCTCAGGTCTGCGCCCGCTTTCAGCATATCCAGACCATAGCTGTCTGCATCTACACCAGCAATGGCAGCCAGTTCACGTGCTGCTGCTACATCCTGCTCTGTGCATGTTGGAGATTTGAACAACAGGGAGTCGGAAATAATCGCGGACAGCATCAAACCAGCAATCGGTGCGCTGATTTCCACGCCGTTTTCTTTGTACAATTTATTCAAAATGGTTGCTGTACAACCTACAGGTTCTGCACGGAAATACAAAGGTTGGCTTGTCTCAAAGTTCGCAATCCGGTGATGGTCGATAACTTCAACAACCGTCACGTCCTCAATATCGCTGACACTTTGCTGACGCTCGTTGTGGTCAACCAGGATGACCTTATTCACTTCGTTAGCTGCTGTTTTGATCAGACGTGGCGCTGCCACTTTGAATTGGTCCAGTGCAAATTGAGTTTCGCCATTTACTTCACCGAGACGAACAGCTTCAACGTCCTGACCCAATTTTGTTTTCAAGTCTGCATAGGCAATGGCCGAGCAGATCGTATCCGTATCGGGATTTTTGTGACCGAAGATTAATGCTTTTTCCATATTAATAGCCCTCCGTCAATTCTGATTTAGATGAATAAAATGTAATATTTCAATCATACCCTTACTGATTATAGCGTTAATAAGGCTTAATTCCAATCCCTTTACAGCGAATTAATTACAAAATCATGTCAGGGTCTTGTCTTTATACTCCGTAAACGAATGCACAACTCTGCCGTTCCACCAGCTTCGATCCATTGTCGGTATGTATACCAATCCACATTCTCAAGAAAGTAAAAAGTTAGAGCTTCAACGGGATTTAATTTATACTCTTGTTTAAGGGATTTATTTGAAATTCGCCGCGTGGATTAAACCTCGGGACCCTGACGGGTCTCTCCTCTTTTCACAAAAAGAGTCTGCACACTTCCGTCTTCGCTGATCTCCAGCAAGTTCAGTCGAGCACCATAAGCACATCCGCCATCAATACCAATCTTGTCCCCCGTGGGGTCAAACCAGACACCTGGCTCGTTATGCAAATTTTTGACTGGAGTATGACCGAATACCACCGTCTCCTTGAGCGATGTTGGTCTGGAATAGAACGGCTCTCGAATCCAAATGAAGTCACGCTCTGACTGGGTCCGCCAATCCTCCACATCCGGATTAATCCCGGCATGTACAAAGATATAACCAGGAATTTCGTATACAAGGGGAAGCTGTTCCAGAAAACGAAGATGATGCTCATAGTGTGTACGGAGCCACTGTTTGGCTTCAGTATAAACATCCCAGTCCAATTGCTCATCATCCAAAGAAATCTCGGAATAGCTGGCCAGCGTCTGTAAGCCACCATTACGAATCCAATGTTTGTCATACTCCTCGACATCATGATTCAGCGCCTTGACCATCATCGCATCATGATTTCCTTTGATCGCAATAATGTTGTACTGCTCGCGCATCTGCATAATCTGTTCCACGACCTCTTTGCTCTTCGGTCCGCGGTCGACATAATCACCTAACAAAATCAGCTCGTCCTGCTTCGGATCGTATGCTGCCTGCTCAAGCAGAGCATTGAATTCGTCGTAACAGCCATGAATATCACTAATGACACATCTGCGAATGTGAATCTCTCCTCTCCCTGATCACGCAAGAGTTAACCGGAACCTTGCTAAACAAGGTTCCAGCCATTTCAGAATATAATTCCCGTTCAGTACCGATTAATCCTGCTTTAAATTAAAGGCTTCCGCTATCAAGCTGAATGAACGCAAACGATCCTCGAATGAGTGAATCGCTGATGCAATAATAACTTCATCCGCTTCATAGCGTTCAGCCATTGCCGTAATTTTTTCCTTCACTTGATCCGGTGTACCCACAATGGAAAAAGAGCGGCGTTGACGGATCTGTTCCATCTCCATGGCCGTAAATGGATAGTTGTTCACCGTTTCTAGGGATGGGAATGAGTTCTGTTCCAGACCCCGGCCAAGCCGCAGGAAAAATAACTCATTGCTGCGAGCCAGTTCAGCAGCCGCTTCCTCGGTCTCTGCACAAAATGCCGACACCGCAATCATGGAATGTGGTTTGTCATTGAGGATGGAAGGCTTGAAATGTCTGCGATAATGCTTCATTGCTTCCTCCCCACCCGGTGTTCCGAAAAATTGGGCAAACGCGTATGCGGTCCCTTGTGCCGCAGCGATTCTTGCACCTTCGGAACTGGATCCGAGCAACCATACTTCGGGAACAGTGGTTACGGATGGTCCGGCTACTAGGGAAGCAAAACGATGATCCTCCGGCAGCTGTTCATGAAAGTATCCACCCAGATCGGCAATTTGCTGCGGGAAGAATTGCACATTCGATGACTTTCCTTCATTCAGAGCTCTACTGGCAATCGGCATACCGCCCGGTGCTCTGCCAATGCCAAGGTCGATTCGGCCGGGGTGTAGCGCTTCCAGCAAACGGAAGTTCTCGGCAACTTTATATGCACTGTAATGGGGCAGCATAACGCCGCCTGAACCTACGCGAATTCGATCTGTATGTGCTGCAACGTGTGCAATCATAACTTCCGGACTGGAAAATGACAGTGCTCCGCTGCCATGATGCTCCGACATCCAGAAGCGGGAGAATCCCAATTCATCTGCATGTTTGGCAAGCGTTACCGTCTCCTGAAGGGTATCCTGTACCGTCCGTCCTTCATTAATATGTCCATGTTCAAGTACACTAAGTTTCATCTATATTCATTCCTTTCGTCATCCTGCGTTAGTGGCTGCATCTCCCATTGTAACATTATTGATTACAGTTTCAAAGGATATCTGCTTCTCAGTTACACGTTCATTACACGTAAAGATGTACGATGAATAAACAAATAACGCCACCAGCACGTGAGCCAGTGACGTTATAGTATTTCATACATTTAAAAATTCAATTACGGTGCACGTTTGGGTAACAGCTTCACATACTCGTCAGACAACTTCATCAAGCTGAGCACGTGCTCATAATCAGAACGGTACGGCTCCAAATCCGTGACGGGTTCATACGTTTTTAACGAGTAGGCTGTTCCATCATCAAAGCCCGCACCCGGAATAAACATAATGTCATTATTCACAAATGAACCTGTTGGCAAGTAATACCGGATACCGAACGCATTGTTGTCCATGTTAAGCAGATCGTGTCCAAAGGCTGTAAATTTCTCTTCCTTCAAAGAGACACCCATCAGGTTCATCACCGTTGGCAGTATATCCAATTGACCACCAGGCTGTTCTATAACTTGACCTTTCGCCTGTTTTGGCGTGTGGATCAAGAGTGGGATGTTGAAGCGGCTAACTTTACCGTCATAGGGCACGCCCAGATTGGTCTGGATCTGCTGAGTAATCTCATCGTTTGCCGGCAGTCCGAAATGGTCACCATATATAACGAGTGTTGTATTATCCCATAACCCGTTTGCTTTGAGTTCATTGATCAGTTGACCTACCGCATAATCCGTATAATTGATCGCTTGCAGGTAATCATGCAGGAGCGTATTGGTGATTGTGGCCGGGATCGTAATTCTCGCCCGGTCCGCAGGAACCGTAAACGGTGAGTGGCTGGAAGCTGTAATGAACTGAGCATAGAACGGCTGATTAGCAGCCTGATGCGCAGCCATTTTTTCCACACCTACACGATATAATTCCTCATCCGACGGTCCAAAATCATTAAACTTATCATTCTTGAAGCTGGGTTTGTCGAAGTACCGATTGAATCCAAGCGCTGGATACATTTTGTTCCGGTTCCAGAAGGTAACGTCATTGACGTGGAACGTTTCTGACTCATATCCTTCTTTATCAAGCAGTTTTGGAAGACTTGGCAGATCACGGTCACTATATCCTGCTGACATAGGTACAACTCCGGTTGGATAGATGGATGTGTTCGACATGAACTCGGCATCCGACGTATTTCCCTGTCCGATCTGTTGGAAAAAATGAGAGAAATAATAGCTTTCTTTGGCCAGATCATTCAGAACGGGGGTTAATACCTGACCGTCGAGAGAAGCATTAATCGGGAAGTTTTGAAATGACTCCAGTTGGAGAACAATCAGGTTACTTCCTTTGGCCTGACCAAAATATTTGGTTTTGATAGCAGTGCCCTGACTCGATTTATCCTGATACGGATACTTGCTAACCAGTTGATTAATCTTGTCGATGGTTTCGTTAATATTGCCATTCGCAATGGCTTCATTCTCTTTGCTCGTCAGAATCGCAGATGACACCTGATAATTCAGGAAACCAAGATTTTCGGCACGAACCAGTTCATTATCAATGGTTTCTCCTTTGACAATGAAGCTGCCTGACAGCACGATACAAAATGCAGCCGTAAGGGCAACACCCAACTTGCCCCAATACCGTCTCCGGCTTCTGCCGAAATGGAGTCCACTGTCGCGATAGCTGTTGTTACGAGCTGAGGCACGACGACTGCGCAAGATAAACCATACGGGCAGTGCCAGTACGATATCCACAAAAAACAGGAAGTGCTCAGGTCTTACCAAAGGTCCGATACTGCCTCTCACTTGGGCGACTTGGCCCAGTTCGCTGAGTGCCGTATATGTGGGAACCGAACTGAAATGTACGTTATAGAGTGTCGCTGCGAACAATACCAGCGAGAACAACACATTAAAACCTGCGTACACTGAACGCTTCCAGGCTTTTGGCACGATCAGATCAAGGATACATACCACTGTCAGGGCCCCCAATGCGTCAGTAACGAAACCGATGCCGGACAGACCCTGGAAAAAGAAATACCGCAAAAGCGACAGCTTCAGCAGCATCAGAATAAATAACACGGCAAATAAGGTCCGTGATGAGGTCCGCTCATTTTTGGAATTAAACATGGTCGCTTTCAACCCTTATCTGAAATTTTTACGTTCCTTTTACAAAACGCATATTTTAGTATAACAGTTTTGGGGTTGGTATTCCATGAGGGGTGGCAGCAGACAAAAAAAAGTTTAAGCAAACTCCTTCTTTTGAAATCTCTCGTTTCTACAAAGTTAAGCTGCTCTTGTTCATGTCCTCATACAGCTTACCCATAATAATTTCATCCACATATGTACCATTTACCAATAAAGACTTAGGCTTGATTCCTTCCTGTATAAAACCAACCTTATGATATAAAGCTATCGCATTAAAATTATGGGACATAACAGTCAGCTCAAGACGAGTAATGCCCGCAGTAGGTCTCCACTCTTCCATTGCTGATATTAGATTTTTGCCAATGCCTTGGCCGGTATGAGCCTGTCTTATTCCAATAACGATACTCGCCCGATGTCGGATACGTTCTGCTGTGCCTCCAATGACCGTAAGATGGCCGATGATCTTGCCCTGATGCTCCGCGATCCAGATTGAACTATTCGAAGTAGCGTCCAACTGATCTATAAAACGAGCCTGCCCGCCTAACGTGGTCTTGCGCTCGCCCGGATTATAGAGCATATAAGTACTTTCACGATCCAGTGCCCGATGTAGTTCCAGCAGACGAGCCGCATCTTCGGCACAGGCTTGGCGAATAATAACATCCCCGATTGGCTTCTCCCTCATTTGTAAAATCCACTGTACCGCAGCGTTAAAATCAGTAGCCAAAAAGTCTGCCTCCAGCGCTTCCCATCGGGTACGGTTCTCCTCAAGCGACTCTATGCCTGCTCCGGTCAACACCAATATGCATAAACAGCCAGCTGCACGCGCAGCAGTCATGTCAGACCACCGATCTCCAATAACAATGCATTGTTCAAGATTCAAATCATGTTCTAGTGCTGCCTGTTTGAGCATCGTTGGTTGTGGTTTACGGCATTCACATTGAGCCTCGGCAGGGTGAGGACACACATAGGTGTGCTCAATGCCAAAAAGCCTCATCTCCTGCTGAAAAGCTTTGATCGTTGACTTACCATTTGTAATGCCCGGTTGATTCGTGAATCCAAATAATCGGATACCCTGTCCAGATAGTTTCCGGATGGATTCTTCAACTCCATGATACAGCTCCAGTTCACCAGGGTATCGTATTTCATCTGTACCTCCAATGGTGCCATCCCGGTCGATAAAGATAGCCTGGATAGGGGGATTATCATAAGTAGTCATATTGGATGTCTCTCCTTATGCTTCATTGTGGACGAAAATGAATTCCGTTTTTATTTCAAATTAAAAAGAGGTAACGAATCCGCGAAGTGGTCGTCATACGTTGACAGTAGACAAGTGAACACCATAAACAAGTTATGTCCACAAAAGCTTTTGTCTCTCTATCATTTCCGTATTATACCATCTGCCGATCCAATTACCTCATTAATCGCTTACCAGAAACATTACGCAATCGTCGATATATCGCCGTCCTGCCTGTTCACATTTGGGTCCTGCTTCTGAGCAAGGAGTGCTGCCTGAGCGGCAGCAATACGAGCAAGCGGTACCTGTTCTGGCAGACAGCTTACATAATCCAGACCAATACGGTGACAAAAAGCAATGGATGCCGGATCGGCTGCATTCTCACCACAGATGCCTGCTTTTAGATGAGGTTTCCGGATTCGGCCCTGAACGAGAGCCATCTCCACCAACTGCCCCACTCCGTCGATATCCAGTACGTGAAATGGATTGCTGGGCAGTGAGCGCTGTGGCTCAACAAAATGAAGGAATGGCTTCTCCGTATTGTGACGGCTGTAACCAAACGTCATCTGTGTCAGCTCATCGGTGCCAAACGAGAAGAAGTCCGCATGACGCGCAATAGGAGCTGCAGTCAATGCCGCTCGAGGAACTTCAATCCGTGCCCCCACTCTGTAGAGACAGTGACGCTTCTCCTCTCCAAGCACCTGGTCCGCTACATGATCCACCAGATCTCTCATGACCTGAAGTTCATTGGCATGACCCACCAAAGGAATCATGATCTCAGGCCGTACCCACTGCCCTTGGCGAATGCCCTTCACGGCTGCACGAAAAATGGCTTCAAGCTGCATATCGTAGATTTCCGGGAACACGGTTCCCAGTCGACAGTCCTGCTGCCCTAGCAACGGATATTGTTCATGTAATTCCAGCACCCTGCGGATGACACGCTCAAGCTCCTGCACTTCGGTGTTATTTTCCTCTAGTTTGCTAAGAGCCAACTGCTCACGTCGTTTGTTTAACCTTTCAATATCAGGCAGCAGCTCATGCAGCGGCGGATCAAGCAATCGAATGGTTACCGGATAACCATCCAACGCTTCGAAGAGTTGTTCAAAATCAGCCTGCTGCATCGGCAACAGACGTTCCAGTCCGCGTTTGCGCTCAGCTTCGCTGTCTGCCAGAATCATTTTCTGTACAAAAGGAAATCTCGAAGCAGACAACAACAGTTGTTCTGTCCGACACAATCCAATGCCCTCAGCCCCTAACGTGCGGGCCTTCACGGCGTCCTTGGGATGATCCACATTCGAAAGTATTGTAAGCCCCTTCATTTCATCTGCCCATTCAAGTAGAAGCTGCAGCTCTGGTGATAAAGTTGGAGATAATTTCAGCAATTCCTTCACATGCCAAGGCTGGATACGTAATATGGCATCCTCTTTGGTGATTACCCCTTCATCCACGAGATCTACAGTACTCCTCAGCGTCGCCTGTGAGGTTAACCTCGCTTCACTGATTTCCACAAGATACAGGGTCCCAGTATCCACAACAAATTGGACTTCCTGTACCTCTCTCGTGTGAGACTCCAAATAACCGCAAGCGTCCTGCAAAAGACCATACAGTTCAGACTCTTCACTCCGCAGTTGATCCAGTCCTTCATTCGAAGGCCGAGAAGCAGCAGTTGAAACGTAATCCCCTGTCATACCTCGTTCCCCTGTACCTGGATGACGAGAATATACCGTTCCGAACCCGCTGCGGTCACCACGCTCACCATTGACCATCACCTGTATAAGAACAGCTGCTCCTTGAGTTTCATCGGAGAAAAGAGAAGGATTACGAAGAAGTTCTTGTTGGGAGTTGGACCGTATAACACCCTGTGAATCAGAAACTGCACGCATCACTTCTTTTAGCTGTAACTGAACATCTTGAGGGAAAGGATGACGTCCTTTCTCTTCTATTAAGCGTTTATATTCCGCGATGGCGAATGCTAACTTCGCTTCATCGAGTATCGAGATGTCTCCCCATTTTTCTTCAAATAGGGCATACGGAATGTCGTGCACCAGTTGACCATAATCCTGCAATAAAATTCGATAACAATTAAGGGCATACGGACGATCATTCGTTTGCCTTGCGAAACCTTCCACGGTCACATCATTCAGTCCTACATGAAGCAAAGCATGGGATGCCGTACCACTGGGACACGTTTCACTTGACCGGAGGGCAAGCAGCAGCGGTGCTGAGGAATCGCCAAAGATTTTGCCGGAATGCTTCTCAAGTTGCTGAATTGCGCTGCCAATCTCTTGGGCTCCTTCAGCTGAAAGATGTGCAAGACGGGTACAGAACGTGCGACAGCCTTCCTTTGTTACAATGAATCCGGCCGGAACGGGCCAACCTGCCTGGAGCAACGCCGCAAGTCCAGCCCCTTTACTACCCATCAGCCCTTTCATCTCTGCCGTACCTTCTTCCAATAGAACTACCCGTTTTGTCATTACAGCGCTCCCA
Organism: Paenibacillus sp. LK1; assembly: GCF_002750415.1. NCBI lineage: Bacteria > Bacillati > Bacillota > Bacilli > Caryophanales > Paenibacillaceae > Paenibacillus > Paenibacillus sp. LK1. Next base: position 172,619 of record NZ_PEII01000001.1, read on the forward strand.
TCTGCCATTACATGGCTGTGCTTAAAAGGCAATTCATCACTCGAATTGTCCTTTATCTAATGGTATGTCGCAATACGGCAGTCAAGGACATTTGCTTCCTCTTTTTGTGCTTGAATTGAAGTTGTATGTTGGCCGCTCGTATATGGTAATATAAAGCTTGACTCAATCTAAAAAAGCTACATTCAAACGCATACCTGCTTCAACCATGATCAACTACGTATATAAGGAGTGTAAATCAATGTTTACTCAAGTCGGGCAAATTATGTTGTATGTAAATGATCAGGATAAGGCTCTTCAATTTTGGACGGAAAAAGCAGGTTTCCATATCGTTAACGAAGTTAATGGGAATGGCATGCGCTGGATCGAGATTGCCCCTGTGAAGGATGCTCAAACCACCATTATCCTGCACGACAAAGAATTCGTTGCCAAAATGTCCCCTGAATTAAACCTTGGTACACCATCTCTCATGCTTTTCACAGATAACTTGGATCAACTATACACTCACTTATCCAATAAACAAGTTACGGTTGGCGAGATTGTAACGATGCCTGGCGGAAGAGTATTCAACTTTGCAGATGACGAAAACAATTACTTTGCTGTTATGGAGAAAAATTAAATCTCCTGGATCACCTGAGTAATACCACATCAAAAAGCCCGTTCAGTAGTGAACAGGCTTTTTTCTATATATTTTGCTCATATGCAAACCTGCCTGCATACGTTGCTGTTTTCCCATGTTGTTGCGCAGTAATTCCACGTGATTTTTTGCATATTTATTTTTAAATGGATATACAACTCCACATATTACCCGTTTCTAACGTTAAAGATTTGAGTTAAATTACATACTATAGCGTTTTAAAGGAGGCTTCGATATGTGCGGAAGATTCACGATTACAGACCCAATCGAAGAAATTATGGACAGGTACTATGCTTCTATTGCTGAAGGATATGAGTACAAACCGAATTACAACGCTGCACCTATGCAATTCATCCCGACAATTATCGGTAGCAAAGACGGTAATCGATTGGGGGCGCTCCGATGGGGTTTAGTTCCTAATTGGGCCAAGGATGAAAAAATAGGAAATAAAATGATTAATGCCCGTGCAGAGACCCTCACAGAGAAACCTGCCTTTAAGCGCCTGATCAGTTCCAAGCGTTGTATTATCCCATGCTCGGGATTTTATGAATGGAAAAAGGATGGATCCGTAAAGCAACCCATGCGGATTTTAATGAAAGATGCCTCCATCTTCTCGCTTGCTGGTCTATACGATACTTGGATTGATCCAGAAGGTAACAAGCTTTCAACTTGCACTATCATTACTACGGAACCTAACAATCTTATGGCGGACATCCACGATCGTATGCCAGTCATTCTCCGGCCGCAAGATGAAGCGGATTGGCTAAACAAGGAATCGGACAAGGAAAGCGTTCTGAGGCTTCTCAGCCCGCATGAGGCCAATGAAATGATAGCATACAAGGTGGATTCTGCAGTAGGTAATGTGCGAAATAATAACGAGGAATTGATCAAAGAGGTCAGTTAAGAATAAAAAGGAGCAGCGAGGTTATCCCCTCTGCTCCTTTATGTAATGAATTAATAGAGATATATCATTAAGCTCTAAGGATTCCATATTCTCAGCCATGTCAACGATTGTATACGATTACTCAAGTATAATTCAATTGTGAGATTTAGCAGAGAATGTGATTTTCCTCGTGATTTTTTAAATTAATTTAGTCCTCCCGTGTTGCCTAATTCATCCCAAATACTGCAGTATATCGTCGATTTTCTTTCCGTGGGAGATGACACCATAATTCATCCAGGTCATAAAATCCACCTCATATACATGACCGCTTATCACTGCAGGCAGCCGTCTCCACTCATCTCTTTCCAGGAGCTTCCGTTCCTCTCCGGGATAGGCAGAATCCATATTGTCAAATGTAATAAAGAGATGATCTGCTTCAAGCTGACTCAGCTGCTCAAGCCCAATACCGACTCTTCTACTTTGACTCGCCCATTGCTGTACACGGAAATGCGGGGTCAATCCGAGATCTTGATACAATACCGGTCCTACGTAACCATATTGGTTCCCGTAGAGTATAATTTCAGATGACGAAATACGTAAAAGAGCTACCGTTTGTCCCCGCGCATGACGTGCCAACTGTCCCTTGGCCTCAACGGCTTTATCCTCATAGGCACCTATTACATCCTGAACCCGATTTACTTTTCCCAATATATCTGCTGTCGATTTCAAAATGGAACGCCAATCCTCTCCCTCGTGCTCCATATAAAATGTCGGGGCTACTTGCTCAAACCGTTCCAGATTCCAGCGTTGGTATCCGTTGTTCAGCATAATAAATTCAGGTACATTCGTCTCATTAAACCCTATGTCCAGCTGAGTAACATCAAATTCAGGAACATCTTCCAACCCTAAATATTGCTGTCTTCCCCAAGAACGATGGGAAGTTTGCAGTATCGGTTTTATTCCAAGGGCAAGAACAAAGTCCTCCAGATACGGAGCAAACACACGCACCTCTTGACGGTGATGTCGCCGATATAATCCTGGTGAAACACCTGTATATTGCTTGAATCGGCGACCAAAATAATATTCGTTATTAAATCCCACATTCTGTGCAATATCATGCAAGCGATCATCGGTCATCTGTAACAGCAGTTTGGAATGCTCCAATCGTACAGCATTTACATAATCAAGCGGAAGCTTGCCTGTAATCTCCTTGAATTGTCGGGTATAACTGGATCTGGTAAGCCGGATCTCTGCTGCCAGATCGTCAACCGTTATGGGCTGATCATAGTGTTCGCGAATATAACGAATCGAGCTTTGAAGCCGTGCACGGTCATCCGGCGATTCAATCTCGGGATCATTTTGTCGAAGCAGCACACGGAACCACTCCTGAAAACGCAGTTGTATCTCCCATTGGTCCAACCAGTCTTGAGCAGTCAGCCCATGCAATATCTGTTCCAACGATTTCAGACAGGAACTCCATGGACTATAATTCAGTTCAATAAGAGGCAACCGATCTGGATCTGATATAAAGGCTGGCGGCTCGTGTTGCACCGTTTCACCTGTTATACTCAACCTACTGGCCTTATCTTCTTTCACCTCAGCTACCATCAGCTCAATTTTATAATATTGCAGCTCACAGGAGCCTTCAATCACAATGGTACGTCCAGCTGGAACAAACATAATCATCCCTTTTTCCAGACGAGTGTCCCTATTATCCAAAGAGTCTATTGAGCCTTGCCCACCCGTCACTACGAAAAGAGCGTGTGATGATGTCTTGTTATATGTCTGCCTGTTGGCGATATCGACTTGGTTATAATCCATGTATTTCATATGTTGAAGCAAGCATAACCAGGGCTTGGGAATCAGTTGTACAATCGTGGGACACATATTCATCTTCCTTAATTGAGAATTGTTATCATTTACAATAGTGTAAACGAAAAAAGAAAGCTCTTCAACCCTGAGGGAAGAACTTTCTTATGGAAAAGGGATTATGGCGTCATTTTTTGCAAGAGATCATCAATCTTCATTGTGTTTGCCGTAATCGCACCTGATTGCCAATACGATCTTTCCATCATGTACACATGGTTGTTTTTGACTGCCGGGAGAGATTTCCACAACTTGCTATCCAGCACCTTCAAAGCTTCCTTGTTCTCTGGAGATGACCACTCTCCATTGGATGGAAATACAATAATATGATCCGCATCAAGCTCTGGAAAAGCCTCTTCGGACAGAATTTCCTGATATTCTTCCATCTTGGCGACCAGAGGATGAGGTGTTAGACCAAGCTCCGAATAAAGAAATCCGGTAAATCGATTTTTCACACCGAACAATGCCAATGTATTATTGCTGATATTCAATCGGACAACCGCTACGGTCTCATCCCCAACGGCTTCCTGAAGATTCGCCTTAGCATCTGCAATCTTGGCCTCAAATGCCGCAACAACTTCTTTACCCTTGTCCGGTTTACCGACAACATCGGCAATAGTCGTCAAGATTTGATTGGAATCCTGCAAAATATCTTCAGGCAGACGATACGTCGGTGCCACCTTTGAATACATCTCATATTTCTCCATGTCCGCTCCGCCATCCACAATGATGAGATCCGGATCATACTCCAACAAAGCCTCAATGCTACCTGTAGTATCGAATTGAGGCACATCCAGATCCAGATATTCCTGCACACCCCACATCGGATTATACCACTGTACTACAGGTGTGATATCGAGAGCCTTGAGATAATCTTCCACATAGATACCAGCAATCCGCTGCGGATGCACCGGGATCGTCACATCACCGAATTCATCCTGAACGACACGTGTCTCTGCTTCTTTTTCTGTTGTTTCAGATGTACTGCCATCCGAAACCGCTGTCTCAGATGCAGGAGCCTCTTCTGCTTTTGACTCAGAATTTGCACTACAGCCCGATATAACTACAACCATGAGTAGCAGTATGATCGTCCACCCTTTGAAGCCTTTACTGAACCATACCATGATACCATTCACCCCTATGTAATCTGTTGTTGTATCGGTGAGAACATGTTTTACGAATAATGATTATCATTCTCACTCAATGCTTAGATGAATTGTACCTTATGCTGTGCAAAACTCACAATACACATTCGCAGCCATTTTTTTATACAAACGAAAAGAATATACAACCGTCACCCCCGCTTAACGCAGGGGCAATGTACCTTGTTGATAACGTTCAAGTAATTGCATAACAAATGAATCTTGCATTTCGTCCTGTAACAGGGCAGCGCCAATCAATCCAATATCATCACTGACATATCCGGCCAGTTCAGGATCGCCCGCAAGAGCAATCGTTCGTTTGAAAGCCAATTCCCTGCTTGCACGAAGCACTTCTTCTTCCACGACGTCAGACTGAGCAAACCGTTCAAATGCCTGCATCCACTCATCGGCAAATTCGGAAGCATCCCGTTGATCCAGATAGGCTTCCACATCCAGTCCTTCGAATGTCTGTTGACTAAGAATCCGTCCCTTATTCATATCAGCAAGCAATTTATCCGCATCCACTCTACTCATCTGGGTTCCCTCCTCCATTCGGTGCTGTTAAATACATCTCGGGAATCACAAAACGCTTCATCTCACGTTCCCCATCCGCAGTAAAATGATCCAATGCAAGAGCCTGATATTCATTCAGGACATGCTCAAAAATACGAGCAATCACACTACAATCAGCTAAGGCATTGTGCCTGTGAATTCCGTCTGTATTCAGGTCATAATATCGGATCAGGAAATCGGTAGAGATGACCTCGGAGATTTCAGGATGAATATATGTAAACATCGCTTTTGTATCCAACACCGGATTGGTAAACATCGGCAGCCCATTCATATCACAATGTCGTTTCAATATGGGCAAATCATACTCATAACCCGCCTGCGTTACTAACACCTTATCCCCGATGAATTCCAGAAAAGCCTGGTATGCTTCTGCAAATGAGGGAGCCTGGATCATATCCTCATTTGAAATACCCGTTAACTTCGAGACCGCTTCCGGAATCGGTTTAAAGGCACATGCAAGTGAAGTGAACGATGAATCTAATGATTCTCCTTTTTTGTAGTTCATTGCACCAAATTGGGTCACACTCTCCTCTGCCGGATTAATCCCTGTGCCCTCTAGATCAAATATGCAGTACATCCTATCTTGCAAGTGAGAGACTTTTAGCTCTTCAACAGTGTACGTATCCGGCATAAACGTAATCTTCATTCGACTCTCCCCTTTTTCATCTATAGAACGCATATTTCAAAGGACTAAACCTGTTCTTCCCACAATCGTGTTACCTGAACCAACCTACCTTCACGATCAAACTCCAGCTTGTAGATGTCCGGCATCGTTGTATTTGCCCAGAAGTCATAACCGTAGGACGAATCAAAATAATTGAAAATCAACGTCATGATATCCCCATGGGTGCCAATCACTATTTTTTGTCCCGGATGCCTATCCAGAATTCGCTGTATAACAGCAATTGCCCGCGCCCCAGCGACTACGCCGGATTCTCCACCTGAATAAGCGAATGCAGGATCATCATAGAGCCTTTGTTTGGCTTCCCGAAAATGTTCATGCTTCACTTCAGGACCTGACAGCTTACGCTCACGCAAATCCTCTTCGGTGACCACAATGCCACCTGACACTTCGGCCAACCCCTGAATCGTATCCACGGCCCGTCTATACGGGCTGGAATAAAACGATTGTATCTGCTCCCGGTGGAGCAAACCCGCGACAGTCGCCGCATCCCTTTTTCCTTGTTCCGTCAGACCTCGCTCACGTTCCTGCCCTTCCATATATTCAGATTCCGCGTGCCTTACAAAATATAAAGCCGTGTTGGCTTCATTCGTCATCTGTCCGCCATTCCTTTCTTCTTTTCAATCACAATCAGGCAGGTGCTGTCTGGCAAAGGTGCAGGTTGACCCTGTTCATCCATAAATATAATTCGTTCTCCAAGCGCCTCCGTATATCCTTCTTGAAGAAAGTGTCTTAATGTAATAATCTCGGCTTGCTCACCCAGCGCTTCGCGAATACTTTGCTCATATGCCGATGGGGTAAATATGCCGAATTGTTCCTGAATCTCATGGACATATGCTTCTTCGCCCCATGTATAGGTGTACAGAAATTCCATCGCATCGTTGATATCCAGCACCGCTTCGTCCTCAGAGATTCGCTCGAATTCAATGCTGCGTCCCTGGAAATCCTGCGTATACCGCTCCAGCCATCGCATCCCATCCGGTTCAAGGAAACGAATTCGACGCTTCTGCGCTTCGGGTTCAGTCATGATGCCATCCCTGATCAGAATTCGGCCCCCGGGGGATAACACGTTAAATGAACTTCTTAGCGCAGCTACGACCGTATCCCTGTTAAATCTTCGTCCGTCACGTTCAATATACGAATACAGTTCATGCAGAATGGATGAAAAAATAACCGTATCCACCGTGCCTGGCTGCACGTATTGATCCAGTTGGAGAGCATCTCCCTTCAATACTTGCCAGCGATGTGCCTCCCGCTGCTTTTTGCGCTCCAACGCCTCAATAACATTCGCTGAAATATCAATGCCGATTGGTTCCATCTCAGGTCGTTCCTGCTCAATCAGATCGAGCAATATTCCACCGCCGGGACCGATATCGAGCACACGTTTGCCAACCATGTAATCTAGCAGTACTTTCTTGTAATCACCTGAGCTGTTCATGTCGGCCAGATACGTCTCTTCATTATGGAACCGATCATACGCATCCCGACGGAGTCCAAATAGGTCAAATAACAACAGCACAGCCTTTTCGTATAACGGAGACTTTTCTGCTTCAATACAAAATGCAATTAGCTTCTCGGCCGCCGGGGAAAATTCAAATGTCACAAATACCGTATCCCGCAAATCCGGGTGCCGCTCAATCCGATGTGTCAGATGGGGGTAAGTAATCGTCTCACCTGCTTCAATCTGCTCCCACGAATATTGCTCCAAATACTTTTCAATCATTCGTTTCTTGTAAACATTCAGTTTCTTGACACCTTTATAATCGTAATACATCGTGTTCATTAATGGTTCGAAGCTGATATGCCTTACCATATCCCCTTGTTGCTCCTGTGAAGTCGAGTTCAAGCCCACTCCTTCTTCTTCGGTTACTCTGCCTATGCCTGTGCTGTTCATCGTCAAATCATCTACAGATAACATTCCCTCACTGTGTAGCGTCAAAAGGAAGATCTTAACCATCTCCTGCAATGAAAAATCATGCATCGCTGACTCCACATACCATAAGGTCCGATGAGCCAGAGGAGCGAGAAGTTTCTCTATCTCAAGCTGAGCTTGAAGTTTCGCATATGCTTCATCCATCGCTTCTCCCTGACGTATAGATGAGCTCCGTAAGCGTGACAGCCGCTCCTTCACATTCCAGTCTGTATGATCCGGCTTTGTAATAATCCAACCTACGATACGCTGCACTTCAGCCTGAACTTGATTCCACAACGCTGGATCAACACCAGCAATGATACATTCATTTAATGCGATCAGGATGGCCTGCGTTTCATCTGCGGTCAGCCACCCTTGCGTTATGAACGAGTGCAGTGGGGCATTTTCGGCAAATGGAATTTCTCCTCTTATGTACTGACCAATAAGTCCGTGTGTGGCAATAAGGGTACGAATGATCTCATGCCGAGGTGTGGGTGAACCATATGCAGTTTGCGCAATTTGTGTATTACCGCTTGGATCATCATTTGATAAATCACGTGAGGATTCTGATCGAGATGAATGTTCCTCCTCACGATGGCCTTGCTTGCCATGCAAATGTCCAACACTTCCATACATGTCATATAGCTGTGCTGAACCGACATTGTGCACGAACAGGTTTACCCCCTGTTTCTGCCATTTTCGCCGCTGTTTCGGTGATCCTGCCTTTGCCGTTTCCGACCAGACCAACACATCCTCCAGAATTTCTCGCATCCAAAAAGAAACCTGAAGTCGCTCCAGCATCAGGAGTGTACGTTCTACGTAATCCAGTACCGGATTCGTGCCTTTCAGCTCAGCTATAGAATGAATGCGTTCCAGGTTAATATTCGGCTGCTCTGCCGCTGCCAGCAGCTGCAGCCACAGTGGCTGCTCCCCCTCCGGGAGATGGCCTGACTTGTAAGATTGTATGGCCTTTAATGCGTTCAGCATGAATTTCTACACCTCGTTATCCTTATTAGTTACACTAAATATGTCATTTCAGCAGACGAATACGATTCTGCACAAGCTTGATTAACTGATCCGCTTCCACTGCAGGTAACCTCTCGTCTAGACGTGCAGCCGCGACAGGCAAAATCCAGGCATCCAGCTCCTGGCGAGATATCCCTGAAATCTGGATGTAATGTTGGATATAATGATCCAGCATTACATTGCGAGCCAATTCAAATCCCTTATGAACAGCCGGGTCTGTATCCTCCGGCAACGTGCCGCTCATTAATATTACCCAGCTTCGTGCCACATCACCCGCTGGATCACCCGACATGCCTGTCATCCAGTCTATAACCCAATATTGATCTCTCATTTCATTTAACATGACATTATCGGGATGAAAGTCGCCATGACAAATTTGCTTTCGCTCTGGAAGCGACGACATATAATTAATAACCTGCATCTTATCTTCTTCCGACAATAGAGAGGTATTGCGAATGGCCCCAGTAAGAATCTGCTTTTGTGTGGGGAGTGCTCCTTCATCATCCTGTTGGGCGTGAAGGCTATGATGACAGACTGCCATTTGACGCGATAGTTCTTCGATCAACACGGGCTCCTGAATCATAAGGGATAACATCGTGTTGCCTTCAATCCGTTCAAATATAATCCCTTTACGCGATTCATCATCCATATACAATCTTGCCTGTGGCACAGGTAGGCCCTTTTGGAATACTGCCTCGGTAATCCGAAACTCATTCTGGACAGCTTCGGCTGGAAAATCCGCATGGTATAATTTCATAATCTGATTTGATGGGTACTCATAGATCTCAGCCGTTCTTCCTTGCCCAATCCGTCTCATTCTTCACTCTCCCTAACATGAGTAGACTACCTATTGCAGTACGATCCCTGTTGAAACACTACTAATTCAGTGCTGTTTATCGCTGTTGATGTTCACCCACGGCTGCCATCAATTCATTCATGATTCGTTGTCTCCCCAGTGGAGTCCAGCTCATTACAAACCAATTGGGAATACGCTTAACTTTTCCATCCTTCACCGCCGGAATCTGGGGCCATGCTGCCGTTCTGGTCAACTGGTCATACATTTTGTCACTACCGGCGAGAATATGATGATGATGAATTAATAAATGTTCCGTCTCCAATACAGGCATGGCCTCCGGTTGCAGCTCCATACGCCACAGTTCTGCTGGAGCCTGATTACCCGGGCGCAGACCAAGCTCGCCGTATACCAATTCATTGAGCGGATGATTCACCCTGCCCTGAATGCCAATCGTCCGGTGGCTCACTTGCATGATGGTCATCCGTTCCTGGCCCAGTATCCGGCGCAATGTCTGGCCTGTTGTCTCAGTCTGCACATCCAGACGAGTCAGCATCTCCGCAGCCTCACGTTCCCGGTTCACCAACTCGGCAATTTTCTCAAAGTTTCCTTTCCAGTCCCACACAGAGAAATCCAGAAATACAGGCGCAGCCGTTTGTTTAAACTGCTCTCTGAACTCTGTATGATAATGATCGGCAATGATCATATCTGGATTGGACTGCTCCAATTCCAGCAGTTGGCTGTGCAATTGTTCTGCATACTGTTCATTGCTCTGTCCTGGATACTGGAATAAATCCACCACACAGACCGGCTCGATTCCAACAGATTTCAGATGGTCGTCGAAACCGAGCGAGGATGCTACAGCCACCTTTAACTTGCCTCGCTTCATATATAATGTAGGGGATACACCCACCATGCGCTGAAACATGCGGCTAAAGTAAAATTCACTACGAAACCCGACTGCAGCTGCCACTTCCTTCACTCGACTGTTCTTCGTATTCAGCATCTGCTTGGCCCGGGTCATGCGCACATTGCTCAGGTACTCGACTGGCGGCAGACCTGTTTCACTTCGGAACAAACGTGAAAAAGCAACCGGCGGCATGCCACCTGCTGCTTCAGCCAGCTGTTCAATGCTTACTTTGTCCGTATAGTGCTGCTCCATATAAAGGATGCTGCGTTCAACCCGTTCATCCATTACGGTAGTCGGCTGTTCCGGTTCATTTTTCATAATATTCTGGATCAATTGCTCTAACTGAATTCTCAAATTCAATGAATCCCGATTTCGTTCCTGCCGACTGTGATGATACAACTGCACGATCTGTTGGAGGATCTGTTGTGGATGATGCACGAGAATATGTCCTGGTGAGAGTGCTCCGGATAAGGATAAGGAAGGCAATGCTTCATATCTACCTCTGGTCTTAGTTAGCCGGATCGGTTCAAACCATATGCCATAGTATTCAAACGTGCTGCCTTGTTCCGGGAATTCCACAATCATGCCGGGAACAAGCAAATATAACTGGAGAGGACGAACCTTCTGGAGCGCACCATCCAGTACAACAACTCCTTCGCCCTCTGTAATAAAGCATAATATGTATACAGGGACCCGAACATGTTTGGCTTGTCGGGTCATGGGAAACTTTCGTTTACGTACTGAAGATAAAAGATAGATTAGATTGGCTTCGTTCACATATGATGGCATGAAAAAATGCACCAGCCTTTCTTGCATTCTGAATCCTTTTCTTCATTATATCCCTCTGCGTCGTAACAGCAAATACATCATATATGGAGCCCCGATAATCGCCGTAATTAATCCGGCTGGAATTTCATACGGAGTGAAACATGTCCGTCCAGCGAGATCTGCGAGCATGACGATCAGTCCTCCAAGCAACGCTGCAATCGGTAAACGAACGAGACTCCGGCTTCCTGCCAGATGTTTTGCCATGTGAGGAGCCATTAAGCCAACAAAGCCAATCGTTCCTGCCATCGACACCGCGGACCCGGCGAGCCCTACACTCATCAGAAGGAACAACACCCGCATAGTCTCTACCCGCAGACCCAGTCCAGTTGCCGACTGGACATCGAGCAGAAACATATCCAGCCGTCTGGACATCCATATTAATAGAAGAAACAGGAGCAGCATCCACGGCAATAAAGGCCAAAAGTGTCCCCACGTTCGTCCGTATAGACTGCCTGCCATCCACACGGAAGCCTGAGAGACCCGGAATATTTTGCCCACCGTCAGCAAATAGGTGATTAATGCGCCAGCCATTGCAGAGATGCCCACACCAATCAGCAGCATGCGAACCGTGGAACTCGCCTCTCCTTTTCTCCATGACAATCCATAGATTACCGTGGCCGCGAGAAAGGCTCCAACGAATGCAATCCAAGGCATATGCCGCATTGGAAAGGTAGGAACCAGCACCATGACGGCAACCACCGCAGCAGCCGCACCCGAATTCAGCCCAATTACGCCAGGTGATGCCAGAGGATTCCTTGTAATGACCTGTAGGATTGTACCCGCCAATGCCAGACCGCACCCAACCAGAAAACCGGTCAGTACCCGGGGCAGCCTTAACTGATGAATGGTGAAGTGATATTCCTGATCTCCCCTGCCCATCAAGCTACGCAATACTTCTCCCGGAGGGATGGAGCGATCTCCTAACATCACATTAAGCACAAGCACCCCCACATTCAATAACAACAGGATCAGAAAAAGGGTGATTGCACGTTTCTTTATAATAGAAGAAATCATATCGATCTCTCCTTTCTTTGGGCCAAATAGATGAGGAAAGGAGCACCGAAGAAGGCTGTAACCACCCCAACAGGAATTTCCTGCCCAGGCAACACAAATCTCGCTCCAATATCTGCTGTGAGCAGCAGTAGTGCCCCCAAAACAGCAGAGTACGGAACTACCCAGCGATAATCACTGCCTGTTATTGATCTTGCAATATGCGGAACGGCTAACCCGATAAATCCGATTGGTCCGGCAAGTGCCACGGCACTGCCAGCCAGCAGAACAATCGAGATAATACAGATGATCCTAATCATCTTCATTCGCTGTCCTAATCCTTGAGCCACTTCATCACCTAATCCAAAAATGTTCAATTGACTGCTTAATGCAAACGAACCGACGATGCCAAGGATCAGATAAGGCAGAATTTGAATAAACAGATCGAGATCTCTGCCTGTCAATGAACCCGCCAACCAGAAACGCATCGTATCCAAAGACTGCTCATTCAGGATAAGAATGCCTTGTGTCAGTGAAGCAAATAACAAATTTAATGTAGCCCCTGCCAGAACTAGTTTTACGGAAGTTAAGGGTTGTCTGCCCGTGGAACTGAGAAGGAAAACCATCACGCCTGCAACCGCGGCCCCTAACAGCGCAGACCATGCAAATAATTGTAGAGACGTCGTTCCCAGCCAAAAGGAAGCAAGCACCGCGGTAAGTGCCGCGCCATAATTAATACCGAACAGTTCAGGGCCTGCCAGAGCATTGCGGCTAATCGCCTGCATTAGGCACCCGGCCACAGCCAGTGAGCTGCCAACCACTGCGGCAATAACCGCTCTTGGCAGCCTAACGGTTTGAATGATCAGGTGTTCACGCGATCCGTCAAAGGCATAGAACGTATCCACAACAGAACGCAATGGAATCTGTACAATGCCATACATGATGCTGAATAGAAACGCGAGAAGTGTCAACACGATGATCGTTGCTAAACCAGTGATTTTAAACTTGGTGTTTATGTTCATTTTTACGCCTCCGACCTGCATGCTGCTTGATTTATGTACTTCAATATGTTGTATACAACAGTTAAAATAACAGACTGTCAAAATTTTTCCTTCTATTATATAGGAACAAATATAGAGCACGAATAAAACGTGGCACGAGTCCTATGCAGAAAAATCAGAAAAATTGGATCGTCACATTCGACGACCCAATTTTACAGTTAAGCTATGACCATTTGGAAGCATAATTGCAATTGATAAAGTGCTGATTTCACAATCCATTGTCTCTGGAAAAGGTGCAGCATGTTTGCGTTTAGTTGGCTACATAGGTGTTCAGGTCATCCACGACCTTGTTTACAGCCTGGATGCCCAGGCCACTCATCCAGTACTCCCAGTCAACCGGGTGCACAGCTTCGTTTTGGACTCCTTTCAACGTTGCCCACAATTTACTTTTCTCCAGCTTGGCGAATGCATCCGGCTCACGGTTAAACCAGAAGATTACGTCACCATCGAGATCAGCAATCTGTTCTTCCGTAATATCCTTGGAGAAGCCTGCATCCTGCTGTGCGGCGGGACGAGTAATTCCGGCATCTTCCATAATCGTACCTGCAAAGGTTTCTTTCAGATAGACCTGAATTTTGTCTTCACGGGGACGGAACAGCGATACTTCCTTGGCATCTTTGCCTGCAAGCGTGGATTTCAATTCCTCAATGCGCTGCTGATATGTATCCAACAGCTTCTTGCCATCTTCCAGCTTGTTTACTGCATCGGCATGAAGCTGCAGATTTTCTTTCCAGGTAACCCCGAGTGTTTCTACAAACACCGTAGGCGCGATTTGTTTTAACTGATCATGGATAGCATCATGTGTATCTTTATTACCAATGATCAAATCCGGCTTCATTGCATCGATAGCCTCCAGGCTTGGTTCATTCACCGATCCGATATTCTCAATGCCTTCTGTGCCTTTTAGATAAGCCGGATACGGATCGCCTGCTGCCAGGATGGAAGGTGCGCCTACAGGTTTAATGCCCAACTCGAGCAAATTATCCAAGGCCCCAATGTCCAGTACCACAATTCGACTTGCATTGGTTGGAACCTGTACCTCACCATATGCATCTTTGACGGTACGTGTATCGCCAGTATTGGCTATGGTTTCTTCTTGCTTTGGTTCGGTTGGTGCTGTTTCCGCTGCTGTACCATTGGCTGCACCCGATCCCGAATTTCCACAACCCGCTAGCACCAGCATCAGTACTGCCAACATAGCAAAATGTACCCATGATTTCATTCCAATCCTCTTTCTCTCTACTTGCATCCCATCCAACCCCCTGATCCTATTTAATAACCTAATCAATAATGATTATCATTATTAAAACAATATCCCACAATTCCAGTTTCTGTCCATGCAATATTCTTTTGATCTCATATACTATTTTTTAATTCATCCTCATTAGACCCAAATTTATCCATAATCCGGTGCGCCAGTGGATTCGGAACCTGATGAATGCGCAATTCATCATCTGGGAACATACGACGCTTGGTCAATTGCTCTACTCCGATCTCAGGATCAAACAAGGAATACCGTTCGTAACGCTCATGAAATTCAGGGAAATGTTGTTGATAGTCGGTAATAATCTTACGAACTTTGTTCCAGAAGGTCTGCTCTCTGATCTGGTAATGCTCGTGCATGAACAAAGCCAGCTCTCCAAGATTGATAAAGAAAAAGGCATCATGTATGAAATCCCGCACTTCTGTCGGTTCTTCCGTCTCCAGGAATGAATTACGGTTCACACGGCGGTGATATTCTGGTACCTCGACAAGCGCTGGACAGAGCTTTGGATCGGCAAGTGCCTCTCTTGTAAATCGAATTCCATCGTGAAAATCCTTCAGCGCAATGCGTGAGGGTCTGCCTTCCCGGTGAATGAGCAGCATATTCTGTGCATGAGACTCTAGCGCAATCCCATGAGCGAATAACCAGTGAATGAGCGGTCGTACCGCAGTCAGCAGTAGCTCGGACAGCCATTCATCAGCACCCAGCTTTTTCACCCAAGGATCAATCGCCGGGCGCCCTGCATAGTCCAGTGTAGACAATGCATTAAACGGAATCGCTGATTCACCCGGTTCCAGCCGGGAATGTACACTTTCTCTCCAAATGCAGGACAACACACCATACGAGAGTGGCTTCAAAACATCCGGTATCTGATGATTGTCGTATGCAACGCCAGCAATCTCTCCCAAAAGAATGACACGCAGTTCATCCCTCAAGTAGGGATCTTGCTTACTAATTCCCTGCAGCCAATCGGTAATGCGAGGTGCATTCTCAACCGTATGTGGGGCGATCACCCTACTAGTTGATGTGTTGATCATACTAAGCGACAGCTTCAAGTACGGTGAATTGGGACGTGATCGGTTAGCTAGCGTGCGAATCGACTGTTGAGCAGTATATCGGTCTTCGCTGCTGCCAAGCGGTACGATGCTCCCGTTACGAATATCTTCTGCAAGTACAGAACTGATCGTTGTTCGCCATTGCCACGGATGGACTGGCATCATCACATACTCTGCCGGATCAGCACCCATTTCCTGTAGTGCCGTGAGGAAGCGATCCAACACTTGTTCGCCAAGTTGATTCTGAAGCCATTCCCTTGCAGCCGGTCCATGTTCATTCGTGCCATGACTTATCCGTGCGTTTTGCTTATGAATTCCCACCCATATCGGTTTAATGCATCCGCGGAACTCGGGTCCATATTCAAGCTGATCTTCGATTCGGAAGCCGATACGGGATTTATAACTTGGATGGTATGGATGACCCTCGATAATTCCACTTTCCCAGTCCTCATCGGGAAGAGCATGGAGATCAGTCTGCCGCTCAGCCCGTACATATCTCGCCAGTGTGTCATTGATCAGCGTCTGTTCCAGTTCTTTAACGAAATGCAGCAGCTTTCCTTCATCGGCGCCTATCGCAGGTCCGACTTCCAGCAAAAATAGAGAAATCGACTCCGCTTCTTGCCCAACTTCTACAGCCTGAATACGTTCTCCCTTTTGAATGCTGCTACTTCCCGAACCCCAAGCCGGAGTCTCATCCATAAAGACACGTCTTGTAATCGGTTCATGGTTCAGCCGTAAACGACCAAAGGTGAGATGGCTCGTTCCCCTGCATGCGTAGAAAACCCGTTCGCCGTTCAGACCAAGACCCTCTATTTCCCAAACGTTGAACCCCTGCTCCTCCCTTGAGGTATATTCGATAACACCTTCGTACATCAAGGATTCAACCAACTGCTTGAATATGCGTCTGCGTGCATCGGTATAGTGGTGTGAAGACAGGGATGCGGTGTAAAATTTTCTTAGCTGCTCTTGCCAATGCTCCTTCTCCACTCCAACTCTAGAGCGTGCCACACCATTTCCTGAGTGGCTAGAGGATTCATCTATGCAAAACGTTTGCCCGTCCTGATCCTCATCATGGCTCTGATATTCCGATATTCTCGTACTTTCCATGCGCATGCTTCCTCCCCTCCTGATTAACTCTGCCATATTGGCCTGTAGACATGCAGTGGATTACTTACCCGATGCACACAATCCCCCGGCCCTTCATGAATTCGCCGTCTGGTCAGCTGTTCCACTTCGATCTCGGATGCAAAAACGTCAAACTGTTCAAATCGCGTCTGTAGCTCCGGGAACCGTTCCTGGTAATTCAAAATCACTTCGGCAGCCATGCGCCACCATTGCTTTTCGCTCAGGTCAAAGTGCTTCTCCAGAAACAATGCCACTTCGGTCAGGTTGATAAAACACAACGCGTCTAACATAAAGTCCTTCACCTCAGAAGGGTCTTCCTTCTCCACAAACGAATTGCGATTCACCCGCTGATGGTTGGCAGGTGGATATTCAATATCCGGGTATCCAAACGGGTGAGGAATGGATGGGCAGTAACGGATTCCGTCATGGAAATCCTTAAGCGCAATCCGGCTGGGCCATCCTTTTTTCAGCACGATAATCATATTCTGCGCATGCGATTCCAGCGCCGCTCCATGTGCGTACAGCAGATGTATCAACGGTACCACCGCAACATTCAGCAATTGCCGGGTCCAGCGATCCAGGCCATATGCGCTTATCCACGGTTTAATGACCGGAGTGCCCTGCTGATCGAGATGACACAAAGCATTGAAGGGCAAAGCATCTTCTCCTGCCCGCAAGCGTGGATGCAGACTTTCACGCCAGATCACTCCAAGTGATCCGTATATTTTTTGCTCCAGTATATTGGGCAGTTTCTGGTGATGGTACGATACACCCGCAATCTCCTTCAGCACAATCAGACCAAGCTCATCCTGCAAAAACGAATCTTCTGCCACCACACGACCAAGCCAGTCCGAGATACGGGCTGCATTCATGATCGTGTGCTGTGCCAGAATTCGGCCGGATGACGTATTCACCATATTCAGTGGCAGTTTGACATACGGTTTATCGCGATGACTCACATTCGTCAATGTGCGAATGGATTGTTGAGGACAGTAGGTGTCACCTGCTTGACCCAGATATATAATTTCCCCTGTTCGGAGTTGCTCCGCACACGCCACCGATATTATTCGTTCCCACTGCCAGGGATGCACAGGAACGAATACATATTCATCAACACTTGCAGCCCCATCCGTATTCACTTTCTCCTCGGCATTGGCAGCCGAGTTCAATTTCAAGTTCGCAGACGATATAACTTCCTGCAAAATCAACTTGAATGTCTGTAGCTCCTGCCCCAGCTCGTTATGAATAAACTCAGCATACGTGTCCAGTGAAGACGAAATGGATATCTGGGCTGAATCCTGTTTAATCGCAATCCAGACCAGCTTGAATTCGGGTCCGAACTCCGGTCCATAGGCTTCATTGTCAGAAAGCGTGAATCCAACTCTGGATTTGTAACAAGGATGATACGGATGCCCTTCAATCAGGGCAGATTCCCACTCATCATATTCTGATACCCGAGGTTCGGGCTGACCAGCACGCCATCGCACAGACAGCGTGTCCTTCAGATGGGTTTGCTGAAGCTCATCCATGAATTGCCCCAGCTGAGCTTCGGATGTGGGAATATGCGCAGCCATCTCCAGTAAAAAACGAGGAATAGAATCTGCTTCAGCTCTATCTTTCGATGTTACCCGCATAATTGGTTTATCTGACAACCGAATGCGATCAAAGCTCTCTTTTTGTACAGCCCAAAAGGTGTATTCCACCTTCTCTCCTGTCTCCATCTCCCCTCGCAGTGTATACTCTGCCTCCGCATAAGGCCCGATCACCGGTTCACTCAAGATTTGCTCATACAGAAATGACTCCACCAATTGCCTGAAAATACGTCGCCGCACCATTATCCACTCTTCGGACCTGACCAATTCTGCTGTTAGACCGTTCATATGACACCTCCCATGATTGCACTGCCTCAAACCATTTCATGTGCTACTGCAAATAAATGTGCTCCGGGTGTGGATGACTCAAAAAGTCATGATGCGAGATCGCCCAGCCATAAGCACCCGCATATTGGAACAGCAAAATGTCTCCTGCCCGAACCCTGCCTGACATAATATCACTTGCCAAAATATCTTTCGGAGTACATAGCTGGCCTGCCACTGTAAAAGCGGTTTCCTTCACCTCGGGTCTGTCATACGGATGCGTCCAGTTCTCCACCTCAATCACTTCGAACGGATGACTGTGCTGCCAAGAAACGGGTAGGCGAAAATGATGTGTACCGCCACGCACGATGACATATGTTTTACCATGGTTGACTTTAACGTCGAGCACCTCGGTTGCATAATACCCACTCGACGCCGTAAGGTAACGCCCACATTCGAACAACAAAGTCGTTTCCGAAGGCAGTTCCTTTTGCAATACCGGTGCAATTCCATTCACAAATGTGTTCCAGTCGAACTGTTGCTCCAGATGGGCATAGTTCACACCAATTCCACCCCCGGCATTCAAATACCGAAGCGTGAAACCATATTGCCTCGCCCAATCCCGTGCGATCGTGCAGTAATACTCAACCAGTTTCACATGCTGCTCCGCATCCAGATTGTTCGAAAGGGAGTGAAAATGAAAGCCTTCCACCTGAATATGTGGCAAGTGTCGGAGCTGGTTCATGACTTGTGGCAGCATAACCTCGTCGATTCCGAACTGGGTCGGACGACCGCCCATCGCCAGTGTCGCCTGCGGCAGTGGACCTTTCAGGTTAATCCGCAGCAATACGGATACCCGAACGTCGTTTTGACGAGCAATCTCGTTCAGCTTGTTTAGCTCGTGCATACTCTCCACATGAATAAGCTGCACTTTATGCTCTATCGCTCCCCGAAGCTCGACTTCCGTCTTGCCTGGTCCACCAAACAGAATCGGAATATCCGCTGAGACTTGTCTCACCTTCACGATCTCGCCCAAAGATGCCACTTCAAAGCCATGAACTACAGGGGCCAGCGCTCGAAGCACTTCTTCTTCCGAGTTGGCTTTGATGGCATAGAACAGCTGACTAGATTCCGGCATGGATTGTACACGTTGATGCACATGAGCGACGAGTGCTGTTACATCCCGGATGTAGGCACATACCGGTTCGGTCTGCTGTTCTTTCAGTGCCAATAGGTGCTCACGAACTCTTGCAACCTGAGGCATACGTCCTATCTTCAGCTCTATAGCCATAAACGTGTGCCCTTTCCTTGTTCAACGGCTCTTGCATACATCTCTGCCGCACTGGAAATATCCTCAATCGCCATCCCCATCGGGTTCAGCACAATAATCTCACCCTCATGTTCTCGTCCTGACTTTGCCCCAATCAGGATCTCGCCGAGTTCAGCATGAAGCTGCTCACGGGAGAATTTCCCTTCCAGCACCAGCTGATTAATAATCTTTTTCTCCCGATTGGATTGATCCCAGTCGTCCACGACCACTTTGTCTGCCTGCATAAATACATCCTTGTGCAAATCCATAATCGAGATGTTACTGACAAAGGTACCTTTGGCAATCCATTCATACGGAATATGGGGCGATGAGGCTACCGTAGCCGTTACGAGTACTTCCGCTTGTCGTACCGCTTGTTCTGACGAATCTTCCACCAGCACTTCAACCTGATCAAAACGCGAACCAATTTCATCGGCAAGCTGGCGGGCCGTATCGTCATTCAGGTCATACAGATGGATGGTCCGAATGGAGTCAAATTGTTCAAGCAGCGAGGTGATCTGCATTCTGGCGATTACCCCGCAGCCGATTACGCTCACTGTGCGGAAACCTTCTCTGGCTAAATATCTTGCCCCAATGGCTGTAACCGCTGCCGTGCGCATCCCACTGATCACGCTGCCTTCCATCACCGCCACCGGATAGTTACTTTCCGGATCATTGAGGATAATAAGAGCGCTTGCACGTTCCTTATGACGCTTAGCCGGATTATCATGTTTGCTTCCAATCCACTTGAGACCACTGATCGCTACATCGCCACCCACATACGCAGGCATCGCAATAATGCGATCGGCAATATGACCGCTCGCCTCGTTAACCCGCAGATAAGGCTTCAACGGTTGCACGATATCCCGCTTGGCATGAAGCTCCAGTGCACGGGTTACTGCTTTGACATATGGCTCTGAATACAGCCCTCCCAGATCTATAATATCCTGTTTACTCATATACAAAAGGCTATGATCCTGAACGGTGCTCATATTTGATCTCTCCTCTGAGATAAATTTTTAAATACTCTTAATAGCTTGGCTTGGCGGCAATTGATTAACCCATTGCTCGTCATACACACTGTCCAGATAACGTTCTCCACGATCTGCGAAAACAGTAACCACTTTGGCTGAAGGCCGCAAGGTTGGAACCAGTTTTTCCAATGCAGCAACCAGTGATCCGGACGAACCTCCTGCAAAAATGCCTTCCCGTTCCAGCAGCTTCTGGCAGCCTAGCACAGATTCCCGATCATCCACATGAATAACTTGGTCAATCTCGTTCGGGCTGAATAACTCAGGGACACGGTTGGCGCCGATACCTGGCAATTCACGCTGACGTGATGGTGTGCCAAAAATGATCGAGCCAACTGCATCAACGGCTACGATCCGCGCATGCGGATTTGCCTCTTTCACACGGCGGGATATGCCCAGAATACTTCCAGTCGTACTCACTGCACACACTAGTACGTCTATCTGTCCATCCATCTGCTCCACAATCTCCTGACCTGCACCATGATAGTGAGCTTGCCAGTTCAAAGGGTTGGCATACTGGTTGATCCAGTAACCTGCCGGGTCCTGACTGGCTAACTCCTTAACCCTGCGAATACGGGATTGCAAATAACTTCCGTGTTCGTCCGGTTCAGTCACCATGTCAACCTGTGCCCCGAGGTAGGTTATCATTCTCAGATTCGTCGATGTGATTTTTGGATCAACCACACAAGTGAATTTCAGTCCATATCGTTTTGCGGTTAATGCGAGACCAATTCCCAGATTTCCTGAAGTGCTCTCGATGAGATGCGTATCTGGTTTGATCGTTCCTTCTCGCAGACCCTGCTCGATAATGTATCGTGCAGGTCGGTCTTTCATGCTGCCGCCGGGGTTCATCATTTCCAGCTTGGCATACACCGACGCTCCTGAAGATCCGAACAGGGAATTCAAGCGAACCAGTGGTGTTTGACCGATACAATCGATAATGGAATCCGCAACTTTAAGCGAGCTATCCTTGATTTGCAGGGTACTTTGTTCCATGTGTTTACACCAGCTTTCTGGGCATATTGTTGTCCAAAATCGCTTTATTGATAATGATTATCATTTTCAAAATTGGACACAGGGCCTATTATGCATATCCTTTTTTTTCCTGTCAACACTAAAATTTTTGGAAAGTTTTTGAAAAAAAATAAGATTGACATTGAGAATCATTCTTGATAATCTGATCAGCAATTGGTTTCAAATTGCCAAAATCAAGGTGGTGAAGTAGACACATGATGTCTCAAATGGCATGGAAACAGAGCGTCCGCATTTTGTGGGGTGGACGCTTTCTTTCCAGTGCCGGGCTGACTGGAATCAGCCCTTTTATACCCTACTACATGGAGCATCTGAACGCGGGAACGCCGGAAGAGGTGCTGATGTGGACAGGTCTGTCCGTATCTGCGCCTGCTTTGTCCTACGCACTTCTGACCCCTTTTTGGGGTAAGATCGGAGATCGTTGGAGTCGAAAATGGATGGTTGTCAGAGCGCTGGTCGGACTGGCCCTTAGCATGTTTCTGATGGGCGTTGCCCAGACGCCCTTTCAATTCTTTTTGTTCCGTCTCTGCCAGGGGGCTTTCGGTGGCATATCTGATGCAAGCAGTGCGTTTGTGGGAACCCATGTCCCTGACCAAAAGCAGGGTTCTGCGCTCGGACAGTTGGAGCGGGCATCGGCAGCAGGTCTGCTCGTGGGACCACTACTAGGAAGCATATGTGTAAACACATGGGGAAGTCGTCCGCTATTGTTCATTACGGCCTCGTTGACATTGAGCTTTGCTGTGCTTGCCGCAATCGTATTAACGGGGGCGACGACGCATCGGATTCCTACGGCCAAGACCAATACTCAAGTATCTCCTGTGGAACAGCACCTGCCTTCGGCCGCTCTGTTGAATAACCATGGCAAAAACAGAAACAAGAGCGGAATTATCCATGCCTTCGTTTCGCTGATTACGCATCCGATTGCCCGAAGACTCGTTATCGCAGGCATCATTTTTAAGCTCGCAGATTTTGCAACATTTACGATGTTCACCCCGTTTATTCGTGAAATCGTCCCTTCCTCAGGTGCAGCTGCGCTTACCGTCGGGGTTCTGCTCGCGATGTCTTCGGTTGGTGAATTGGTTGGCGCATCGTGGTGGGGTAAGCGAAACGATCGTTACTTACCCGAACGCAATCTCCGGCTGGCTGGTTTGTTATGCGGCTTGTGTCTGCTTGCACATACACTTCCACTCGGGGTGGCCTGGCTGCTGGTTGTACGTTTTCTGCAAGGATTCTTCTACAGCGCCCTGTTGCAGACGGTCATGCTCAACGTGCTGAAATCCTCCACCGATCAGGATCGGGGCGTGCGCATCGGAGCTACCAACAGTATGTTAATGGCTGGTCAGATTGCCGGTCCGTCCATTGGGGTTCTAATCGGAGGTATCTGGGGAATTCCAGCTGTATTTCTCGTCATGGGGACAGTCATGCTTGCCGCTTCGCTTGCTGTACGCCGCCCAGCGGTTCATGAGCCAAAAGCTCCCGTACAACTGCCACTCCAATAATTTGTGAAAGGATGATAATCAATCATGACCAAGGATAACGTCACCATCGATCCATTCCAGCAGACTGTTCATCCCTCTTTAGTATCGCCGAGCGGAATTGCTCGTCAGGAGATGTTAAGCCGTATATTGAACGCCTATCTCCGAGAAACCGAACAGCATGATCCTTATGTTCGAATTACCACGCGGCCAAACTTTTCACTTGTTATTGAGCTTCCGCGTACTGGTCAGAGGATATATGGAAATCTGCTTCATCGTTCCGCCGCTGGACATCATGTCTATGGCGACAAGTTTCACATTGCAGAATCAGGCGGGGCACAGCCCGATGGTTGGAGAGAAGTTTCTTTTGAACAAATAACAACGCTGTTGCTCGATGAAATATCATCTGTAGAACCCAATCTTAAAGCCCGAATGTTGAAAAGAGCAGAGCTGGAGCAGATGGTTTACAACAGTTTGGAGCATATGACCTCTTATCTGGAACATGCCCTGAGTACAACATCTCCTGTAACATTGGATTTTCGCTATCTGGAACAGACACTACTATGTGGTCATCCATTTCATCCAACTCCGAAAAGTCTGGAGGGCTTCAGTTCTTCGGATTCGCATGCCTATTCGCCAGAATTTGGCGTAAGCTTTCCGCTCAGCTGTTTTGCGGTCGCACCTGAACTTGTGTTGGAGGATTGGCTGGATACCGTGGACTATGGCAGTGAAGCACCCTGGGTTCCTGCGGAAATGGCCGAGGCCGCTTGGAAGCACCTCTCTCTGGAAAGCAAACATTATGTCCTCCTCCCTTGTCATCCTTGGCAGGCCGCCTATTTGCGGACACTTGAACCTGTAAAGTCCTTATTACGACAAGGCACTTTGATTGATCTGGGCTCTACCGGACCTTCCGTGTATCCTACCTCATCGGTGCGCACGGTCTGGAATCCAAAGGAAAGTTGTTTCTATAAGCTGTCTCTTCATATTCGAATTACAAATTTTATTCGCGAGAACAATGAAGAGCAGTTGCTGCGCACACTGGATGCATCCAGAATTGTACAGCAGATTCAGGATCGCTGGACGTCAGAGAAATTTCAAATTTTGCTGGAAAAAGGTTATCGTAGCTTGAAGGTACCGGAGATGCCTTCGTCCACTCAAGAGGCGTTGATCTCCGGATTCTCCATGATCCTGCGCGAAGCACCAGAGTCTTGCCGCTCTGCTTCAGGGGCTCCTTATGTTGTGGCATCTCTGATGGAGGTACTTCCCGGAGAAACCGAACCGCTGTTGTTCCGGGCTGTCCGGGAAAGTCTCCAGTCATCTTCGTCGCCGGATCGTGTAAATGATGCGAGGGTGCAGACAGACTGGTATGAATGGCTTCGTCAATATCTGGAATTGTCCATGGTTCCACTTGTGGAACTGTATGCCGAGACAGGCATTAGTCTAGAAGCTCATGTACAGAATTCCATGCTGCGTCTTGAAGATGGCATGCCTGCCACTTTTGTGGTTAGGGATCTGGAGGGCATCAGTGTCAATCGAGCCTTAGCGGAACAGCAAGGTTGGATCCATCAGGTAGTGAATGCCAACAGTCCTGTCTTGTATACCGAAGAAGAATCACTTCATCGATTGAAATATTATTTCTTTGTCAATCACCTCAGTCATGTGGTGCAGCGTCTGGCATATTATACTGGTCAACAGGAGCAGCCATACTGGAGGGTGGTGAGAAATGCATTGGAGGAGCTTCGGAAAAAGACAACCGAATCCTCGCACATCAACGACGTCATTCGTGATCTGTTGACCACCGAGACCTTACCGGCCAAAGCCAATCTGCTCAGCCGGTTCCATCAGCGTGGTGAGACGCCGTTATACGTCAACATTCCCAATCCAATGAGGTAAGGAGGTTCCTTTTATCTGCTCCAATTCATCCAGCAGTATCTCCCAGCCTCCAATATTTGCATATCAAAAAACGGCCCTGGAGAACAATACAACGTGTTCTTCCAGAAGCCGTTTCTTTCTTTCTTTCTTTCTTTCTTTCTTTCTTTCTTTCTTTCTTTCTTTCTTTCTTTCTTTCTTTTAAATCATTTTCCGATTCATTTCTTATCTTTTTTCAACCTATTTATTCAAACTCATCGCCTCTTACCTTGGCAAACACCATCATATCTACCAACGTGCCTGTACTGTCACGCCGCATCTTGCGCAGTACACCTTCAAGCGTATAGCCTGCACGCTCAGCCACTTTGGCACTTCGCACATTGCGGGCATCACATCGGATTTCCAGTCGATTGGCCTCCAGATAGTTTATTGCGAACTGCTCAATACCTCTGACCGCTTCTGTCATGAGACCCTCACCGGCACGCGAAGTTCTGATCCAATAACCGATTTCGAAACAACGTGCATTCCAGTCGATTCGATGCAGTCCGCTGCTGCCCACGAAATCATCCGTAAATCTGTCACGTAAATGAAGCATCATGTCGGTACGCTCCAGAAATTGCAGCCTGGCTTTGCGGGCATGCGCTTCCGATTCCTCCAGTGAAGGTATGTTCTCGGCAAAAGGCAACCACAAACGTAATTGCTCCGCACTTTCACGAATTGCCTCATTCACTGCCGCTCCATCTCCCCACCTCGGGGCACGAATGGTCAAACGCGGTGTTTCGAAACTTTCGGGAAAAGACAGCATTAACGGATTCATTGAAGCGGGATTGGTCATGAACTCTACTCCTCCACTTGGAAAATCGAGTCAATGATCAGCGGCAAGTTGTCCCTCACGGATACAGCGCCAAATACGGAACGGGCGTGCGCGCCCTGTTCTCCAAACACTTCCAGCATCAGATCCGAGAACCCGTTTAACACTTTATGGTGCTCCTCATACGAGGCGGTCGCATTGATGAACCCCTGCACTTTAACCACCCGCTTCACCCGATCTAGTGAACCAAGCACTTCCTGAACGACAGCCAACACCTCGATGGCAGCATTTCGAGCAAATTCATATCCCTGCTCCGTCGTGAACTGCTCCCCCAGTTTGCCACGCTCTTGCGTATCCGGCCCTTTACCGGACACATACATGATTCCGTTTACAATCACCGCATTGGTATACTTTGCTGCCGGCGTACTTGCTTGGGGCAATACAATGCCCAATTCGTCCAATCTGGTCTGTATCATCGGCTTCTCCTTTATGTATAAAAATGTCTTTACAAGCTATCAATCTTTCAATTTATTCCTAATTTAGTTAAATCTCAATATACGCCGGTTGCTCTTGAACTGCAAGATGTAAAATGGGTTGAAGGGATATTTTCCTTCATATAAGTAATTAATTACATTTCAAATGTCGATCAGCATTAAATGCTCTAAACTAGGATACAGGGTGCAGTTTACGATGTTAGATTCAATTGATATTTTTATTGATATTTTAAATGAATTAATAAATATATAATTCCTTAAATATTGAAAACGTCATATTGTAATTTCAAATCATTTCTTTTACGATAGAAGCAATAACTCTAAAATCAATGGGATTGAATATAAGGAGGAATCATCATGAGTGCACCATTGTTTCGTGATCCCATCTTTGATGGAGCTGCTGATCCGGTCGTTGTATGGAATCGTTCCGAGCAAACCTGGTGGATGATCTATACCAATCGCAGAGCCACAGCCGGAGGGTCAAAGTTCGCCTGGGTGCATGGCACGGATTTGGGCGTAGCTTCTTCAGCTGACGGTGGACAGTCTTGGACTTATCGTGGTACGTTAACCGGGTTGGAGCATGAATGGGGACATAATACGTTCTGGGCTCCCGAAATTTTCTGGCATGAGGGCACGTATCACATGTATGTCAGTTACATTCAAGGGGTGCCTCATGACTGGGCTGGCCATGATCGGCACATTTTGCATTACACCAGTACGAATCTGCTCTCTTGGACATTCCATGGCAAACTGGAGCTTAGCTCGGATCGTGTGATTGATGCGTGCATTTACCCGCTGCCGAACGGAAAATTCCGGATGTGGTACAAGGATGAAGCTAATTCATCCCATACGTATGCAGCAGATAGCCCGGATTTCTATCAATGGGAAGTCATCGGTCCGGTTATTACAGGGCGTGCGCATGAAGGGCCTAACGTATTTCGTTTCCGTGATTCGTATTGGATGATTGTTGACGAATGGAGAGGACAGGCTGTTTACAAGTCGGATGACCTGGAGCATTGGGAATGGAACAGTCTGATTCTCGATCAGCCAGGAAATCGTGAGGATGATGGTGTAATCGGTTTGCATGCAGATGTCGTCGTACAGAATGATGAAGCCTATATCTTTTATTTTACCCACCCAGACCGGATCGAAGGTATCGATCATGCCAGCGAACCCGCACGTCGTTCCTCCATTCAGGCCGCACGTCTCGATGTCATTGATGGTGTGATGGTCTGTCCACGGGATGAAGTGTTACAGATGAAGTTGCGACCGGAGAACGATACAAGTCAAATTTCGGTTTGAGCTGCGTTGTTCCTAAAGTGAGATTTAAACACAGTTATACAACGTCATAATAAAGGACCTGAACCAATGTCTGCGCACGCAGGATTGCTCAGGTTCTTTTTTTACATGTTCGACTTCGGATCGCGTGTCGTCAAGAATTCCCTTCCTGTATTTACCTATAGGTTTAAGTGTCGTTACATGTTATTTTGTAGAACTCCATTTTCAAAATGGGAAAATACTAAATACATAAACAAGGACGTATTTATGAGTACAAAAACACGACATATTATTCTGATTTTATTCACTATCATTCTGATTATTGCATCCATCTTTTTTCATAAGTATCGTGAACTCAAACATCGTATCGAGTCTTCTGCCGACTCAGCTTACCGCAGTGTTATTCTGGAAAGTATACATTATAAAAAAGAGCTGGATCGATACATCAAAAGCAACAAAACAACAGATGAAACAAACCTGAGCATCTATACGAACAATATTAAGAACGCTTTCGAATATTATGCTTTCATTGAAAGAATTACAAAAGGTAAGTGATAAAACAAACATCATTATTAAGGGACTCCAACGTTTGAAATAAACCCACCCTATCTCAGCACTCTCGTCGAACCTACTTCTCTAAACTTCTGACGATATGTCCTCGGTGACACCTGAACCGTACGCTTGAACATCTTCCCAAAATGTGAAAAATTGCTGAATCCCGCTCGCAGAGCGATCTCGGTTATGGAATCCTCGCTTTCACGCAGCAAACGCTGCGCCTCCTTCACACGAAGCAGATTGAGATAATCGCTGAACGTGAAACCTGTAGTCTGTTTGAACAAACGGCTTAGATAATGGGGACTAATTCGAAATAATGCAGCAACCTCAGGCAGCGCTAGATCCTGCTGATAGTTATCGTTGAGATAACGCACCACTGCCTGTGCCTTGGGATGCAGAACCGGCTCACTGTCGGCCGAGTGCACGGTGCTCAAATGTTTGTTACGGTAAGCAAACAACAGCAGTTCAACGGATCGGTGACGCAGCAGCAGACTGCTTCCAGCTCTGGTATGGACCATCTCATCAATCATTTCACTGACCATTCGCTCCGCTGTTTCACTTACCTGTGAAGGAAGCCTCAGAATGGGAATATTCCAGCCGAATGGCTCCTTCAGTCCCTCAGCCAGCTCGGGTAAAATGGCCAATTCGGTGAACAGCTCTGGCTTGATATACAGAACAATTCGATCATGGTCTGGTCTTCCACTCTCCATTGTTTTATGAACGGTATTCCGGTTAATGAATACGAAGTCTCCGGCTTTGATTCGATAAGTTCGATCCTTAATGAAGTAAATGCGCTCACCCGATAGCAGGTAGTACAGCTCATAATGGTCATGCAGATGGTCATCGGTCATGGAAAAATATCCAAGGCGGCGATCATATTCGATATTCAAATATCCGGTGGGATCATGGTAATCCGCTTGAAATGTCTGTATCATGCAGCTGCCCCCTTTAGTTGAATTATAGCAAAATAAGCGGCATTTGAAAGCGATTACGCACAAAAAGCGGCGAATGAAGTGCTTCCTTGTTATAGTCTAAAGCTATATTCAAGGAGGCGATAGACATGAGTAACAAAAAACGCTACGTATTAGTCGGAACAGGCGGCCGTGCTGAATTTTTCTATGGAGCATTAGCCCAAAATTTCAGGGAAACATCCGAACTTGCAGCTTTTTGTGATATTAACCAGACACGCATGAATTACGCCAATCAGTTGCTGAGGGAAAAATATAAATACAATGAGGTGCCAACCTATCCTGCAGATCAGTTTGATCAGATGATTGAGAACGAGAAGCCGGACTTCGTCATTGTAACCAGCATCGACCGCACCCACCACAAATATATCATTCGGGCAATGGAGCTTGGCTGTGATGTTGTGACTGAGAAGCCCATGACCATCGATGAACACAAATGTCAGGATATTCTTGATGCCGTCAAGCGGACTGGACAAAATATACGCGTCACCTTTAACTACCGTTATGCGCCGCACCATACCAAAATACGGGAACTGATTCAGAATGACACAATCGGAAAAGTGACTTCGGTCCACTTCGAATGGCTGCTGAATACGCGCCATGGCGCAGATTACTTCCGCCGCTGGCACCGGGACAAGCGTAATAGTGGCGGACTGCTCGTGCACAAATCCACGCATCACTTCGACTTGGTCAATTTCTGGATCGGTTCGCAGCCTGAGACCGTCTTCGCATTCGGCGATCTCATGTATTATGGTAGAGAGAACGCAGAGGAACGAGGCGTGACCCAGTTTTACACTCGTGCAACGGGCAACCCGATTGCGCAAGAAGATCCTTTTGCCCTGCATCTGGATTCGGATGCACATCTCAAAGCCATGTATCTGGATGCTGAACCGGAAGACGGCTACCAGCGGGATCAAAGCGTATTCGGAGATGGCATCAACATCGAGGATACGATGGGCGTTCTTGTCCAGTATCAGAACAAAGCTATTTTGACCTATTCACTGGTTGCATACCAGCCGTGGGAAGGCTATCGCATCGCCATTAATGGCACCAAAGGCCGGATCGAAATGAACATTGTAGAACAATCCTATGTTAACTCGCTGGGTGACAAAAATCTTGAAGGTGCATTGATTGGCAAAACACTGCGTGTCCTTCCCATGTTCGATGCCCCATACGAGGTTCAGGTCGAGGAAAAAGAAGGCGGTCATGGCGGAGGTGATCCTGTACTTCTGAATGATCTGTTTGGAGAGCCAGCGGAAGATCCATACCACCGCGCTGCCAACCAATTCGACGGAGCAAGATCCATCCTCACCGGAATTGCAGCCAACCGCGCCATCGCAACCGGCTTACCTGTTCGCATCAACAATCTGGTTCGTTTCTAGGAACGCAAGGCCGCTCCAACCACATTTAATTCAAAGACTGCGTATAATACGCAGTCTTTTTCCCATTTTGACGACGGTCTTGAAATCTATTCGCTTAAGGAGGAATCCATGTTTTTCTCATTAAAAAGCCGCCTGATCGCCTTTATCATTGTGCTCTTCGTTCTTTGTTTTGGCACACTCTCCTTCCTACTCTTTAAGGAATCACGCACTGTAATTCGTTCCTACATTGAATCTTCTGCTCTTGAGAAGATGGAGGAATACGGTTCCTATGTCGATATGGTTCAAATGCAGATCTATGATGTAGCCTCTCTTGTTTTCAACAGCGATACCGCCAAGAACTGGGATAACGCAATAAGTGACTCCAACCTTCCTGAAGGGGAAAAGATGCTTGTCAATCTGGCGATGAGCCGTTTTCTGACCCAGGCTACGAACAGCTACACCAGTATCTCCGATGTATCCATCTATCGACGAAATGGACTGAGGATTGGCAGTGAAAATCAAGTAACGACCGACGCTCTCTTCTTGCAAGAATCATGGTACAAAAATTTCTTTATCTCAGGGAATCACTGGCTGCCTGCACATACCGATCAACATGAAAATATAAGGGATCATGGCAACCCGGTAGTTAGTCTGCTAATGCCCATTGGGACCTTTCACCATGCTACAGCCCAAAATGTGATGAAAATTAACGTCAGCGAATCTTACTTTCTGGAACCGCTTAACCGAATCCATCTGGCTGAGAGCAGCACTATTTTTCTACTGGGCGAACAAGGAAGTCCTATTCTTTCCCAACAGGCCAATCAGCTTGGTGCCGAAGCTTTAGCAGAAATCGATCAGATCCGGAACAACTCG
The DNA here is from genome assembly GCF_002750415.1 of Paenibacillus sp. LK1. Classification (NCBI taxonomy): domain Bacteria; kingdom Bacillati; phylum Bacillota; class Bacilli; order Caryophanales; family Paenibacillaceae; genus Paenibacillus; species Paenibacillus sp. LK1. Next base: position 204,275 of record NZ_PEII01000001.1, read on the forward strand.
CTCAAATCGGGTGTGGTGTATCTGAACAATGATGAAGGACAGCGTGATATTCTGGTATACAAAAAGCTGGGGCGTACGGGCTGGATGCTGGCTGGTCTGGCACCGGAAAAAGAGCTATATTCTTCTCTTCACAAACTTCAGAGTACCATTCTGGTGGTCACCATTGTTCTCATTCTCGTCTCTTTGTTTGCCGCTGCCTGGCTCTCTTATGGCGTCACCAAACCTTTAACACGACTGGTATTGGCCATGAGACAGGTACAGCGCGGCGCATTCGATCAAGCAGAGTCCCTTCTGCCTCCGGACAAAAATGTAAAAAGCGAAGTCAGTTATGTCATCTCCACTTTCCGCTACATGATCAGCCGATTGCGACAGCACATCCAGAACGAATTCGAGCTGAAGCTACTCCGCCAGCAAGCTGAGTATAAAGCGCTGCTCATGCAGATTAATCCCCATTTTATGTTTAACACGCTGGAACTGGTGAGCAGTCTCGCCATGCAGTGCCGAACAGATGATACAGTTCAGGTCATTGAGGATCTGGGCAAAATGATGCGATTCTCCATGAATACAAGTGACGACAGGGTACAGCTTGCAGAGGAACTGGCTTATATCCGCCACTATATCTCCATTCTGCAAACCCGTTTCGGTCATAAGCTGGACATTACTCTGACACAGGAAGGCAAGCTGAATTCTCTGGTCATCATTAAATTTATTCTTCAGCCGCTTATCGAGAATGCCGTCAAATACAGCTTCCAGCATCAGACGACGGCAGAGGTACACATCCTGATCTCCAGACGGAATAACCACCTTCATTTCAACATTTCAGACAATGGGCCCGGGATTCCAGCCGAAATCATCCAGAAAATTCATGATCCTGTTGAAGCATCTCAGCTGGAACCCCTATTGCGAAGCCAAAGCTGGCACATTGGGCTCGGTAATGTAGTTGCACGCTGCCGCTTGCATTACGGAAGTCTGTTTAACATTCAGATCGAGAACGGAGAGCATAACGGCACGTCTATTGAACTGATTCTACCCGCACAGGAGGAATATGATGTACAACGTATTGATCGCAGATGACGAGATCGAGGTTCGCGAAGGACTAAAATTGAAAGTGAACTGGCAAGACATGGGCTTTATCATTTCAGGTGAAGCAGCAAACGGCATCGAAGCGGAAGAGCTTCTGAAAACTGAACATTTTGACTTGTTAATTACAGACATGAACATGCCGGTCATGGATGGCGTCCAATTACTGGACGTTTGCCGAAGCCTTAATCCTTCCATTCAAATTATGATCATCACTGGATATGAAGATTTCCACTATGCCAGAGCAGGTGTGCGCAGCCAGGCCATGGACTATTTGCTGAAGCCTGTAACCCGGGATGAACTGAAAACCACTTTAAATAAAATCAAAGATGAGTTGGATAAAAAGAAACAGCTGCACGGCGATTCCGAAATGATGCAATGGCGTCTCTCCCAGTATTACAAAGAAATGAAGCAACGTTTCCTGCTTGATCTTGTTAGGGGACATCGCCTCCCACCTTCTTCACTGCCAGAACGAATGCGGCTGTTTCATCTGGAATCCTGGCAGGATCACAGCGTCTGTTTCATCACCGCTGGCATGCGAAACTCCGGTATACAGACTGCCTCAGTGGAACGTATTCCCGAAAAGCTCCACCTACCCTTTGAGCTGCTTTGTCACGAAATGGCTCAATCCTATCCAGATAACGTGCAAGTGTTCCATGACGGAGCCCACCCTGGAATCATGCATTTCATAACATTGGAAGGTATTCAGCACGAATTTGCTCAGCAGATCACAGCACAGACCCGCTCTATCTTAACGATAGATGTACAAGTTGGATTGGGATTGTCCGTGTCTGGGTTTGAGCGCTGGAAAGAAGGCTATATTCATTCCCTCTTGGCTTGGAACTCTGCTGGGCGCAAAGGTGCACAGGACCGTGTGCCCGTAGTAGATCATAGTCCATTACTGCCTGAGGAAACCAGTCGCATGCTGCATCGTTGCCTCATTCGTGGAGAGCTGGATTCCTTCCGCACCGTGATTCGAAAGGAGCTTACTGACTCATTTCGGATATCCACTTCCCATATGATCCGAAGCCTTTTTCAAATTTCATTATTGTTCGAACAGGAATCCTCGTGGCTTTCCCCGGAATGGGTGCTTTGGCTAAAGACCCCAGACCAGGCAGAACTGCTGCTGATGCATTGGGCGGAAGATTTTGTGAATCAACAGCAGCCATCCGAGGTTGGAGAAGATACGGTTATTGAATCGGCCAAACGATATATTGAGGAAAATTACATGCTGGAACTGACATTAACTTCGTTAGCTGACCATTATAACTACAACTCTACCTATTTTTCAGAGATATTCAAAGAAGCTGCCGGCATCTCTTTTATTCAATATGTAACCGAGGTGCGAATGAAACATGCCATACGTTTACTGAGGGAAACCCAACTAACCGTCTGGGATGTTACAGAGCTGACAGGCTTCCGTTCCCCAAGCTATTTCAGTTCAAAATTCAAAAAAATGTTCAACATAAGTCCTTCGGATTATCGTTTGCTGCATTCCGAAAAAATTGATAATCATGATCCGAAGAAATGAGATTCCGGCTTCTCCCCCTCCCCGGTATGATGAATTTACCAAGAGAATCACCGCAAATATTGTAAGCGGATTCAATTTTGCGGTGATCACGAATTAACATCCAATCCTGAAGGGAGGCCTATGATGAGAAAGCTGTCCAAGCCGTTATACGGCCAGCAGAATATGACTGCCTATTTGTTTCTGCTGCCCTGGCTCATCGGACTTTTCTGTCTGACACTCGGACCGATGGTTGCGTCGCTCTACCTGTCCTTGACTAAATTTAATTTGTTATCATCACCCACGTGGACGGGGCTCAGCAACTATGTCCAGATTTTTACCGAAGACGATACCTTTCGCAGATCTTTGGGGCTAACATTTTATTATGTATTTCTATCTGTTCCGCTCAGGCTTGCCTTCGCCCTACTTGTAGCAATGGCGCTGAACAAGGGGATTCGGGGACTCGGCTTATACCGAACCGTGTATTACATCCCTTCCCTATTGGGAGGCAGCGTCGCTATTGCGATCGTCTGGCGTCAGATTTTCGAAGGAAGTGGCTTGGTCAATCAGTTTCTGAGTTGGTTCGGAATCACCGGACCCGCCTGGATTGCCCATCCCGATTATGTGGTCTATACGATCATCACACTCTCTGTATGGCAGTTCGGTTCGGCCATGGTTATCTTCCTGGCTGGCCTAAAGCAAATTCCAGCCGATTTATATGAAGCTTCGGACGTCGACGGGGCCGGAAAGGTACGCCAATTCTTCGGCATCACACTTCCGATGCTCTCGCCTGTTATTTTTTTCAACCTGATCATGAGCATGATCAATTCGTTTCAAGCCTTTACACCCGCTTATGTGATCGGGGATGGACGCGGAGGCCCGCTCGACGCCACAATGTTCTATACCTTGTACCTGTATCTGAAAGGCTTCTCGTTCTTTGATATGGGTTATGCTTCTGCCCTGGCGTGGATCATGCTGGTCATTATCGGGGTATTCACCGCAATCGTCTTTCTCACCTCGAAATTCTGGGTGTTCTACGGCGACAATCAGGAAGGGAGATAGTACACATGCCACTAAAGCGACGTTTGGTTCAAGCCGGGAGGCATGCCGCCATTATCCTCTTCGGTCTGCTGATGTTGTATCCGGTGTTATGGTTAATTCTCAGTTCGTTTAAACCAAATCATCTCATCTTCACGAATAGTAGCCTGATTCCAACCAACTTTACTCTTGATCATTTTGTGAATGGCTGGAAAGGATTGCAAGGGGTATCGTTTGGCCGCTTCTTCGGTAACTCGGCGTTGATCTCGGTCATGAGTGTGTTGGGAAATGTGATTTCTTGTTCCCTAGCAGCCTACGCCTTTTCCAGATTGAAGTTCAAGTTCAAAGGCCTGTGGTTCAGCATTATGCTGGTCACACTCATGCTTCCTTACCATGTAACCCTGGTACCTCAGTACATTCTGTATAACGAGCTGCATTGGATTAATACGTATTTCCCGCTCATTCTGCCCAAGTGGCTGGCACAGGATTCCTTCTTCATTCTGCTCATGGTTCAATTCATCCGTGGTATCCCACGGGAGCTGGACGAGAGTGCAACTATTGACGGTTGCGGGCAATCGCAGATTTTTTTCAGAATCGTGGTGCCACTTCTCGTTCCTGCCCTGATCACAACAGCGATCTTCACCTTCATCTGGAGCTGGGATGACTTCTTTAGTCAGATGATCTACCTGAGCAAAATTGATCTGTTTACCGTACAGCTGGGGATTCGGTCGTTATTCGATCCATCGGGACAATCGGATTGGGGTGCACTGCTCGCCATGTCCACGCTGTCTCTGCTGCCTGTGACCATTATCTTTCTGGTATTTCAGCGTTATTTTCTAGAGGGAATTGCAACGACTGGGCTGAAGTGATTACGAAATTACGAAAATACCTGTCCAGACGCAATACGTGTACAACAGATATTATGTTTTTCATTATCCATCGTCAGGGGGATTTCTCATGTTGAAACGATTAATGATCACTGTTATAGCTTCGCTCCTGTTATTGGTAACTGCCTGCTCTGGAACGGATCATACCGGCGCTGATGAGCAAAAAGGAACGGAAACCGCGGAAGACGGGCAAGTCGAATTGCGCATGATGTGGTGGGGCGATCAAAAACGGGCAGATATTACGAATGAAGCCCTGAAGGTTTTTCAGGAGAAACATCCGAATATTAAAATTGTAGGTGAATTTGCGCCTTCCTCCGGATATTTCGACAAGTTGAATACACAGCTCGCGTCAGGCACAGCACCGGATATTTTCTTCCTTGGAGGTAATGTGGTTGACTATGCCAAGAAGGATGTGCTTTTGAACCTGGACCCTTATGTCGGTAGTGAACTGAATCTGGATGGCATGGATGCCACCATGGTTGAGTATGGGCGTCTTGATGGAAAGTTGCAGCATATTTCCGCGGGTGCGAATGCACGGGGCATTGTCGTCAATCAGGCGCTGTTCGATCAAGCGGGAATCCCTTTGCCAGCTTCGGATTGGACTTGGGAAGATTATGCTGCAATCAGCAAGGAGCTGTCCGACAAGCTCGGCAAGGGCTTTTATGGAACCTATAATTTCACGGTTGACGGTATGGACATCTTTTTGAAACAACGCGGCAAACAGCTATATGATATGAAGAACGGAACGCTCGGATTTGCAAAAGAAGACATTTTGGAATGGTTCATTTACTGGGAGCAGGCTTCCAAATCCGGAGGTGTGGTCACGCCTGAATTGCAGGTTTCCAATCCACCGGATGATACGAGTAAATCCTTGCTTATTACGGGCAAGGCGGCTATGAGCTTGCTTCCTTCGAATCAGCTGGCTGCTTTCCAGAGTCTCACGGAAGATAAGTTAATTCTTTTGCCTGTACCACGGGGTCCAAAAGGAACTGGGGTTGTATTTGAATCCAGTCAGGGGTTGTCCGGTTATGCAAATACCAAACATGCAAAAGAAGTCGCGATCCTGATGGATTTCTGGATTAATGATCCGGACGCAGCCAAAATTCTCGGCAACGACCGCGGCGTGCCCGTTACGGAAGCCAACCGCAATCTGCTTCAACAAGAAGCGGGACCTGTTGAGGAGATTGTATATAATTACACCAGCTTTGTATCTGAAGCTACAAAAACGGAGCCTTTTGACGTGAGCTATAATCCTCCGGGATTCGCTGAATTCTCCAAGCTGGCCCAGACAACCAACCAGGAAATCGGCTTTGGCCGAAAAAGTGTGGAGCAAGCCGTGACTGACTTCTATAATGGCACCGTACGAATTTTTGAATCCAATCAATAATTAACCGCTTCAAGGAGGTCAACATGACAGAAGCCCTGCTGAACAAGCTGCGGCAGATCTCGATCCACGATCATGTGCAGCCAGGTAAACCGGAGGATCAAAAGTTAATACAGGAATGGCAGGCGTCGGGTGTTCGATTCGCGGCATCCGGCGGACGTTTGGAAGCGACTTATTATTCCGCATTGGAGAAGTTACTGACTTGCATTGTGCCCCTGAACGGCAGTGAGCCCATTCTTCAGGAAGGTGGTATCTATCTGGGCTGCTGGCTGGAGAGTACGGGCACCATTAATGCGGAGCTGCTGTCACGTCTGATTCCTTCCGTATCGGAAACGACCTATCTAGCTTTTGCCCGACACCAAAGAGAAGATGGATTGCTGCCTTATAAGCTAACGGAGAACGGTCCTTCCTTTCGTCAGATTCAGCTCGTTACACCATTGGCACGAAGCGTATGGAACCACTACCAACTTCATGGAAAGAACCGCTCCTTCCTGAAGACCATGTACAAGGCAATGGTACAATACGACGAATGGATTGCAACGTATCGTAATACCCGAGGGAAAGGCTGTGTGGAGGCATTTAGCACCTTTGATACCGGGCATGATCAGTCCCCCCGGTTCTGGCATGTCCCGGATACACCTTATATGAATGATGCTGCGTCCTACCATCCGGACTCTCCGGTCCTGCCTTTTTTGGCACCAGACTTAACCGCCAATATATATTGCCAGCGCATGTATTTATCCCAAATGGCTGAGGAACTTGGGGAGTCTAGTGGTGATTGGAAAGCAAAAGCTGAAACCAGTCTCGAAAGTCTCTTCCGCTACTGTTATGACGAAGAGGATATGTTCTTCTACGACCGGGATCGCAACGACGAATTCGTCAGGGTACAGTCCGATGTGCTGCTGCGCGTGATGGCCTGCGAGGTGGGCGACCGTAAATTGTTTGATAACATGCTGCGCAGGTATTTGCTGAACACAAGCAAGTTTTTCGCCAAATACCCGTTTACCTCCATGTCGATGGATGATCCAAGGTTCGATCCGTTCTCCTCTTATAACAGTTGGGGTGGAGCATCCAATTTCCTGAGTCTGATCCGTGCACCACATGCATTTGAATATCACCATCGCTATGTGGAATTGACCTGGGTGATGCAACCCATCTTGTCGTCCCTTTCCAAAGCAACGCGCTTTCCGCAGGCTTTAAGTCCATGGACCGGGGAGGAAGGTTTTACCGAAACCTATTCCCCCTCCATTCTTTGCCTGCTTGATTATGTGGAACGGTTATGCGGCATCATGCCGGTTGGATCGGATCAACTGTGGTTTACCGGTCTTCTCCCCATCGACATGGATCATGGCGAAGAAGTAGCTGGTCATACGGCGTACAGCCGCACGATGAATGGACTGCATTTTGAATTGGTGAACACACCAGAACGGGTAACGGTATATCAGGATGGTAAGGTTTTTATGGAAGGACCAGCGGGAATTCGATTAATTACGGATCGTAGTGGACATTTGGAAGGCATCATCGGAATGAGCGTGCGCACGATTGAAGGTGAACTGATCTATCGAGGAAAATGCATTCCGTTTCGAATCAAAGGAAATGAACTCCAGCGATATATTGAGGGAAAGTTGAAAACAGAACGGGATATTGGCATCATCTTTCCTTCTTATTGCTAGTGAGTTAAAAAAGTATCCTTTCTACAGGAGCATTAATCAGGCCCATTTGCCGATATAGAGTTCAACAGCAAAAGCGCAAGTAGCAGGAGGAAATCCCCTGTACTTGCGCTTTTACAATTTAATATCGTATGGACTGTCCACGACGGATGAAGAGAAGTTAACTTTGAAGACTCCCTTTATTTATACGAGAAAGCCAACATTTTCTTATGCTTTCCGCTCCCACGCAGGGTGGCGATAGAACTCAATCGTATCTATATAGTTCACCGTGTACTTCTGTTCAACATCCGACAGCTCCAGCAGCTTTCTGTCCATTTGTTTCAAACCCATGACCACATCATGTCGGAGAAGGTCCATTGCGATTTTGCCTACAAAGCCGCCTTCCATCTCTTTATGTTTATTCCGAAATTCTTCATTATAGATCAGTTCCGGTGTAAACGATGCTTCTACAAATGCGTTAACAAGCGTAAGCTCATTACCCTCCATCTGTACCGCGATATAATAGTTGCCACGTTCATCGCGAATGAGGTCTTTATACATTTCCACGTCCATCTGAATCACTCCCTATATCTTAAGTTGTACCTTATCATGAGTAACATGGGCGCCATTTTGCTCACCTCTTGCCCTCGTCCATTCATATAGTAGGTATAAATGGCGAACGGAGGATTGCTTATGAATTGGCACCAACTTCATACAGGAAAAACACTTCAGCAGCGTCTGGCCGAGTTCCAGGGACATCTGGCAGAACTGAATGCTCCATTGTCTGGTCTGGAACCTGGAATAATTAGAAAAGTATATCCGCGCAATTTCATCAAAGTTAATCGGCAGTTATTTATTCCACTCAGCTTGTTTTCCATTCGTGTATTTGATGTACCACGAGCACGGCGAGGCATACGGGTAGGCATCCGCACGGTATTCCCATCTCGAAATGCATTTAACAATATCCGACTTGTTGGTGTTGGACTGGATTACATTGAGCTGCAGGGAAAGGGTAAATTCTCCTCACGTATTCTCTTTCCGCTAACTCAGGTCGAATCGATCTATCGCCCAACGAATAAAAAGAAGAAATAATGAGACCAGACTTCGCTGAATTCATATCTGTCTGTACTTGCAATCTTGATTAAAGAACGATCCATACCCTGGATCTATCCCATGTCATGATATGCATATTTCTCTTCCCTAGTATAACTCATAGGTGCATTAGTCTGCTCGGATATTGTGCCATAGCAAAAAGCGGTGAGCACAGGATCCTTCTGTGTCTCACCACGTAGATGCCTATCAATGATTGAAATCAGGAACGTATCACTCAGATACCTGTCCACACATCTTTGGCATAACGACCTTCCTGCTGCAAACGTTCTAACCACGCATCGGCTTGCTCCGTGGAGTTGCCGCTGACATCAGCGTACGCTTTCTTGAGTGTTGCTTCAACATCAGGTGCCATCTTGCTGCCATCGCCGCAAACATACAGATGTCCACCCTGCTCAAGCAGAGGAATCAATTTGTGGGTATCATCTCTCATTAGATGCTGCACGTAACATTTCTCTTCCCCGTCCACACGGGAGAAAGCGGTATGAAGCTGGACAAGCCCCTCTTGTTCGGCTGTTTCGAGTTCATTTTTATACAAATAGTCATGTTCAGGGTTGCGACATCCAAAATACAGATGGGCCTCGCCAACCTGCTGACCTTTTTCCTTCAATACACGTCTTGCCTGCAGGAAACCACGGAATGGAGCTACGCCCGTCCCCGGACCAACCATAATAATTGGAGCCTCTGCATTTTCTGGTAGTTCGAACCCGGACTCAGGCGTACGTATGAACATGACTACCTCTTCACCAGGCTTCAAGTTTGATAGATAGTTAGACGCTATGCCTTTATATTCTCCCTGACCACTCCACGCCGGAGCACGCACTACACTGACGGTTATGCTGGCCTGTTCAGGCTGCACTCGTGGTGAACTGGATATTGAATAATATCGGGCTTTCAGGGAAGGCAGCAGTTCCAAGAACCGTTCGAAAGGCAGCTCACATGCTTCGTATTTCACCAAATAATCCAGCATGGATATACGTTTCTTACGTACTTCTTCCATGTATACAGACTCATCAAGAAGCGCTTCGAGCTCCTTCTTATGCGGTGGACATACCGTGTACGCCGCGAGTTCCCTCAGTTGGGCCCGAGTTGCCGCTTCCTGAAGCTCGACACTGTGACTGAGCAGATCGACCAGATTAACCGGTTGGTGCAATGGCAGATGAGCTGCGCTGCGACCTGATGCATCCAGAACCAGATGTTCCGTACCTGTGAATCCATATCGTTTCAATACTCGTTCTACGAGCTCAGACGGGTTCTGCGGTAAAATGCCCAGGTGATCGCCTTCCTTATACGTTGCGCCTTCAGGCAGTTTAATCTCCAGATGACGTGTGCTTCGTTCACTGCCCGCATCATGAAGTTCCCGATTCTCAAGCACTTCAGCAACATGTGCATCATACGTATCCGCGAGCGGCGTTACTGCCAGTCCGCTGACAAACTGTACTGACAAGGAACTGCGCTCACTACCTGAGCTTGTGTTCAACTTGAGGCCCAGAGTTCGTGCCAGATCCGGCCATAGTTGCTCAGTCCAGTCTCCAACCTGTTTCTCAAAGTCCCCGCTAGCATCACTTTCTCCGATGGGTGATAACCGTTCTGCTCCTTTAGAAGATAGCTGCTCATCAATCAAACGTGGGATACGCTGGTACGTGCTGGCCCAGTTGTGATCCCCACATCCGAGAACAGAGAATCGAACGCCTTGGAATTCCCCTGCATCCGCATGTTCAATCCATTCAACAAAATCCTTGGCATTGCTTGGTGGCTGACCATTGTAGGATGCACTCACAATGATGACGACGCCTTCCTTCGGAAGTTTACCTACACGATCATCCAGGGTAGCCACCTCGCTGCGGAAGCCCTGATATCTTGCGGTATCTGCGATTTCACGCGCAATACCTTCCGCAGTCCCGAGATTGGATCCATACAGGACGAGCATCGGGGTGTGATGGGCATTTGCTGTATCCGGCTCTTGTCGTTTGGCAACCGGAGTCGGTTCCTCCACGGCAACACCCGGCACAGCCATGACCGGTTGACCCCCGCGTGCTCGAACACGAATCGTGAAGTTATCGGGTTTGAGCGTCAACGTTTCTTTCACTTTCAACTGATAGTCCGCATGATCGATGAATTCAAAATGCTTCAGGACCATACCTAGCACAAGCGTTGCTTCCTGAAGGGCGAACTGCTGGCCAATGCAGGCCCGCTGACCATTACCAAACGGTTTATAGGCATCATGTGGCACCTTGCTCGGATCTTCGAACCGTTCCGGACGGAATGCCTCGACATCGTCACCCCATGCTTCGCGGTCCCGATGCAGCTTGGGAATGAGCACACTGACACTATCCCCTTTTTGCAAAGGATATTTCCCGTCCAGAACAAGGTCTTTCTTCGCGTATAAGGAGAATGCTGGAGCCGTTGGCCACAACCGCAATGCTTCGTTCAAAACCATGCGAACATATTTCAGATTGCGGACCTGATTGTATGTTGGAACCGGATCTTTTAGAATCTGATCTGCTTCAGCTTGAGCCTTGGCGAGTGTATCCGGATTTTTCATTAAATAATAGATGGCAAAGGACAACAAGCCACTCGTCGTCTCATGTCCAGCAATCAGGAAGGTGATGATCTGGTAACGGATATTTTCATCGTCCAGCGTTTCCCCGGTTTCCGGGTCCTTGCCACTAAGCATGTGGGATAACAGATCGTCCGCCCCTTCCTGGGGCTGCTCCTTACGCTCCGCAATAATATGATCCACTAGTGAGTACATCGAACGGATATCCTGCTCAAACTGTTTCTTTTTGGTGATCATCAGCTTGTCTTGCAGACGCAAACGCTGCAACGAACTCATCGATTCGTCCAACGCTCGAACCATACTAGTAATGAAGGGATGCGGTTCTTCCCGGTAAAAGCTGTTAAATCGGTAGTTGAATCCGCACAATCCAATCGTATCCAGGGTGAGACGAGTCATATCATCAGGTACGTTAACCGTCTCATCCGGGTTTAATCTGGACCACTTCTGCACGAGCTGTACAGCGAGATCAATCATTTTGTTGTGATATCCCTGCATCGCACGCTGGCTAAAGCTGGGCAGCAACACATTGTGAGCTTTTTTCCAATTCGGTTCTTGAGTCCAACTCGTAAACAGGCCATCTCCGGCAAATGCACGTACCTTCTCCAGCGGTGCCCATACACGTTTATCGAATTTGGATTCGTCGGTAACCTCAGCTACCAGTTTATGACCTGAAATATACAATTCACTTCGGCCAGGATAATCCATTCGAAAAATGGGGCCATACTCTTCAGCGAGTTTCACTAGGGATTGTACAGGCTCATCGGTGTTTAACTGTGGTAAGTTTCCTAAAGGTCCAAAAGTTTTGGGTTGGGGAACTGAAATTTGCGCCATAATACTCACTCCTCTTCCAAGTGTTACGTTCGACTAAAAAATAATACCTTCGTTCAACTACGACTTCAGATCAACAGACATGACTACATTTTCTGCAAATTTTCATATTTCATCCAGATAACCTGAAAATCATACCGGAACCGACTGACCAAAATGGTATATTGGTCAGTTTAGATTAAAAAAAATGGGCTCCTTCGTTATCTTTCTTTTACCCTAACATTTCCAGTCCTAATCTTCAACAGTCTCAAAGTCTTAGGACCAATGGGTATCCATCCAAATTGGCATGAGTAAATTTCCCCTTTGGTCCATTAAAATAGAGAATATTTTGCTCTGAACGAACACTAGAATTTTGAAGATACACAATTCGCTCAAACTCAAACTAGGCCTGTCTCAGCAAATCCCGAATTGCGGACTCCATCTCTTTCGGTGCAACCGTAGTCTCATAGCGACCACTCACTTCCCCTGTTCGATCAATCAGAAACTTGGTAAAATTCCATTTGATCCCGTCTCCTCGGTATAATTCGGGATGTTTCTCCTTGAGGAATTGATCCATCCACCGACCTTCTTCCGATTCCATATCATACCCCTCAAATGGGACTGTTTCGACCAGCTCGCGAAACAAAGGATGTATGAATGGTCCGGTAACCTCGATCTTCTCAAAAATCGGAAAGGAAATATGAAAATGATTCCTGCAATACTGAGCTATCTCATCATTACTGCCCGGTTCCTTGTGATTAAACTGATCACAGGGAAACGCCAGGATCTCCAGCCCTTGATCACGATACTGCTCATACAAGTGCTGAAGTTCCGTAAATTGTCGCGAGTAACTGCACTTGCTGGCTGTATTCACAATAAGCAGTACTTTCCCCCTCAAAACAGATAAATCACCCGTACCTCCATCCATGAATGGAACCGGATAGTTAAATACACTCATTCATAACGCCTCCTTGGTCGGTTCTCACATGAACCCTCTCTTGAAATGGATTATACGCCGCTTCTATTGATAGGTTAAATATATAATAATTATAATATTAATAGTTTTTATCTATAAACCATCTTGTCTGCTGCCATATGATTATATGGCTCATTATCCCTTTTATAATGGACATACTAGAAATAGAAAAAACTGCCCTTCGCAGATAAAAAGCTGCTTTTGGACAGTCATTCGTTAAAGTTGTGCATTTCGAAATGTAGCTAACCCATAATAAGACCATATACAATCCCCGGCCCATGAACACCAATCGTCAAATCATTTTCGATATCAGAAGAACGACTAGGACCGGAAATAAAATGTATGCCTGCCGGAAGATTCTCTCTTCCCGCTTCATCGAATCGATCAAGCGTTTCACCAAGTCTGGTGTAGAGCCGTTCAACTGGAATAATAATGATGAGTACGGTGGGCAATAGACTCACTGAGCGTCCCTTTTCTGGCGAAGAAAGCACAGTGACGGAACCCGTATATGCTGTGGCATAATCCGCCATTACTACACCGATATCTGCCTCGGCTGCCCGTGCCTTCCAGTTCTCCTCTGCTTGGCTGTTCCATACAGAAATCTGCACATCGGGAAGTTGCTCTTCCAATCCAAGATCCGTCAGCGCCTGTTCATTCTGACGTATGATATATTTCGCACTCAATTCATGAGATTTATTAGCGATAAAGTCTGAAGCTTCGCCAATGTCTCTTACCCGCGCAATATGAGCCCCTACACTCACAAAATTATCGGTGAATGCCTGTATGCGCTTATCTATGTCCCACTCCAAATCCGTCCAGAATGCGGGTGCACCTCGAAAAGGTTGAGTCGGAGCATGTGTCTGCCGTGGTCTTCTCAATTTGGACGCAATGTCATTCATAAAGTGTTCCTGCTTCGCACGAGACTTTTTCTCCAATTGCTCTAGCCATTCCTGATGTTCAGTGTTCATGTTGACCACCGCCCCCCTCGCGCTCACGCAGAATCTGTTCCATTCGATCCCGAACGGAAGAATCCATCTCTTTTTTATCTTGATTCAGCTCTTGATCCAGCTTGTTCCATTGCTGCCGGAAGGAACGCTTCGCGAGGCTTGGCGCAACCCGATAGCTGTTCCAGCCTTTGAGGGGCCCAAGTTTAAGTGAAATTCCGTTATTCCGTACAACGGCTTTCTGACCAATCTGTCCGAGACGTATAGCCGCTCCGAATCGTTTAGAATTGGATACAACCGCTGCAAAACCTTTCATACCAGCGCTCTCAAGTTTATTGCCATGGCCCTCTTCCACCTTGCGTCTGCGTAAATATACGAGCATATCATGCAGCGGAATTTTGACCGGACAGGCTTCATAACAGGCTCCGCACAGACTGGAAGCACCCGCGATGTCGTTCCATTCATCGATGTTGCCATTCAGTGCAGGTGTAAGTACCGCTCCAATCGGTCCACTGTAGGTTCCACCATAGGCATGCCCGCCGATATGACGATATACCGGACAAGCGTTCAAACATGCCCCGCAGCGAATACAGTTCAACAGCTCCTGAAACTCGGGATCACCCAACTGAAGTGAACGTCCATTATCCACGATAATAATGTGCATTTCATCTGGCCCGTCCCCGTCTTCTGTTCGGCGAGGGCCGGTTATGCCTGACATATACATCGTCAATTTTTGACCTGTCGCGGAGCGTGGCAGTAAGGTTGCCATCACCTCCAGATCCGTCCAGGATGGAATGATACGCTCCATGCCCATTAAGGTAATCTGTGTTTTTGGCACGGTGGATACCATGCGGGCATTGCCTTCATTTTCAAATAGGACCATGGAACCCGTCTCCGCAATCGCAAAATTGCAGCCGGTCATGCCAATATCTGCTTCAAGAAACTTCTCACGCAGCTTTTTGCGTACAAATCCGGCAAGTACGGTGGTGTCCGGTTCCAGAATTTCTCCCGCTTCCTTGGATAACAGGTCCGCAATCTGGTAACGGTTTTTGTGAATAGCCGGAATGACGATATGAGATGGGGCTTCACCCGCCAATTGAATGATATATTCACCCAGATCGGTCTCTATTGCTTCAATACCTGCGGATTCCAATACATGGTTGAGATGCACTTCCTCGGACACCATGGACTTGGATTTTACCACGGTAGAAGCCTGCTTGTGAGCCGCAATATCAAGTGCAATCGCTGCTGCCTCTACCGAAGTATCGGCAAAATGAATATGAACTCCATTGGCACGTGCATTATTGACAAATTCATTCAGGTAATAATCCAGATGTGCGATCGTATGCAGACGAATCTGACGTCCACGTTCGCGCCATTCTTCCCAGTTGCCATGTTCTTCGGATGCGGACTTCTTGCCATTACGCAATCGCTCTGTCGTAAATTTGACGGCTTTCCGCAGGAAATCATCATTCAAAGCCAATTCTGCACGTTCTTTGACGGTAACATCCATTACACCGGGTTGACTCATCCTGTTTGCACCCCCTCATACAGCAGTTCGGCCAAATGCATCACACGCACTGGTTCATTCCGATACCGCAGATTACCTGCGATATTCATCAGACAGGCCATATCCAGTCCTACTAATACTTCAGCTTCCGTCTCTTTGATATGATCTACCTTTTCTGTGACCATGGCCCCAGATATATCCGGCATTTTGATCGCAAAGGTACCCCCAAAGCCGCAACAGTCCTCTCCGTAAGGAAGGGGAACAAATTCCAAACCTTTTACTGCCGAAAGTAATGCCATAGGCTCATCCTTTACGCCTAACAAGCGGCTGCCATGACAGGAGGGGTGGTATGTAACCTTATGCGGAAAATGTGCACCCAAATCCGTGATGCCAAGCACCTGAACGAGAAACTGCGTGAATTCGTAGGCTTTGGCTTCCAAACGTTTAGCCTTCTCCAGCCATACAGGTTCATCGACAAACAGCTCGGGATAATGATGAATCATGTACGTACAGGAGCCCGAGGGACAGACGACAAAATCGCTGTCATCAAAGGCTTCCAGAATCGTTTTGGCGGCTACCCGCGTCTCATCCCAATACCCGCTGTTGTAGGAAGGCTGACCGCAGCAGGTCTGCACGGGCGGGAAATCCAACCGAACGCCATGAGCAGCGAGCAATCTCACCATCGCCTCCCCCACACGGGGATATATGGCATCGCTGAGGCAGGTAATGAATAAGGAGACTTTCATGATTACACGCTCCTATAACTGATGAATTGTTGTTATAACGCTTATAAGTCTCGAGTACCGTATTGTTTTACACCCTTGTGATTGAGATATCATAGCTGTTCAGTCGTTCTATCAAATCATCACCAAGCGACTGATCCGTGATCACCGCATGAACCGCATTTAACCCGGTTACCCGGGCAAATGCACGAACTCCAAACTTGCTCGTATCTGCAAGCAAAATGACCTGGTCGGATATACCGACCATTTTCTGCTTCAACCGTGCCTGAAGCTCATTGGATTCACTGATTCCGCCGCCTTCCAGATGCACACCTTTACAAGACAGGAACAATTTATCGACATGATATGTCTCCAGAGAACGTTCGGCGAGCGGTCCAACAAAAGACAGAGATCGTTGGGCCAACTGGCCACCAGTCGAGATGACCTCAATCTTGTCCCTGCTGCTCAGTTCAGTGGCTACCTGTATGGAATTGGTCAATACAGTCAATGGCATATCCGGCATATTGGCCGCCATATAACCTGCTGTCGTGCTGGCATCCAGTAGGATTCGATCACCCGGACGAATCAAGGATAGAGCAGACAGGGCAATTCTTTTCTTTTCCTCTGCATGTGTTGTCTCCCTTACCCGGTAAGGGATCTCCGGCTGCTCTTCCTTCACGCTGACAGCGCCGCCATGGGAACGGCGCAGTCGCCCAGCTTGCTCCAGCCGGTCGAGATCACGCCGAATCGTCTCTTCCGTTACCCGGCAGTGCTCACTAAGTTCGGATACACGCATACTGCCCTTAACATTAACCATCTCCACAATTCGGTCATAGCGCTCTGCTGCCAGCATGTTACACCTCGCTTCCAGCCTGTGATTTGGGCGAAGCCGTCAACCTTAGGAATCTACCGTAGGCCTCTTCCCAGATGGGTCTGTCCTTTGGCTCATAATCGGTAACTGGGAATGAATCACGTATGACCTTGCGGGCTTCCCATATATCCTTAAAGGCTCCGCTTGCCATCCACTGTACAGCCATGTTCCCGATCGCACTACCTTCTGCTGGCCCCGCCCATACCGGTTTGCCAATGGAATTGGCTGTCCACTGACATAACAGTCGATTCTGAATGCCACCACCGACCATATGCAATCCATTAAAAGACTGTCTGGACAGTTGTTCTGTCCATTCCAGCACTCTCCGATACTTCAGTGCAAGGCTCTCCAGAATAGAACGGGCAATGGCCCCCTGGTCTTGCGGCTCAGCCTGCCCTGTATCACGGCAATATTGTTGTATGCGAGAGGTCATATCCCCTGCTGGCATAAACCGGTCATCATCGGGATCAAATAGGCTCGCAAATGGAGGAGCAAGTTCCGCCCTGCTTAGTAACTCCGCATAGCTGATTCCCTGTCCCTTCCGTTCCCATTCACGCATGCATTCCTGCAAAATCCACAGGCCCATGATGTTCTTAAGCAAACGGAACGTGCCTCCTGCCCCGCCCTCATTCGTAAAATTGAGCGCCAAACTCTCGGAACTGATGGCGGGGTGATCAATCTCCGTGCCCATTAGTGACCAGGTTCCGCAGCTTAGGTAGGCAAATGAACGCTCTGTTGCCGGAACAGCCACAACCGCCGAACCTGTATCATGCTCTGCAACCGCAATAACCGGAATGGCAGATAAGCCAAGATCACTGCAAATGCTGCTGCGCAGCTGCCCCACTTGAGTACCTGGCATAACTGCTTCTCCAAACAGCGTCTCCGAAATACCAATATGTGCAAGCAGTTCACCGTCCCAATGCCCTATGGTTGGATTGTACAGCTGTGTTGTGGTGGCGTTGGTAAACTCATTCACCGCTTCACCGGTTAGAAAGTAACGAAGCAGATCAGGGATCATGAGGAAACGCTCCGCTTCGTTAAGCATTGGGGAGCCACTTCGCTTAAGCGTTGCCAACTGATATAGTGTGTTAAAGCTAAGAAACTGGATGCCTGTGCGTTCGAAAATTCGCTGAGAGGTCAATTCCTTACGCACCTGATCCATCATGCCGTTAAACTGTGCATCACGGTAATGATATGGATTGCCCAACAATTCACCATGACTTCCAAGCAGTCCAAAATCAACCGCCCAGGAATCAATCCCCAGACTTTCAGGCTGCTCTCCCTTTTGTTTAACAAGGTTCAGCCCTTCCAGCAATTCATGGTGCAGCCTCAATATATCCCAGTGCAGCCGCTCCCCCACTTTTACCGGCTCATTCTTGAACCGATGGATCTCCAACGTTTCCATTCCCCGATCATTCAGATGACCCAGCAGTGCTCTCCCGCTTCCAGCACCCAAATCATACGCCAGCACACTCACCGCTCTTCACCAGCCCTTCATCCCATACTATATTTCGCCCTTGAACATTTCTTGATTTCAATGATGACTGCTCTGTACTTTATTCTTTATTTTTTTGTTTGTTTATTTTTGTTTTATACTGTTTAGCTTTATTTTACGAGTATATCATCAATGTAAGCGTTTGAATACCCTGTGATTGGTTTCTTTTACTCATACCAAAAACGACTCTCTCCACTCGGGAGGAGCCGCCTTCCTGTTATTTCACGTATAAAAGCTGTTTTTGTTAACACCGGACTGAGGCTGAACATCTCTTTCAAAATGCTTAAACCTTGTCCCCTGATATGTCAGCATGCCTCGGTCATGTTCCACAAGCATACCGTAGTCACTCCCACCTACGTTCAGTTCTACCCGTTCACCGTTGTCCAGCTCAAATGTAATGTAATAGTAAGTTGAAGCACTGCTGTCCCCCGATCCTCCACTAACTCTCGTTCGCTTTGCCACAATCGTTGAATGCAAGGTTAACAGCGCTGAAGCATTATTCGATGACCATGTGCGTACCCCTGAAATAATGGCATAAACAATGACACCCGCAATGATGAGAAAAATGCCACCGATAAAAATGGATCCAAACGCACTCATTGCACCAATCTCATTGAATCCAGCAAAAAAACCACTCTGATTGCCCTCAAATCCCGGAACATCATTCATGTCATCAAAAATACCGAAACCATCCATGCTTAACCAGCCCAGTGATGAAGATATGCTCAATGACGTCATTCATCATCGTTCCCTTCTCCCTGCAAATTAAGATGCACCGCCCCCCTGCCAAGGAGACGGTGCACGTAGACAACCCTACAAGCCTTGTCCGTATACTATATGAACCTGATTACAAATACAGACGTTCAAGTTCATCGACCAGACTGCCAACATAGGCAACAGCAGCACGAATCGGCTCAGGTCCAGACATGTCTACACCCGCAAGCTTCATCAGCTCTTGCGGATCAAGGCTTCCTCCCGCTTTCAATGCATCAAGCCAGCGATCTACGGCAGGCTGTCCCTCTTCCCGAATCAGCTGTGCAGCAGCGGTAGATGCCGTCAGACCTGCTGCATAGGTATATGGATACAATCCCATATAATAATGAGGCTGTCTCATCCAGGTCAGTTTCGCCCCTTCGTCAATAACTAGATCAGGCCCCCAGAACTCGGAGAGGATATTGCCTTTCAACTGACTTAACGTCTTCGCAGTAATAGGTTCATCTTTGGTTGCAAGTGCGTACACCTGACGCTGCAATTCACCCTCAAGCAGATGCGTAACAAAGTTATGGTAGTACGTATTGAGCAATTGCAAAATGACCCAACGACGCATTCTCGGATTATCAGAACGTTTCAACAAATGATCTGCCAGCAGCATTTCATTCATCGTTGAAGGCGCCTCTATGAAGTAGAGAGACGGTCGTGTATTCGTAAGACGTTGATAATGCCCGGCAAGCATGAAATGTCCGGCATGTCCAACTTCATGGGCAAGTGTAAACGCTCCGCGCATATTGTTTGCCCATGAGATGAGGATATAGGAATGAGAACCATATATGGACGAACAAAAAGCTCCTGTCGATTTGCCCGCATTATCAGCGTAATCTACCCACCGCTCACTAAATGCACGTTCCACAATGTCGCCATATTCCGGTCCCATCACCGCAAGAGCTTCACGAATGAGTGTGCAGGCTTCCTCATATGTAATGGCAGGGCTGAATTCAGGGTCCAGTGGTGCTTTCAGATCACAGAACATCAGTTTGTCCAGGCCTAGCTCACGTTTCTTGAGAGCTGCCAGTCTGCGCATATGAGGTGCAAGTTCCTTCTGGATGATATCCAGTACATTGTTGTACATGTCTTTGCTCACCTGCTGCGGGCTGAGCAACATATCCGTAACATCATCATATCCACGCAGCCTGGACATAACGACCTGTTTCTTCACTTCGGTGGCGTAACCTTCAGCGAACGTATTTTTGTAATCGCTCAGTTTGGAGCTGAACGCGGCATACGCAGAGCGGCGCAGCTTCGTATCCGAAGACATTTCATAATTGTTCTCATAAAATGACCAGGAAAGCGGACGATTATTGTCATCACTGTCAAGTGCATCGTCAAACGTCATGTCTGCCAGTTTGCCGCGCAGATAGATCCGGTATGGTGAGTCCAGCACTTCCCCAAGGGAAGCGAGTACCTTCTCCGTTTCGGGCGAGAGACGATGTGCTTTTTCCTGAATTAGACGCTCCAGACTTCGAGCATACGGCTGCAAACCCGGAAGTTCTTCAATATAACGTTTAATCGTTCCATCGGGAAGATTCACGATCTCGGAATTCACAAAAGACAAGGACGACGACAAATTCGATAAAATATCTCCTGCCTTGGCAGAATTCTCAATATTCACGGGATTGGTACTGTCCTCCGACTGTTTAAGTCGGGCATATGAAGCTGTTTTTCCAATCCGTTCATGAAGTGCTTCACGGGCATCCAGACAGGCCAGCAGCTGCTCAGCGCCTTCGCCCAGATGTCCTTTGAATGTTTCGATATGAGCAGCAGCTTCAGTCAATGATCTAAGCTCCTGCTCCCACTCTTCGTCAGTCCCAAACAAGTCTCGCAAGTCCCAGGTAGTCTCTTGGCTTACTTCATCGCGTGTACGTATTTTTTCCATCGTTAAATGTCCTCCTCCTTGCATTTCCAATATCTCTCATCGTATCATATTCGGAGCATTTATGCCTTACATATCCTAAAATGAGCCTTTTGGTACAAGGGATTCACAACCATGTTAGAAAATTTAGTTTGCTCGCGTCACTCCGCCGGCAGAATAACCTTCCGATTGCTGTTATCCCCAGATTTTTTGATCCCTTTTTTAAAGGGGAAATCCGGGGATAAGCATATGCTTCCGATGTAGCTTTCTTTCAGAAAGCTTTTAGGCGAACGCTTCGCTTCTTCAGGATACTTCTGCCCTCTACGTTTCAAGAAAACTTTTGTTAAACTGTTAGTGAATTAGGGGGAAAGAAAAACCGCCGGGTAATGGAAGTATCCATTTACCCGGCGGTTCGTTCTGACTATAACTTATTCTGATTTCCAAATTACATTTTCACCATAGTTTTTACCCCAGTTATACATCGCATGCAGCACGGGCATCAGGCTCTGTCCGTGATCCGTCAACGTATATTCCACACGAGGAGGTACTTCTGCATACACCTTGCGCTCAATTAGCTTGTCTTCCTCCAGCTCACGCAACTGGTTGGTCAGCATCTTTTGGGTAATATGAGGAATCAATCGCTTCAATTCACTGAAACGTTTGGTGCCTTCAAGACCCAGATGCCATAAAATAATCAGTTTCCATTTGCCGCCAATCACAGCAAGGGTCAATTCTTTCTCACAGTTGATCTCTTTCAAGTTGATGCGTTCCTTGACTTCGGCTGCCATGGCTCCGAGCCCCCTTTTCTTCCACTTAATCTTTTATCACTAAAATGCATTTCGCATATCACAAGAACACTCCGCAATAGGAGAACTTGCCGCTCTCTTGTATCATATAACGGGTTCATTGGCTCGATACAGCTTGTATACATTCTACTACAGTACAACCCTGATGTTAAGCAGACCGAATCAGACCACAGACAACAATAGCAGAAAAGACCGGAACTCCCACTTGTTTAAGGGAATTCCGGTCTTCCATCTATAAGTTGAACTAATGAATATTTACACTAGCCACTCCGATGACAGAACAATCTTCCGATCGCTGTTATGCCCAGATTTTTTCATCCTCTTTATCAAAAGTGAATATCTGGTCATAAAGGCGAAGCGTATGCTTCCGATGTAGCTTTCTTTCAGAAAGCTTTTAGCTCCGCTTCTCCAGCTTATTTCTGTCCTCTCCGTTGTTGTGTAGATGTTTAGTTCAACTTATATATTCTAATTCATGAAGTCTATGGCATATGGTCTATTCCAGGTTGGCATGACGCCCAAACATGTCTGCTCCAGTCATACTCTTCATTTCCATCATGGTGAGCACCAGTGCATCCATGCTCAGCAGTAGCCCCTGTTCAAACAGGGAGCCCATCGGCTGAATGGTCACTTCGGCTCCGGCGCTCGCTGTATCCTCTTTGGCAGAAGCTGGAAGACGAACCAAGGTATCTGACAGCTGTCCAATGGTGGACTCTGGTTTAATTGTGATCAGACCGACAGGAGCACCTGCTTTATTGGCCTTCTGAGCCATTGCTGCCAGACTGCCTGTCTCCCCAGAGCCTGAGCATAACAAGAGGAAGTCTTTCGGAGAGATTCCTGGTGTAACGGTCTCCCCAACTACATATACCCGAAGCCCCATCTGCATCAATCTCATGGCAAAAGCCTTGCCCATCAGACCGGATCGGCCTGCGCCTGCCACAAAAACCTGTTCGGCAGCCAGAATATGTTCCGCCATGGCCTGCATCTCCGAGTCGTCGATCTGGCTTAGCGTACGTTCCAGCTCCTTCAAGATGTCCACTGCGTATTGCCCTGTGCTCATCTGTCTTACCCTTGTTGAACCAGACGTTGCATCTCAGCTGCTACTTTAGCTTTGTCTGCTTGGCCCGTAATGCCGCCACCCACAATCACCAGATCCGGTTGTGCTTTGATCACTTCAGGCAATGTTTCCAGCTTGATGCCACCAGCGACAGCCGTTTTAGCGTTTTTCACAGCAGCTTTGATCGTTTGCAGATCTTCGAACGGGCTTTGTCCTTCAGCTTGCAGGTCATAACCTGTGTGTACACAGATGTAATCTACGCCAAGCGAATCAACTTCACGAGCACGCTGTTCAAGATTAGGCACGTTGATCATGTCCACAAGAACTTGTTTGTTTTGTTTCTTCGCTTCTGCTACTGCACCTTTGATCGTACTATCATTGGTTGCCCCGAGCACAGTGATCAGATCCGCACCAGCTTCAGCTGCTTTCATGATTTCATAACCACCAGCGTCCATAATTTTAAGGTCTGCAAGAACTTGCAGATTAGGGAATGCTTCTTTCATCGCTTTTACCGCGTGCAAACCTTCATTAATGACGATTGGCGTACCAATCTCAACGATATCAATATATTGTTCAACTTCTTTAACAAGTGCAATACCTTCAGGGATGTTTACCAAGTCCAATGCCAATTGCAATTTCACGATTCATTTCTCCTTTGTTGTTCGAGTATGAGTATATCCTGTAAAGGATGTTAAAATATTTAGCCTGCACCGTACAGCCAGTTCAGATGCATGCAATGTTTGTCATGGCTACTCATTCATTGTAGAGCCTGACTATCTGATCAGGAAGTACGCACTTTGAAGTCAGGTAGTTACTTGCACGATACTATTGATTAAATTACATTGTTATGTGAATCTAAATCTTGAAAATAAGTTATCGTCCACAATCCACATATGAGATCACCCGCGAATTCCTGTGCTCTTCTCATCAAAAAAGACCCCGCCACAAGGACAGGGTCTTTCCAAAGCTTCAGGTCAACAAGATCACATATATTGATCCTGAAAACTTATTTAAACTTTTCGGTTAATCATTCAAATCCTTGGTTTACAGATAAACAGGTTTCACGCATACCGGCTTGGATACACCTGTGCTGTGACCAGTGTATTTCAGACGCCCGCTCTCCTGATCCACTGTAAAGGAAACGATATTGTTGGTATCGCGGTTAGCTGCAATCAGCAGTTTGCCATTCGGAGTCAATGCAAAGTGACGTGGGTGTTCACCCTCAGCAGATACATGCTCAACCAATTTCAAATGTCCTGTTTCAGCGTCTACTGCAAATACCACGATGCTGTCATGCCCGCGGTTAGAACCGTATACAAAACGACCATCGTTTGATACGGCGATTTCAGCTGTTGTGTTTTCACTGCCGTCATAGCCGTCAGGCAATGTAGACACGGTGGACACCTCTGTCAAAGTACCCGCTGCTGCATCATAACGGAAAGTCGTAATGGAAGAATCTACTTCGTTAATAACATAGGCGAATTGACCGTTCGGATGGAATGCCAGGTGACGAGGTCCTGCACCCGGATGTGTTTTGGTTTCACTGTGCAATACGAGTTCATTCTTGTCTGCATCAATGGAGTAGATTG
The DNA here is from genome assembly GCF_002750415.1 of Paenibacillus sp. LK1. Lineage (NCBI taxonomy): Bacteria > Bacillati > Bacillota > Bacilli > Caryophanales > Paenibacillaceae > Paenibacillus > Paenibacillus sp. LK1. Next base: position 228,890 of record NZ_PEII01000001.1, read on the forward strand.
CGATTTTGTCCGCACCCAGATCCTGTACCATCATGTATTTGCCATCCGGGCTGAAGAATGCAGAATGCACATGTGGCTTGTCCTGACGTTCAGGATGCGCACCTTTGCCTTCATGTTTCTTCTCATCCAGAAGCACGCCAACTTCACCGTTATCCGTCAGGGCTTGCAGACCCACCAGACCACCATGGTAGCTGGAAAGGATCAAGTAACGTCCGGAAGGATCACGTTGGATATGACATGGTGGAGCCGAAATGGAGTCATGACGATTCAGCAATGATAATTTTCCTGTAGAAGGATCAATGCTCAGAGCTACAGCTTCAGACATTTTATTACCTTCGGCAGACACCGTCTCACCGATCGCATACAGTTTGTTGCCTTCAGCATCCACGTTTACAAACGTTGCATTTTTCACGCCGGAGATGCCATCAAGCTTGGAGAGGTTACCTGTATCCTCATTCAATTCATATGCGTAAATGCCCTCATTTTCCGCTTCGGCATAAGAGCCGACCAATACGAGCAAGCGTTTTGATTCACTCATTACAGTTTCCTCCTCTATGTGTATGTAATCTGGTTGCACCTCTTCTATAATAAATCTGCCATATCAAAATAGCAATCCACCGCCCCTGTGCAGCCATCAAAGAAGTGCCCTCAAACATATGCTCATGAAATAAGCCAACACCAATATCCATTCCGACAAAGGTCAACTTCTGCTATGATAAAATAGGTTTTTCATCCAGAAAGGACTGAATTCGGTTGTTTAATTCGTTTCTGCTTACGTTATATCATGTATTTCTGCCGATATCACTTCCCGTGATCGGAGGCATATTGTTAAAACGCTTCAAAAATTGGGATACTCGGCCGCTGTCGACCTTTTCCCTCTATATTTTGAGCCCTGCGCTTATCTTTGATACACTGCTGCATGCTGATATTACATGGACAGACGTAACCGGCACATTCTGGTTCTCCATCATCAATCTGATCGCCCTGTGGGCACTGGCTGAACTGCTGAGCCGAGTATTCCATCTTGGGGCAAGCGAAAAAGCGGGCCTCACCCTTGTCTCCACGTTTACGAACTGCGTGAATTATGGGCTCCCGCTTGTGTTGCTTGCCTTTGGACAGCTTGGATTGGATAAGGCTTCGGTATATGTCATCGGACAGATGATCATTGTAAACACGGTAGGTATCTTTTTTGCTGCCAGATCCGAATTCACGGTCAAAAATGCGATTCTGTCCGTCTTCCGTATGCCTTCCATCTATGCTGCTGCGATAGCCATCATCCTGCGTGCATCCAATCTGAGCTTACCAATGGCACTAGATGGAGGCGTCTCCATGCTCGCAGCCGGTTACTCTCCTATCGTACTGGCCATTCTCGGTGCACAGATGCTCAGACCACGTGGTGCGGTCGAACCTTGGAAACCTAACGTTCGCAAAGCATTCTGGACTGGACTTGTAGTAAGGCTTGCCGCAGCACCCGTACTTTCGTATCTGATCCTAACCGCACTTCAGATAGAAGGAACGTTATTCAGTGTGCTGCTGATCTTGGCTTCCATGCCAACTGCAGTGAACGCAGTCATTTTGGCCGAGCAATTCAATGCATCTCCGCAGTTTGTGTCCCGCTGTATTCTATGGACAACCGCTGCCTCCATGATCATTCTGCCGATTATGATTGTGATGTCTTCCTGATCAGCACGGAAGCCGAAGTTGGAGACATCGCTGCCTGCTTGCGTTTCTCCAACCGGCGTTCAAAGCGACGGTTGAGTGCTCTGACATAGAAGAATTTGACGACAAAGTAAGAAATCACACCCAGGATGACTCCAAAGACGGACATGCCTGCCAAAATATCCAGACCACCCAGCAAAAGTTCGCTTAGCGCGGACCAGTTGCCACGAAACAGCTCCATAAAGGCACTTTCATGAACAAGCCCCTGACCCATACTGTGCGCCGGCAATATCCAGGAACCAATTTGCTTGGCAAGCGGCATCAATATGATGGGCAGGAACGTTAGCTTGCCGACCACGTTGCCCACAATAGCCGCTGGCAGCGAGCCACCGGACAAACGTACAATTGGATAGAACACGAGATATACCAGTGATGCAGTAGAAATAACAATCAGTTCCAAACCAAAACCCAAAGCAAATCCGGTAGATACTTTATGTGCTCCGCCGGGAGCACGTAACAATTTGAGAAAATTAAGCTTCAAAGCACGTGTTAAACGTGCAAAACGTGAGTTTTTGCTTTTCTGTAGGTTCATACCGAACTTCCCCTTATCTTACACAAATGACGGCTCAAGCCGCCTATTCTTCAGTATATCACACCGCGTTAACGCCTGCTGTTATAATCACTGGCTGTGTCTGGATGGCGACGTTACCTGCCACCGCTCTGGAGATCATGCAGGACTCTTCTGCTTTATGTGCCAGGCGCTCTGCCTTCGTCACATCAGCATCAGATGCATCGGCTTTGAGCACAATGCGAGGTCTGTGTATGATCCGTTCGTACGTAAATATATTATTTGTAACATCCACTGTCGCTTCGGACTCCAGTGTCAGCTCATTCGGTGTAATATCCGATCGTTCCAGCATTGCTGCCAGCGTAATCAAATAACAGGTAGACGCTGCACCCAGCAGCATTTCATCTGGATTGGTTCCGGTGCCAGGGCCACCCATCTCCTGTGGAATCGAAATAACTGTTTTTAACCCACCTGCATCAATATGCCCTTCACTGTTACGTCCACCATTCCAAGTAGCTTTCAGATGAAAAGGATGTTTCATTATATTCATTCCTTTCTAATTAGACACGGACACATGCTATCGATTGTTCATTCAATGCACTAACCTGTTCTTCAGCTAAGCCTAGATCAGTTATTACTTTTGCCACACTGCTAAGTTCCGCCACTCTTGTAAAAGCCTGCACGCCAAACTTGCTCGAATCCGCCAGCAATATAACTTCATCAGCTATGCTGATCATCTTCTGCTTCACCAGCGCCTGCAATTCATTCGACTCACTGATGCCCTTGGTCAGATGTACGCCTTTGCAGGATAAGAAAACTTTATCCACATGATAAGCATCAAGCGACCGTTCAGCTAGCGGCCCTACAAACGATAGGGACTTCGAAGCAAGCTGCCCGCCTGTCGCGATTACACGGATCTGTTCCTTGTTACTCAGCTCCGCTGCGACCTTAATGGAGTTGGTCAACACGGTGAGTGGGATGTTTGGCAGTCCAGCAGCCATATACCACGCCGTTGTACTGGCATCCAGTGCTATCCGCTCACCAGGCTCTACCATTTTCACCGCTTCGTCCGCAATTCTGCGTTTCTCTTCTGCATGAGTTACAGCCCGCTCCGGATAAGGGATTTCCGACTGCCCCTCTTCTTTATATTTTACGCTGACAGCCCCGCCATGGGAACGTCTGAGCCTTCCCGCCTGCTCCAGCTTGTCCAGATCACGACGGATCGTCTCTTCCGTCACACCGCAGCGCTCACTAAGCTCGGTTACGCGCATGCTTCCCTGTGCATCTACCCATTCCACAATTTTCTCATAACGTTCAGCCACGAGCATCTTCATTCACTCCAAACCGTTGATTATCCAAGATGAATCCTGTTCATCCCATCATACCACAGTGACCCCGGAAGGAGAATTTCATCAAGGGCGCAGAGGGTGCAAAAAAGAGGGAGCTTACGCTCCCTCTATTTCGAATGAAATTGTGTCTTATTTATCGTCAGCCATAGGGAACCAGCCCGGGGTGTGAATAATTGCATTCCACAAACCGTCAGGGATAACCAGACGTTCCTGATCCGATTTGGTGAGAATCGTCTCGATATCTTCCTCACGTCCGCTTTCGATTTTCTCAACCCAGTCTGGTTCGATAATCAGCTCACGACCGATTGCAAGCAATGCCACACCACTTTGAAGAGCTTCTGCTGCCTCATCTGCGGTATGGATGGCTCCTACGCCAATCACAGGCACTTTACCACCAACACGGTCAAGGATAAATTCAATTCTGGAGCGAGTATCTGCCTCTCCTCGTCTTGGCTTGGACCAGAACTCGTTGACGGATACATGCAGGTAATCCAGATTTTTATCTTTCAGCGCATCCACCAATGCATACGTCTCTTCCATGGTCAATCCCGGTGTTTCCGGCTCTTCTGGTGAGAAACGGTATCCAACGATAAACGGCAGTTTCGTATGTGTAGCTACAGCCTTCTGGACTTCATCCACTACAGCCAGCGGGAATGCGAGACGTTTCTCGATGCTTCCACCCCAACGATCTTCACGTCGGTTGGAATGCGGAGAGAAGAACTGTTGGATCAAATAACCGTTCGCACCATGAATCTCAACACCATCGAATCCAGCTTCAATGGCGCGGCGGGTTGCTTCCCCAAAGTCCTTGATGATGGACGTAATTTCTTCGTCAGACAACTCTCTTGGTACAGGAGATCCCGGACGCTCACTAGCAACAGCACTTGGAGCAGCAACTTGACCCGCTGGCACCGCTTGTTCCGGCGTGAGACGACCTGCATGGAAAATTTGGAGTACGGCTTTGGAACCTTGCTGCTTAATCGTATCGGCCAGACGTTTCAGACCGGGAATAAAACTATCGTCATAACTACCAAATTGAGCCGGAAAACCAATTCCATTCGCAGTTACATGAGTTACCGCTGTAACAGACATACCCGCACCACCAGTACGACGTGCATAATAAGCAAGTTCATCGTCTGAGACAGTACCATCTGGATTCGAGGACATATGGGTCATGGGAGCGAGCACGATCCGGTTTTTCAGCGTAATGCCGCTTGGCAGTGAAACTTGTTCAAACATTTGGCTATACTTTGGATTCATTCGTGGTTCCCTCCTGATTAAATATCTCTTTTAATAGATATATGAATATATGCGTTCGCTTACTGTAATGATTATAGTTACGTTTCACACACATTGCAACTTTTCATTTTCAACCCATATCCATTCCATGCTTAAAGCTCACTGATCCATTCACTATCCGCCTTTTGTCCATTACACTTTTTTCTTCTTTCTCAACCCAAAAAGACGGAGTGTCTTACGACTCTCCGCCTCATAAAACTGCTTGCTCAGCTTAGAAACTGCGTACGTATGCCAGCTTCTGATCCATCTCTTCCACACATTCATAGCAGTCATGCTCATCATTGGCTACCATCGGAGTAACCGGATATAGATTCATCTCTGTACTGTTGTAGGATTTCAACAACGGCAGCAGCTGTGTCACACGTGTGTTCGCCGGATCCAGCCAAGTATTGATCTCTTCTTCAGACAGAATGGCCGGCATTTTGCTGCCAAACTCCCGTGTAACCATGTTTGCCCCCGCCATCAGCATCGTGCAGGTGCGCAGTGGCTGTTTGCGTGTATCTTTCCATACCTCGTATAATCCCGCAATGCCAAACAATCCGCGATCCGGCATAACGACACGCACCGCATAGCTTTTCTTACCTTCCTGACGCCAGTAATACAAACCATTACATGGGATTACACAACGCTTCGTCTCTACCAGCTTGTAGTAGGATGGATTCTCATGCACCGTCATAAGGTTCGCGTTAACTGCATCGCGTCCCCAGAACGGAATGAATCCCCATCGGAACTCGTCCAATACCCGCTCACCATCCTGATGCAAAATAATCGGTGTATGCTGGGTTGGGCTGATATTGTAACGGTTTTTGTAATAATACATCACCCGTTGAATCTTAAAATGATCCCTGACCTCATCCAAATCGGCTGCCAATGAAAAACGGTTACACATGCTCAGGCACTTCCTTTCCCTGCTTGAATTGAATTTGATTGTATTGTTTGTAATTGCAGGGAAATTATGCATGCTTGTATAGAAAGCATTAGTAATCGTGTGAAATCTTCCTATTTCCCACTGCCTGAGCTATAGAGAAGCCTGAACTGCTGCGGGGTCATCCCGATATCCATCCGAAACATACGAATAAAATAACTGCTGTGTGTAAATCCACACTGAGAAGCAATTTGTTTTACGGATAGTTCCGAGTCTACGAGCATTTTCTTCGCGGCCAGAATGCGGCAGTCCAGCAGATACCTGCCGGGCGGAACACCCATGATACTCTTGAACATGCGATTAAAATAATACACGCTGTATCCAGCTATATCCGCCATTTCAGCAAGACTTAGCGGTTGTGTGCAGTGACGACGAATATAATCGGCTGTTGAGCGGATTGTATCCTGATGGTTCAGTAAAGACGTCCCTTCGATGGACTCCGAATTTCGTGCCAATTCAACTAGCAACTCATACAGTACCGCCGACAACTTCGGTTCATGTACACTCTCATAACCTTCACCGAGCTGGCATAATTGTTCATGCAGCTCCTCGAAACGGTCCTCTCCAGAGAATGAAAAGAGCCACACTTTATCCGAATTCCGCAAGCCTAGCAGCCGCTTCAGATCGTGGGCTTGCAGATGAATCCATCTGATATCCCAGGGATCAGATGGATCGGCATTATAATGTTGCGCCTGTCCTGGCGCATATAGAAAACCTTGTCCAGCCGTTAATCGAACACTGCCCTGCTCGATTCTCACTTCACCCTGTCCGTTGAAAACCAGATGCAAATTATACTCTCGTATTCCGTGCGGACGATGTTCCCTGTGCTCTGGATCGAGATATCTTCCGTAGGCTACTGGATAACATGCATACCCTGCATGCCCGGGCTCCGGCATAAACCAATGGTTTCGCATATGTTCTTCCCCCAAAAATAGCAAGATCATGATACCCTATCGCAACATGTTATTATATTCCCCTCTCATTATCCATTATAAAATGAAATAGACTCGACACTCTTCCACAAGATGATGATAGTGGAGTCATTAAGCACGGCCTTGATCGTGCACGAAAATCATTATGTTCCAGACCAAAGGAGAGTAACATACATGAACCAAAACCGACCTATTCAAACGGGTGTTGATTATTATCCTGAACATTGGGACCCTAATCTGTGGGAGCAGGATGCCCGATTAATGGCCGATAGTGGTGTACGTATTGTACGTGTGGGTGAATTTGCCTGGAGTCGAATGGAGCCTGCCGATGGACAATTCGATTGGACATGGCTTGATCAGGCGCTCGATACCCTTCATCGCAATGGGCTCCAGGTGGTGATCGGTACACCAACGATGACACCACCACGCTGGCTCACTGAAAAATGTCCTGATATTCTGCCGGCCTTAGCAAGTGGACAGTTGTACCACGAAGGAGTCCGCGGTCACCGCTGTTATAACAGTCCGAGCATGCGGACGTACAGTGCACGAATTGTCCAGAAACTGAGCGAGCGATATGCAGGACATCCGGCTGTGATTGGCTGGCAGACTGATAATGAGTTCAGTTTCACGGATTGTCAGTGTACTGCTTGTTCAGAGGCTTTTCGCGAGTGGGTTCGTGCCCGTTACATTTCATTAGGGCAGCTCAACCAGGCTTGGGGTACGGTTGTCTGGAGTGGAGAATACAGCGATTGGAAACAGGTGACGCCACCATATGGCGGCTCTCCGTTTCAGAATCCTTCGTTCCTGCTGGACTACTCCCGTTTTCAGTCGGATTCTATTGTGGCTTTTCAAAGCATCCAAATCGAGATCATTCGGCATAACTGTCCCGATCATTTTGTCACTCATAATTTTCATAGCTATCCGCAAAAGGCAGATCAATATAAAATCGGTCAGGATCTGGATTTCGCTTCTTTTGATTACTATCCCAACCCTTCACCGAACAAAACGGACACCGCACCTTACAGTGGTGCTTTGTCGTTAGATCTGACACGTGGCATCAAACGCCGCAATTTCTGGATTATGGAGCAACTTAGCGGACCTCCGGGATGCTGGTTTCCGATGTGGCGCACACCCCAGCCCGGCTTCTTGCGTGCTTACTCATGGCAGACTATTGCCCGTGGAGCGGATGCGGTTGTGCATTTCCGCTGGCGCAGTGCCACTATAGGAGCAGAACAGTTCTGGCATGGACTAATTGATCACAGCAATGTTCCAGGGCGACGGTTCAAGGAGTTTCAGCAATTGTGTACCGAAGTGAACAGTCTGGGTGAACGCCTTCAAGGCTCTACATTGCAGAACGAAGTTGCCATCCTGCATTCGCATAATCAGTTAAACGCTCTACGAATTCAGCCACAGGCGGAAGGACTGGAGTACTACGAAAATATAAAAGTATGGCATCGTGCCCTGACCAAATGGGGAATCAGTACAGATGTTATTCATTCCTCGGAAGCGCTGGATGGCTACAAAATCATCATCGCACCGCACTTGTATCTGCTGGACGAGAACACCGCAGAACGTCTCCAAGCTTTTGCAGCGGATGGTGGCATATTGGTCTTAACGCATCGCACCGGTGTCAAAAACGATAACAACGTCTGTGTCATGGCGCCACTTCCAGGTATGTTATCTGCTTGCTCGGGCGTGCGGGTTGCCGAATATGATCCCATCGGTGCTGACCAAATTCAGATTCGGGATGAGAAGGGCAATACATATGCTGCCTCACAATGGGCTGATGTGTTGGAACTGGACACGGCACAGGCGATTGCAGTTTATGTGGATCAATTTTATGCCGAAAGTGCGGCTGTCACCCAAAACAACTGGGGTAAAGGTGCTGTCTATTATGTAGCGACCCAGCCGGATGAAGCTTATCTGAGCCAGTTACTGCAAAACATCGCTGAACAATGTGGCCTATCCGGGATTCAAACCCTGCCAGACGGTGTCCAGGTGACAACCCGCTCAGGACCGAATGGAACGTTTCGTTTCATCCTGAATTTAAGTCCTGAATCTGTCTTCATTCCGTTGCAAGCATCATACAAAAGTGCATTGAATGGAACTATGAAAGGACCTCGATTGGAACTGGAGCCGTATGATATCGAAATCTTGGAGATTCAATAATATGTAACCTCTCTGCAGCTTAAAAGAAAATGAACCACGAAAAGGCCCGGGTATGCACATCAAGTGCATCCGGGCCTTAAAGAATGGGCAGAAACAGCCTGTCCTCATTGTGTTTCTTTATTCATTTTAATAATCCATTCAGCCAAATCCTGTGTCTGTTTCAGGAGAGCAATTGGGTCACGGAACCAGGACTGCTTTTCAGTCCATATGTACACTCTTCCATTTTTGACAGCAGGCAATGACCCCCATACAGGGTCTGCCTGTAAAGCTTCAAGATTTGATTCACTCGTCAGAATGATGTAATCGCCTGCGTATTTGGAGAGCAGCTCAATTGAAAATTCATGATAGGCGCCTTGCATTAAATCGGCAGGTACAACTGCGGGTGCCTGCAAACCAAGCAACTCGTAGATGTTACGCCCTCCTCGGCCCGATTGATTGCCAAAAATAAATACTTGGCGATCATATTCCTGCATCACAGAGAATGTAGTATCAGCTGGAACGACGTCATGCACTTCCTTCTTTATTTTAGCAATCTCTTGATCGAATTCCTCGAGCCATTGCTTTGCCTCAGCCTGTTTGCCAAGTACATCGCCAAAATAAGTGACCTCTTCCTTCAGTGTTGGGAAAGTAATCGATGCAATAGAGACTGTTGGTGCAATCTTGCTGTATTTTTCAAAAGCCGCTTTGTCTGGATTCAAGGTAATAATAAGATCTGGCTCCAGTTCCATGAGCTGTTCAATGGAGTCACCGATCGTTTCTAATCCATCCAAATGCCCTTCCAGATAAGGGCTATTCATGAGAAATTGTCCTCCAGCAATGGGTTTGACACCAAGAGCAAGAACCGTTCCCAAATAGTCAATGGCAGCGACTCGCTCTGGATGTACAGGAACCTCCACCTCTCCAAATGTTGTATTTACGGTTTTCGTTTCCATCGTTGTCGGTTGTTCGGGTTCAGACGCAGTCTCTGGTGTTCCTGCCTCTTGCCCGGTTGTCCCACAAGCACTTAATGTAAACACAAGCACTAATGACATGATGGCTGATCTTAACTGGTTAAACATGTTGATTTCCTCATCTCTATTATATTGATAATGATAATCATCATCAATTAAAGGATAACGTTCTGTTCCTCCTGTTACAATGGATTCATTTGTTGCATTTACTGTACTTTTTGAAACTCCACTCGTGTTCTCCCGCTGCTTCACTCGATATTGTCCTGGAGTGATTCCCATCTCTTTCTTAAAAATCCGATTGAAATAAAAAGGGTCCGGATAACCCACATAGGTTGCAATCTCTTGTAGTGAAGCCTCCGTAGCGGACAGCAGAGACCTAGCCTCTCCAATTCTCAACCGGATCAAATATTCGGTCGGTGTAACGCCGGTCTGTTCTTTGAATTTTCGTGACAAATATTGCGGGCTGTAATTCAAAGACTGAGCAAGGGAATCAAGCGAGATCGATTCACGAAAATGAGTTGTTATGTAACGTAAAACCTGATCCGTCAAAGAAAGTTGTTGACCTTCATATGCCACTCGTATCTGCTGGTTCAATACAAGCTGTATCAGTTGAAAGAAGTACCCTTTCACCTGGATTAGACCCAGTTGGTCCTGTCGGGTCCAGCAAATATGTATATTCCGAACAAGTTCATGCAACTGAAGCGCAGTGTCCGGCTCTAGTCCCCAGGAACGTTCAAAGGGATTGCTCTGTAACAGCATCATCCGGTAGTCCAGAAGAACGTTGGAGGGCAGCGTTGATTTGTAGAAAATCAGATATACCTCTATAACTCCGGTTGCTTCAAGCGTAAGACGCCTTCCTTTGCCTCCATGCACCAATAGAAATTTGCCTGTAGACCACACCTCTTCATCCAACCAAATTTGACCCTTGCCATTTACATACACAAATGCACTGGTTGGTAATACATAATTTCGATAACTTTCGTTCGTTGTTAATGATATAAGACGGACATCAAGCACCCGTACCTGAACCTGATCCCACAGCTTGATATCATCCTGAATTCCCATATAGACTTCCTTTCTTAAGCGATATAACACGCCCAATGCCCAACCATTGTGACAGAGATACTCACTTATAATTGATAATGATTATCAATTATAACAATCTTGTTCATAACTTTGAAGTCCATTTCCCTTTTAGCACTGGAAAATAAAAAACCGTCGAAATCCCCCTATGGGAGATCTCAACGATTTTGCTGCTTCGTCTATAATTACAATTTGATAAAGTCAGCCATGGAACGAACCTGGATGGCCCCCGCCTTGGAGACAGCACCATTAGATCCTTGCAATTCCTCTCTGGATGTAAACTTGACCTTTACCGGAATGCCAGGAATGAGGTCGAAGAAATTGTCCGAGAACACCCCTTCTGCCTCAGTAGAAATCCATACTTGTTTTGCAAGCACATCACTTTCCAAAACCAGATGCACGCCATCATTCTCGGTAACTTCGGTTACTTTAATTTGCGCTGGTTGCAGTGCAATGTCCTTTGATGGTGCAAAATAATGCTCCTGTACGATGTCGGCTACCCCATCCTGCTTCAGATCAATACGCAGCAATGTTGTTGCAGCATCGCGGCCTTCCAGCCATTCCGCCTGGCTCAATGACAGCACCTGTTGACCAGAGTTGGATGCCAGAGCGACTTCATGCTCTTCCTCACGATATACTGTGCCATCAAAGCCAATCAGGCGTACCTGGAGTTTGCCTTTCACAGGTTCAAGCTGATCCGAGATGAGGTAAATATCTGTCACATCTTCCTTCGTACCATCTACCGATACCAAGATATCGCTGAAGCTGCGTTTCGCGTAATATTGCAATGCTTTCCAGCGTCCAAAGTAATCCATACCCGCCCAGGAAGCCACCGGCCAGCAATCGTTCATCTGCCAGTAGAGCGTTCCCATACAGAACGGTTTGCGACGACGGTGGGCCTCAATGGCTGTTTTCATTGCCTCAGCCTGAAGCACTTGGCTCATATAGAGGAAGGATGGGAAATCTTTCGGTTCATGCATGTACATATCCATGTATTGTTTGATCAGACGATTACCTGCCCCGTTCTTCTGATGGGCCAGCATGACTTCAGACTCCAATGCTAGATCCTCTTCCTCCGCATACTTGCGAACCGAAGCGTATTCAGGGAAGGACTGGAAGCCATACTCACTCATGAAGCGACCCACATGAACGTTGTAGTTCTCAAAGGGCTCCACATTATGCCACACACCCCAATAATGGATATCCCCTTCTGATGTGGATGGGTGAGCATGCTGTTTCTCGTCTCCCGACAGTGATACCAGTGGTGAAGAAGGCCAATAATCCACACCAGGAGCATAGGCTTCAACCACTTCAGGCAAAAGATCATGGAAAATAGCTTCGTAATCCGCCCAAATGCGTTCTCTTTGCTCCGCGTTGTAATCTTTTTTCCAACCCCAGCCGCCATCCTCAATGTAATGTGCCCACGCTGAATCAATCTCGTTATTGCCACACCACAGCACAATGCTTGGATGATTACGCAGACGTTTCACATTGTCAATCGCCTCATGCTTCACACTGTTCAGGAAAGCCTCGTCTCCAGGATACATGCTGCATGCAAACATAAAGTCCTGCCATACGAGCAAACCATATTCGTCACACAATTCGTAGAATACGTCTTCTTCATAGAAGCCACCACCCCATACACGGAGCATATTCATGTTCGACTCGGCAGCAGATACAATCTCATGCAGATAGCGCTCACGTGTCACTTCTGTTATGAAGCTATCATTGGGAATGTGGTTCGCACCTTTGGCAAACACAGCAACTCCGTTTAACTCAAAATAAAAGGATGCTCCCGCTTCATCTTTGTCACGAACCAGACGAATGGACCGAATACCCGTTTTTACTGTGGACTCAGCCACAGCCTGTTCGCCCTGGATCACTTCCGTATGGAAAGAATACATATGCGGGTCACCCAATCCGCGGCTCCACCACAGCTTCGGTTCATCAATGGAGATTGAAACTTCCACAGTCTGCACGCCCGGTTTCAGGGTTACAACCTGCTCCCAGCTCTGTTCATCCGTTCCTACTCGAATAAGCGTTTCTATCGATTGCGTAGACTCCACTTCCACGACTGCAGTGAGCGAAGCGGAAGCAGCGGTTACTTCATTTTGTTGAATGAATACATCATTAATTCGTACGTCTGTCCATCCTTCAAGGCGTGCTTCACGCCAGATTCCACTGGTTACAAAACGTGGACCCCAGTCCCAACCATAGTGATACGGGGCTTTTCGTGCAAAAATACTCACTCTTTTGTCGCCTAGTCCCCCCACGTCAGATTGATCATTCGATGCAGGTAGGGCATATCCGAGCTTCTCCAGCTTTGGCAGATCTTCTTTGATCGGGGAACGAAAACGTATTCGGAGAACGTTGCCACTTGCCTTTACAACAGATTTCACATCGACTGTCCACACCCGGAACATATTGTCTGCCGACAACACATGTTGTTCATTCACGTAAACATCTGCATATGTATCCAGACCATCAAAGACCAGCTCCAGATGCTGCTGCGACAGTAGTGCTTCATTCACATCAAATTCCGTGCGATATTCCCAGTCTTTCTTATCGACCCATTGAATTTCTTTTTCGTTAGTTCCATAGAAAGGGTCCGGTATTTTATCCAATTTCAGCAAATCCGTATGCACACAGCCGGGTACGTGAGCCGGCATCCATTCCTGATCCTCACAAGCCTTGAACGTCCAATTCTGAAAAGTCTGCGATTGTAATTTGCTCATGACAGCCTCCGTTATCATTATTGAAGTAGTTTAAAAAAACAATTTGTTAGGTTTTGTTATTATAAAAACAAATAACTTACAAAACAAAATTAACACGATATACTCAATTTAGTCAATCTGTTTTGTGGATTATTTAAATAAACATATCCGATAACAAAAAAAGACATGAAGCAAACTCTCCATGTCTTCTCACCCCATGTTTATAGCGTGATGGCGTGTGTTATTTTTATCATTTCTAAATTCACGTTCGTTAGCTTCACGGCAAAATAGCATTGTACTCATCACGAATGATTAGTTCCGAATAGATCAGCTTTCTTTCAAAAGGCCCGTCCGGATGTTCCAACCGCCACAATAACTGGTCCACCGCACGTCTGCCCAGATTCTCCTTATCGATATGCATCGTAGCAAGAATCGGCTCTTCTGTACGGGTATTATCGAATCCGGTTACTGCACAGCGCTCCGGCACCTCGATGCCCCTGCTTTGGAGTGCACCAATCACAACAGCGGCCATGTGGTCGTTGGCACATACCATCACTTCGGGGATATCCTCCATCTTCATGGCGACAATCGATTCCCGAATGTGATCCAGATCAGGTCCCAGCAAATCTGCTTGCTGCGAGACCTGCAGCTGCATCTCTTCCAGTACTGAACGATAGCCGAGCCATCGCTCTCTGAAACTGGCTGCATCAGGCAATTCGCCAGCAAACTGTAGCCGTCTGTAGCCCTTTCCAACGAGCATCAAAACCAGTTCCTGCATGCATTTCATGTTATCTGTAAATATCGTATCTCCATGAATTGCCGGATCTTCATGATCAACCATCACAAGTGGAATGTGCAGTCGATAAATCTCAAGCAATACGGATGTGGAGATGGAACCTACGGTAATAATTCCGCTAATAGCTTCGGGATTCAGCACCGAAAACATACGATCCGAGGAAGGTTCCGTCAAGGTCAGGATATCCATGCCCTTCTCATTCAGGCGTGCAGATATTCCGTCAAAGATAGGACCCCAGTACAGGGAGGAACGATTCTGCGATCGAATGTTAGGAAACAAGATCAGAATAGTCCCCTGTCTATCTATCTTCATCTCCTGTTCAGCAGGGGTTTCCACTAGATAACGTTTCGGTTCCGCTTTGAAATATCCGAGCTGCCCTGCCGTCCTGACAATCATCTCCCGGGTATGTTCACTGACACCAGGTTTACCGGTCAACGCACGAGAGACTGCGAATTTGGATACCCCCGCAGCGTCGGCAATTTGCTGCATGGTTACTCTTTTGGCCATCTTTCTCACCCGTTTTTCCTTTATTTTTCATTTAGTGTAGCATAAAAAAAGAGATTCAACAAAACAAGTTATGAAAAGTTTCATTTTGTTAGGTTGAGGATTTGCTATAGATTCTTAAAATTCCTCAAATAAATAACAAAAAAAAGTTCCTCCACCACCTTCACAATGAAGTTGATGGAAGAACTCTTGCTTTATTTCTAAATTATACGCCTGGTGCTCCCTGATCTCCCAGTTCGGTCTGTAATGCTGTCCGCTTTCTGCGCCAGAATACCGGATAGGGGACTCTGATCTCTGTAATCAGAACACCAATGAGCATCAGTGCTGCACCCGCATACCCTTGCAGCGTAAGTGACTCCCCTTGAAAGCTAAAAGCAAATGCTGCGGCAAACAACGGTTCGAGCGAAAAGATCAGACTCGTTCTCGTTGGTGAAGCATGCCGCTGGGCAAGAGTCTGCAAAATGTAACCAATACCGCTGCACAGTACTCCCAGACCCAGAATGGCTGCCCAAGATTGAGGTGTATCAGGTAAACGTGGTGTCTCCAGCACAAATGTAGCAGCCAGCCCCCACAGGGCTGCAACGCCCAGTTGCACCGTCCCCAGCGTTAGTGGATCATGCTTCGGCGTATACTTGCCAGCAATCATAATGTAGATCGCGTACATTAATGCTGCGAGAATGCAAAGGATATCCCCCATATGCAGGCTAAGCTCATGTTGAAGTGTCAACAATGCGAGCCCAATTACCGCCACGAGAATACTTATCGTTAACCGCAAGTCTGGCATTCGTCGATGCAGAATTGTCGTCAGGATGGGCACAAAGATCACTGCCAAACTGATCAAAAATCCTGCCTGGGAAGCCGTTGTGCGCTGTACTCCATAAGTGATAAATACAAAGGCCGCGAATAACGCTGTTCCCATAATAGCCCCTGCTGCAAGCGTTCCTCGATCCATTCTGAACAGTCGCCGATGGAAAAGGACAGCTGCCGCAATAAAGGCAATTCCAAACCGGAAAGCGACCAGATTCAATTCCTGCATGGACTCCAGTCCTGATTTCATAAATAGATAGGATGATCCCCATATTACCGTTGCGAGCAGCATCTGCAAATCCGCTCTTCTTGATGCCTGACCTTGTGGTGCACGTACTCCGTTCATCTTGCTTCTACCTTCATTCTATGTATTGTAATCTAACCGAGGCTCTGTCGAACTAACTCGCCTTGGCAAGTATAAACGATCTCTTTGCATTATAAAAATGAATATTTATAATGATATATATGAAACGAACTCATGTATTAAATGAAGAGAGGAACAGAATCTTTCATGTCATTGGTCAAATACGAAATTTTGAATGCCGTAGTGGAATACGGCAGCCTCACCAAAGCAGCAGAAGCATTGAATATTACCCAATCAGCGGTCAGTCATGCGATCGCCAGTCTGGAGACCGAGTGTGGTTTTTCGCTGCTGAATCGAGGCCGCTCCGGTGTACGACTTACTGCTGAAGGGGAACGCATTCTGGGCTATACTCGTGAAATTCTGCGTTGGACGGAACTGATGAACCAGGAAATTTCATTAATTCGCGGCGCCGAGATTGGAACCGTTCGTATTGGCACATTCGCCAGTGTATCCACGCAGTGGCTGCCTGGCATCCTGAAGCAATTTCGCCTCCGTCATCCTGGAATCGAAATTAAGCTGTGGGAAGGGGACTACGCAGAAATTGAAGGCTGGCTGGCTGGAGGTGCCATCGATCTTGGCTTTCTGTCCCTTGGCGATTCTTCGCCTTTTGAGACGATTCCACTACAAAAAGACAGGATGATGTGCATCCTGCCTCTGGAACATCCACTCGCTACGGAGAAGGCTGTCTCATTTGATGTTCTGCTGGAACAGCCCTTTATTTTGCCTAAATGGGGCGGTGATAACGAGATCGAACGGTTGATCCGACAGCATGCGGCCAAGCTGAATGTGGTCTATGAGGTCGCCGAAGATCAGGCCATCATGGCGATGGTTCGAAACGGTCTTGGCATCAGTCTTTTGCCTGAAATGGTTCTTCAACACCATACGAATGAACTCGCTCTTGTTCCACTCACTGGAAATCCTTATCGTACCATTGGCATCGCTTGCCCGTCTCTCACCAATCTGTCCCCCGCTTCGCGTCGTTTCATTGAAGCGGTACAGGAATGGCTAGCTCCATCGTTATAATCGGTCCTCCGTTGACTCAACTGCCACTACTAATAAACTGTATAATGCCAATGACCAGCATGAGAATAAATACAACGGCAATCACAATTGCAAAACCAATCAGAAAGCGTACACCGGGTGAGCGTCTGTTCGCCTGTTGAGCTTCTGCCAGGTAATCCAACTTCTGCTCAAGCCGGTCAAGTCTTTCGTGCACTTGTTCTTGTTTGTGATTCGAATTCATCCAATCCTCTTCTTTAGATTAGGTGTTATCGCTCGAATACAACAGTTCTAATCCCATACTCGATCCAGTTGATCTGCATAGAAACGGATGGCTCTGCTGTAGTCGTTTATTCCCTTATCCTTTGATGTATCGGCCAGTTGTACAAGCAGCCGTCTCATAGCATCCGCATGCTCGCCCAGATTGTAGAGCACCATGGCAAGAAAAACTTCAAATTCCCGGTTCTCCGGGAATTCACTTAACCCCTTTTCAAACCAGGCCTTCGCCTGCTCGTACTGCCCCAGAGTCCGATACGTGCTGCCAAGTCCAAGTATGGCACCTGTCCTGTCCTCAACCGGAAGCCGAAGACTTAGAGCCTTCTCATAATGCGGTACCGCTTCCCGCTCCAGTCCAAGTGAATCATGAGCCCAAGCCAGCTGCTACCAAACCTGTGCATTGTCCGGTTCCTGTAACGCCAGTTCCTGCAGCAGCTCTATCGCCTCCTGCATTTTCCCCTCCGTTCTCAAGAGGATAGCCTGCTGTAAATCATTCATCTACTCCACTTCCCATTCTTCCAAAATCATTTTCCATAGTATAATTATAGCAAAAAAACACCCCGAGAAGTACGCCCGGGACAACCAGAGGTTGTCCAAGCCTATTCTACAGCGTGCTTTTTCGTAAGATGCCACAGCTAACTCGGCGTCTTCATATTCGAATATTTCACAAACATACAAAAGTGATGAATTGCTCAGGACCAGGTTGTATTTGCCACCATGACAATGAATACAACCATGAGATAATTGACGGAGATCAGAAAGTTAACCTTGGCCCATTTCTCATTATCCTGAGTTTTCAATCCGCTTAATGTATGGACAAACCAGATCAGACCACCAATGACGGATACAAGCAGAAACACAAGTCCAACGTAGTTGTAGTAATACAACAGAAATACAGCAGGAAGCAACAGAAACACGTAAGGAATCATCTGCACCTTTGTACGCTTCACACCTTTGACTACCGGCAACAGTGGGAAACCGGCTGCACGATATTCTTCCACCCTGCGAATCCCGAGTGACCAGAAGTGAGGTGGCTGCCACAGGAATAACAGCGCAAACAGCAACCAGGCACCTGCATCAATCTGATTGGTTACCGCACAATAACCGATTACAGGCGGCATAGCCCCCGCAATTCCACCCAATGAAGTACTCCAGGTCGAACTGCGTTTGAGCCACATCGTGTAGATCACGATATAAGCAAACCATCCGAGCAGTGCCATCCAACCGGATAACGGATTGACCAGGAAGTAGAGCAGTACAAAACCGGCCACTCCAAGAACAATTCCATACCCCAATACAAACTTGGGTTTGAGATGATTGATGTAATCAATCCGTTTTTTGGTACGCTCCATCTTCTGATCCAATTCACGATCCCAATAGTTGTTAATGACACAAGCCGAAGCGATGACCAAGGTTGATCCAATCAACACCATGAGCAGAGATATCCACGAGATATCCCATTTTGAAGCGACCCAGAACCCTACCGCTACCGCAAACACATTCAGCCGCAAAAGTCCGGGTTTCGTTAACGCAATCATGTCTTTAAGCATGAGAAGCCTCCTGAACTATGTAAAAACACCATTCCTATAATGATACATGTACATACCATGAATTACAATCTCCTTCATGAATTTGTCATAACCAAAAAGCATCCCTGCCGGTTCAACGGAACCGGAGGAATGCTTAACCGTTGCATTTTGATCTAAAGTTATGGAATGTACTGCTGTACAATTTTGGTCACTTTGCCATCCTGCACAGTGAGGTGATACGGGAATACGGACAGATCGAGAATATTGGTATTCTCATACAAGGATTCGAATTTGCTGAGCGCAACTGACTCATTCCATTGAATGTTGGTACCCGACACTGTACCATCACGATCATACAACTGCATCAACACTTCAGCATTAGCACTTACTTCTACCTTTTCCTGCTCTTTGCTGTCATTGACAATATAATAACCATCAGGAGCACCATCTATACCGGAGTCCGGATTGCGTTGTTCAAAAACTTTATCTGCCTCTGCACCTTGGTACCATCCAATCTTGTCTACAATCAAATATAACTTACCATCCTCATGCTGTATGTCTTCCACATACGCTGTAAACATCTCAGAGTTTGCAGCCTGCGCTTTGGCAGAAGCCTGTACAGAGTCTGAGCTCTCCTCAGCGTTCGCTGGTGTAAGCAAATATGTAGCAAGCACAATCATGCCAAGCAAAGCAACAGCCGCACCCAGCATTCGTAATTTCCATTGTTTCGCCGCGTTCTTCATAGGCAGCATCTCTCCTTATTATGAACGTTACTATTCCTTAACCGGAAGGCTTTCTCTTCAAACGCTCATATGAATATTTAATCTTTCTTTCTACTCTCCCTATCATACTGGGTGTACACACTGTAAAAGTATCAGCCAGATGAAAAATAGTTACAATAGATGTCATCAAAAAAAGAGACCCCAAATGCCACGGCATCCAGAGTCTCTATTGGCTTAGCTTTAGTTTCAGCTCAATCTTAATGATTCGGAGTTGAACCTTGTGCTAGACGCACCAGCATATGAGCCAGCATATGGCGCTCTTCCTCTTTCCCGACATTCCACAGTTCTTGCAGCAACTTCTCTTCACGGTTACGCGGCTCTTCCCGAGCTGCCAAATAGTCGGCTACTTTCTCGGCGATTTTGGCCATCTGCTCCTCACCCAGTCCAATCGATTCTCCCATTGCAATTCGTTTGCCCAGATATCCTTTAAAGGCATCAAAATTCTGTAAAATCTGTTCCCGTTCCTCCGGCGCAATCTTATCAATCGCATTGTCTACTTTGTCCGTTGAAACTTGGCCATCTTTATGGATAACATGATTTTGTTCATTCATCTGAAAAACCTCCTTGAGTATAATCGCTTTGTGGAATGTAAGCAAAATGCTTAATCATACCAGGTTATCTATAATATAAACTTCTCGCTGGAGATTAATCAGACCATTTCTATCCTTTATCCATCTATTGCTTCCTCAGAAATGCTCCGTAATCGCCATACTGCCAGAGCTCCCCACATATACAGTATGGCACTCAGATAAAATAATACATCGATCGTAAGCCAATCAATCAGCACACCGCCAACAATAACCGCAAATCCAGACGCGGCGGATGTCCAGAAATGATAGTTACCTACAGCTGGGCCTCGTTGCCCAGCCACCGTATAATCGGCGAGCAGCACCCGTTCACTCATTCGCTGCATCGCATTGCATATCCCCATCATCATTTGCAGCAGCAGCACCCAGATATAGGATATGACCCATGGAAAGGCAATCATGGCTGTAGCCATCCCCATCGAACTTACAATGAGCCACTGCTTGGCGTGTCGATCCATCCGGGGAGCGAGCCATTGTGAAGCAGCAGCCGAGCTGATTGTAAATACGGCAAAGGCAAGCCCATATTTGGAGAAGCTGTTACCCAGATTTTTGAGAAACAAAAGATAATACGGATAGATCATGCCCGAAGCGAGCGTAACAATACTTTGAGATCGAACAAGCCACTTGATATTCATGGATGATTTCCTCCATACTGCTCCATAAAATAGTTCATAAAAAGATGATTGGGGTCAACTTTTTCTTTAGCTGCAAAAAACTCATTCTTTCGTGGATAGGCCTGTTCGAATTGCTCTGAAGTTGCATAACCTGCATAGGGCAGATAATATGTTCCGTTATAACGAAGGACGACATCTATCAGCTGCTGCATACTGTCCTTGAACTTCCCTTGTTCTTCCTCGGACAATGAAGCGTGAAATAAACAGACAAGACCAAACATATCCTGCGTCGCATAGGAAAGCACAGCTTCTTCATCGTGTTTCACATACCTGACTGTAATGTTAAGCAGATCCAATTGCTCCTGTGATACGATCTCACCCATCTCCTGAACAAATGCGGGAAAGGCTTCAACCGGAATAAAATATTCCTGCAGCAGATCATTTTCTCCCGGCTGATGATACTCCATGAAGGCAGAAGCAGAAGCCATCGCATTGTTGCGGCTGAGCCTCTTGCCATCTTGTGACTCGAAGTACCGCTGCTGCAGCGGCCAAAACCAGGCCCGCCCCCATTCGAATTCACGATTCAGGTTGAACAGAAGTTTGCTGGGAAGCACGCCCCTTTCACGTTCATCCAGATGATTATAATCATCCAGTGAAACCGTTGGATCAGAGGCATAATTCAATGCATACATCTCGCGAAAGTAGCCTGCACCAGGCTGAACTGAAATTCGGGCCAGATGCATACTCATCATCGGATCTCCCAGGACATTCTTTTGAAAATAAGACGGATACTCCTCAACCTGCACCTGATCAGTTGTGAGACGGTAGACTTCGTCATCCGTTAACGTCAACGTAACGTCCAGAATCACGCCAAACAGTCCGTAACCGCCGAGAACAAGCGGGAAAAGCTCGGCATTCTCGGTGCGACTGACTAGCCGAATCTGACCATCTGCTGTCAAGAGATGAAAGGAATCGACACTTTCAATCAAGGAACCCTGCTGAAGTTCACGACCGTGTGCATTTACACTGATAGATCCGCCTACGGTGAAAATATTTTGGGACTGCATATTTTTGACCGCCAGTCCATATGGGTTAATGGCTCGCTGTACATCAGCCCAGGTCGCCCCAGCTTGCACACACACCTTTTTGGCATCGATATTGACTTCCAGCACTTTGTTATACGAGGTCATGTCTATGACAATGCCATCTTTATAATAGGTGTGTCCTCCCTGACTATGCCGCTGCCCGGCAATCGATATCGTCAGGTTCCGCTCTCGGGCGTCCCGAAGAAGTTCAACGAGCTGCTGCTCTTCATGACCTTCAACTACACGTTCAACCTTAACCGGATGAAGGCGGCTGTAGTCGGTAATCAGATACGGATTCTGATCATCACTATCCGTTCTCCAATATGTCCACATACATAAAATCAGAAGTAACAGGAGCATGGTCATTTTTTTGAACAGATGAACTCCTCCCCTAACACTTAGCGTTTCATTTTGATTCAATTGGTTAATCGTTTACATATAGATTACAAGGATTGGATATGTTAAGGAACACCTTAAACATACCTGAATAAGGAGGGATTTTCCATGAATGAATATAAAAAAGAGCGAAAAAACAAAGATCTTGAGCCTGGTGTTAATACAATTCTGCACCCAGATCCGGACAATCCCGGCCCAACCGACATGATTGAAGAGGCCGTAGGAGAAATCGTAGACAACATCACCCATCCTCACAAAGGCAAAACGGCCGAGACCCGCGATACAAACAGCAAATAAATTCAGACCCTCCTTTTGCAAACAGCTTGCGTACAACGCAAAAAGTCCTCCAACCTTAGTCACAACGGTCGGGGACTTTTTTGTTTTTTCTATGAATATGGATGTTCACCAACGGCATTTTAATTTGCTTTTAAATCTGATTCACCTTGTTTTCCTTTTTCATCTGTTGCAATGCCTTGTGAATCCAGATCGCAGCAATCGAACCTTCGCCCATGGCAACCGTAGCTTGTTCCGCGTGAAGGCCCAGATCCCCGGCAATCCATACATTAGGCGCGGCCTGCATACTGCGTGGGTTGGTTTCCACGTGTTTATTATCCGCGATGACGGCTCCAAGCTGCTCTGCCAGTTCATAATGTACACGATTGCCTCCAAACGCGATGAATCCACGCTCTGACTCATAAATCTGTCCATCTTCCGTCAGCACACCCGTAATATGACCATCTTCCATCTGTTGCACTTCTTGGACGGCGGCTTCAAGGTAACGAACTCCTGCCTCTTTCATGCTTCGATGAAGCTCAGCAGAGATTGGTGACTGCTCATGGTTAATGTACAACAATTCAGTCGTACGTTGAATCAAAACCATAGCCATATTTGCACCGGCTTCGCCTGCACCCAGCAATATCGTGCTCTGATCCTGAATCTCATATCCATCGCAATCCGGGCACACATATACTGTTCGTCCCAACGTAGGCCTTAATCCCGGAATGGCCGGTATCCTGTCCGTTAGTCCAGTTGCTAGTAGGACTGTTTTTGCCATATATTCAGAGCCGGAAGAGCCGAACAATTGAATTTGTTCTCCCCGGCGTCCTGCCTTGATGATACGGTCTTTCTCAAAAGATACTCCTGTCCGCTCTGCCTGCATTCTTCCTTTGGAGCGCAGCTCTTCACCGGATACTCCATCAGGAAAACCAAGAATATTATGATAGGTTCGGCATAACGTTGATCTGCCTTCTCCTGCGTCCACTACCAACACCCGATGGCAAGAGTAACGCCCCATCTGAATGGCTGCCTGAAGTCCTGCGAGTCCTCCACCTACTATGATGCAATCATACTCTCGCATGCTCCATCTCCCTCCTATGCTTCTATCTCTTATATGTTATTGGACAGTTCACTATCCTTCTATCCATTTACACCGTTCAACCAAAATCAAACGTGATCCAGTACAACTTAGCTTTTACCAAAATAAAACAACCCAAACCATCCGTCTAAATAACGGTGCGTTTGGGTCGAAATTTAGGAAGGATTATAATACCGGAATTCAGAAAATGTATGATTCAAATCGTGAAGCATTCGAAATGGCATTCCATACATCTGCCGTCTCTCCGCCCATATACCAGTAGGCCAATCCGGCAATGTTACGTTCTCCGCTCATCATTACTTTCGCGGATAATGAACGACTATCCTCTGCCCATATATATCTCGGTGTCCCATTACTGTTGTAGCCGATGACATATTGAACCAGCTCTGCATCCCATCGTCTCACGGAACCTGAAGCTCGTGCACGAGTGCCCTGTTCTGCCAAGGTGATGTCCCATGAACTGGCAGCCGGATTAACGGAAGACCAATCCCGTGTATACAAAGGTAAAGCCAGAATTGTTTTGGCGCGAACGACCTCAGCGAGCATCGTATCCAGAGCCCTTTCAACCCAAGGAAGAGATGCCACAGACCCTGCTTGTGGATCGCCGTTCCAGTGCTCCTCATATCCCATCAGTACCATATAATCCGATACGGCGCCCAATTTCGCATAATCAAATGCATCGGTCCAGTCTGTCCCCAGATCGGGTGATACATCTACAGACACAACAGCACCCAGCGCATGCAGAGCCGTTGTCAGGGAAGTAATAAATGCAGTCATTCCTTCACGATCAGCTGGCAGTACGTTCTCGAAATCCACGTTAATGCCATCCAGTTTATATGTTTTCACATAAGATGTGACCTGTGAGATCACCGACGCCCGGTTGGATGAGCTCGATAACATTTGGTGGGTAAGGTCGGGGTTCGAACGATTGCCAAGCAACGGCCATACCTGTCGGTCTGTAGCAGATGCCCATGATACTAACGACGTGTCCGTGAGATCTGTGACTTTCATGCTGCTATTCAGGAAAAACCAACGGGGAACCAGTGTGTTTGCTTCCGACTGTTCGATCTGTTTCTTGAACTCAGCAGTAGAGGCGTTATATTGCCATCCTAGCTGAATACCGAGCTGATCCTCGCTTTTCAGCTGATCTGACCAGGTTTTCTTTTGCAAAATAGCATCCAGCATCACTGCTGCCTCTTCTCTGGTCACTTGGTCATGAGGTCGAAACTTGCCATCACTGCCGCGCATCAAGCCAAGTTGATATACGGTCTGCACATAAGGACGCGCCCAGTCGGATATCTCAGCTGCATCGTCATACGTGGATGACAGAAGATTCGTTGATTTGGAGGATTGTTTCAGCATCCTCACCAGCAATGCAGCCGCCTCTTCCCGAGTAATGGAGGCGTTGGGCTGGAACACGCCCTGACTTTTGCCCTCAAGTATGAAAAGATTGGTCATGGCTGCAACGTTTCCGTAGTACCAAGCACTCATGCTAACATCGTTATAAGGATTAATATTGTTTTTAACAGGTTTCAGACCCAGTAGTCTCACAGCAAATGTTGAAAATTCAG
This sequence comes from Paenibacillus sp. LK1, assembly GCF_002750415.1. Taxonomy (NCBI): domain Bacteria; kingdom Bacillati; phylum Bacillota; class Bacilli; order Caryophanales; family Paenibacillaceae; genus Paenibacillus; species Paenibacillus sp. LK1. The sequence goes on from NZ_PEII01000001.1 coordinate 254,223, forward strand.
CACGAGTGACTGCCTTTTTGGGTTCAAACGTATTCTCGGAGGTGCCGGCAGCAATTCCCGCCTTAACCAGATGTGCAATGGCATCCTTGGCATAACTGGAGCTTGTATCCTTGAACACCTGTTGTGTTGCTGCTGCCTGAGCTGTGGATTCACCGATGGAGATTGATACTATCACCAGTACACCGCACAAAATAGCATTCCATAGCTTTCGCCGGGTACGTTTAAATATTCTATTATTCACATCAAAAAGCCTCGCTTCATTGGAGTACGATCTACATCATCGTATCAAATTGAAGCGAGGCCGTATGTGGTTAAATATTGGGAAATTCGCAGAGCGAGTGCTCCTCCATTTTTTGTGAATCGAGGTCACCTTCGGCTTCTGGCGAAAGTCTTACTTGTGTACTTTTACACGCTCTTCAATCGGTTGGAATTCTTTCTCGCCTGGTGTTGCTGTTGGTTTGCCGAATGGCATTTGAGCGATCAGTCTCCAGTTCTCCGGAATGTTCCACTCTTGTTTGACCTTCTCGTCAATTAACGGGTTATAGTGCTGCAGGGAAGCGCCCAGACCTTCTTGTTCCAAAGCAGTCCAGATCACCAGTTGCAACATACCGTTGGATTGGTTCGCCCAGATCGGGAAGTTATCCGCATAAGCTGCAAAATTTTGTTGAAGCTGCGCAATCACATTGTTGTCTTCGAAGAAGAGTACTGTACCGTATCCGCTGCGGAATCCGGCCATTTTTTCAGCTGTAGATTTAAACGCCTCTTCATTGCCAACCACTTCACGCAAAATTTCTTCGGTGTGATTCCACAATTTGTCGTGTTGTTCACCGAGCAATACTACGGCACGAGATGTTTGTGAGTTGAATGAAGTCGGAGTGTATTTTACCGCTTCTTCCACGATTTCCTGGATTTTAGCATCCGAGATTGTGGATTCCTTGCTGATGCCATAATAAGATCTTCTGTTTTTCAACGCTTCAAAGAAAGATGTAGACATTAAACATTCGCCTCCCAAAATGGTATTTCCTAATTTGCCAACACAGTAACTATAATATAGTAACATACATTAGTCAACAAACTATTTTATTTTCACTAAATGTACATTTTATTTTTTTTCAAACAGCTATTGCATAAATCTGATCACTTGGTTTCGCGGTAATCTGCGCGATATTTATCTTCCGTTGACGAATTGCTCTTGGTCTGATCTTTATTCTTCTCTTCCTGCTTCTCCATGTTCAGATCTTCCATCGGAATGGGGTCCACCGTCTGCTCTTCTTCATGCCGATCAAGCAAACTTTCCTGCTCCGTTGGATACTGCTCCGGATTATCATGGGAACGATCCTTATGTGTATCCTTGTTATTTTGATCCGGTGTGCGCTCTTTCATTCCTGATTCCTCCTCAGTTTTCATTTACCCTTCTTTTACCTTTTCTGTCTGCCTTCTAAACACGGCGCGAACTATGCGATGAACGTAACAGGTGCATCTATATCTGCATCAGGAGGTAAAAATAGAAAAAAAGCCAACCAGAACGGTCTGGTTGACTTCATCTACTTGTATTCAGTTCCATTTTATTGATTACTGGGCGAAGCGGTTGAGTCTGCGAGACTTAATTTGGCTTCAAAAATAATGCTCTCATTCTCTTCAGCCAATCTTCCTCGGACCCACACAGCTCCCTCTGTAACCTCTGAACGCTCAACAATCATTTGCTCCTGCATACGAATCTCACGATGATATGAAATTTGCAGGCGGCTCATACCTGAAGCCATTTCATCCAGTGTTAATGCATCACAACATACGTCTGCATATCGGGCGTTGTTCATATGACCATTACTGTCTGTGCTGCTGTATTGTACAGTTAAACGATATTGTTCCTGCAAGCTGAGTTCAGAAGGAAGCGTCACCTTAGAAGGGGCTTCACCTAAAGATAAATCAGGATGCGATTTCACTTCAAAAGGTAAAGCTGAAGGTCTGACGACTCTGCGTCTCTTTAGATCGACCAATGCCCAAGCTGTACGAGCTTCAGCCAGATGTGTGCCCTCTCGATCTGTGAGGATATAATCCCTTAACCATGTCACACCTTTATTTTCTTTATGCCATGTCAGCAAGGATACTTCTTCTTCCAATCGGGCTGGGCGTATGATCGTGACATCTGTCGTTAATAGCATCCAGCCCAATCCCTGATCGAGCATCTCCGATACGGTAACTCCCATGCCTGCTAAATCGCGGTCTGCTGCCAACTGCATATGTTCCAGTAAAGCAGATACACGACATTGTGATCTGTAATCGGCATCGGCTGATCCAATTCGGTAATCAAGCTTGAATGGTTGTTCTGATTGCACTTAGTAACCTCCTCAGGCTGTGCAGCAATAATTTCTGATCGGTAACACTACATTAATCAAACGATCGATGTAATCGACTGCGGTACAGATCAGGTGCACACCCTACGCTTTGTTTGAACATGCGACTGAAATGGGATAAACGTTTGAACCCGGCCAACCGGCTAGCCTCTGTCACACTGATATCCGGCTGGTATTGGAACAACAGCTTGGCCTGATTAATGCGGCGGTCATACACATATTTAAATATGGTACTGCCTGTCATTTCTTTAAACAATCCGGCCAGATAAGGCTTGGACAGATGAAGCTCACTTGCCAGATCATCCAGCCCAATGTCCTCCATATAATGAGTTTCGACATAACCAATGATATGCTGTACATGCCGCTCCTTATCGGAAGAGGGAAGGTGGTCCTCGACCCTGCCTCGGCAGATTCCAGCTATAACATACAGCAGGTCACATAAGCGAACGTTCATGCGTTCCTCTTTGAAATCACCCGGATTCACCATAAGCTGATGCAAACTCAGCAGCAAGGCTTCGAATTCGGAGCGAATATTGCCTGTCAGATTGATCCGGCAGTTTCTCAGTTCTTCGAACGGCTTTAACACTTCGCTCACCCGGTCCGGGTGCAGACTGCTGCGGATGGCCGAGGGATCAAAGTGCAGCGTCGTTCGCACATAAGGTCTGCCTGGCATTGGATGTGGCCGATGAAGGGTCATGCCGTGCATTAGGACCAGGTCACCCGGTTCAAGGTTGTAGACTCTATCTCCAATCAGATAGGTGCATTCGCCATCATGAAAATAGTACACCTCATATTGCGGATGCGAATGAAATCCATCCGATGCTCCTGGGTCGTACGTGCTGGTGGAGCGATAGCTATATTCCAATGGACCACTAAATTGCATTACACTTGGCACGTTCAAGTACCTCCTGTTCTGGAGAGGTTTCTTACCATTTTACCCGTTTCACATCATGTCGGATAGTACTGGACAGACTTTGAAATATAGAAGGCCATGCACATATCCGTTTGTTTGTACGGTACGTGTCATGGCCCTTTAGGATTGTGAAAGATAACTTACAGTAGTTGTTCAATACTCGTCTGGATCTCGTCAATCGAATCAACAGGTTCAAAACGTTTAACCACATGCCCTTCGCCATCAATCAGAAACTTCGTGAAGTTCCACTTGATCGCATCACCATGCAACCATTCCGGCGCTTTGTCCGCCACCATCAGCTTTAGCAGTTTCGCTTGCACATCTGACTCATCAAAACCTGCAAAAGGTCCCGACTTTTTCAAAAAGTCATACAACGGATGCGCCGCTTCTCCATTGACATCCATCTTGGAGAACATGGGGAATTTCACACCATAGTTAATCTGACAAAAGGACTCCGCCTCTTCACTACTTCCCGGTTCTTGCTCCGCAAACTGATTACACGGAAAACCAATGATCTGAAGCCCTTGCTCTTTATACCGATCATAAAGCTTCTGCATATCGTCAAACTGATGTGTGTACTTACACTTGCTCGCTGTATTCACAATCAATACAGGTTTTCCTTCGTATTGATAGAGTGGGAAACGTTCTCCACTCGTTTTGGTTACGCTAAAGTCATAGATGGTTGGCATAAAATTGGTGCACCTCGCGATGTTATGTAGTTATATAGACTCATATGAATTTCTATTATATACGAAATAGAAGATTCTGTATCGTAAAAAAGCCTATAACTACTGCAACGCTACGAACAAATCAATCTCATTATTGGGATGATCAGGTTGATATCGTTCATCCCAAATTTCAAAATCATAGTCCTTCAGTTCATATCCCGTTTCACTTATCCATTGGCCATATAAATAATCATATGTAGCATCAAGCTCCGATTCAAACCCTTTGTGCGTACAAGTCACATATTGGCTTTCTTTGACTGCATGAAGAATCATATCAGGTGGGGCAGCGCTGTCTGCGAGTACCTCATAACCAATCAGATGTGTAAATACATCCTCCTTGGGATTGAAATCTGCGTCCATAGGATAAATCTGCATCAATATGACATTATCATTTTTCCGAAGCTGAATCTCCTCTTTTCTTTTGTGCAGTTGTTCATGATGTATCTTGCCAAGACCCGCTTCAAATGCTTCAACCGTGGCTTCAATTTTATACCCTACCACCTGAAAAGCGGGCAAAGTCACAACTTTAGCTTTCATATATGATCCCCTCCTTTTAGAACATGTCATAACTCAATGAATCAAAGCGAAATGTAATCACTCTAAACTTTCGTAGCGTTATCGAATCTATGTATTCCAAATTCTTTGAAATCCGATGTAAGTATGGCCTCTCTCAGTGGGTACAGATTTGGAGTAAATCTGAGTTCGATTCCTTTCTTAAATAATCTCTCTATTAAACCCTCCATGCGGTCTATATGTAGAGGTTTGGTAACCTGATAAGAAATATAATATCCAGCCGTTGCATCAAAGAGTTCAAAATTGGTGTTATCGAAATGATACCTGTATATAACCTGATTCATAATCCTCGGATACCATGAGCTTTCAACCGTAATGATGATATCCGCATTAGTATGTTTGAAAAACTTCTCGTTATTCTCATCACTTAAAGTGTCTGTCATTTTACAGATAATTCTTGGGCAATCTCTTGGAAAGTAATAAGAATATTCATGCTCTTCATCAATGGCCCACACCACTGCTGGAAATTCAGCTCTGTTTTGTTTCTCTCTTGGAATAAAAACTTGGATATCTGAAACCTCGCTAAAATGATAAAGCATTCAAGCACCTCACATCATTTAGTGATTCTTAAGCCTTGGGTAAAATGCTCTTACATTCCAACACTGCTCCACTTCTCGTCACATAAAACGACAGAGGTCTCGATTTGTCTTTCGGGAACGTTCCAGTATCGAGTTAATAACTGCTTCTTCTCATCGGACGAAACTAGGGTAAAGCCATTCTTCAAATAGAATTTTATAGCCCATTCTGCTGAATCCCAGGTTCCTATTAATATCGGTTTATCGGTGGATGTCACCAGATGAGCCAACAGCTTTGTGCCTATTCCGCTCCCCCGTTGGTGAGTTCTTACATATGCGTGCCTGATTAAAGCAACATCACCTTTATCCTGAATTCCCATAACGCCCCATAATCTATTATTTTCTTCAAAGCCCCAGAATACAACGCCATCACGGATTTCCTGATTCAATTCTTGCAATGGCATGTAGGGTTCGTGATAGCGATCCTCAGGAATTACACCCTGATATGCCTTTGCTGCATCATTAATGATCTCAACCATTGCATCTGCGTCCATGCTGTTGCACAATCTGATCATTGAATATACCTCCTGAAGGTTATAATCTATTCATTGAATTATCGTAATGGATATACCAATTCAATAGGTTCATTGATCAATTCCTCTTTGAAAATATAATTATGATCTGCTCCCACAACACATAGAATTTTCTTACCCGGATTCGAATGATAAGCATTCTTCACACGTTGAATCATAATCTGATTTCGTACGATCCATCTAAAGTTATTTGCTTTTGGATTAATCTGATCCAACCATTCATATTTTTGTTTCGTCATAGCATCAAACGCATCCGAGTTAAAGGGAATCGACCCAACGTCATGTGTATTCATTTGTTTAGCAAACCATTCATCATCGATCTTCTCCAACGCTTCACGCTGCTCTTCTGAGAAGCCGTTAAATGGATCAAAAGCATTCCAGACATCTAACTCAAACCAGTCAATAGGCACAAACTCTATATTTCGTTCTTCGCATAATGGAAAGATAAGCTCCCAATACTCACTGGCTGGCTCCCCCCAATATCCCTTATCCTGTTTATCCTTGATATACTTCTTCCAACTCTGGGGATGCACTTCACCGCAGATAATATCCGGGTTGAATTCTGTAATCAGATCCTCATACAGGGTAAGTGAACTATTATATTTCTCTCTTAATTCTTGATTATGAATTGTCCCCAAGATTCCAACGACCGTCATATCATTTCTCCTTTGTAGATGTTATATAATGTTGCTGAGATTCCTATGTAGGTCTATAATCTTTTCTTCAAGAAGTACTGAATAATTCCTTCCGGGTATTCATCGATCATTCCAAACACTTCGTAACCCATCTTCTTGTAAAATTCAGGAGACTGATAAGAAAATGTACTTGTATGTGAAAGTTTGCAGCCCTCACTAACAGCAATGCTCTCTGCTTGCATGATTAATGATTTCCCATACCCATTTTCTCTGTATTCTTCATCAATCCAAAAGTTATCAATATATAAAGTATAGCAGTACGTAGCACAGAAGATTCCACCTACTGCTTTGCCTGTCTTATCCCTTAGAAACAAATTGATGCTTTTGCCAGGTTTCTTTAACAGACCATTTGTTTCTCTTAAATTGTATTGATACAGATTGCTACAGACAGCATGGTAATCCTCCTCATGATCTTCAAATACAATTTTCAATTCGTCGTTAACAGCAGGGCTATTCATTTTTAACGTCCTCACAATTTCATAGTATTTGTCTATGATTACATGTTAACAATGTTCAACCTCTTTTTCCAATGATTTCTGTACACCCTTTAGGAATGAAAACATAAGCAAAAAAGGCCGCCTTTGCTGGCAGCCCTTTACTTGATAAAACCTTATTTACGAACGGAGAGAATGAACTTCTCCAGCGATTCTGTATTGGTGATGCTGTGATTACATCCTTGGTTCTCCATGCATACGTATTGACCAATCGCAGAATAATTATCCGGTAAAGCGTTCTTGGTCTTGACCGTGAAGAATGCAAGCTCTTGATGCCGATTACAGAATAGGCAGTATCCCTTCTTGTGTGTCGGCGTTATTCTTCCCTCAATACCGATAAACTGTCCTTCGAACGGATATACAATGAATAATTTGTTCGTTGCAATATCTACCCAGCTCAGATACGTTATATATCGAAAATCAATGGATTGTAGATCAGGCATTTTCATCTTTTTGTTCTTCGGAAATAACTTCTGAATTTGTTTCAACGTAATCGGTGGATACAACTCCAGGTATGATTCTAATCCTCTCATATACCGTTGAAAATCGTCTGTTGTCTCCAGCGACGAGATTTGCTCCAGCATTTGCTGCTGATCCTCTGTCAGATCCGTAAATGCATCAATGATGTTTGTTGCAGCACTGTATCTTACAGTCTCCAGAACCCTGCGATCCGCGGCGGATTGCACGGTTTTGCGAACAAATTCCGCTTGTCTTTTAATCAAATTATATTGGTGGTTTCTAATAAATGGTGTACTCATAGCTTTCAGCTCCTTATTTTTCATAGAAAAAATCAATAAGGGCAAAGCCTGTTATTAGAAACGATAATATTAAGTATGGGCGAAAGAATCTAAGCTATCGCGCCCCACGCAAAGTATCGCCCCCGATCAGGCTTTGCATGAGTTATTTCTAGCTAACGAGCAATTCAGCATTGCCATCTGAGTAACCCCCAATCAAATATCATGCGAAAAGTATATCAGAGAACTTCATATGGATCAATTGAAATGAGTTTTCATGGATGTTCTTTTATGCCGTTGTTTTTGATTGTAATATCTGATCATTCACAAATCCTTGTAAGAAGAAAAGCTCATTGTCATTTGCTTTCCGATCATTGGCTGCCTCAAATCGCTCAATCGCTTCCTCTAAAGATGTGGATTTTACAGCATTATTGGCGGAGATGAGCTCTCTCCAATACGTATCCATCTCCTCCACGTCACAGATCGACTCATGGCCAAGCAAGAAATGAACGGCATCATATTGCTGAATGTCCTCAATCATAGGCAATAACTTGTCTTGGTTAATATGATATAACGAATTGGTAGTTGTATTGTAAGCACTGTCGCCCAGAAAAATGACCTTTTCATCCGGAATATATACAATGGTTGAATCATCGGTATGGGTGCTGCGAATGGTTTCCAGAATACACACTTTATTACCTAAATCCACATGAAGTGATTCTTCAAAAATGATATCCGGGTGGCTTAATTGAAATGTGTCTCTGTCCGGTATTTCATGTTGTATCGTTTCCATGCACAGTGTGGTCATCTTCTTGGAATGCACATACTCCTGTAGAGAGTGGTCATCGTAAGAATAGTTCCGCCAATCATTCATCTTTTGGTTAGTTAGACTATTCATAATAATCGTAGCTCCGTATTCATTCATTCCTAAAAAATGATCCCAATGGGCATGAGTGATGACCACATATTTAACGGGCGGAACGTTTAACTTCTCTATCTCATGTAAGAAATCCCTTGCATGTTGAACCGAATTTCCAGCGTCAACGACGAGGCTGTATTTATCACCGCAAACTAACCCCAATGTCGGTCTTTCTTTATCATTTTGGTTAGATAGATAATAGATGGATTCACTTATTTGTTTTAGCATGTTCATTCTCCTCTATAATAAATTCTTGATCCATAAGAGAGAAAATCTGCATGCTTATTTAAATCAACATTTAGATTTTCTCATTTTATTTGTTTACCAATGGAATCACCTCCTTTGTTTTTCACATGAACTGAATGTTCCTCATCTCACCAGATGCTCATTTTTCTTTTGCATTAAAAAATGTATCATTGGTGATCTGAAATATTCTGTCTGTTGCCTCATGGTTTATCGGATCCCTGACCAACACACTAAATATTTCTCTAAGTTCTTCTATTCGTGATAAGACTTTGTCTTTGGATCTTTCCTCTCTAAGAGAGATATATAATTGGTTCAAACTAATATCTAAATCATCATTCAGTTTCTCAAAAGAAGTTAGTTCCGATATCGCAGCTGCATTAGACACACTTGATATCATTGATCTATACGTATAATCATTAACAACCATACTAAAGCTGTGCAGGACATTACTTATTTCATATCTGAATGAATTATCAATAGAATTCTGAAGCTCTCTTCTTTGATTTTGAGATTCAACAAATTTAAAACCCAGAATGATTAAGCTCAATGTTAATAAAACTATAATATAAGTACTTATTTTCTTCATTATTGAATAGCTCCTAAAAACCGAAATTTTAACGATGTTATATATTAGACGCACTTCCAATGTTATAAGTTCGGCTTTTTTCTATGAGCTGTTAGCTGTTCAAAAGCAAATGCAATACGAATCAACACTAATTCACTAAAGGCTTTACCTGCAAATGTGATACCAAATGGCCTTCCACTTTCCTTATATCCCGCAGGTACAGCGATCGATGGATACCCAGCTCTTGCACAAAGATCAGCACCAACATAGGAGGGGAAAACAATGGCGTCCAGTCCAAAGTTATGTAAAGCATAATCTATGCCGTTATTTTGCGAATGATATAGATCCGTTATTAACTCTAAGATGTAATTCGAATTATTCAATGGATTATTCAACTGTTCTCTATATTCGAGATGGTTTTGCCCATATTTTAAAGCCCTTTCTGCATTTTTCTTGTTCCATTCGATTAATTCACTGAGGGTATGCACAGGTAAATGCGATGGAAGACTTTGCAGATAATGTTCAACGCTATGCTTAAATTCATTATTCAACTTGTTCCACTCCCACTTCCGGTCAAACGATGGGATGTCTATATTTTCAATAATATTAGCCCCAGCTTCTTTGATCTGAATTACAGCGTTCTCAAATAGAACTTCATCATATTCTTCGTTATCACGATATCGTGTAAGGGGGGCTTTACGGAAGATGCCTATGTTTGCATTTTTCAACCCATTAAGGTCTAAACATGTTGTATAGTCTATTGTAGAATACGGATTTTTCCAAGTAGCAGGGTCATCTTCGTCTTTTCCAGAAAGTATCCCTAATAGGATTGCTGCATCTGTCACAGTCCTTGCCATTGGACCAGCAGTATCTTGCGAGTGTGAGAACGGTATTATACCAGCACGACTTATTAAACCTACAGTTGGCTTGATACCAACAATAGAGTTCTGAATGGATGGACTTAATAGGGAACCAGATGTTTCCGTTCCTACAGAAACCATCGTAAAGTTAGCAGCTACCGCAGCAGCGGAACCTGTGCTTGAACCCCCTGGAAAAAAATCACCATAAGGATTCAAAACTTGTCCACCTCTAGCACTGTACCCTGCCCACATATCCGAAGACATGCCATTTGCCCATTCTGTCATATTAGTTTTTCCAAGTATGATTGCCCCAGCTTCCCTCAGTTTACCAACAAGAAAAGAATCCTTAGAACTAATATGGGTTTCCAAAGCCAGTGCTCCAGCAGTTGTATGCATTCTGTCGTTGGTTTCTATGTTATCTTTCAACAGAACCGGAATCCCGTGTAGAAGTCCTCTGGGTCCCACTGATTTCCTTTCAGCATCCAAGGCCTCTGCAATAAAAATCGCATCCGGGTTTATTTCCAAAACAGAATTGATCTTTGGTCCATTTTGATCATATTGTGCAATACGATATAAGTAATACAGAATCAGGTCTCTTGAGCAAAGCTCTCCCTTTTCCAGGGCAGCCTGTATTTCAAAAATCGTGTTTTCTTCAACATTAACATGGCTCAGTTCAGATAAATTTTCCATACCCTCACCTCTTCTTTGTGCCTCAACTTATCACCACAACGCTTTTTCAACGTTCTTTAGTGAGCCTCATGATACCATCTTCGAAGTTGATTAATGTGGGCTTGATGATAACGACTATGATCAGCGATATGCCATATACCCCAGCGTATGGTCGCTTGCTTCTCATTCTCATGTCCAAAAGTGACAATCCTCGCTAGATCATCATCCGTTAATTGTGTACACGCATCCTTTAACATGGTTATGACACCTACATATGTCGACATAAGTGTACTCAAAGATATTTCCTGAACCATCGGAAGTCTGCCATTTTCATCAATTATAGGACCATGTTGCTCTCTTAAGTTTTGAGGAAGTGGTTGTCCCTTTATTCGATAAGCCCAATTCAGATCGACGTAGGTGATATGTTTTATTAATTGAGCGGTACTATTGAAGTTGTTATTAGGTCCTTTATAATCTAGTTCTTCCTGCAACATACCGTCTGTAATTCGTTGGAGTCGTTGGCTGTTTTCTATAACCGCAGCAAATAACAACCCAACAACAGGTGACATATTGGCTTCGCCTTTTAAATCATAAAGCACCCTAACGCCTCCTTGAGGTTGTCTTCATCGTTCTTCCCTTAGAATCTCCTTGATTTCTCTTAGTTCTTGCAATATTTCTTTGGTGTACTGATTACTCTTGGAATTATCCATTCCGATTTTCACAACAAAAATACCAAAAAACATAGACACTACCAACATTAATATATTCCCAATAATAACCATCCTTTCCTCAAGCAACAGAAACCCGAGAGATTAGAAACAGCGATGCTGCCCCATTCAAAGAGATCCATTCGGGTTGATAGTTGATTATTTAACCGTGACTACTCATGTACAGGAACATACATCGTTTGTATCTCTTGAACGCCAGGAACAAATCCAAGATTAAAATAAACTGATTCGGCATCATTGCCTTCCATGACATATAACCTTAGAACTGGATACTTGTCTTTAAGAGAAGTCAGGGCTCTTTGCAGCATGTGTGTAGCAAGTCCTTTTCCTCTGTAAGCGGGGTTGACTCCGATGCTGTATACTGCTGCTTGATTATCCTGCAAACAAAGGCGACAGTTGGCTACGAGCTGTCCAGTAACCTTATCATATACAAGTGTAGAAGCTTGCGTTAGGTCCTCGTTGGTAAAATAGATTTCTTCGTTCGGGATAAAGTCTTCAAGGGATGTTTTCTTTCTGCGTAAGGCTTCAAAACCTCCTACAAAGCTGTCAAAGTCACACTGAGCGATTTCATCTTCATTAATGTATTGGTTAGCACCCGTTTCATTCTCAATAATTTCGGGGCTCTTAACTATAAAATCATGATCCCAACGCACATTGAAATGATCTGTCGGGCGCTGCATCCAGCGACATCTGAACTCATCTGGCCAGAATCCAGCCCTCGTAAATAAATGTACTTGATCGGGGAGAATTTCATATATCTTGATACGTTGAGTTGCATCAGACCATTTTATGAGTATTCTTTTAAGAAGCTTCAGTACCTCAAATGAATCATTGAATGGGGGCATAAAGAATAGATGATATAACGTATTGGGTGCCATCCTTACCCCACCGATTTTTGACTCTCCTTTATAAATCCAGAAAGAGTTATTCCGCGAAACATTGAAGTAGTCTTCCTCTCTAAAAAATCCAGTATAGGCCATATTATAATAGACGGAACAATACAGTCCCCATTCTTCGGGCTCAGCCTTTTGAATGGAATATTCATTTGATAAATCATAAGAATAAAGTTCCTCAGACCAATTATTTAATTCCATGCGTCATTCCTCCTCATCAATGCTAACTACCCACAAAATATTTAAGGCATGTGTTATCTGAACATTTCTAGTCCCCTCCTTAAATAACATGTCCTTTACTATTTAATTGATCAATTCCATCATTAATCTTATTTTTCAGCAGCTCATGAAATTTACTTTCTTCCTTCTTTAAATGCTCCTCAAGGAAAGCAGAGATATACTTATTAATAGTGGAATGCTTTTGTTCTATCCCATCTTCGTTGTAATGTATCGGAATATCGCTAAAAGTCATATGATGAGTACCGTTTAATTTAATAAATGAACTATTCAGATCACTCGAGTTAAACAAAGACTCATACCCACTTAGTAACAAAGGTAATAGGTCTGGAGAGATTTCATTTTCCAGTTCTTCAAACGAGCATTTCTCTTGCCGAGCTACCAATAACGGAATAGTTACTCTCTCTTCCTTACTCGTCGTCATTAAATGGAAACTAGGATCTAATAGAATGCTAGCCTTAATTCTCTTTTCTCTTTTAAGCAATTCATAAGCAGCAGCCCCACCTAATGAATGTCCAATGATCCCCATTTCATTCACATCCACTATGGCCTTAAGACCCTTATCTGAATCCAAGACTTTATCTACATTTTTCAAAACCCAACTGATATCTTCAACTCTAAGCTTCAATAATTGTTTCCAAGAATGAATATCTAAACTTTCTATTTCGGATCTCTCTTTGGATTGCTGGACAAAGCGACCGTCAGGAAAAATGGAAAATATAGATTCATGAGTGGCTCCTATAGTAATGACAACAAATCCGCACCTGACTAAATGTTCTACACAAAAGGAATACATATCTCTAACGACACCAAAAGCCGGAGCTACAAAAATAATGGGACAGTTTTTAGCCGTAATATCAACACTCTCATCATTATGTATTTTTGTATCCAGATTACGAATATAATCCTTATCCACTCCCATACTAGAGAGCATATCAACAGCGGAAGAGATATTAGGTTCAAATAACGAAATATACTTCGACTCATGCTCCACTGAATTGGAAGGATAGTATATACTAATGAGCACTTCTCTGGTTTCCTTACTTATCGGATCAATACGTGATTCATCCTTTAAAACAAAAACCTTTTTTCCAACAGTCATTGCATTCACCCTTATAATATTTGTAGATTGACTTGAATGTATGATTCCATAACTTCATTGATTAGCCTTAAATTCATTTTATAATTAACTCTTCAGGCATTATCCAAAATTGATTTGTTTCTTTATTAAGTTTTAAGTGAATTGTTTGTTGTTCACCTTTCTTCAAGCGTTTGTAGCTTGTGCCCATACTGAAGATACTTCTTCCTGGGGTCCATTGCAGTCCACTCACTTGTCTATTATGATGCACTACTAAATACTCATTAGCTTTAATTTCATTTCCCTCAACAAGATTACTGGAGGTATTGTTAAATAAGATGTTTACAATTTTTATCTTGGTAGAGACTCTGTCTCCTAGTATATTTTGTTTACCTGTTCCTTCAACTAAAACCTCCACATCAGCTTGGGATGAAACGAATTCATAAATGCCCAATTCTTGACTCGTTCGATCAAGCACTATGTATTGATTCAATATTAAATATACACCAATGATTCCAGATACAATGAGTGATAAAGCAACTACTATCTTCCGCCTTCTCTTCACCGAAACTACCTCCAAGACTTATCGATTTCCGAGGTTGCATATTACGTTTGTGAATCCATGCCCTCACCAGTTTAAATTCTTCAAAGAAACGGCAACGATGCTTTTAAGCGGTTAGGGCAGCTTAACATTTCCGTCTTATGCTTCTGGATAAAGGTCTGTTGATAAATATCGTTCACCTGTATCTGGAAATAGAACAACTATACTTTTATTTTTATTCTCTGGCCTTTTGGCAATTTGCACTGCTGCATATGCAGCAGCACCAGACGAAATACCAACTAATAACCCTTCGGATTTAGCTAAAAAACGTGCTGTTTCAAATGCATCTTCATTGCTTACCTGTACGATCTCATCAACTACAGATCTATTAAAATTGTCGGGAACAAAACCGGCACCAATTCCTTGAATGGTATGCACTCCTTTAGTTCCTCCAGAAAGCACCGGGGAATCCGAAGGCTCTACAGCTATAATCTTCACATCTTCTTTTCTTTGTTTAAGTGCTTCGCCAACTCCTGATATGGTTCCGCCTGTACCAACTCCACCAATAAAAATATCCACTTTGCCTTCGGTATCTCTCCAAATCTCCTCTGCGGTTGTTACCTTATGTACTTGTGGATTTGCTGGATTTTTAAACTGTTGAGGTATAAATGAATTAGGGATTGTAGCCGCAATTTCTTCAGCCTTTTTGATGGCTCCAGACATTCCTTCTGTGGCAGGTGTAAGAACTAGTTCTGCTCCCAGAGCGATCAACAGCTTCCTACGTTCTACACTGAAACTCTCAGGTAGTGTTATGATTAATCTGTATCCTAATGCAGCAGCTGCAAAAGCAAGTCCTACACCTGTATTTCCGCTAGTCGGTTCTATGATCACTGAATTTTGGTTAATTAACCCCTTCTCTTCAGCATCTTTAATCATTCCATATCCGATTCTATCTTTTACACTACCTGCTGGATTAAAGTATTCCAATTTAGCAATGATCTTCGCCTCGACTTGATACTTTCTCGCAAAATTAGAAAGCTCCAATAGCGGTGTATTTCCAATCAGATCTGTAAGATTCTTCGCAATATTAGTCATGGTCATACCTCCAAAATACATTTCCAACTAAATTAGTTGGTTTTAATATCACGTTATCATTTATGGTAAAATAATACAACTATTGAACTTCTACTTTATAACATAGGAAAGCAAGAGTTATAAATTGAGCGTGAAACCTTTGTTATAAAATCCCCCTCTAAAAATTGAGATCACAAATCCAATACTGTTATGAGCTCATCATGGCACACCTCACCATTTTCATGGAATCCAAAGCTCTCATATAGCTTTTTGGCAGCCAAGTTATCAGGACTATATGGAATCCAACAATAACGTGCAGGTCCAGCTGGGAAAGTTCGAATAAACTCCAATATTTTCTTTAATGCTTCCCGGCCATAACCCATGCTCTGGTACTGCTTGTCAATCATCAGTCGCAAAATACAATAGCTATTGTCAGCAATGACAGGAAGATCATAACCCGTGATTCCGTAAGTTATCATTACAAAACCTACAGGTTGCTCATCTGCGTAAATTGCAAGTGGGAATGGGGAGCCGCCATTGGTTGCAAGAACATAACACGATGCTACACTTGATAGGTTTGATGCAACATATTGTCGCTGCTCTTCTGAAACTTCCAAGTTAAATATAGATCGTCGGTTATCTAGTGTTATTTTTCTGAGCGTAATCATGCAGACTCTCTCCTCACCAAACATTATAGAATTAAGCGGTTTCAAGGTAATACCCAGTTACTCTTATTGGAGCTTCTTTCTCATATACAAAGCTATTTCTTCCTTTTGGCTATGATTATTTGAATACAGTGATACATCAATTCCTTCAATTTGATAACCACATTGCTTGTAAAAATGAATGGCTGGAACATTCGTATTCTGGGTTTCTAACGTGATCGCTCTGAAACCTTGTTCCTGGGCAATCTCATTCACTTTATTGATCAACAGTCTCCCATATCCTTTTCTTATGTATTTTTCATTCACCTGAAGGTGCCATATCATCAGCGTATTATTCCAAGTTTGTGGTTCAGAAATGGCGAGCGCTATGATTTTCCCATCTATATATATTGCATAAGAAAATCCCAATTGTATGATTTCTTCATATCGTTCCAAATCATCTGTGCTGTTCAATTCTTCTTTTTCGTAGATGTCATCCAAATTTATCAACGTTAAATTCATACTAAAAGAATCTTGTGTCTCTTTTCTGGTAAGCTCATATTTTTGAGTTGATTTATATCCAAAGCTTCCAAGTTGAAGCCAATCTTCATTGGATAGTTTCTCTATTTTTTTGATCTCCATTGCATCACCTCAGAATTAAAATACTTTACGATTTGCTTATAACGTTGTTTCATTATTGCTTATATCTCTTCTTTCGACCTTAATTTCCATATTCCTGCATCCTTACTTATTGTTTCCTATCTACTACATCATGCACTGTCAAAGAAATAATAATAATCCCGACAAGACAAACCTGGCGGGATTTCGTTTGAATAGATATCGAAATTAGTTGTTACGTAGCAACTACATGGTTCATCTCTTCATTTGCCATAAAGTCAGAACGATTCACATAATACAAATCATAGATTTGTTCCGTATTATTTATCAACTTATACACTTCGTGGTATATCTCATTGGCTAATTTGACATAAGGCAATTTTTCAACCGCCTTCTTGGATCTAATGTTTTGTTTTCGAATTTTAAGAAAGACTGTTTCAATTTCATGTTGAAGAAACAACTCAGCGAAGAAGGCTTCCTTTGCTCGTTGATTGTAACCTTTTCCGAAATAAGGGGCTCCAATCCATGTTGCAAGAAAACCTGTATTATGTTCCATGTGATATAAATCAATGGTTCCGATGGGATGTCCCAGCTCATTAAGGATCGTTCTGGAAATACATGTGTTTTGCTCTTCTTCATCAATCACCTGTTTAGTAGCAAATAAATATTCCTCATAAGATCGGCACTTATGACGAACGTATGGAAAAACAGCGGGGTCGACCATTAAATCATGCAGTGAGTGGCATTCGTGCAAGTCTCGTTTTTTTAACATTTAAACGACCACCTAGTCCTTTTAGTTCGCTGAGTCAAACAAACTAAGTATATAAAAGGACGTGTGGAATTTAATGAATTCTATATTGCTTTTATGTAAAATTTATCATAGAAATGTTTTTCAGATTACTTGACTGAACGTAACGAACATCGTCTGATTTTTGGAATCATTGACCCGTCGAAACAACCTCACTATCATCGGTTTAGCTAGTCCACTCATCTTCGCTAACATCATTTCATGCCCATGGATAAAATTTTTGGTTCGAGGAAACATTAATCATACTACTTATCCTTGGGAGTGATGTTATGTTGTACCTTATCAGCTTTGTGCTCATGTTTGCTGGCTTAGCCTGTATCAACATTATTTTTTCATATCAAAGTAAGCATATTGACACTCAGTTCTGGTCCACATTTAAATTCCATCTTTGGATGCTGCCTTTATTTCTCGCCGCTAATCTGAGCGTAGGATACGGCGTCAAGTTTGGAATGAAAGCTGTCAGCCAACTGGGCTATGTTCTGGTCATTGCCAAATGCATAGAAGTGCTCATCTCCATATGGATGGGATATTGGTTTATGAAGGAAGTACCTTCTTGGAAAACGTGGATTGGGCTTGTGGTCATCATCATAGGTGTTGTACTGGTTAAACAGAAGTAGGAGTTAGTTAGAGTGCTTTCATCTGCGTAAATGCAAACCGAAAGGGATGTCAACTAACAAGTCTTTTATGTGAAATTTAGTATAAAAATGTTGTTCATACAAGCCCCACTCTGATCGGCTCAGTTGCGGGGGCGATTTTTTTACGTATTAGATACACAATGCCTTTAAAATTGTCTTCTCTCTGTCAACTGTCGATTCAAAGAAATCTTGCTTAATATCTTTTCGAAATACTTCCTTGTATCTATCTCTACCAATTTGATCAAAACGGTCTTGTACTCGAATTTTATGTTCATTGTCAGACTTGATCTTCTGCTCTATCTCTTCATACTGTTCAAACGTATCATATTCCCACATAGCAAAAATCTCACTGGTTTCATCATCCATATGCGTATGCCATCTTCCAATCAATCTCGCTCCGTACTTCAGTTGTGAAGGTAATAGAATATCATTAAATAAAGCATTAAACTCTTCTACGAATGAAGAAGCTACAACATATGTCTTCCTCCTATATATCATCACTGCACCTCTTTCGTTAAATTAAAATACGAATCGATATACAATTTCATCATCATATACGTCTCCGGTCTCTGAAAATCCCATTTTTTCATAATGTTTTCTGGCAACTCCATTATCTGCACACACCGTTAAATTCAGACACTTGCTATGGACATAGTTCTCTTTTATATAGCTAAGTACTGCATCTAGCGTTGCTCTTCCATATCCTTTACCTTGGTAGCTTACATCGATCATAAAACCATTTAACCAATAGGACCAAGCTGTTGTTTCATCGACTGTGATCATAACAAAACCCACTAAGGTATCCTCCGTGTTATATATGCAAAATGGTAGATACTTGTACTCATCCCCATCTGGACGAATGTGCACCTTCGCTAGGGACACGGCTACTGATGGAACATAATGATTTTGATTGGCTTGAACTTGTAAATTTAATGCATCTTTCCAATTCTCTCTAGTAGTAGGTATTAATCTGATCACAATATATCACTCGTTTCGTTTTTTTTATTTCAATTAACCCCAGTCACCAAAATGTTTCTCAAGGAACCTTACTTCCTTCTCATAATGAGCCAGATGACCCTCTTCAACCATTTTGATAAAAGCTGTTTCTCCTGACGCCGCCCGATCAGATAGTGTGGTACACATGAAATGAATTCGAGAAATCACCCATTCCTTCAGATCTGTCGGCACATCCATACCATAAGCGTTAAAAAATAACGCTATACGTCTTTTCCGCTCAGATGCATGATCCTGTTTATTATATGGAACGACTTCTCTTTCATGTTTACCCGGTGAAAAACCTGCTAATGGGACAGAGGTATACAAGCTGTAAACGATATCCCATAGACGCGGACCAGGCCCTGCCATGTCAAAATCGATGATTCCTACAGGCAGCCGATCTTTAAATACAACGTTATACAATGCAAAATCGTTATGGCAGACTACTTCTTCCTCTGAAGATATCAATGGGCAATTATTTAAAGAAACCGTAGATGTAACAAAATCCACTGTAGCATCATGATAGCTTCTTAAAAGTTTCGCTATTTTGTCTAAGGTCTCATCAGACCACATATAACTTTCAATCTCAGGATATTCATTTCCCGAAACCACACCATCCAGGTAAGAAAGGATTTCTCTGTCCTGCTCATCTACTCCCAAATATCTAGGGGAATGCGCATACCACCGTTTCAAGGTGCTTAAGCAATTCATATACATACGGATTCGGTATAGCGTCACGCCGAACTGTGCTACCTACTTTTACAACCTTATTCACATTGCCTCCGGTTAGAGCTTCTTCGTACTCAGGCAAAATGAACCCCTCCTAAGATCGGTTTTGTGTGTACCTATTTGTTTTATCCTTTCTGGGATTCCCAGGGAATCCCGCAATCAATAACACAAATCCGACGAAAAATAAGAAATATACGAGAAAACCTGTGAAACCATTATCACTTGCTGGGATTATCTCGCGTGTTTTCCCACCTGAAGCGTATCCCGCTTCCACTATTGCTGTAGATATTCTCACGGAAATTCTATCTAAGGTTGAAATAAAAATACTGCTAATCATGAGAACCGCACCCAGGATTTTATTTGTATTGTTCATGAGCTACCTCCTAATTCAATCCAGTTTTTATCTTTCCGTCCATGCTGTTCGGATATATCCCAACTTCATGCCCACATGCTCCATATTTCGATGGCTTTGAGATAAAAAAGAACATTGCCCTACCACCAGATTACATTCCTTATTCAAGGCTTCCGTTATTCTTCTATTCAAAAGCTGCTGATGTACACCCTGATTTCTAAACTCAGGTAATGTTGCTGCAAAGGTTAAGGATGCCTTTTGATTTTTAATAAACAGAACACTTACCGCTGCAGGAATGTCATTGACATATGCGATGTAAAATTTCCAACCTGGACGGTGATAAAGAACCTTATTATTCTGGGCGACATAAGGGATACCATCATCCGACAAACCGGTCCCCCTGCAATGAATGGTCGCGTATAGCTCGAATTGATCCTCTTCAAGTTCTTGAATATGGATATGATCTGAGTGATTCTTTTTTTCTTCTGGTTTGATGATCAGAGATGAATGAAATCCCGATGTATACATGCCTAAGTCGGTTAAATGTTTCAAGAAGTTCTGATCCACCACAGATGGAATGACTTCGAACTGAACCTTTCGATCACGCTGTCTATAAAAATCAATGATAGCATCCAGATGTTCCAGATCATTATTCGTTAAGCCCTTCACTGTATTGAACGTGGGCCATGCCATGGTCTTACTGTAGAAACAGATGGCATTTCCAAATTGCTGAATCTCAATTCCTTCCGGATTGTTGTCCCGACTCTGAATAGCAAGCATCCGATCTGTCATATAATCGATCTCAGAGAGTTCAATTTCTTTAATTAAATCTATGGATGGAATCAGTCGCTTCATGTCTTTACCTCCAAATAAAAGTACGGGAACTCCATTTTAATCCCCATCAAAATAATTCATTACATGGCCTATACTTTACAATGGTAAGATGCTCCCACTCCTTATACAGCTGCTCTTTAGAGAGTATCTTCCATGGGTTGAATATCGTTTGCCCATCTTTATTGAAATATAGTTCTTCTCCCAGATGATATGCTGCATGTTGAATGATCCCATTCTCATCTGTCCATAGGACAACGTCCCCATGATGTAGTTCGTCAGTTAATAACTCCTCGTAATCATACTGTTTTAATTTCTCTAGAAACGTTTTTTGATGTACCCATTCATAGATAAACCACTCCTGTTTCCCTTTGGAGATTGCAAACAAGACAGCTGCGAGGCAATTTGCACCTTGGGAACTAGCAAACGAATTGGCATATGGTTTTAGAAAATCAGGTAGCGACTCAAGTGGCTTCTCACATTCCCCTTTATCCCACCATTCGTAAACCAATGTCGTAAGTATCTGTTCTTTACAAGATTTGTCTAGATTTTCCCACATGAAGCGCTGAAGGATAACGTGCCCATCAATCACATAGCTTGCAGGTATTTCCGCCAAATCATGTACAAATTTAACAGGGAAAACATGCCCTCTACCACTGTCCACTTGTGCATTTAATCAAAATCGTTTCTGTTCTTCGGGAATCGCTTCTATCCATTCTTTATCCGCAATGATTACATAATCATCGTTCTTAATATTCCAGTACTCATAACCGTTCACATAATTCACTTGCCTATATGTGCTGTGGTTATAGAACTCCTCTTTTGGCATTAAAAGTACATCGGTAAAGTCAAATTCATAATCAAGATGTTCTTTTGATAGGAAAAACAAATCTTTTTCCGGTACATAACAATCCATCCATGAAAGTAAAACTTTTTTACCCGGTTTAATTTTCAATATGTATTCCTCCGCGTTGGATTTGAATTTTATATTTCCACTTTATTTCTCACTACTCCGTAGTAAATCAGATCCTCATACCAGTCTTCTTTCTTGACATGATCCACCAGTACTCCTTCTTTTATCATGCCAATCTTCTGTATAACTTGTCCGGATGCCGGGTTAGAAGCAAAGTGTCGCGCATATACCTTATGATATTTTTTCACATCAAAAGCGAAGTCTAACATGGCTTTAGCTGCTTCCGTTGCATAACCTTTTCCCCAAAACGGCTGACCTACCCAATAAGATAACTCACCGTTATCGTAACGTTGTTGATTAGATAATGCTATTGCCCCGTACAAATCACCTGTTTCCCTATTACAAATAGCAAATTCATATAATTTATCTGCATTAAAATTTTCGTTATGTTGCTCTATCCAAGACACTGCACAATCTAATGTATATGGGTAGGGTAATGTGAGTGTGCTCTTATAAATGTTGTAGTCATTACATAATCTAGTAACGGTATCAGCATCTGCTTGCGTAAATAATCTTAACAGCAGCCTTTCTGTGGTCATCGTTTTAGTGAGATCGTTGTACACCATACTATTACCGCCTTTTACATGAAAATGGATCATTGTACCTTCATAATGACCGATTTCTATTTATTTCAATTTCATTTTATATATCACTTCACCATCCTGATTTTCCAATTCCTGATTAATAAATCCTATCTTCTCATATAAGGCTCTTGCACGTGCATTACTTTTTTCTACGGTTAGTGAGATGATTTGACATTGTGGATGCTTTTCCTGAATACTTTCCAGTATCATATAAAGTGATTGATTCCCTAATCCTTTTCCTTGATAGTCCTTATCTATTTGAAATCCTCCAATCCAATAATTATCCGTACTTGCTGGTGTGTAGGATAAATAGAAAAAACCGAAAGCTTTATCGCCTTCACGCAAAAGATATGGATCAAAAGCTGCATCCCACGGCTTCACGTAGGCATATGCTAAAGATTCGATGACCGTCGGTACAAGATTTACTTGCGTTTCAAGTAAAGATATCGCGATCGCCTCTTCCCAATTCGTTTTATCGATTGGTTCTATAGTAATTGGGTTCATTCAAATATCCCTTTCGTTTGCCGAATTATATTCGTTGGAGTAGATTAATGAGTTACTTGAGTCCTTATTGTTTAGCTATGATTTCAACTGTATCGATTACGTTATATTTTTTAAAATCATTTAAAATAGTCTGTGGTAAATAGTCATATAACTCTGATCGGGTTGCCCACATATACTCGCTATGTTCTTCTGAAAGTATCACTCGGTCATCTATTGCTCTGCACAAATATGTCAGTAATACGATCTGTCTATGCGGATCCGTAAAAAAAGTAGTAGCAAATAGTAACTTCTCAACACTCACTTTAAGCCCAGCTTCTTCTTTCACTTCACGAGCCAAAGCTTCTTCTAATTCTTCTCCAAAATCGATCTTTCCACCAACGGTTTCCCAGCTCCCAGCGGCAACTTCATCTGCACCTGAACGTTTTAATATCAATACCCTGCCTTTATTTTCAATGACTCCCTTAACCACAACAACGATGTTGTTTTTCAAGATACCTTCACCCATATGTTATTCAGAGAACTCAACTAAAATGGGATGAGTGCTCTCATCCAATGCTTTGTGAATTCTCTCCTTGAAATTCCCCCAGGTTATCATTTCATCGGCTTGTTCTAATGCAAAGAAACCAACCTCATCACTTTCAATACTTGTAGTTAGAGTTCCTCCAATCGGTTTTCCAGTGAATATATTGTTACATACTCCCCGCGTAGTATTCTGATATAGGCCACAAAACTTAATAAGTTCAATATCAATGCCAGTCTCTTCCTTCACCTCTCGAATAGCAGCTTGTGTGATGGTCTCACCTTCTTCCACACAGCCTTGAGGCATTTCCCAGCCTCTCCGTCCCTTCATAAGTAAGATTTCATCGTTCTCATTAAGGACAATCACACTTGCAGACACAATAAATTTCATTTAAAGTCCTCCTTTTTTATGTTTTAGATTCAATACATCCAATTAAAAATAATAAGCTCCCTTTAATCAAAAGGTCCTCTGCATTCAATTAGCAATAATAAAGTGCAATCCGTAAACCACAGTTCTTAACTCCCTTCCCTTCGAACCGTTCCAAATGAAATCTTCATGCTGGCTGCATAAGTCAACCAAGATTCATTATCAAATATTTTGGAAAATGTTAATTCCGCTTCATACTGCGCCTTTGCTTCATTTTGGGTTAAGCCCCGAGTTGATAATCGTTTGGTTACCTCTACTGAATTGCCAGGATCTTGTCCTATACCATCTTCTTTAATTGAGTGATAGAGAATGTTTTTTGTGGTAGAGTCCATGTTTTGATCTAGAAAGTTGACCTTATCACTCATTCTACATTCCACATTCGTTAATCCTAATTGACTCATTAATATGGGCAATCGCATTCCAATATTTCCATCTTTACCTGTACGTATATGATCTTTTTCAAATAATCTCTGTAAAACGCCTAGTTTAATGATTTCACTTTGTTCAACGCCCTCCACATGATAGTTCGCCATATTTCCAATCCAATGAGGTTCAAAACAAATGATTCTTCCACCCTCCAGCACACTTTCAATCATCCTTTGGAGTATTTTCACAGAGTCATCCATATGTAATAAAAAAGCATGACTCAATGCAATGTCATACTTCCTCTCCAATACAACGTCTTCTATATCACAAGTAATAAATTCTGTATCATAAGGAAGTTGGGAGAAAATCGTCTTAGCTTCATTGATTAAAATTTCACCCTTATCTACTCCAGTGTAGGTTGACCCTTTTGGTAAAAAAGGCAGCAGTTTAAGACCCAAATAACCAAACCCACACCCATAATCGATAACGCTTACAGGTTTATCTATCTTCCAAACAAATTGCATTAAAAATTGAAGGTAATCGTCATTGTAGTACAGCCATCTCGTATTTTTAAGGTATTCAATTTTATTATCCCAATAATATTCAGACATTCGATTATGCTCCTTATAGTTTTTTTTGTAGCAATACTTCTTCCGTTCTGGCATAGTTTGATTTTTCGTATGTCTTTATAGCCCTTTCATTACTTTGGCCTGTCAGAATTTTTACACTGGTAACACCTCTTGCTTTGAGTTCCTCCTCTATAAAAGCAATTAGCAACGTAGCTAATCCTCTTCTCCGGACAACTTCGGCAATATACATTTCTGTGATTTCTCCCTGGAGTGCACGATAACAAAAAGATTTAAAATATTGAGCACAAGCGAATCCAACTGCCTGATCGTCAATCACAGCTAGAGCAATCAACTCATTAGATAAAGCAAGGCTATCTATTACTTCTTCTACGGATGTACCTACGCCATTAAAAGCATCATTGAGCTTAAGAAGGTCCTCTGCATCATTTTCGTTCGCCCAACGTATATGAATGTTCTCTTCTTTCATTACGTGACCTCCAATAATAACAGTGTACAGAAATTAATGATCCGGATAGGTTTCTTTCAAGAACTTGATGGATTGGTTGATCAACGCTTGTAATACATCTAGATTGATATCTGCAACTTTATTGACGTATACACATGCTTTTCCTGTCGTATGTTTTCCAAAGTCTTTTAACAGATTCTCTCGCTCTGCATCACCTGTCGCAAAATACAAACTGATTTTTGCTTTTCGAGGAGAAAAGCCCACCAGGGGTGCGTCACCTTCATGACCAGATTCATATTTATAATGATAGGAGCCGAATCCAATAATACTCGGTCCCCACATCTTTGCTGTATACCCTGTTGTTTCAGTGAAAATATCTAATAGCTGATACGCGTCTTCACGTTTTTTGGGACTATCAACACTTTCAATAAATTCAATGACGCTGTTGTCTGTTTCTTTTGTTTTAAGTTTATACATTGATAAAATCTCCCTTCATGTCTTCCGTTGCTTTAACGCAGGGAACAGACTTAATATCAGACCAACAATCAGAAACAATATCCATTGTTCGTAACTAATGATTAGAATCAGTTCCCAAAAACTTGCCGGCCCGGAGTTTGGTTCATCATTGTATGGATGGTCAAAAATAGCTGTTAGTACTCCTAGGGCTGTGAAAACGATTCCAATGATCAAAGAAAGAAAATAAACAGCTCTCTTCAATGCCATCAAGCCCTCAAATAATCAGGAAGTCTTATCATGAAGCGTTCACTATTTCTATTAAATTGATATTGTTCATATAATTCATGTGCATCCAATGTTCCGAGTAACCCCATTAAATCTTTAAAGCGATCCGATTGTGTAATCACTTCAATTAGTTTCTTACCAAGTCCTTGGCCCCTATATTCCTCATGAATAAAAACATCACAAAGCCAATACATTGTCGCATCATCTGTGACAACCCTTGCAAAACCAACTTGAATTGCCTCTTTATATATCCCAAAACATATTGAAGAATGGATGGACTTTTCAATTTTTTCATCGGATCTCTTATTGGCCCAATAGCTTCTAGATAAGAAACCCTTTACCGCATGGATGTCCATAAGTTCTTTGTTATCACTGATAAGATATTCTCCATATATAAAATCCATTCAATCCCAGCTCCTCTCAAAATCCATGATGATTCAAGTAATACTTAATTCCGGCACGATCAACATCAGAAAAATCTAATGGATTCTCCATAAATAATTTATTTAGTTTCTTAATGTCAATCCATTGAATATCTATTGTTTCGTCACCAGCTTCTAGCAAATCTCCACTTGCCTTACATCTAAAATAATATCCAACAGAATCAATTGGTCCCTTAATGGTTTGATAAGCAGCGAATGGTCTAAGACATTCCACTTCAAATTCAGGATTAATTCCAGTTGTATCAATTCTTGTTTCAGTACCTTCAATTTCATAAACATCTAATCCGGTTTCTTCTTTAACCTCTCTTACCAGAGCTTGGATCAACGATTCAAACGGTTCAATTCTACCTCCAGGAAGTTCAAACTGAAAAGAGGAATCTATCTTTGTTCTTCTTTGTATAACGACTTCGATAGCTTCATTATTAATTCTTTCAATGATAGCTCTAGAGTTAACATAGAACATCCAAATCAGTCCTTTATAAGGTTTTTCGAAATGAACAATTCAGTTACTTCAACTTCTTTCCTAAAAACAAAGCAACTCTATGGTCTTTGAAAATATATCCACCTGATCTATCAATAGAATTTTTGATTCTATTTAACAAATTGTTTCTGTCCGGTTCAGACAGTTGTCTATGCTTTGAATTGGTATTAAGCAAAGAAATATAATCGCTGCTTGTATATGAAAGGATTTGGCTATATTCTTTGACTTCTATTCTTTTAAAATTACCTGTTCCTTCAGTGATCGCTTTTCTTTCATTTATGGTTTCTTCAGGTGTTTGTAATGTTGAATCGTCCAAATGTGGTGCAAACTCTTTATAGTGAGATCGTATTTCATTATGGATTTCATCGTACATTGGCACATGAATGGTCCAGAAGAAACCAATTGCACCTGAATCCTCAAGTAACTCCCATACCCTTCGATAACCAAACTGAGGATCAATAAAATGAAATGCAGTACCCGAAACTGCTAATTTAAAAGGACTACCTTCACCGTCCCACTCTTCGAACGATGTATTGATCACTTTAAGAGATGTATAGGATTTGAATTTTTCTTCAGTGAGCTGGGCTAATTTGTCCCCCAATTCAATACATGTAATATTTTTATATTCTCTATTAACTAATCCACTTGTTGCTTGTCCAGTTCCGCAACCGATTTCAAGGATTTTATCTTCTTTTCCTGCATTTGAATAATTAAAAATATCGTCAAACATTTCATCTGGATAGGTGGGTCTATATTTTTCATATTCACTAGCAATACAATTAAACGTCTCTTTACTCTCCACTGGTCATACTCCCTTTATTATGATTTTGGTTATTTCCAATAACGTTTCTGTATCTATGAACCCTAAAAAGGGGTCTCAATTGAGATGCTTCTCCAATCTCCATCCCTCAGATCAAACTTCCGTCAGGACCAAAGCTTGAATATTACGTTATACAATTTTGTTAGCCTTCACGCGCATCGATATAGTCTTTGATTTTTTCTTGATTACCTAAATCATGCATTTTTCATAAATCACAATCGTCATCTTGTCGTTAATTTGTTTCGTATCTCCCTTCTGTCTATATCCTAATTTCTCATAAAGGTAACAATTCCTCTGCTCTTCTGAGATTGTAGCCAACTCCCATATTCTCGCATCGCTATACCTATCTTCTATCATTGAAAATACTTTTTGCGCAATCCCTCTCCCTTGGTAGTCGGGTAAAATAAATACAGGGCTTACTCGATAGTTTTTATTCTCCTTTTTTACTATTCTAATGGCCCCCACAGGAATATTTGCTTCTCTTATTAGGTAATAATCTGTATAGCTTTGATTTATTCGATCTTCTATTTTTTCTACCGTTTGATTTGCTGGGCTTGTTTCATAGTCTTTATATTTATTTAAAAGAGGCATGAATGCTTTTATTTGCATTTCGTGAATAATTGAAGCTTCTTTAAGTCCTGCTTTGGATAATGAGATTTCCATTTCATATCATCCTCCGTTATTAAAGCAATTTAGTGTTTTGCTTCTATGTTAGTTCCCAACATTACCACGTATAATATGCGGTTTCGTTCTTCTTGAATGCATTCTAAATCTCTAACTTCATTAGTATAGTTATTATTTTTTGTTCATCTAAATTCGTTATTCGCATATCGATGGGTTCAAATCCTTGCTTGTGATAAAATGCTAGTCCTCTTGAATTCGTGCTATGACATGATAATAATAAGTGTTTAACTTTATAAATCGATTTTGCCTTCATTATCATCGTTTCCAACAAATAATTAGCAGCACCTTTTCCTCTAAAATCCTTCGATACAATAAAGTTGCCCAACCAACATACATCATCTTTATAGTCATATAAATTGGCATAAGCTACAGCTTGACCTGACTCCTCATTAACAATAACTGTTGGTTCGTATCGATTCTTAAGAAGCTTTAATATCTGATCTGGTGTTAAAGGATATTTAAACAGGGGACTAATATAAAACAATTCTTCCTTTGACTGAGGAAAAGAACTTATACTTTTTAAGTCTTCATTCATTAGAAATCTATAAGAATAGATAGGTCCCATCTCCTTTTTAGGTCAGACATTTGTTATTACATTCTGTTAATATCAATCGTATTGCCAAATCAGCTGTCCTCTCCTTGTTTTGGCTGCATATATGATTTGACCCGTGTGATAGTGAATTTCTCTTACCATTGCGATCATTAGATTCAAAACCGTTGTTTCATTTTTTACTTGACTGAATGTGAGAGGGGGACGATTAATGAAAGGTTGAGACAACAACAAATTTGGGTTGAAACTGAGGTGTTCGAGATATTGAATGATAATATCGAATGATTCCTTGGTCATGTTATAGGCTTCTTCTATCGACATTTTAAGTCCTGATTCAAATTCCTTATCCCTGTCTCTTGAATCAGCAATATCATAAAATATCGTTTCAATTCTTGAGTGAACACAACCTCTTATATGTGCAACGAGATTTGCAATACTATTACTTTCTTGATTTGGTGACCAGGTGATATCTTCTTCTGATAATTGTGAGATCGCTTGGAGAATCCATTTTCTTTCAGATATAAATTTCACTAACATACTTTGAATTACTTCTAATTCAATTTCCATGAGCACACTCCAGTCTATAATTTTTCAGCTAATCTACTAAACAACCGAAAAAGTATTTCCTTTAATTCATTACATCCTTGCGCTGATTTCCTATAATGTTGTTGTTCAGCAAACGGATCAATTGCAACTACTGCCAATTAGTTCTTCTAATACTCCTCGAACTCCTGCCAGACCTGGATGTGCAAATCCCTGATATGGGACTATTTTGTTATAAGTAGCTACTACTATCTTCAGGATTTAATTATGTGTCCGCTCATCTAACCATCTCTTAGATTCTTCTAACATGCTTAAAGTAATTTGATGATTTACTTTGGAGTACTCAACAAATTGCACTGAATTATTTAGATTATTGTTCTGTTCAATGACCTTCATAAAATACTTCTGACTATCAATTGGAATAGTTGTATCTTCTGTTCCATGTAAAATAAGCATCGCTTTATTCTTCATATTTCCTGTTAATTTAGCCGGATCTAGCTTTAGGATTGTATTCTTATCCATAGAAGTCCAAGGTGTCCTTCCATCTCTTTCACAAATGAGTTCTTCAAACCTTTCCCAAGCGCATGAACCGTTCATTATTATTGCAGATTTGATACTTATGTTATTTGCATAAACACCTGCCGCTGCAAAACCGCCAGTAGAATTACCCACAACTCCCACTATCTTGTCATATAAGGTTAATTCAGAAATAAGATCTCCAGCCTCTTCAACTGTCTGAATGACTACATTCCAAAAATATTTTTGTATTTCTTTAGGATCAAAATAGTTAAGCTCCCCTCTGGTACCGTGATATGGAATTTCAGGTATGATAACCGTGTATCCCCAATCAGAAATCAACGAACCAAAGAAAATGTAATCCTTAATGTTTGAAACCCATCCATGATATAAAATGAGTATCCCTTTAGATTGACAGTTAGGCTTAATCCATATACAAGGAATCCGCGCAATTAATTGTTCATAATAACTATCCATTAGCTCTCCATTATTCTTTATGTAATTATATATTGAAGAAATCGCAAAGTTTAAGCGACTCAGTTCTTCACATATTTTCTACGGCCTTAAACAATATTCAATTTTTCCACCAATCGGTTTTGCTAAAAATAATGTATTCACGATTAAACCATATACATTCTGAAATATTCCAATGTAATAAGATGTCATGCACCAAATTCAGCCTTCTTTCTTTATTCTTAGAATCATGACTTTCGGGAAATGTTTTAAAGCGTTTGCATTTTTTCACATTGGATCATTGGATTTTCGATTTCACGAGACATCCCTTATTCTTCATCAATATAATTTAAAACGTTATTTAAATACTTCTCTATAGGTTGTGACGAATCAACACGCAAACATTGAATATCATTAGGTCTCTTACTTTCATTAACATTATTTTCAAACTCTTCTTCAGATGTATCCGAAATCTGACTTATCATCCGTTCTCGATTTTGTAATCTTTTACTTATTTCCTGATAGTCATTCAGGTAACATTCAACGTACTTATATTTAGCATTATACTTTTTACTTAATGACGAACCTCTTTCAATCATCTCAGGATAAAAGCATGGACTATCGAATATTACGTCATAGCTTTGGGAAAGATAAAACTCTATCAGGGCCCAATCAATATTATATGAAGTCATACCTAAAACTTTTAATTCTAAATTACTATCCCCAATGGATTTTAATATGGAAGACTTTGAGATATCATGATCAATAATTATGGCACCCGTAATTTTAGCGATCCTTCTTGAAAGAGTCGACTTACCGGAACCAGGAAATCCCGACATTTGAAGAAAAAACATCTATGAAACCACCTTTCCCTTGGAGATTTCCAATTCATATTTAACTTGCGTTTTACTATGCCCTTCTATGGTTTCGATCATTTCTTCTATTTCTTTAAATCCACTTTTCTCATAAAATGCTCTTCCTATATAATTCTCTTTCCCTACCCAGGCAAACAGATTATTTATTGGCTTTAAATCTCGAGTGAATCTCTGAATAAATTCTTTTCCTATTCCCATTTTGTGATATTCAGGTCGTATATAGATTCTTAGTAATTCGTGTTCTTCTTCTTTCACTTGTCTTGTTTGAGCATATCCAACGACTTTGTCATTGAATTCAGCTATTAAAAAACTCCGTTGGGCACTTTGAAGATCTCTCTCGACAGATCGACTTAAATTCTCATCTGAATATGCTCTACTTAGAAAATTTTGTATGTAGCCTTCGGAGTATATGCCTTTATAAGTATAATTCCATGTTTCTTGAGCTATGGATTGAATGTGTGGGATATCCTTATTTGAAACAAATCTAATTGTAATCATCTGGTTATCCTTCTTTCTTAGTTGTTAATGACCTTTATAGTCTTTCTTAAGAAATGCATAAATGGCATTATCAACAAATCGATTCTTCCAATAATAATTTTCCTTCAATATTCCTTCTTCTCTGAAGCCGATTTTCTCAAGAACCTTTCTTGACCCCAAATTCGATGGTTCTACAAATGCTTCAATTCGGTTTAACCCAAGATTATTGAAGCCATATTCAATTACCTTTTCAACCACCTCGGTCATAAAACCTTGATGCCAATATTCTGGTGATAGTTCATATCCAATGACAGCCTTATAATGATTTTTCATCCAGCCATGAAAGCCACATGTTCCGATGACTTTGTTTTCCGACTTCAAAGTGATTCCCCAACGAATGGCTTGTCCTGTTTCATATCTTTCATTCCATCTTTGAATTAATTCTTCTGCTTGCTTGATGTTTGTAAAACTCTCCACATCATAAAACCTCGTAACTTCATCCAATGAAAAACATTGAAATATATCTTTGGAATCATTCTTTGTTAGCTCTCTTAATACAAGTCTTTTTGTTTCTAACTTGGGAAACTGCGACATTTTAATTCTCCTTAATGGTTTAAGTTGTTTCACTCAGCATCTCTAGGATTCAAATAAAAATAAATCTATAGAAACTGGGATCTTTCATGTCCCTTTAATCAGGAAATTATATGCACTAATCGCTAACCATATTATTACATATATGAAGTAAATCAAGCAAAAAAAAACAGATGGTATCTCATCTGCCCTGAAATATGGAGAAAGCCATGCAGCTGATTTAAAATCCCCTCCATGCTCTTGATCTTAATTTTCCTCGACTGCCAATCTCCAGTCATTACATCGTATGGTAGTCCCAATAGGGTATTCAAAATCACACTCGCCAATATACGAAAAGCCCAGCTTGCGACAAATGGCATTTGAAGCGGGATTCTTGGTTTTAGGAAAAGCGTGAATGAATTTATGTTTCTTCTTTTCAGAACGGATAGAAGCTATGGCTTTTGCTGTTGCTTCTGTCGCTATTCCTCTACCTTGATATTCCGATAAAACACTCCAACCTATCTCGAAAATAGATTCTTCTTTCAACGACTGATCCCAATACCCTACACTACCCACGACTTCAAGATGCGGGAGCAAGAGAATCTTAAACATTTTCCCTGTTCCATTTTGGGCGATTTCATAATAGCGCTTATGGCGAGCTAGTATTTTCTCCTCAGTCTCTGGTCCTCCGAAGTGTACTGTCATCTCAGGCGAATTTAATTGGCGAAGCAAATCTAAATCTCCTTCGTCCCATAGTTCAATTCTTACCTCTGGCGAATTCCTTTGTTCCATCTCATTCACCTCACTGTTTTTATTTGTACCAAATTTAGAGGAAGAGACTTACTATTCTCAGTTCAATTATATCAGAACATATATTCTTATTCAGTAAAAATTTATCATTATCTTTTAAATGGAATGCCTGATATCTTTTAAGCCAAGTTCACGGTTTATAGATCTTCTATGTACTTACAGACCAAATCTCCAAATGTTTTGATATCCTCAAGATAGTCGTACCCTAACGGATTTTGTCCAGTCTGATTATACATTCTTACCGCAACAGTTTTACACTTAGGAATGACAAGACAGGCACATCCAGTGGCGCCCAGAGACTGGAAAGAACCGTGTGGAAGTTTATGACCTAATTCTGTAAAAGACCGCGGTTCATCTTGCACAAACCAAAAAAAACCGTTTCTCGGCAATTGTTGTTCCAGATCAGGAGGACTAATTATAGTGGTTGTCTGCTCAAATATTTCTTTAGGAAGTATCTGATTCCCGTTTATAGCTCCCTTATTCAAATGCAGATAACCCCAATATGCCAGTTCCTTTGTGCTCATAAATAAGTTGGCCTGGTTACCTTGATCGTCCTTATATTGTTCATTAAGCCATACTAATTTTTCATTATTTTCCTTCCTCCATCCTGTTTGGTTAAAGCCCATAGGTGAGAATAAACGCTCTTCGAGTAATTGTGATACAGGGATTTTATATAACTCAATTAGCAGATTAACACCAGTATTATTGTACTTCCAGTCGATTCCTTGAAGAAACAATCTATTATGCAGATCACCTAAACCATGAGTGTGGGTTAACAAATGTCGTATTGTTATATGCCTTAGTACTTCCCTATCTAACTCATTCAAGTAGTCCACAACAAGATCATCTATACTTCTGACCTTACCTTCATGTAATGCAAGACTAATAGCAAATCCTAAAAATGTTTTTCGAACTGAAGCCACATTAAATTGTGATTCCTCATCAACTAATCGACTATGTTTAGAATTGTCATGTACTCCTGAGTACCATTCATTCACGATACGATCATTATGAATAATATATGTCGCAGCAGCGGTAGCAGATATTTTATTCTTTACCTGTAAGACATAATCATTCAGTTCAATGAATGCTTTATTATTTAATATTTTCAGGTTAAACAATGAAAGGTGCACCTTCTTCACTATGTTTATTGTTGTTGTTTATTGTTGTTGTTTATTGTTGTTGTTTATTGTTGTTTTTTTCTTCATGAAATTTTCAAGTTCTTCCCTTGTCTTTGGGTGTAATATTATACTTTCAGATGTCATCATTCTTTCTGGTAAATTAGTTTCTTTAACTTTACGCCCCCATTTTCTTGAGAAAGCCCGCCAGTCACATACCATTTCTATCAAATATTTCTTTGGCATTGGTAAGGCTTCTCTAGTATTTTTATTTACTATCCAATACTCCCAGTGGTGTTTATTATGATTTTGATGGTGTAGCCACGCATTCTTCCATCTCAGCTCGGTATCCTCGTCCTTCTGATTTGAATAGAATTTACGTGCATAAGGAAAAAATTCGTGAGGAGAGAATTTAGACATGTCATGGATTATCCCTTGAAGATATAATCCTTCTTTCCAACATTCGATAAGAACGTTTAATTTATGATCCAAAACATAAAGAAAATACCGCCAATATACTAGGAGTATAGCGACCATCTCCTTCGGCTTTATAGTTTCTTACTCAATTTCAAACAATAGGTATATATTTCCCGTCAAAATGAAATTGATAGCTGTCGTCTATACGTATATATCCGTAAATACAATGTTCTCTATTCCTGTAAACAACGCTGGAGAAGTTTTTATTGTCTTTGTTACCTTCTGCAACCAATAACCGGTTTCCCTCACATGCCAAAACAATTCCAATATGATCATGAGAATTATCGGATAGAAGCTTTTCAAAAATGACAATATCACCACGCTTTGGTTTAAAACCCTGGTATCCATCTTGATATAAAAAATTTGTTTCAGGTAGCTGAGCCCAATCTAACCAGGCGCCAACCCCAGCTAATCGATAACTGTGATTCGGGTATCGAATAGGGAGTATGATGCCAGCCTTCATGCAGCAATGATAAACGAATGCGGCACACCAATTTGCTTCCAGAACTTTATAGATATCCGAGTCAGGCCAGTACTTGCATATTTCCCGAAAGTTTTCATCCTCCGGACTCCCCATAACTTCTTGAATCGCAAGCGCTTCCGCAATTTCAGCCAATCTAAAACGTCTATTTTTAGTTCTTTTGTTTATCGTTCCTCTGTTACTCTTGCACTTCACCTCTACCTGTTCTATCGGAATCCCTATGGGAAATGAATGGCAACTAACAGTTAGATAAGTAAAAATTGAGATGTAGTATTAGTCCAATGCTTACATGCTAAACTCTTTTCAATATCATTTAATTGTTCATTCTTTTTTAGTTTTACACTTATATCTAAAAGTCTCATTCCAGTAATTACATGATGATGGTTGGAATCTTTGGCATACCTTTTACCCATATTCTTAGAAATCTCTGATAGATACTTTTTAGTTGTAGGACTTAAATCATTGATATCTAGAGTAGCTATCTCTTCTGCATTATTCTTTAGGAAATTATAACTGGCCATTTTCTTACTGCGACTATTCTGAGTCCATTGGAGATAAAGAACAAGTAGTAAGATAGAATAACTGGAATAAGATAAAATAACATTAAGCTTCTCCTTTTCTTTTTTTGTTTGCTAATAAAATTTTGCTCCTTAGTTTAAACGAAACCACACGGTAGTTACTATTATAAAAGGTTTTATCTTCAATCATCCTATTCCTCAATAGACTGAATGGGGCCAACAAACAGCACACGCTTGATTTATAGTATATGTTTAGAAAAGAATTTAATTTCTTCTGTAATCAATATATTTTCTTTCAAAGAAACAAATTCTCCGTTATCATAACGCAAATTATATGATGCACCAGTATGATTGAATGCAACACACACAACTTGATCCCTTGCACCCGTTTCTTCAAACGTATAGTCGTGTACAACTTCAATTGCATGAATGTTACTAAAACTTTGAAAGCCGCCATTGGATAACTCTTTTATTCTCTCTACGAGTTGCTTACAACTTTTCCTTTCTAACTCTTCAAAACTCATGACCGACATTCGATTCAGCTCCCTTATTTTGGTGTGTCATCAACTGAATTTTGTGAAACACAATGATGTATTCATTCAAATGTATTCTGATTTTCAGTAGACGCAATTTCTACCTGTCTGAAATTCATATTTTTTTAAATAATAACTCCATGGAGTATGGAAAATAAAACTAATTAATACGGAGAACTAAAAATATTTAAATGCACTGAGTTTCCCATAGATATCCCAACCTAATAAACTGACATTAGCAATTATCATAATTTTCTTAAATTGGTCAACTGGATCGTACTCAACATAGGGTTCATCCATAAACTTCTCTATGAATCCCATTACAAATTTGGGGGTACACAACGCAATGGATGTGACAATACCAGCAGATACACTTATTAAAAGGTAGATTAAAGCTACCTTTGCTTTATCTTCTAATTGCTTCGTTTTTTTTAGGGAATCATCTGTATCCTCAGCACCACTTTGCATCTCATTTGTATTATTATTTCCAATCATCTTCTGTAGAGACTCAATTACTTTCTCTGCAGCCTGAGTCATTGTTGATTCTTGAGAGGATTTACCAAAATCCTTTGTTAAATGACTGAATTCTATAGTAGACCAAGTGGAAATAGACAAATTCACGAAAAAAATGAAAATTAAATAAATTAATGCTACTTTTACTGACCAGTGACTATTTCTCATATGTTATCATTATCCCCTTAACCCTTTCAGCGGCGAAGAAGGAGTTGATTGACTACTAGTCTTCTTCATCGTCTTCTTTTTCCTCTCGTAACATCGCCTCATAGTCCTTTTTATTCCCTTTTTGTTGAATACGCTCTTCAACCTCTGCTTCCATTTCTTCCACACTAATGTGTTCTTCATTTGCAAAATCTGATTCTCTTTGTTCCTTCATGCGTTCGTATTCTGCTTCTAGTTCATCAATATAGCTCTCGTCATAGTCTGGATCAGGCTGCTCTTGAAAATCATCTTCATGAACTAATGGATTAGTTGCATCAATCACTTCAACTTCATCCAGTTCAATATAAGGCGAGTCAATATCAATTAATTTATTTTGATCGTTATGCTGACCAGAAAAAATATCGATAAATATCATCGCATCTATCTGACACTCTATTTTAGTAGGGAGATTTATAGAAGGCTCTTT
The DNA here is from genome assembly GCF_002750415.1 of Paenibacillus sp. LK1. Taxonomy (NCBI): domain Bacteria; kingdom Bacillati; phylum Bacillota; class Bacilli; order Caryophanales; family Paenibacillaceae; genus Paenibacillus; species Paenibacillus sp. LK1. Next base: position 291,887 of record NZ_PEII01000001.1, read on the forward strand.
AGCACCCATGTAAAAACTATGATCCGCATATACAGTGAAATTTACCTTACAGTTAATGGTAACCTCCTCATCTTCGATATCATACGTAAAATTACTTATGACAATATCTTCAATTACATCCACTTCAATATTGTTCGAATCATATAAAACACTTTCTATCTCCGTCAGTTTCTCTTCGAGTTCTCCATGAATATTCTGATTGATATATATTTCTACTTGCTCAGCTATTTCCGATTTTTGGCTATCAACTTTCTCCGATAGTTCCTTAGTACTCCTGCTAATAAATAGTTTGCTCATTTTAATGAAATCTTTAAAGTGAATGACAAACACTTCGGCTTTACAAGCTTCCGCCTCTTTACGGAGTTCTTCTCGTACTTCTAAGATCACATTATCTCTTAGCCTGAACCAATCCTCTTTTTTTTCTGCTGTAACAAATAAAACCGGTCTGTTTTCCTGATTAGACTTATTTAACAATTCTTTCCAGACTATTAAATCCCCATATTTATTTCCATTCTTCTTAGCGTCCTTGTACCCTGGTGGAATACACTTCTCGTATCTTATGATACCCTCTTGTTCAATTGCTAAGATCTCATCATCATTAAATCCAAGGCTAGTTTTAGAGCAAAGTGACTTCTGGAATATTTGTACTAGTTTTGACTGAAGGAATTCTCTGTTCTCTTTGGTAGAAGAAGCTACGTTCAATTTAAAATTACTGATCACATCATACAAAACTTTATTTATATCAATTTCGGCAATCAATTCTGATAACAAATCATGTCCTTGTTCATCTAGATTTTGTTGTAGAGATTGAAACTTTGCATTTATAGCTGTAATCGTTTTATCAAACTCTCTATCAAAGTCATTTAACTTACGAAGAGAACCCTTAATCTCACCGGTGTAATTGAATTGGGGAGCCATCTCAACATTAGCAACTTGAGAAGTAATCCATATACGATCCTCAACAAAAAGTAGCGTATCCATTACATATTTGGCGTATGGTGCATGACACTCCTGTAAAAAAAGCAACACCGATGTATCAACAGATATGAGAGCACTTTTCCAAAGCCTCTTGAAATCTTCTTCACTTAAATAATTCATCCGTCTTCCTCCGTTTATGTATTCTGCTTATAGTTTGTATTCACCAGATAAATCTAAAAGTACGTTAAATAACAGAGGGAATTCAGAATTATGTCTCCTCTTCTTTATCCAATCCGACTCTCTCGACATGTTGAAGCGTCCGCACCAGCACGGACGCTTCTTCACCTTTCATCCTTAAGTCGTAAACTTTTTTAATTGAGTTATAATTTCTTATCTTGAATAATCCGATGCGTTCATTGAGCCTCTTTTGACATTAATAGCATAAATTGCTTCTGGTGTCCTTAGAAATACATTTAGGATAGCATCGCTATATGTTCCCGTGGACGAAATGGAAAAGTGACCCGATGAATCTATCTGCACTGGAATTTTCTCCAGCAACTTCCCAGTTTGCACGTTATCCAGGTGTTGATCGATCTGGATCTCCAATTGCTTGCTTGCCTGATCCGTGAATTTCCCTTCCACCAAGAGCCTGCCGTCCGTGCCGAATTCAACAATCAACGTTTTGCTACCAAGTGCCGGTTTAATATACACTTCCGGAAATAGATGTTCAGCTTGCTTTTCCTCGGAAGTGACCGATTTCGGCGCGCCAACCAATTGCTTCATATTGGACTGCAAATGCATCAAGATCACCGCTGCCTGTGCCCGAGTCACGATATCGTTGGAACCGAACATACTACTCTGATTTCCTTGGGTTCCACGCATGTAATTATGAGCCAGTACGTAGTTCAGTGCATAAGGAAAATCGAAATTCACACCGTCCATCGATGCGATCAGGCCAGCTGTGCGATAACGGTTCATTGGTTTATCCCGGAATTCACTTTTGCCCGGACCTGAACTAAACAGCAACAGATTGCGAGCCTTAGCCACGTTGTAGGCACCTTCCGCCCAGTGTTTCTTTTTCTTGGAAGCGTAGGATTCGTCATCAATTTTATAGGTGCGTAGCAACATGATGAGGAACTGCGCTTCACTCACAGAATCATCTGGCCGGAATTTACCGTTTGCGTCCGCTCCAACGATACCTGAACGAAGGGCCCACTCAATTGCTGATTGGTCGGCACGTCCTGCGATATCTTTAATCTTCGCCGGATCAGTTGATGGATAACTCTTGCTCTTGAGGCGTTCGAATACTCGTACCGGTACTGTTCCCTGCACCTCACCTGAGCTGAGCGTTACCTTGTAACTGCCAGGCTTAACACCTTCGAGTACACCATCCGGGGAGACCTTCAGGCTCGTAGGGGAACTGCTAGAGTATGTAATCGCCGTTTTTGGCGTTGCGAATGTCCCGTCGTCGTAAGAGGCCGTGATCTGCATCGGCAACTTACTTCCTGAATTCAACACCAATTCGTCGTATTGCGCAGTTAAACCCTTCATCGTGTTCCCTTTTCCCGTCGTAAACGACCAGGTTTTGCTTCGTCGCTGCGACTCCTTATACAGCGTATAATCAAACTTCACTGTATAGACGCTGTACCCGTCCAGCACATCCTTGGGATAGAAGAACACCGTATTACCATGCAGTTCGCTGTAATATGGAACATCTTTTCCTTGCGCATCCAAAATGCTGGCTTCGAACGAATCAATGGCGAAGCCAGCTGAAGCGGAGATGATGCCACCCGAATGTTCAACACCGAAGGCGACAAGAGGATTCGGGTTCTCGAATCCATAGAAACCAACGTCCGCTCCTTTCATTCCGTCGTACGGATATACTCTGGCTTCCGTACTATCCCTCTGTAACTTCATAGAGGCTGGGTTCATGACAGCAGTACCATTCTGCAATCCAATGCCGACCGATGTATAATCCTCATCCAATATAATCTGGCGATGATAAGCGGTGCTTAGCCAGCCATCGATCGCTTGGCGTGTTGTTGCCATATTAAAAGCCATGACTTCAGCAACCATTGTATTTGGCCATCCAGCTGCCTTTCCCCGGTCTCCTGCTCTCACTCCCGTAAATCCTGGTGTGCCTGGCCCCTCCTCATGAGCCGTCCTTCCTTTGAACTGAGTGGTATTGTAATACGCTGCGTGTGCATGAGACGCCTGAGACAATCTCGCGTCAAGCTCCAAGGGGCCAACACCTACCTTCGCCCGAATTTCGTTCAGATACGCCAATCCGTCGAGTTGATCCTGAGTAAAACCTCCTTGCGAGACGTTCGCAGTTGTGGCCGCCGATGCGTGTTCTGCTGGATAAGTCGGTACGAACGTCAGGGCCATGACCGCGGAGAGCAGACAGGTTGCCAAGCTGCAGCCTGATCTCCGGGTTATTAATTGATTAGAACTGTTATTCTTGCTGTGATTGCTTGATCTCATTGTGTTATTCCCCTCATCTTCATCTTTTTTCGCATTGCACTTAACGATTTGCGTTCTTATCTGGATTCTCAGCCTTAACAAAAAAGCTTAGGACAGGTTGGAGTCCGATTTTCCCCATTCTATTATTTAATTTCATTGATTCCTCACATATCGTGATTATGTATAGCATCGAACAGAGAATCTATCTCTGTGCATATATCCTTCAATACCTCGTATGCAGGCAAGCCTAGCTGCGTTTGAAAAGATGGGTGAGCTTGCATGTTTCTAATCTGTCTTATGTTGTGAAATCTAGACTTCTGTTCGCGATCAATAATGTTCCTCTTTGACAATCTATCTATCAGAGACGAAAGCGGCAAACGAGTGCTTCCAGAGTAATTTGATCCATAGATCTTCTCATGAACATGGGCAATGGTAGCTTCAAAAGCTTTAAACGCTTGATCCATCGATAGCGTTAGAAAGCTCCAGTACAAATAACCATAAGCAAATAAAGCTTTAGATACTTCGATCATTTCTTTAATCTATGAAATAACTTCCTCTTTAAGTTTAAGTTCGTTGATCAATTCTATCAGGTAGATCTCCGTAATTTTTTGAACTTCTCCTGTTTGAGGATCTTGGCTACCAAAGTAGTTAAATGGTTCATCAGCATTATAATAGTTCTCACTTGAAATTTGTTTCATTTATCTCCCCCCTCTAATCTAATAGTAACTTGCCTTACATTCGATATAATATTTATTATTAGTAACTAATCAGTTTCCACTTAAATGTTAAGTCTAGATCGGCAACAATACTAATGCACTCATAGTCACATAAATATTAGTTGAAATTAATAGGAGTGAATATACTTTGACAGTACCAACCGACATCTCTCTTTCTATATCTCATAGTCACATTGCTGCAGAATGGGATACCAAGAAAAATAAAAGGATCTCACGAACGATGTAACTGCAGATTCTCATCGTAGAGCTTGGTGGGTATGTAAGTTTGGCCACGAAGAGTTTAACCCGGTACGAATCAGAGTTCGCGATGCCGGCTGCGCTAAGTGTAAAAGCTCACGTTGGAAAAAAGAAATGGAACTGAGACGAATTGAACGATCAGAAATGAAAGGTTCTTTCACAGATTTAGAGCATCATCCAGAAAAGAAACTTAAAGAGATATTAAAAATTGACTACACTGTTGAAGAAACTCTTGAAGAACTTGTTAATCCAAAAGTAGAAGCAAGGATATACAATAGCCTTAAGCGAAGGGATATCAATACGGTTGAACAAATTCTAGAATTAAACTACGATCAACTCTGCCGTATAAGAAACCTAGGTGAAGGATCTATAAAAAAGTTATATAGGATATTAAAAGAGAACAGCGAGAAAAATGATAAATAAGAATACAAAATAGAGACCCTTTTACACAAGGTTGTTAGATAGGAGTGCAAAAAACACCTTACAAATATTCAATAAAGTTGATTAACCCCAATTCCAGGATGTCCAATATTACAGTATCCTGGACACACTTCGTAAAAATGAGTTATACGATTTAATAAAATGTTGTTCATGAGCAAAATTCACTTACAAACTACTTCTTCAATCATATCCCATGAAACACTAATCTCTTTATCCTTAACAGTTTCATAAAATTCTGGAACTAATTTCGAAGGGCCATATTCTGAATGAATAATGCGCCCTTTTATACAATCCACTTCAACTTTAGCTACGGATATCCTAACCTTACAATGAGTTGGAGGATTATCAACTGATCGTCCTGTATGTAAGTAACATTGTATTGTATCTCCTGGTTTAACAACTTGTTTTAAACGATCATGTGAAATTATGACTTTTACCATGCTTTAGTCTCCTTCAAATTTATTTGGTGATGTAATAGCCCCACTACTCTCCTTGACTCTCCAGAGGCTTGCTTAACAAATTATACATTTAATCTAACAATCCAAAATTTAGATTTACAATTATTTCTTCTAATTTAATGCTCTCAGCATTACAAAAATGTTTTAACGCAATCCAGAATTTCGATTCTATTATTACAACCGGTGTGTTAATTTCTTCATCGTTCTCTGCTTTACTAATGAAGTGGTATTTAAAAGCAGATCGTAATGTTCCTTAATAGCTTTTGAACCTAAGCCTGTAACCTTTTGTAACTCGTGAATTATTACTCGAGGCCGATCCCAAGAATTAGGCCCAGAACGATTGATCATAATTGAGAAGATCTTACGTGTATTAAGTGGTAGCTTTCTTAGTTCATCTACCCAATGGTTAATTTCATCACTGAGTTTCTTTAATTGACTAGCATCATATTCCCAATTTAGACAGTCGCTAATACGCTTGCAGGATGATGTATATGAATAATCTTGGAAGGTTGTTAAATCACTAATTGAATTTTCTAATTTAGAAACAATATCCGAAAATTTTTTTTCGTGATTCTTTTTCATCTCTCGAAGAACGTTAACAGTATAAATTTGTACATTATCAGTCTTTTTGTGGCAAGCATGACACATTAACATCAAGTTTGAAAACGCTCTTCGATCATTATTACTATGTATTGGATTGAAGCGTTGCCCCCCTTCTTTAGCAGCTTCAATATGGCAAATTTCGCCTATGAAATTACCATCAGCATCAATCATAAGATGGGAACATCCAGGGAAGGCACACTGGTTACCTGATTTAAGATACAACTCCCTCAATACATCCTTAGTCGGTGTCAGCCTTTTTACTGTTTCTTTCGTTATCGGAACCATTCTCAACATTTAATTCACCTCCCTATTAGTCTTTCGAAAATATAATGTCATTTACTCATTACTTTTTTTACATACTTCTCTGCATTGAAATCCTTACAAACTTCGTGCATTGTAGTTGAATTTGTTTCTGACCAGGATTCAAGTATCCTTCTAGGTTCCGCTTCAACTATTTTACGAGCTGTAAAGGTATCACCGGATCTGAAGGCCTCGATAATGTTAGATAAGTCCGTACGATCAATTAGTTTCACGTAATTGATACCAGCTAGCGTTTCGCATGAATCTGTGAATCTGGTTGTTGCGATAACAATTGCTTTTTTAGCCTTATAGTATCTCATACAAGAGAAGACTTCTTGAACAGCGCTAATCCCTACTGGATTTTCTACTGCATATCTTTTGGCTTGAATGACATTTCTAACTCCATCCGGGTCAGTAAAGACTACATCAGCTCCAAAGTCACGACTACCTATCGTCTTATAGACACCGGAATAGCCTAGTTCAATTAATAATCTGTACAAGTACATTTCAAAACCGGAGCCATCTTCCATTCTATCAATATCTTCTAATGTAATATCTTTAAGTTCATAATTCTCAATATCCAAAACAGCTTTAATCTTCGGTTTTCTCCATAAAATTATAATTAATGAAGTCAATACGATACTCACGACGACGAAGATTATAATTAGAATATAGTTCATAAGGTCTACCTCCAGATGAATTCTAGTAATATAATACCATATATTACAAGCATATACGCACAAATACTATGCAAAGAGGCAGTCTCTTGTTTAGACTGCCCCGCTTAGTTTACTGCTAATATCTTGATCACTCATTTTTCTATTCGAATGTTTTTCTGAACATCACCAAAGTTTCTTTCATATCAATCAAAACATTCGTGTACTCGTTATCATGCCAATATACCTCAAGACGAAAAGGCCCCTTTTCTTGGATAACATACGTTAACTCTATCTCCTGCCAATCTGTTACTTCAATCTGCTGAGTTTCGGCACATAATTTCGCAGTGTCAAGCATTTGCCAAATTGCCAAATTAAAGTTCCTTGGAATTTTAGGATCTTCTGATGCAACCCTAGCTTTGAAATTTATCTCTGTCCCAGCTGGGAAATGAGATGTAGTATCATAAAAAACGCTAGGATTTTGGTGACCACCAGATGGTTCATGTGCCATAATTACCTGATCTTCCGGTCGAACATAATGCTCATTACACCTATACCCTAAAGTATTCTGTTCGGTTTCATAGGAGAACCCCTTCTCAATACTGATGCCGGACAACCAAGCTGCCAACGTATCATAAACATCTGGCCAATCCCACATGCATAATCCTTACATAATAGTTTTTGTAAAATTTGGCTGTAGATCCTGGACCAGTGTCACAAAAGGCTCGAGCTTTCCATGAAGTTTTCCAGTGGTCTCCTGCTTTAAGTATATTGGTTGCCGTTTCAGCAAGCTGGTTATGCATCAAAAGTATCTTCGAAAAACCTCCTGTTATTTGAATTATGTATTTTTCTTGTGTTTTTTTTAATTCATTTGATAGTTCTAAGTTCCCGATATACTAAATACTTCTTGAGCTAGATTCTTCATTATAAGTATTAACATTTCGCTCCTATCAGGAGCATGTACACCTTGTTGTTCATAAAACTTACCTTCGCCTAGACCTAGACTTGAAAAGTGAACCTCTCCAGATATGCGACGGTTTTCAATATAAAATACTGACTCATGACTGTTACATGAAGTACAATCTATTCGATAGCCTTCTATTTCTATATCATTAAATGAATCTTCATTCCAGTCAAACCTAACATTGACCACAACTCTGATTTCGTACTTTAATATATCTGTTCTTATTAACAAACATGAGAGTTTTTCAGAATGTGATGTTACGAAAGGATCATTCTCTTGTTGTTTTTCACTCCTTTTTTTGTATAATGATTTTGCTTTTTGAGAGATATTATATAAAATTCTTGCCTGGGAAACTATCAAGTATTCATTCCTATTTTTTTCTTCTGGGATTGAAAGACCCGAGTTATTTGAAGATTCTAAAGGAATTTCTCTAGCGTTGAGAAGTTTCTCATTTACGTAACTTGTCGCTTTTTTTGAAGGGTTACTAGTTTCATTAGATTGATTATCAGTCAATTCAATATATTTTAATTTATCATTATTTTCCAACAGTGATTGATATTGATGTTCTTGATCTAACTTAATCTCTATCCCTGATTGGTTAAGCACAATTTCTGCCTGCTTAATTAAACTCACACTTTTCTCATAATCTGCAACCCAGTGCATCAACAGGCTACTGTTAAGTAGAGTAATCGATTTATCTTTCATACTTCGAAATACCTCCCCGGCTTGTTATAAAACGTTTTATATTTCGCATTTAAAATTGCAGGGTTTGCTACTCCTCCTTTAGGGATAAATAAAAAGTATTTTAGCAAGTTACTTTTCAGGTTAACTCTAGAAATTACTCCAAATCCTATTCCCTCATGATAATGATCGGCACACTCGTGCCAATAACTTTTCAGTTGATGTAACGCAGTTATAGGATACTTCTGACTGTCTCCCAAATGCGTTTTAACTTCCATAGGTAGACTGCTGGGAAAGGAAGAAAACGTTGATCTTGGTAAATCCCACAGTAAACTTAGCAAATGTGGAACTGTCTCAAATCTATAATCTGGACATTTAGTTGTTGATTTGAATCTTTGAAAAGGCATATTATAGATCGGAACTTTACAACATGCAGTAAGGGCAGGCATTGCTATTGCTTCTCCAATGTTACCAGATACTAAAGGAGCCTTTTTCTTAAGTCCAAGCATATTAAATCTACCCACAGGTTTTCCTGTATAAGTATTTCTGATTACTTCAAAGCCATTATTTGATCCATTTGTATATAAATTAAAGTGTCTTCCCAAAGAAAGTAGCATATTTTCACTATATAATGCACCAAACTGCCCAATCTCCCAATCTGAAAATTTACATTTAAAAGTGTTTCTTAAATTTGAATCACTTGCAAGATAAAATTCACAAGTAAATGTCGTCATAATTATACCTTCCCGTAACTTAAAATTTATTTACTGAGACCGACAGTTCTCAATATCCATCGTACTAGAGCTCAAATAATGAGAACATAACATGGGGAAAAATCAACAATATTTTCAAAATTAAACCTGATATTTCTGTTTATGTAATCCTTATTACCATCTTTTAATGTGTTTAAAATTAACTATGACTGTTTAAGAGAACTGGTGATTAATAATTTTCACATAGGATGGTTACTTGAAATTTATCCTCACATCCAAAAAATATATGAATTATATATTTCAACAAAAGCAGACAAAAACCTCTTATCTATTGTATGTTTCCGACAAAAATTTAATTCGAGGCAGTCTACATACCCTTTTAATAAGAATTGCATCCAACAAGAGTTATGCGTAATTAAGTATAGTTGTAAAATGAACGTCACTAATCACCGTACAAACTAGTGAGACATGCTGCCTCTAATGAAATTACCACCACTTGACGAAACAATATGTTACAGAATATTAGTATTACCTCATCCATAGGGCACCCTTAAAACAACTACAGAATCACTTCTTAATTATAAGTACTATAAACAACTAGATAAACGTATTAGTCTGCCCGTTAGTTGAATAAAAGCATCTTATCCTCTATTTTGTATTGTTAAATAGCTTCTACTTAGCTTTGCTCCCAGTTTAAACAGATGTCCGGTGAACTGTTCTTCAATAATCAAGTAAACACTTTGGAAAATATAATAAACTCATCCAACCGGATGAGTTTTAACATTACTATTTTGCAAAATAAGATTATTAACCTCGACTAAAAGCGGCTTAGCCGCATCCATAATCTGTTGAACAGATAACTTGAGAATTTCATCAATATGTTTGTTCATTTCATTATATAACTTATCGTACTTTCTACTATCGTGTATGAAAAAAGTCTTACTCAATTTCAGGATTTCATCCTGTTTTGGAAATATCGTGGGAATCGCTTCAATCGCAGTATTCAACGACTCATATCCACGCATATATTTCCATAACAGATTGAAGAACTCCTTATGATCATCAGCATTGAATACTGGGCTATTATTAATGGCCTGACCTTTGATAGAGTTCCTGAGTAGATATTTACCTTCAGTTTCATAATGGTCTAGTACAGTTTCTAGTTCCTGTTGGAGCATACGTAGCAATTTTAAACGTTGGATTTGTTCATCCTTTTGATGCTTTTCTTCAGCCTTCGAGTTAGCGAAATACCATCCGATGAACACAGCCCCGATGGGTACTACTACACCTGTGAAAAATGACATCTTTTCTCCACCATTCTTAAGTTTACATTTGAAGTTCTAGTTGATGAACCATTTAAAACAAGCTTAAAAAACTCACGTTACTTTTCATACTCAACTTCATAATGACGTTCTTTCCAGAAAGCTTGAGCTTCCTGTTGTCGCTCATATTCTTCCTCAGCTTTATTAAATTCATCATCACTCACATAATCTTCTCTAGCAGCTTCTTCATCCAAATATCTTTGGTAATCCTCCTCTTGCTGTTCCATATCAATAGTTTCCTCATAATAAGAGTCATTTTCTTGCACATCATCGTCATCAATTCCAAATGGATTTGTCGATCCTATTAGTTCAATATTTTCAAATTCTATCTCAATTGATCTAAAATCAATGATCTTAATATGTTCATTATGCTCTCCTGAGAAAACGTCATAATTAAAAATTGCGTCTACCTCACAATCCATACTACCCGGCAACTCGATATTTGGCTCCCTACTATCAACGTGATAATTATGAGTGAGGCTTGCTTGAAATGAAACTCTACAGTTCATAATTACATTATCACCTAATATCTCATAGGATTTTTCTAATATTTTTATATTCTCGATTACATCCATTTCAATAAAATCTGAATTGTACTCAGATCTTCCTATATCGGTTAGTTCCTCTTGTAATGCTCCATACATGTTCTCGTTTAGATAACTTTCTATCTGCTCAAGTAAGCTATCTTCTGTTTCTAATTTATTTATCAGGTCTTCTATATTTCTACTTACAACCGAATCACTCATCCGAATAAAATCGTTGAAATAGATGATGTGCACCTGAGCATTATTCGCTTTAGCCTCTTGTAGAAGTTCCTCTCTAACACTAGAAATTTCGTGATCAGAATTCTTATAGAACCAATCTTCTTTCTTGTCCCTTGTTATAAATAAAATTGGTCTACTGTCTGAAACAGATTTTTTAAGTAACTCTTTCCATACAATTAAATCACCAAACTTATTATAGTCTTTTTCTAAATAGTCACAGTACCCGGGTGGTATTTTCTTTTCGAACCTACGGATTCCATCCACTTTTATCTGAGCTATTTCCTCAACGGTAAATGATGGATGTGTTTTTGAACGTACATAATCCTGGAATGTTTTTACTAACTCTGATTTAAGAAAATGCCTATTATCTTCAGTAGATTGATCTAATTTTTGTTTAAAATTCGTGATCATCTCATACATAAACTTGTTTACATCTATATCAGCTATTACCTCAGCAAGTTGATCATGTCCTTCTTCTTTTAACTCCCTAGACATTTTATTGAGATTTTTATTGATATTTCCCAGGCTATCATCTAGTCGTTTATTGAACTTTTGCAACCTTCCAATAGCTCCAGTTTTTTGTCCTTTATACTTTAAATTCATTTCGACTTTAGCTACATGAAACGGAATCCATATACGCTCACTAACAAATAGAAGAGTATCCATAGCATATTTTGCAAGTTCAAAGTCACACTCTTGAATGAATAGTAGAGCAGAAGTATCCAGCGAAATAATAGCGTTGCTCCAGAGTCTTTTAAACTCTTCTTGACTGATTTTGTTCATAAGTTTCCCCACCTCAATAGTTTTATGGACTGCCTTATGTTTGAAATCGTGCATCAATTGCCACGAAAATTATTCGTCAAGTCTTGAATCATCTCGATATCTCGAACAGACCTTGTGGACAACAATGCATTCAAGTCGATCAGAACTGTTTCTCTCGCTTTCTCATTTTCGGAGAGAAAATAATTGTCTTTGTAACTTCTCAAAAATTCGCTAGGAGAAACTTCAAGTGCTCCTAGCAAACGTTCTAAGGTGTCTAATGATATATTTCTCTCACCTCGTTCTATGCCACCTATATAAGGCTGGGGCAATCTAACCTTCTCCCCTAATTGTTCCTTCGAATAATTCTTATTTGTTTTCCTACATATCCGTTAATTCGAGTTCCCGAACGACCACCTCTCTTTACACAGTTAGCAAGTTGAAATCATTTTAAACTCTCACTTACCGTCAAACTTAGATAAGGGCGTATGCAATAGCACATCCTTGATTTGTGTTTAGTATGGCCTCTTCAAAATGGATCATTAGCATTATGTAAATATCCAACCTATCAGACTCAACTTATAGCTATTTGGGACATAAACATCATGGTTTACTAATTTTGTTCAGTCTAACTTGTTGCCAAGCAGCATCAACGACAGGCAGCATTAATCTGTTAGGCATATCTTCAAAATCAGCCTTGAACTGCTCTAATTTTATAACCTCATACAAATAACCTTTTCTAGCAGGAGCATTCGTACATTTTTTGAATGTATCACTGTTAACAAGATAATCCTTAAGATTTTCTAAGATGTTTTCTAAATGTTCTACTCTGCTAGACCTAGCTTGTTCAAATTCTCCATTTACTTCAACCCTATATTGCTCCAACATCAATTCTAAAAAATCCTCTTTGAGATCAGGGCATAAATTGAAATTGAAATAGTTGAAGCAGTAGAACAAACTGTCATGTTGGAAGAATAGCTCTATGCTCTGCTCTTCACCAATATTTTTTAATTTTCTCTTTAAGACTTCTAGGTTCTCTTGTTTCCAGGTCTTCATCAGTGATGATCTCTTCCTCAATCTCACCTTCTTCCAGTCTCTCGACTCTCATGAAACAACTTTTATTTTGAACTCCTTAACTATAGCCAAAAATGTGTCGTAATCATTCACAGAGATATCAACGCGAGACGTAGCTGCTTCAAATAATATTGCTCCTAACGTAGCAATATCACCAGAGATCTTTTCAACATTAATGTTATCCAAACCTATTCCCCCTTCTCAATCATGCATTATCAAACGTATCTGAATATCACAGCAGCTAATACCAAGACTAATATGATATCTACATTATATATCGGCACTTCCAAGCATCCAACACAATTACAGAATCCCCGCACGAGAAAGCCCACTTCTTTAGATTTCCGATGAAAGTGAGGGGATTCTGTAATGTTAGACTATATTTCTCATTAGCATCGTGGGGATAGATTCCATGCATTATTACCTCATTTATGGAGAAGGCGAATAAACCGACCAGGATCTATGTCTTCAGCAGTCTCTAAATGAATGGTATTCATATCATTCACTTCTTTTCCACTGCTTGACTCCCGTTTAAGTCTTTTCCATTCTGATTTCAAAATGACTTGTTGTAGATATTGAAGATCTAGCATCATTGAATAGTACTCAGCAGGTGAGTATTCATTTGAGTAATCATCCAACAAGTACCTCTTTATTTGGTTTCGTTTTTCAATATATCTCTGTGTAATCACTTCTTTTGGATTAAGTAGCATATCGATATGAGTACTCAAATAACTCAATTGGAATTGTAAATCATCAATATTGTTACCAGAACTTCTTATCATAGAAATTCTTTCCATCAACTCACTGTACTCACTAAAACAAACTCTAATTTTATTTATCCACTCTATCCTTTGTTTAGTCACAGTTTCAATCAATCTCTGTTTCCCCTGTGAACTGTTTAATTGCCACAATGTCAGCAGTGTACAAAGGGCTGCAATAAGAGAAGCAGACAAAGTCACTATTTCTGCAGTTGTCAATATGATCACTCCTTAATGGAATTTTGTGAATTTCGAATGGATGTTCTGTGTTGTAAAGAATTTAATGTCTTGGTGATTCCACTCTCATCGTTAGTGTCTATTTCACGACGAATAGATATTGAAAGTACGAGCAAAGATACTTAAGGAAGGGTTATAAATAGAGTTTCTTTAAATGGGTACAAATCTACATTATATATCGGCATTTCTATGAGCAGCCAACACAATCTTTCCTTCATCAAGTAAAGCAGCCGAGATCACAAATTTGAAAACTCCCCTATCATCCGCAACTGTCATACAGTACATTATTAATAGACAACATATTGAAATGGTATTAGGAGTGATGCTCCATGTCAGAATGTGCAGCATGCAAAAGCGCTAGTTGGAAGAAAGAAAGGGCTGAACGGATCAAACTAAAACATGAACTTGAGGGAACGTCAAAGGATCTGGAATATCATCCGGAAATGAGTCTTAAAGAAATTTTCAAAGTAACTACTCCTATGGAGAGAAGTCTTGAGTGCTTAATTAAAAAGAAGGTTGAAGCACGTACATATAACTGCCTTTTACGAACTAGGCTTACCACAGTCGATGAGATTCTAAAATTGAACTATGAGGAATTGTCCCGAGTGAGAAACTGGGAGATCTATCAATCAGAAGATTGTATGAGATATTGAAAGATTATATCGCTGAATATAGTCATCAACTGTCACCAGACACTCCTGAAGGACAGTTCTGATTAGACTTGAAGAACTGGAATTTTAAATATGCTGCCTTCCTTATTCACTTAACCCCATTAACTACCTCAATCTAAAGTAAACACCGAGTTGGTCAAAGATCAAATCGGTGTTTATTATTCGGTAACTAATGCTTCGTGTCGGCTTCCATTGTAGAGAATAATCAAATGAAAACCAGCATTGACTTAGGTAATCGTTGGTTAGCCCCTTTATCTGTAGGAAGCATGTTTTTGAACTTGCAAGTAAATATCATAAACTAACTTAGACAATGGTCTCTGTCCGAAATCCTGAGGATCGAGAGTGTATCCAAACTGAAATAAATTTAGTTCTCGCTTTGACAATTGTTCTAGCCCCATATCTTTAAGCAGGTTCTGTAAATCGCCCTGAAGTGTCCTGTTATAAGCTTGGTTCTTGAAGAGCAATTCTCTGACGGTATTTTTATGACTTTGATAGGTCTCGGTATGTCTAAACATTCTTATGCTGTTCTCTAACTTTCTGAGGTGTGGAGCCAATCCATTCACATCTAATGTCAGCTCAAATTCAGTATCATGACCAAGAATTGAGTCAACGGATCCTCCCATCATTTTAAAACGTACATCCTCCGAAAAGCCTTTTTCATACGGAAATAATATATCAATCCCTTTATGACTCTTAAAGCGCGAGTTACAAAGTTGACATGAGGGTACAAAATTAAATAGAGACAATGAAAATAGCGTAAATATTGATTTTGGATAAAAGTGATCTACGTCTGCTGTAGACTTAGGCTCATTTTCATAGTTGTAGTTGGTAATGTACTGTCTGTTGCAATATGGACAGACCTCAACTCCCATATGATTCAATAAAACATGCCTTAAATTATTGAATTTCTTTATCATATCGTAATTTAGTATCCGCCCAATTCCTATGTTGAGTTCAGTCAGTTTAGACTTTACATCTTTAATTAATGCGTTGAAAGCTTTCTCGCTTTTCTCAAAGGACGGATGTGAATTTTTAATAAGAATATCAGTCCACGATGAATCGTACGTTGACACATATTCTTTACGAATCGCTTCCCTATTTGGTCGAGTATCAACAAGTCCCCTATATTTCAACTCATCTTTGATATTAAAAGAACTGAAATACACAAGGCTGCGCGTTAAAAAGTAGTTATGTACTACCTGATATTTATTAATTATATTACTAAAGTTTCCCGATAAAAGGTTTCTCAAAAAGTTCTCGTCAAAACTTCCTTTTATCTCAAAAAGTCTAAAGACCTTCTGTTGTGTGAAGGGATTCATTGCAGGAGTTGTTGATGAAATTTCTTTAGTGTAATTAGCTTGGATAACAACTTTTAACTTATTGAAATAATTTGAAGATTTTTCAGCTTTGGTTAATATAATATGCTCTAACTTAATCAACGATTTCCCCTTCTCCTCTCCTTCAGTTCTTGTAATTCTCTCTCCATTGCAGAAATTTTGATATCTAGTTCATCTTGATTGCCAAATACTTCTTGTTTTACACGAAGTTTAATTCTCTTATCATTTAAGCATTCCTGTAGTCTATATCTGATTACTGGCTCGTCAATAGATTTGATCAGACTATCAATTCGATCTATCTCCTTTTCATCGTATTCTTTCCATGCATTGATTCGTTCTACCGTGGCTGTGAAAAAATGTTTCGCAAATTCACCTACAGGAGAATCCAAAAAAAAGTCATTCTTCACGATGTCGTAAAGGTTCCCCATTAAGCCAAAATCAGCCTTCTTAACGATCCGTCTTAAATCTTCAGTCACATTTATACATGTAATATGTTCCTTAGGAATATCTGAAACAATAAATGGAGAATGAGTCGCAAGAATAATTTGAAATTGGGTGCCGTAAGGTAGTCCAGCTAGAGAAATACATTTTATTAAGTAATGTATATAGCGTCTTGACCATTCTGGATGAAAGGATGCATCCGGTTCATCCAACATCAGAATTACCGTTCTTGCTCTTCCGGTGTTGGTTGAAAGTTGTTTAACACGATTGTATATGCTAGCGAAATTATGGATGAAATCCAATTCACCGGTACTCATATTATCAAACAAAATGTTTAGGTAATATGGTGGTTGATCTTTAGATTTATGATCTAAGCGATCACCTATATAATTAATCAATTCAAGTAACTCGTAATTTGTCTCCTCGCTGATTGGTACTCTTATTTCGAAATTTGAAGTGTAAAATTTTTTATCTATGTAGTCTAAGTGGGTGTACATCAGCTCATAAAACATTGAATTTTCATTAAGTATAGGAAGTAACTTAATTAGATACTTAACTCGTGATCGGTAAGTATCTTCTCTGAATTGTATTTTTTTCAATTCCTCTAGGGTATGAGGTGGTATTTCCATTCGTCCCGAGCTTCTCAGATATTCTAATAGCCCTTTATATACGATAACTTCCAAATATGAAACTATAAACCTTTCTTTATGAGACTGGTCAAGTCCATTAATCTTATTCTGCCGCTTATTAGAACTTAAAAACACTTCTGCTATACCTTGATATAACTGAAATCCTGCCTCTTCAAAATCTTCTAAGTTTAAACTTTCAGGGAGTGCATTCATAGAGGAAGCTTTCCTAATAGATACGATTGCATTATTCATAGTGAATACACTCTCTAGAACCGTAAATTCTTTGCTCATAAATAAATATATACTCTCGTAAGATGGTGATTTCAGATATTTTCTTTCATAGCGTACGTTAGTTGCTCTTGAATCCCTTCTACTTTGATGTGTGTACCAATCATGAGCTGAGTCTTTAGATTAGTAGAGGAACTGGATGTCTTGATTCTCAGCTGGACTATTACTTCTAGTGGTGACACTTAATCTTAAACTTTCAAAATTAATATACAATTGAACATTATATACTTCATGTGTATTCGAAGCCAGTCTTGCACTCTCCACTTCTTTGATTAATCCAGGAAACTGACCTTCTATCGTAAAACGGTTCCCTACATTATGGAATATCGCAAACCATTTGCTATCATAATCATATTTATGTCTGTTTGACCCAAGTAGATCTAAGACAGTTGACTTACCAGATCCATTTTTACCAACAATAAGATTGATATTACTGATATTACCTCCCCACATACCAATGTACGGATTATTTTCATTCTTTTTAATTTTCAAACTTCTGTTACCGTACTCATAATTAATAACGAAATCATTGGTGAATGTAAATTCTTCCTGCTTCAAGCATCGATCAATATCATGTATGTATAGATAAATTAAAGTTGGATGCATGCTCTATAACTCCTTAACTTTCCTCTATAAAAGAATGACTATAATAGGGAATCTTAGTGATAGCCCTATTTATATTATAAATATTGACTAGAGATTAACAAATACATGTATTGTTAATTTTCGTAATCGTGAACAAAGTGATGGCGCTACATTATTTTTATACACCATACTTAAAATCATCGTCTATTAATGACTGAGTCTCATAAGTTATATTTTCACCTTCAGCCAAGTGCTTCTTCTTGTTAGCGTACGATTCGTATCGACTTTGTAGGTGCGCAGCAGCATGATAAGGAACTGCGCTTCGCTCACGGTTTCTTCCGGGCAAAATTTGCCGGTTGCGTCCGATTCGACGACATCCGAACGGAGCGCCCACTCGATTGCTGCTTGATCGGAATGTCCTGTGATATCTTTAAACCTTGGTCGGATCGGTTGCTAGATAGTTCTTGCTCTTGAGGCGCTCGAATACCCGCACTAGTACTATCCGTCGCACCGTATCGGAGCTGAGTGTCAACTTGTAACTGCTAGGCTTAACCCCTTCAAGCCTGTCGTACATTGAGACTTTCAGCCCGGCGGGCGAACTACTGGAGTAAGAGATAGCCGTTTTCGGGGTTCCAAATGTACCGTCATCGTAAGAGGCCACGATCTGAAGCGGCAACTTGCTTCCGGGATTCATCATTAATTCATCGTATTGGGCGGATAAGTCCTGAATTGTGCGCCCTTTGCCTGTAGCGAAGACCAAGTCTTACTGTGAAGCTCTGATTCCTTAGACAGCGTATAATCGAGTTTCACTGTATAGACGCTGTTACCGCCCATTATATCTTTAGGATATAAAAGTACCACCTTGTAACCTCATACCGACCTGCCTGTGATCGGTACTTATGTAAAAATCCTTTATAGTCTACGTTCCTTGAATAATCCTGAATTTCACCAGCAAAAAAATGTGATGAATCTTTTGTTGTGACAGCATCCGGTGCAATATTCCCAAGTAAAAACGGCGTCTTATCTACAATAGATAAGGAATCTGCAATTCTATTTGCCACAATCAGATGCATTATTCTTGAACCCATACTTCTTTCTCCTCTTAATGAAAGTTTGAAGTGTATTTTCCTGATTCTGCTTCCTTGAACTGATATTTTCTAACATTAAATTATTTTTTGAATACTGATGTGATAATCATTTCTGCACATTCTTCCGGCGTATTCAAACTCGTATCGACTGAAAAGCTATAGCGAATGTGTTGCGACATTATTTTATTTTGCTCATCGGATTGATCTTCTCTTCTGTCACCACGTTCTATATTTCGCTTACGACAAAGATCTAACGGGCAGTAAACCTCAACGATATCCAAAGGATATCCATCGAATATATCTAGGACTTTATCATAATGCGGCTTCAATTCCGGTCTTTCAAAAAGTATCCCATCGATTAAAACATTCTTTCCATGATCCGAAAATAATTTTGCTGTGTGATACATTAGAATGATCGCTTCACTTAAATACTTCCAGTAGTCTGTTTGCAAATGTTTATCACCAATCGTATTTTCAAAAAGATCATTGGCCACAACATAAAAAAAGGGTTCATCGTAATTTTGCATCGCTTCTACGAGTGAAGTTTTACCTGAACTGGTTACGCCATTCAGAAAAATAATTTTCCCTTTATCCATTTTCTCATCTTCCTTTGCATCGGTTATGTTTGAGTGACTACGCCTTCTTCGAATTGCTAAATATCTAAAACTGTACTCTTTTAATTTTCATTTTTTTTATAAACTGTTCAATTAAGTTGAATTTATAAGAAACTCTTGAGGTTTTTATTATCGCTGATGCTATGAAAATGGAATGCCTCCAATACCATATAACAGCATGAACATTATTATCCCCAATAAAAATGTACTTCCGAACTCATCAGGAAAGAATATCGTTGCGCACATAAAAGACATAATAATCGTTGATAATACAGCACTTGTTAGTTTTATTAATAATGATTTCTTCAGTAGAATCATCCTTTATACAGCTTATCAATCGATTTACCATATCTAACAAGTATATGCCACATGTATTTTAATTCCTGAAGCACTTCTTCGTAATTACCTCTGTCAGACCAGAGATCAGGATTGTGCTTCAAATTGTTGACAGCATTCCCAATCACACTTGCGTCAATATTACCGTTGCTTGCAATTCGCTTCGCTAATGATGGCATGGTTGGACCCCTAAAATCAGAGGGCACTTCCTCTGCACGCATCGCAAAACCCATATGCCAAAATAGTTCAATGGAATATTTGATGCAGATTTGCTCTAAATAATTCCCTATTTCCGTTCCTTTGAACGATGGGTCAGCTACTAAAATTTCCACATCATCTTCAAGATATATATCTCCATGAATTTGAGTTTCGATAAAATGGTTAAGATTCCGATGTGGGGCCAGTTTTGACGGATCCTCTAACGGGCGTTCCAGATTGTACAATAGCTGATCTATCAATTTTTTAGGAGTAAGATCTTTTTCTCCAATAGCATAATACCGAAAGAAAGCATCCGAAAAAAGCGCAGATATAATATCGTCTAATTCCTCATATGTCCCCTTTTCCTTTGGAGCATCTTGAGAGCCACCGTAAGTGAACGTACAGCGATGTGAAGCATTCGGTTTTAAAAGAAAATAACAAGAGCCGAATCGTGGAGACGGTCCATCCGGATGTAACAACAAATGAAGAGCTCCATACCTTGGCCTTTCAAAGTTGGTTACCCCCTCTATCTGATAAGCTCCGCCAAATAGTTTTTCCTCCCAAAGATCCCGTGCACCACCTGAATAAGCCGATACGCTCCCATTGGATATGAAAGTCTCGAACTGACTTTTATAGATCCCCTGCTCTAATAAAGATTGAGCTACACTTTTCATATCTAAAACCGGACGATCCGGATGAAAATGCAAAGCCACCCTTGCATGGGATTTAATCTTATGAACTGCTTCTAAAAAAGTGTTCCAAGGAATATTCGAAAAATGAAAAATTTCTTTGAGTGATGCTTGAGCTTCTCTTTTTTGGGATCTTGCGTCATTACTTATATATTCAATCGCTGCGTTCTGAGATCTTGTAAGTTGTCTGTTGTTCGACACAAGAAACACCATCCTTTTCTAAAATTGAGACCTCAACCTACTTTTAAAAACAAGGCTATTAGGAGCATCATCACTCCCTGCAGTAACGCATAATTTCATAGCCTTTATGTAAGCGTTCGCAGTTTTTTTTAAGTCACAATGTTTAAGTGGCTTTAGGCACTTAGTAACAGGTGGCTTTGCCAATTAGCAGGTTGAAAGTGTCCGGTGAATCTGCTCTTCCGGACCACGAACCCTGCTGCCCATTAGATGATGTAACTCATTTCTTCGAGTTACATTCAGAGTAATTTTACTCTTGTTTCCATTTATGTATTTCGAGTAGTTTTCCGGTTTCATAAAAATACTTTATGGCTTCAAGCATGGGAATTAATTCTATACAAATGTTATCACAATAATTGCCTAACTGACCACCAACAACCAGGGGAATTTCACAGTTATCCTGTTTATCGTTCATAAGAGTATATATAGTATCATCAATTGTAATAGACACAATGAAATATTCAGGTCCGCCTCCAACTAATGCTGAATCGGTGTCTGATACCTCAAAAAATACTAATGTAAATTTATCTCCATCGAGTTTTCTTAAAAAACTTAAAGTGTCCGTCCATGTAGGATTCACAACGATTTCTTCCTTAAATGTGGCCCCATTCCATGCATCAATACTAATAGATTTTATCATTTTTTCTTTTCATCCTTCTTAGATGTTTTACACTTCACTGAATTGCTTCCAGCAAGACCAAGGCAGCGTGAAAACTCTGACATGTAATGTCACAGTTTTCTTTATATACCTCAGGAATTCTAATCATTCCACATTCTTGTTACTTCTTCTAATTCTAAGTCCTCGAATTGCATTTTATAAATATCTGGTTTCTTTAATTGATTCAAAAACTCCAAACCAAAAGCTGAATCAAAATGATTCATCATCAAAGTCATCACAAGACCATGAGTCCCGATTGCTATTTTCTTCCCTCTGTTCTCTTTTAGTAAGGGTTTTAGAACTGAGATTGCTCTTTTCTGACAATCAGCATTGGACTCTCCACCCGGCAAGGTATAATCAAAATCATTAAAACTCTCTCTGATACTAGACATTAACTCTGCATTTTCAATATTATAAGATGCAAAATGTCGTTCTCTAAGATCTTCAAATGCTTTAATATCTAACTTTAAGTGCTTGGCCAATCCTTCAACACTCAGAATTGCTCGAGTATAAGGACTTGATATAATCATGTCTATTCCTTCACCTATAAGTAACTTCGTTACTTTTTCAATATCGATCTTTCCTTTTGGGGTAAGCCCTCTTGTTCTTTCATTTCCTTCGTTGTATGGTGATTCTCCATGCCTAACCATATAGATAATTGTCTTCATACAAGCCTCCTTTAGATGCTTTCATGAATGTCGCACTATGATTTCACATAAAGTTGATATATTCTCCACGCCATTCCCCTTTGTTCACTACCAACGTATGCTCCGATTTCTGTCGGACCATGGCGAATGCCCACAGCGTGAATATAATGTTATACGCAGTATCTGCCTCTTTGAATTAACTTACAAAAAATTGTTCAAATTTAGTTATATTCCTGTTCTCTTCTTCTGACAATTCAATCTTCACTAAACTCATTCTTTCTATGATCCCATCCATAGGTTCAAATCCCTTTACTACATCATGAATTCCTTTAGCTATCGCTTCTCTACTTAATTGTGTTCCCAGGGTACAATGTGGATTCCATTGATCTGGGCTATAATATATACTCGCTTAATTATTATATTTGTCTAACTTATTATAATAATCCTTATGTAAACGTTGAAGTTCCTCCGTCATGGTTGGGGCTAAAAATATCGTTCCCGAGGTTGGAAAGGTAGCTACGATATCAAATCGTAAACGAAGAGGAGAAACATTATCAAAATAGATTTCCAGTTGTTCTTTAAATCCTTTCAAATCGGAAATATCCGTATATACGGCAAGTGTTATATGAGGACTTAAGTTCTCAAATCTATTCATAAAATAACTGATTCCCTTTTTGTCAAAGTGCATCCATACTTTTCTGACGTACTCATCGAATTCTTTGTTGAAGAATAATTCTACAGCAAACAAACGAACCACATCCTTTCTTTTGTATTCTTATTCATTGGAAAATCGTATGACTAATCTTACATTTTTGCTTGGTTCTCCTTAATGATGAGTTGAGACCACTAAACATTAAAATCATGAAAGATATTCATATGTGTTTTCTTTATTTCAGGTACTGAGCTACATTCGAATCACTTCAAAATTCCATGTGGGAGACAGGCATGTACCCCTTTAACCCCATTTACAATTTGCGTTATACGTAGATCAACAACAGAACTCCCTAAAGCAATAGCTTCAACACGATTTAAACCATACAACTCACCCATCAAGGTAAGCATTCCATCTAAAGCTTGAACGGTTGCTTCATTAAGATCTTCATGAAACCCAAAAGTAATCCACCCTGCGGGAGTATTAGCTCGGGGGGTTAACAAATCTATGCCTTCAATCAAATTTACAGTTATATCAACAACTTCCATCGGACATTCAATAGCCTGGCAACTGATTTCTCCATCCCCTTGCAAAGCATGACCATCTCCAATAGCAAGGTAACCCCCATCGACAGAAATAGGAAGATACAATTTGCTGCCTTTCACAAGCTCTTTACAATCAATATTTCCACCACAATATCGTGGTGGCCAAGTAGAGTGAATTCCTATGTCATCTGGAGGCATTCCAATAACGCCCATGAAAGGTCGTAATGAAACCGAGAAGGAGTTGCCGTTGATTTCACATACTCCCACCATGGATTTATTATCGAGTTTCCAATCAAGGCTAATTTCCTTAAATTCGGTCAAATGTAACTTCTGGTTTTGCCAATTAGGATATTGACCTGCAGCAGTAAAACCATATTGCCCAGGTATAATATCATTAAACTCAATCTCTAAAGTCATGCCTTTCTTAGCACCTTCAATATAAATAGGTCCCACCAAGGCGTGGCCTCCATCAATTTTTTCTTTTCTTGAAAATGGTTTCCTTCTCTCACTATTACTTCTCCCAGTACCCCAACCTGCGTCTAATGTTTCAAAACATATGGAATCACCAGATGACACTGAAATGATTGGAGTTACTTCTTTAGTAAATGAACCAATTAATATTTCTTGGGATAATTCAATTTTGTGTACCACCATAATATCGCCTCCAATGCGGTATTATCTTTATGCCAATTTTGTATAACGTTTCGTATTCGCGACATCACCGACTTAAGTCTCCGTCAGGAGCTGGCCGCGATGCAGTTAGTCGGTTAAGATTTGTCCAACTGCTTTCATATCCCCGATAAACATCTGCCGGACCCAAAGCCGTATGTCGCGACGCTTTAATATTTTGTTATACGAAGCACTTCTCATCATTGAACTACATTCAGAACCTCAATTACTAAAATCGCTTCTTCTTTATATCCTTCAAGATCGTTTAGATTAATCCATTCAGGTTCATTATCCCTAGATTGATAGAATCTAATTACCACATCTTCTCCTTCGATTGTAGAACTTAGAATCAAGATAAATTCTCTTTTAGGGTAGTTTGATTTTAGATTCTCTTCCCAGTTAGAGACTAGTTTGAATCCAGTCCATAAATCGTCTACATGATAATGATTAATTGATACTTCCAGATCTGTCCTATCTTGATAAATTATTTCCCCAATAGAATCTGTATTACTTAAACTTGAAGTATCAATAAAGATACAATTATCCCATTCAATAAAATTGGGATTTAATAAATCCGAATTTATGAATTTATTTGATTGAGATAACTCATCCAATAAATTCTTCATTGCCTTATTTGTTTTCATGTTTTTCCTGCTTTCGAAGTGTTTCAATAACGTTCGGGTATTCACGACGTCCTATCGACTTAAGGCAGGAAGCTGCCGGGTACACATCAGCGCACTTAATCGATTGGATGTGTCCGGCTGATTCCACTTCCTCGCTACTGAAAATCTAGCCCCGAATATCCCTCTAACTTCTCCCGGACCGAGGGGCAAATGCCCGAAGCTTGAATATGGTGTTATTAGATGGATTAGCCTTCTTAGATATTAAATTATAGATTTGCGTATCTTTCTTATAACGTTTCTGTATTCATGAACCCTGCGAACCTTAAGGCAGCTTCAGCTGCCTTAAGGTTCGCAGGGTTATCCGCCTGATTCTGCTTCTCTGTCAAAAGCATCAGACGGATCAAGGTTCGGCTACAGCCGAGCCGCAGCATGAATATAATGTTAGCTGATGTTCCTGCCTTCTTAGAAATACTAATAATCACATTTCCTAAAGAAACCACTCATACATTCTATCTTTCATTTTTTTAGCTGTATCTCGATCTCTTCGATAAATCCATTCAAAGAGTGGCTTATCAATGAAATCTTTCAAATCATATTTGGATTTCTCAAGACAAGATAAAATTTCTTCAAACTCAAAATCAATATGGAAAACGTCCGATCTATCACTAGAATTAGGATCATCAGACCAGACGATGGCCATGTTATCCTTATAAGTTATTCCCGGTGAGGGATCATGTCCAAGCCAGGGACTCTCTCTATTAAGAATAGAATTATAAATCTCCCTAAATTGTTCTAGACCACAGCAACAACTTGGCATAATAAATTTTTCTTCACTTTCATAAAAAGCAACACCACCCAAAATAGCTACAGAGTCATTCGCAAATAGTTCATTGAAAGTGTCTTCCATTGATTGATCTATATTTATATTGCAATATCCAAATAAATGTATTATAAAGAGTTCAACTTCAGAAGATGTGCACTTGCCCGAAAGCGTTAGTAACTCTGAACGATGCACATCATTGTCAAACCATTTTGGACAATCATAATATGGTTCTCTAATAACCGGTTTTGTATAAGACATCTCTGAATTTACACCTCTAAATAAATAATTGCTGGAATTCCAGCTAATGTTTCTGTATTCATGACCCCTTAGATATCTCTTATCTTAGCGGAATGATGTATCTGACCGATTCTTCTTCCTCGAAAACACTCCTGGCAGATCAAGGGACGAGTGGCCTGCAGTGCGAATATTATGTTATATGAAGGATATGCCGTCTCGAACAACTCACAAAATCACTTATTGCCTTCGTTAAAATATGTGATTTCATGTCCATCTATTAGTCTTCTTAATCCATCTTTATAGTAAGGCATTAATTGTTCAGCCTTCTCTATATCAATCCAAGCTATTTCAGAAATTTCATTAGGTCTAACTATTTCTTCATTCCCACCGATTACCTCACCTTTAAATGTTATAAATATTACATGTTCTTCTTTTTCCGGAAATTTACATTCATTTACCGCCAGTATTCCATGGACTTTAATATCTAGTCCAGTTTCTTCTTTAGCTTCCCTTATTGCTGCTTGGTCTAATGATTCTTCTCTTTCAACAGCGCCACCTGGAAGTGACCATCGGTCACTAGAATCATCTACATTCCTTACCATTAATATTTTGGAATTGGTTGGGTCAGTAATTAAGGAATAAGCTACATCAACTCTGATCATTATGTTTGGCTTCCCTTCTGATTTAGATCTGATTATCTTTCATATAACTTTACTTCATTCACGAATCCTCACCACCTTAAGTAAATCTGAAAGGATTAGATAGATCTTATCTTAGCCTCCCAGATCATAAGGCCGCGATGCGGTTAGGTGGTGCAGGGTTGAAAATCCTCGGGCGGACCAAGGGCGCCTATACGACCCACCGCGTGAATGCGGTGTTATATAATGCTGGCTCTTTCTTGATATACTTACAGATTCTCTTTATATTGCGGTCATTTCTTTGGTTGATATGCTCCTAACTCATTTCCAAATGGGTCTGTAAACTTAATTACCCATCCAAACCCATGATCTTCATATAGTCTTATCTTTACATCATGTGTTTGTAACGTTGTGTGTAATAATTCAATGTCCTTTGTTAGAAACATAAATGATGGCATAGGAAAACCATCATTGGATAACCATAATGTCTTATCATTTTTCGAACTGAAGTGAAGCATCAGTACCGGGCCTGAATTGAATTTCAGCCATGCTGCATGAGGATAAACTGTCAGTGGTTCTAGTCCTAACACTTCACTATACCATCCTACTGCCTGATCAACATCTTTAACAGGTATTTGAACATGATCAACATTCTCAATCAAGTTATTCAAAAAACTTCCCTCCCGGGTTTTGTGTTTTATCAGGGTTTAGCCAGTTTCATATACATTCTCGTATTCACGAAACGAGCCAGCCTTAGATAGCAATTATCTTAGACTGGCTCGTTTGTTGTCTGATTGTTCTTCCATGATTATACATCTGACAAGCAAGGGGTGCTAGCCCCACAACATGAATACATTGTTAAGCGACGTTACTGTCTTCGAAGCAGCATCACCTAGAAACCTTTGATCAAGATTCCAACTCTATTTTTCACTTTGGTATAAAAACTCAACTTCACTATCTAGCAAATATCGATATTCAAATAATTGCATCGTTCTTTCCCTAATTCTCTCCCGTATAACCGTGCCTAGGCTTACCGATCCTTTTGATCCAAGGTAACCATTATTAATAAATGTCTTCTCTACAAATGTTGTTTCCCTTAAGTGATACTGTAACCATTCTTTCTGCGATTCGATTAGTGCTTCTCTTGGTTCTCTATCCAACTTAGAAAGAAGCTTTTTATATATTTGGTTCAACTCTTTATCCCAAATTTCTGTATATTTGCTTTCCAACGCTCCCCATGCCATTGTTTTAATAATCTCTTTGGAATTTTGAAATTCATTAAATTCTACTTCATAATCATGATCTATAGGATTTCGAAGCATTTCATCATAAAATTCTCCTTTTAAATCGTAGTTCCCAATTCTCATGGATAACACTTCATTGTTAGAAGGCTCTGATCGACCTTCAGTTATTTCTTTCGATTCTGTTCCATTACCTTTACTCTCTAAGTCAGGATGCAGTTCAGAATTCATTATTGATTTAGTTTCGCTATTCAAAGTAGTCGATTGACTAATATTTTGACAAGATGAAAACATTATCGTGATAAAAAATAAGAAGAGTATCTTACCTTTCATAAATTATCTCCTTAAATATTATCTTTAATATTTACCGGTAATGGCGCATAACGTTGTTGTATTCACGAACCCGAGAGGCTTAAGGTCCGCTAAGACCGGGTGGCTCCGCCACTTAGCCTCGCAGGATTGTCTCCTGAATCCATTTCTCCGAAATGCCCCTTTCAGACCAAAGCCCCGCAGCGTGAATACGGTGTTTATATGTAAATAGATTATAGCTATTTCAGTTATAAGGAACTGCATATCCGCATTGATATTTGAACAAGGTTTTCTCTTATTTCTGTTCTGCTATTCCAACTTCGACTATCCCATTCGACACCACTTAAATCATCACCGCCATACAAGATAACACCTAATTTTACATTTCTAAATTGTGAGACAGCCATAAATGCTGCTGCTTCCATTTCTACAGTTATACACCCTTCTGCTTTCCGCAACTCAACCTTTTCTTTAGTCTCTCTATAAAATGAATCTGTCGTCCAAGTTTTGGCCTTAATATACCTTATGTTATGTATATTAAAATCGTCCTCTATGAATTTTAATACCTCTAGATTACATTCAACTTCTCTTGATGGCTTAATGTAATGGTATGATACTCCTTCATCTCTCACTGCCGAAACTGGTACTATTACATGTCCAACAGCAATGTCTTTTTGTAATACACCTGCACCACCACAAACTATAAATTTCTGAAAACCATAGGCTATCAGTTCTTCTAAGAATCCTGCTGAACCTGCAGCTCCTAAATACCCCAAAGTAATATGTACTTTTTTTCCTTGATAATATGTTTCATATATTGGCAAATCTACAGTCTCGCAATGTAGAGATGCAACTTCTTTCAACTTTCCCTCCGTTTTCATTTTTTCAATTACCTCTCGAAAAAATGTTATGACACAGTATTCAAATTCTTCTTTTGGCTTAATAAAATTAGTTGCCTCTATTATTGCAACTCGCGATTCATCAAATTCCAATATCGGGAATTCATTACTATCGATTTTTTTGCTCTCCATCTCGACTTACCTCCAAAGTAATTTAATTTTTTTTTATTATTTCTTTGCAGCTATTACATATAACGTTCCTGTATTCACGACGTCCGACGGAGTCGGAAGTGTCCGCTGCTTCTGCTTCCCTGAAATCCCTCTGCCGCACCGAGGGCGTATGCCCGATGTGTGAATATTATGTTAAGTGGAGTTAAGAACCTCTTTGAATTGCTATCTAGGTATTAATTGTCTTTGTATATGTTTTTACTGAATCCGGAAAAGCTCCTTTAGACTCTGCTTCTTTACTTTCATCACTTATCTTTCTCGCAATTATCTCCAATCCATCAAAACATGCATTTTCTTTGTACCAATCAATTAATTCAAATAAAGATACACTTTCTTGCACCTCTTTATCTTCATAATGCGATACAATTGTTATTGTAAATGCCGGGACTAGAGCATCCGCCTTCAAGTAATACATAAAATTTTTACCTGTGTAGTGCTTCATAAGGTATATCTCAATTTCTTTCTCAAGAAAAGAAAACACTTCAATCAATTGATCTGATGATATTCTATTATTCTTTAAAAGTCTATTGAATCCATGGATGTACACGTAATTATAATTTGCTTCATTTCTGGTTAGATTAGGGTCATTAGAAAACAAAAAAGTTGGACAAGTTATTATTGAAGTAACCTCTCGTTAAGCCTTCTGAGCATATTTATCTAAATATTCTAAAATCAAGTACTTTCCCTCTCTTCAGTAATTTCACTTAACGTTTTTGCAATCACGAACCTCCGTAGAAGGTTGTCCGCTGAACATGCTTCCTCGAAATGTCTCTGCGCACCAAGGGCCGTATGCCCGATGCGTGAATGATGTGTTATCAGATTCATCGCCTTCTTGAGCTACATTCACTATCTTTCACTTATCAACCAAGTCTTTGCTTCCTCCGGATCTGAGAAATATGTAACAGGGTATTCTAGCTTTAAATTCTTTATTTTGCGCTTTAACTTCCATTTACTTATACTTGAAAGTCCAACAAATGAGATTTTCTTTACATAGCCATTCAAGTTATTTAGATTGTTCACAAGTTCTTGAAGAACTATTTCTGTTGTAGATGTTTCATACAGATCAATCCATATCTTCAGTTTTTTATTCGCTTTAAAAATAAATTCTTCTTCCAGTCTCATTAATTCAAAAAGTTCATCATATTTTTTATACTTACTTCCATATTTAAGGCAATGGATTTCTCCACCCTTATAATAATATGGAAAAAGTGAACCTCCAGGCGACTTTATCATTCAGGTCACTCCTTTAGTTAGTGTTGAATGTTGTTCCGATGATTTCGTGTAACGTTTTTGTGTTCCTGACGTCGATTTCCCTTATCTTAGGAAAACGATGTGTCTGCCTGAATCTGCATCAATGAAAATTCCTCAGGCAGACCGAGCGACGACAGTCGCGAAGTTGGAACACTTTGTTATCGGATGTCTTCGTCTTACTGAAATACTCTACAAAACATCTTTATACTCATTCATTATCCTCGTAACAAATTCTGTCTTTCCTTCAGTATAGGCTTTGCGATTGTTTCTGAATTCCCTTGACAGTTGGATCTTCAAATTTGTGTACTCAGATACCAACAAGGGATACTTTCTTAATATGGCTCGAAACATTATATGTCTTTTTAGTTCGTCACTTTCTCTATTGCATACGTATAGATGATGTTCATGCTTCACGTAGCCTTCACTACTGTAAGGTACATAAACGTCCTTTCTTGCAAATGCCTCTCTGTTCTTAATTCCTAAATCACCCACGTGTACATATCCTAGTTCGTCTAGCTTCTTGATCACCCCTGGTAGGTACTTCATAGATTCAATTACTACATCAATATCAATTATTGGCTTGGCTGCAAGATTCGGTACCGATGTACTTCCAACGTGCTCGATTAGTAATGCTAGACCACCAAGTTTATTTGATAAAATTGATTCTATTATATTGAATGCTTTTGGCCATTCTTCATTGTATTCTTCAATAGCTACTGGTTTTTGATTCTTCATCGCAATCCCCCTTGAGTTTATTTGATTTATATTTACGAAGATTTCCGATAACGTTCCTGTATCCACGACGTCCCACCGACTTAAGGCTCCGCAAGCAGCCGGACGCGATGCGGTTAGTCGGTGCGGATGTGTCCGCCTGATTCCACTTCCCTGCTAATCCCCTTCGGGCGGACCGAGGAGCCGTCAGGCTCCGATGCGTGGATATAATGTTAGATGATGTTGCCGACTTCTTGATATAACGCTCTCAATATTCTTTGTTACATATCAAGCATCCGTGACATGACAAAAAGATATTATGTCTGTCGCATTTTGGATAACCTACTGGTACTGTTGGTGTCTCATCTTGATCATTGCCTTCTGTCCATTCAAAATACTGTTGCTCATCTACATCATTTACTTCAAATGATAAAATCATTTTTTTGAAATGTTCTAGACACGTAACGACCATTTCTTTATTTGGTTCATAATTTAACTTAATCCAAACTTGCCCACCTATTGCATTTTCTAATACTTCTATTAGGAACTCTTTCTCTTTTGTGAAGTCATCTATTGTCCATGGTAGTTCATCTATATCAAAACCTACTGTACCCATTCCAACAACTTCCTGATCTCGCTGAGCCAGCCAAATAATAAGTTCTTTTTCACGATTTGTTTTTGCAGTCATAGAACCACTTAACACTAATACTTCTAAGAACACCTCTGTCAAAGTATTAGTCATTGAGAGTGGTTTAATATTTTCTCTATTTCTATTCAAAACTATTGTGTTTCCCATAGAATTAGATATCCTTTCATATCGGAAATTTCATCTAACATCTAATTTATGCACTTCGTAAACACCACATTTAACTCACTTTCTGAACTACATACATAATAAACCATATTGTTCCATTTGCGAAGGTACTACAACAAACAAAAGAGCAGCCTATACATCAGGCCGCTCTCCACCTACATAATCTATTACTATCTTAAATAATGCATTTACTTCGCACCACTACTCCATACCACTCTCTCACTCATTGCCTTATGCTGCGCAATCAAGCAGAGTTCTGCCGCCTTAAACGCATGCTCTTGTGTCATCGCGATTTCTGTTCGATCGAGACAGTCCCGGATCAGTTCACCGAAGAATGGATAACCTACCTGTCCTTTGACGCTATAACGGTATTCCCCTTCATGGTTAACCAGGTATACCTGATCGCCTTCAGGCTCTCTCGCCACGTCGATATACTTACGCAGTTCAATGTATCCGTCCGTTCCCAAAATAACCGTTCGCCCATCGCCCCAGGTACCCAGACCATCCGGTGTAAACCAGTCAACGCGGAAGTAACCTGAAGCCCCGTTGTTGCCGATGAGTGATGCTTCGCCAAAGTCCTCCAGTTCCGGAAATTGTGGATGATTGAAGTTGTTCACCCGACTGAACGCCACTTCTGCATCCGTACATGAAGCAAAGGTCAGAAACTGCTCGATCTGATGACTTCCAATATCACAGAGGATGCCACCATACTTTTCATGCTGGAAGAACCATTCAGGCCGACCACCCGCATTCAATCGATGCGGCCCTGTCCCCATAACCTGTACAACTTTGCCGATGGCTCCCTGTTCGATCAGTTGTCCGGCATAGATTGCACTTTCCACGTGCAGACGCTCACTGTAATAGACCATATACTTCTTCCCAGTGCGTTTAACCTCTTCACGTGCAAGAGACAGTTGATCCAGTGTCGTGAACGGTGCTTTGTCCGTAAAATAATCCTTGCCTGCAGCCATGACTCTCATGCCGAGTGGCGCACGTTCCGATGTAATGGCTGCTCCGGCTACGAGCTGCACTTCATCGTCAGCAAGTACCTCCGCTTCAGATGCCGCGATCTGTGCCTGTGGGAACTGTTTCCGAAAGGCCTCGACTTTAGCCGGGTCAGGATCATATACCCATTTGAGCGTTGCCCCAGCCTCCACCAGCCCACCAACCATACCGTAGATATGTCCATGGTCCAACGCCACAGCAGCAATGGTAAACTCACCTGGACCGCATACGACCTCTTTTTTCAGACTCTTTGGAGCATAGAACATTCCGTCTTTTGCCATGTCTTCTCCGTCCTTCCGTCTGGGATTCGTGAATAACCAGCTACACAATTACCTTACTTAAATGTCTGTGACAGATCGGCAGGTTGACTACCACTCTCTGCCTTGTCTTTCTTTGTATTTGAACTGGCAATCCGCTGCTGCAAATGCTCATAGAACAAATCCTCATCGATCGGCAGATCTACCCAGTTATCCGTCCAGGTTGACAGCAGCATAGCATTAGACAAAGTCAAACCATGGATACCCTCTTCACCGGGAGCAATAAGCGGAGTCCCGTTCAGGATGGCATCGATCCAGTTGCGAATCAGGCCAGGATGTCCGGTTTCCACACCCGTAATTGGCACCTCGCATTTCCAGCATTCTGGCTGTCCAAATCCTCCGGTAAATCTCTGATTGAATTCAGGTTCGGGTTCACGAAGACGCCAGAAGGTCAACTGACCATCTTCAATGACAATTTTGCCTCGATCCCCATTGACTTCAAATCGGTTGGTGCCTGGTGCTTCACCCGTTGTGGTCACGAATACACCTGTTGCTCCATTTTCATACTCGACATATGCCGTTACATCATCTTCCACTTCAATGTTCCGGTATTTGCCGAATGAACAGAAGGCACGCATACGCACCGGCATCATGCCGATGGTCCATTGCCACAAGTCCAGTTGATGAGGGTCCTGGTTGATCAGGACACCGCCTCCTTCACCAGCCCACGTTGCCCGCCATCCGCCTGAATCATAATAGCTCTGAGAGCGATACCAGTTCGTAATAATCCAGTTGGTGCGTCGTACCTCGCCCAGTTCTCCCGAGGCAATCAGATCTTTTAGTTTGATATATAAAGGGTTGGTTCGCTGGTTATACATCATGGAAAACACTTTGCCGCTGGCAGCAGCCGCTTCATTCATCTTGCGTACCTGTTTGGTGTATACACCGGCAGGTTTCTCGATCATGACATGCAAGCCATACTGAAAAGCCTGAATGGCCTTTTCGGGATGGTCATAATGCGGAGTTGCTATAATTACCGCATCAATCGTCCCTGATGACATCATCTGCTCCGCATCCTGCCAATAGGTGACTGAAGCCGGAAGGTTGCTGGATACCCAGCTCTCCATTTCTTGTCTCACATCACACACAGCCACCAGTTCTGCACCAGGTACTTCACCTGCTACCAACGTTCTGGCATGGGCTGCACCCATATTCCCAATTCCAATGACGGCTACTCGAACCAAACTCATACCTCTACCTCCTCGTCCACACGACGTTCAATTTCGGCAAAAACATCTGCAAAATGCTGTAGCATCGCCTTCGATTCCAAGACTCCGCTAAAATCCTCAATCCCGTAATAACCATCATATCCAACGGATTTGAGGTCACGGAATACTTGCAACCAGTTCACCACGCCTTCAGTCAAGGGGGCCCACTGACAATGCCAGTTTGATGTTAACGAGATTTCTGTATTTTTTTCATTCACACTGGAATTCGAATTCATGTTAGATGCATCCTTGAACCAGGCCGCATTCTTCACATGCACATGTGCCAGATAAGGTCCCAGTAATTCCAGTCCCATACGATGGTTCTCATATCCTTCATGGACCATGTTACCTGGATCGTACAATACTCCTACATGCTGTGAATCCAGCGATTGCACGAGCCGATAAGCCAGTGATGCAGTGGGAGCAATCGTTTGGTGATGAGTCTCTACTACAGCTTTTACCTTATACTGTTGGGCCATCTCTTGAACCTCATTCAGATAATGCACAGCTTGTTTGTATAATTCAGGATAGCTGGTTTTGCGATCATAACCAGGAACTCCAACACGCATCATGGATGCTCCTAAGGCTTGTGCCGTTTGAAATGCTTGCTCCGTCGCAAGCAGATCTCCACAGCTCAGATATGGCACCAATGCAATCGACTGTCTGCCATGCTTTTTTGCCGCTTCACGAAATGCAGGTACCTGTTCCTCCCATTGATCCGGATCTATCGAGCAACGATTATGTCTCCAATAAGAAGGTTCTTCGGACAAAGCATCCGCCGGTATTCCACGATATCTCCATTCGATCCCTTCAATGCCTGCTGCGGCTGCAGCAGAAGCCAATTCTTCTGCGGTCAAGTCCGGTGTGGCAACAGTGAATACAGACAATTTCATCAACATTCATCTCCTTATGTAAACGTATTCAATTTATTGTTGTAAACGCATTGTATCATTCATACGAAGGCCTCCATAGGGGGCAACGAGAAGAGATGAATGACAGATAAACAGCAGACCATATTCCCCATTCAGAGATAACTTGCAAGTTCCCTTTTGAATGCATACATAGCAAAAAGCACCCCGAATAACAGAAGATCCTTCTGATTCGAGATGCCTGGTTTGCAACTTCTATTTTACATCATAAAAAACATGTTCCGCCTGCAACTTCCCTAAATGTGTCGTCATGATACCAAAAGAATATTGGGGCTGAAAGCGCCGATCCGTAGGAGAGCCCGGATTAAATATCAGCACATCATTGACCGTATGCATCACTGGAATGTGCGAATGTCCAAAAATCACAGCATCCACCTGCTGTCCTGCAAAAGTGTGGATCGCATTCTGCTCTGTAGACTTCGATCCCAGATGACCATGTACAAGACCAAGACGTAAACTGTCCGCTTCAACGATGCGGGAGAACCCGAGTTTTTGACCTATTTCAGGCGGGTCCGTATTACCGGCAACACCTTCAACGGGTGCATAAGCGCTGAGCAGCTTGTGTACACTCCAGTCCGACCAATCTCCCGCATGGAGAATCAGATCAGCATCTGATAGCGCCTCAACCAAGGGATCGGGTAATTTACGTGCTCTTCGAGGTAAATGAGTGTCCGAGATGACAATAATTTTCATAGTACAGCACACCTTCCCTTTCCCTTACATTACGCTTTATTCGGCATGTGTTGGAAGAACTTCAAGTTGGGAACAGGAACGCTCCATATCTTCAAGGGTAATGGATGCGAAAAACTGTTCCACCTTTGCTTCGGCAACCTGATACAAATTGGTCAGAAGGCTATCAATACGAAGGCCAACATCACAATTCGGATTACAGTTACCGTGAATCGGAAACAATGGGCCTTCATCCTTGGCAGCCTGATAGATCATGGCTAATGTGATTTCGCTTGAGGGCTTGGCGAGGTAAAATCCTCTCGTTCCCGGTGAGGAGTCCACAAGTCCTGCCTTTTTCAACCCGCCCAGAATACGTCTGACCACAACAGGGTTGGTATTCACGCTACCTGCAATCAGTGCCGAAGTGATTCGTTCAGGCGCGCTGAAAGACAACAACAACAAACAATGCACACTGACCGAAAAATGAGTACTCATGATTAACCACCTTTTATTTGAGCATTATAATGCTGATTTTATATCATCCCAGATGTGCAGACTTACTCGGAGAACAGGTCCTGTTCAGGGCGTGCCCGGATTTTTAACTGCCGAACGCTGTACTCCAATTGTTTCACAATATCATCCAGTTGTTTGCGATCAATCTTCGTTGGATCTTCCACTGGCTTCGCCGACGACTTCAGATCCCGAATCGTTAACTGCTGCTCTTGCCACTTGTCCATCAGATCCGCTATATTGGCATAGAAACGTTCGTAATCTTTAATAACCAAATCTAGATAGGCATCCACCTCATCCGGATCATAACCACGAAGTTTATAGTTGAATTGTTTTTCATGAATCGATAAAGCGTCGAGCTGCACGCCCAATTGCTTGAACAATTGTCTTTGTTTGTCCAATCTTCGTTTCATATGCTCATCCATATTGACAACCCTCCATTATCAAACGCGCCGCGGTAAGCACAAGAAGATCTTCGATACCGCCGCATTTTCTCTCTATATTTTTTATAACACATTATCCGTCAGATATAAAATCGAACGACCCTCTTTACACATGAAACTGATTGCTTCTTATGAAATTCGGGTAAGGACTGACTACAACCCCATTGCGGGAAAGGAGCATGTCCTTATGAGTACATTAACCAAAGATCAACTTCAAGAGCTGAAAAACGCTCTTTTGGAACAACGTGAAAACCTACAGCGTCATTTTGAATCCAGCATGGAAGACGGTGCTCCAGCCGAGTCCCTGAAAGATTCAACTGGCGAGCTGTCATCATACGATAATCACCCAGCAGATGCTGGTACGGAGACGTTTGAGCGAAGCCGTGACTTGGCGATAGATGATACGTTAACCGACGAGTTCAACCAGGTGAATGAAGCGTTGGAGCGAATCGAACAGGGAACGTATGGCTCATGTGTGACCTGTGGTAAGGATATTCCCTTTGAACGACTCGAAGCGATCCCTTACACAGCCTACTGTATCGATGATACGCCTAACCGCGAGTTAAGCAACGAACGGCCCGTTGAGGAGGAAGTCATGACGATGCCGCCAAGCGGTGCCGGTGAAGTAAGACAGCGCAATGCTGGCAAGTTCGATAACGCTGACGCCTGGGAAGCCGTCGAGGAATATGGCACATCGAACTCCCCCGCAACTGCAGCCAAACGTGACGTGAAAGATTATGATGAAAACATGTAGTTTATGAACGAATTAAGGTCGTTTACGCTTAGATAGGTACATGTCTTTCACCATGCCAAATTACGCATGAAAAAGCCGCCAATGGCGGCTTTTTTTCTTGGTCCAGCATATCATCTTTACACAGACGGAACTTCAATAAAGCCGATGAATATGCTTCGGTTAATCTTCCGCCTGACCACCAGACGAGGATTCCTTCTGCTTTTTAGCAGGTCTTGACGTTTTCGCAACAGACTTGCCCTTATCGGGTGAAGCTTTCTTTTTCAATTTCCCAGTGGTTCCCGAAGCAGGCTTATTCACCGTATCTTTGGATAGGGAACTGAATAAATGAAAGACCTCTTGGTCCGCATCATGCCTGTCTTTCGTTAAATAGGGTTCACACATCTTCGTAATGTTGTTGTACAACTGCTCTACTTCTTCCCGGCTAGCATACAACGTCATAT
The DNA here is from genome assembly GCF_002750415.1 of Paenibacillus sp. LK1. NCBI lineage: Bacteria > Bacillati > Bacillota > Bacilli > Caryophanales > Paenibacillaceae > Paenibacillus > Paenibacillus sp. LK1. The sequence continues at coordinate 330,245 of NZ_PEII01000001.1, forward strand.
CTGAGATAAACATACGGTCCCCGTTTTCCGCCTGATTCATGAATCGCCGACGGCTCTGCTCAAACATTTCATTTAACAATTTGAAGGTTTCGGAACGAAATACCTCCTTCAAAGGTGAATTCTCTTCATCTTCGTTACGGAGCTGGATTTCTCCCTTGAAGGGCTCATAATATTTGGCGATGATTCCATTAATTTCACGAGTGGATACGATGGTGAGCAGACCGATTTTTTCCAGTTTTTTCACATGATAATGTACCTTGGCTGGCACTTCGCCCATCTGGTCTGCGATCTCTTTAACCGTAGAGGGTCTACCCTGTTTATTAAACATATTCATGATCTGTATCCGATACGGATCGGAGTAGACCTTGATTTCTTCAATCGTTGAAAGTACTTTGCGCTGCATACCTGTATCCTCATTTCCGGGGTACCTGTTGCCCATCATGTGTATATTATACCGTCCGAACAGGGTTTCGGTCAAAACAGACTGAAGATAACAGGCTTCCTGAAGCCTTTTTATAGAACGGTGCGGAAAGTCTTGCTCAGAAGTACCAAAGCGGCTGACATAGCAAGCAAAACACCAAACACGATAAACAGAATCGGCAATGCCACCCAATCGGCAAGGGCTCCTGAAACCAAGCTGCCTAATGGAGCAACACTCACAACGAGCATACTTTGAAGGGCATACACTCTGCCAAGCATATCGGAAGGCGTAACTTCCATCAGATAGGACGCAAGGGGTGTTGTAGCGAGTGGAATCCCCATGCCCATCATCAGACAAAAGGCAGAAGCAACAGGCAGCTGGTAGGACGTCATGTAAGCCGGGATTGCAGTCATGGCATAACTGAGCCCCAACATGACAATGCCGACGATGACCAGTACACTTTTACGGTAATTCGATCCTCGGTGAGACAGCCACAAGCCACTCAGTAGCATGCCTGCCACAATCAGCCCACTGAGTAGACTTAACCCTCCTGCTCCGGCGTGCAACGTTTCAATGACATATGGCGTGCGAAGAACATTGAATGGCATCAGACAGAAATTAACGAAGGCAAACAGAATGGAAACGATCAGTAACAACACATGTTTACGCATAAAATGAAAGGCTTCTGTCATTTCAGAAAATATACTTTTTCTTACTGGAGGAGAATCAGATGATTCTAATGTTTTATTTTCATTGTTAGATGATTTTTTAGTTTTCGGGTACCCCACACGGCTCATCAGGAGTGCACTTAAAGCAAACAAGCCCGCATCGATCAATATCGTCCATGTAATCCCTGCCGTTGCAATTAACGTTCCCGCCACTGCAAGTCCTGCGAGTTCTGCAACCCGGGTTGCAGATGAGGCCATGGCATTACCAGACAGCAGCATCGATTTGGGAAGTAATCGCGGTATACTGGATACCTCTGCGGGTGACGCGAAACATTCCAGAAGGGAATTCAAAATGGTGATGACGAACAGATGCCAGACTTGCAGCTCACCCAGACCAAACAATAGTGCTGTAATGCCAACAAATAATCCTCGACCAGTATTCGTGAGCACAATCACCTTTTTGGGCGACATGCGATCAACCAGTGCGCCGACAAACAGCCCCAGAAAGATACTCGGCAAAAAGTTAACAGCCAGCAGTGTTCCCATTAGCAGCTTTGAACCTGTAAGAATGTACACCATCCAGCTATAGGCAATGGAATCAATCGAATCGCCGAATCTGGATACTACCTTGCTCACCATAAACTGCACATATGGTTTAATCCGAATTAATTCCCCGATCCCTTGTTTGTGTGCGACTGTACCTTCGCTCATGATTACTCCGCCTCTCAACGTGAAAATATTTTTAATGTTAATTTTATTTTAACGTATGATATGCGAAAATCAACCCTTTCGTGAAAATATTTTTAACGTTGTGTATATCCCTATAAAATACAAAAAAACAGACCGAAGGGTCTGTTCTCTTTGCACCAATATTTGCTGCTTTGATTCGTAATTCATGTACTAGTCCTCAGTCTTGAATTGAAATCCAATACTCTCTTCATCCGCCTCCAGCATCAACTGGTACACCTTCTCTGCCTCACTACCCAGCCGTTCCTTGCTGATCTGGTAGTTCGTCCAGATTAATTCAAGCGGCAGCTCAATCATGCCTGTAAGGCAGTCCCACAAGGCGTCCAGATTTGCACCGTAAAAGTCTGGCAGTTCAAGCTTTTGCTTCAATAGCTCATGTAACTCTGTTGTGCTGTAAAAGTCCTCACCGTTAAGTACTACCCTCTTCATGTCTGTCTTGTCCTTCCTTATTTCAAGCGAGTAAAGGATGCATAGTGGTCTGTCGTTTTGTAAATCAAGCCGTCATTGGAGTACAGGATACGGTCAGAATTACGGAAACCGGAAGTGTAGTTGATATCCGCTTCACGCCAAGTGCGGCCACTCGCTGCTGGAAGCAAGCCTTCCCGGTTGCTAAATACGTCTCCACCGATACTTTTGCCTGGAGCAACCGTAGCGAGATTACCTTGCGACGATACCCAGCCTAGTGCCGTTGCCTGTGCTTTGGTAATGTAGTTACATGGCAGTTGCCCGTTAGCGCTGAGATAGTTGGCCACACCAGTAAACGTATTGATAATGGTACACGTTGCAGCTGAAGCCTTCTGTTGTCCAACCGGAGCGATCTGTGAACCTGTGAAGAAAACAATCGTTAACATAACCGCTAGCAGAGCTGTAGACAAAAACTTTTTCATAAATCCAGCCTCCCAATGACTCTAAAATGGATGAACGTTGCCACTATGTAAGTGATATGAGATGTGAATTCTGCCAGGATGTACGTTCTGCTAGATTATAGTGAACAAGCCATCTATTTACTATTTATATCACATCATTTTGGAGGAAATATCAAATTCAACCGTTATTATTGTAAAAATATATAAATATAACATTTAAATATAACAAAAGACTCACATCCCGCGGATGGAGTCTACCATTTCGATCATTTCTTATCATCTATCATGCTATCATGTTTGCTCTTGCTTTAATCTATAATTGCACCCGTTGACGGGTTCTTGCCGATTCCAGACATGCATCAATAACACGCATATTCTGAATGGTATTTTGCGGACTAAACGGTAACGCTTTTCCTTCAAGCACTGCGGCTGCAAAGGTCTCCACCTGCAAAACGTAGGAGTTGGACACCGATACACGTTCCTCACGGCTGACGGAATCGGTGTGCACGATAATCTGTGGTGGAATATCACTGTTCTCCCAGCCGAACACCTTGGGCAGTTCAATCCGACCATCGGTACCAAGTATCTCCATCTCGGCTCGTCCAGAAGCCCACATTCCGCAGTCAAACGTTAATGATACTGAATTGGGAAACTCCACAAGTCCTGAGGCCATCATATCGACGCCATCATGTTCTTCCGAGAATAGTGCATGTACCGTTACCGCTTCCGGCTCCTGCCCCAGATACATGCGAGCTGCCGAGATAGGATATACGCCAAGATCAAATAATGATCCTCCGCCCATCTCCCTTTTGAACCTTACATTATCTTTATCGTCAGCAGTATTACAGGTGAAATTGCCATGGAGGGCTCTGACCGTACCAATCTCCCCACTGGCTATAATCTCTTGCACACGTCTATGCTTCGGATGGTATCGATACATAATGGCTTCTGCAAACAGTACGCCGTGCTGTTGACATACCTCAATCATTTCCGCCGCTTCCTCTGAATTCAGAGCAGCTGGTTTCTCACATAATACATGTTTTCCAGCCTGAGCAGCCTTAATTGTCCACTCCTTGTGCATGTGGTTCGGCAGAGGAATATACACAGCTTCAATATCCGGGTCCGCAATGAGTTCATCATAACTACCATACGCTCTGGCAATGTCGAGTTCATTCGCAAGGGCTTCCGCCTTCTCCTTGCTGCGGCTGGCAATCGCCAAGACTTCACCACGTTCGGATTGTTGAATCGCCGGAATGACTGCATTTTTCGCGATTGTAGATGTACCAAGTACACCCCACTGTAAGTGTCTGTGCATGCTTATCTTCCTTTCACTCCGTAATTGTCCTCTTCTGCCTTGTGTAACATGCCGAGACAACGATCGAGATCGGCTTTAACCTGTTTTTTATATAATTCAGCTTTCTCCGCACCATCATCCGTGAAGTGATATAAAACGATTTCCTGAAAATCGACTTTGGGATCACTGCCCTTCAGCTTCTTCGTACGATAAAAGACACCCTGTTGAACCAATTCATGCAGCGCCCGGTATATCTCGCTCTGGGGTGGTACATAACCGTAGGCTTTGAATTCCTGCTTCATTGCCTCCAGCATTTCATAGCCGTATCCCCTATGCTGTTCAACCATGGTAATCAGATACAGCTTAATAAATGCCCGCTGCGCAATCATAAAAGCCACGTTCATTCCCCTCCTGTCAGCTCTATATATCTAGTATTATAAAACTTATGTTCCCCTTCTGCCATCTTTATCCGTATTTCTTCCTTTAGTCCATGGGCGTTGGAAGGCAAGAAGGAGAAATGATGGATAGGCAGGAACGTAAGGTAGAGCGAGAATTTGGGTTTTCTATTATGAATTTTTCATGTAATGAAATTTTAAAATTTATTTCAAAAGTGTTCGTCGTGTTATTGGCGTCACTTTTTGTCAGGTTGTTGCCTTCATTTTTTTTGCCCTAAACTCACTGTTGTTCTGAATTTTTCATATGATGATGTATTCACCTGTTAATCAGGTTTGGACTTCGGTACGGTTCCCACAATCCACTTGCCCCAGCTTACGCGAGAGATGAGCCATGTAAGTACACAGGATAACGTAAGCGCCAGCAGCCAAGTGATGATTGTACGCACTACGGGGTTTAAACCCAATGCCACATAAAACTGTTCATCCGGAATGTAGCTGTAGCGCAACATCAGCATGTGCATCAGGTAGCCCCCGTATGACACCCCGCCAATCCATGCCAGCAATCTTGTTACTCTGATATTGTGGAGCTTGCCAGCCAGGTGGTACATCACCATGATGGACGCAATGAGGAATAAAATCATATCCGGCCGGATGAGACTAACAGTATAGAACGTAATCTGTATGCCCTCCGGCTTCTGGAACTCTTGCATTAACTTATATATAAACCGAAGACCAAGGACTATAAACACGGTCCAATATCCCCAGCGCAAACGTTGAATCCACTCATTCCAGCGTTGAACCGATAGCCCGGCTGCCGCACCAAGCACAAAATAAAAAAAGAAATACAAAAAATTTCGATCGGCATAGGTTGTAAAGGCATCGGTCAGCACCGGGACATTCAACCATTCCATAACCCTGGCGATATTTCGCAATTGATCCGCGAGCACAAGGTACACCACACCGGAAATCAGAAGAGCTATTGTGCGCCCCTTCGCCTCATATCGGTTATAAACATAACGGATTGCTCGCAAAAACAGGGGAAACAACAGATAAAACTGAATAAGCATAATAATGTACCAAAAATGCGAGGTCGTTTTACCCGTGATTAATTTCAAACCAAGGTCAGGGATATCCTGCCAACCAAATCCGTTCCAGCCGCGAGGCGCGAGTGTGAAGTAGATCAGTGACCAGATCATATAGGGGACGATGACATCGGTTAAACGCTTTTGCATGAAACGTCCATAATGCAACTTGTCTCCTGTATTATAGAAAAGCACCATACCTGTGATGAAAATAAACAGGGGTACTGCAAATTTGGACAGCATTAGCAGGATCGCGAGCAATACGCCGTCTTCCAGTCCCGCTTCTGGGACCACGGAATAATGTGCTATGGAGTGCTGAAGGACGACCGCCGCAAAAGCAATTCCCCTCAGACTCTCGATTTCTGTAATTCGTTCTTTACGAGGCATAACAGACAGCCTCCTTTCTTGGTTTTGCCATGAAAACGACGTACAATAAAGCCATATATTGATGAACGGGGTGATTCACATCTCAGATACAGACCAAAGCATAACTACCATTGACTCCAAATATGTACAACAGCATCTGGCCAACGAGCGGACCTTTTTGGCCTGGGTTCGTACCGGCATTGCCATGGTTGGCATTGGCTTTCTTGCAGCCGGCTTCGGCTTCAGTTCAACGGCATATGATCGGATGGCCCATATCGCAGCAATCATCATTGGTATTACTTCCTTGGTCAGTGGTATTCTGATCATCCTGTGCTCTGCTTCCGCTTATCACCGAAAACGCAATCAGATTAATTCACAAACATTCCAGGCATCCACGAAATTGATTCGGTTCCTGACGCTGATGCTGCTGGTGATCGGACTGGCCCTGGCCGTATTACTGTATGTATTGTTATTCCCTGCCTGGCAGGTTTAACACCTGAACCTTGCTACAGCAGGAAGTTAAAACAGGGACAAAAGCCGGCTTCCTCTAAAGGAAACCGGCTGATGACCACCTGGTGGCTCACTTATGTCATTCCAGTTGAAGATTCCTGTCTTTACTGAACCGATTTATTATAGAAAAGTATTGTTGCCAAGTCGAGCGGCCTTATCCCGAGCTTCCAATCTTTGATTTTCCATATCGAGATCCGTGCGCTCAACCGTAACATCATCCCGATTGACATCGATTCTGTCCCGGTTCACATAACTGTTACTGCTAAACACGTCATAAACATCCGTGTCCCGATCCGTAGAGTCCACGAGTAGCAGGATTTTACCACTTTGCACGTATTCCTCATACTGTCTTGCATCCTCTTCCGGAATGCCGAGACCCACGAGTCCACCTACAAGTCCGCCTGCTCCTGCACCTACAGCTGCACCCGTAAAGGCTGCGGCAATAGGGCCTGCGGCCAGAATAGGACCGATGCCCGGAATCGCCAATGCGCCAATACCAGCGAGCAATCCAGCTACTCCACCTAGCACTCCGCCTGTTGCCGCACCTGCAGCTACACCTTCGGGCGCTTTTGTACCCGTCTCTTCGCGAATAGCTTTCAGTTCATCCCGATCCTGTGTAACTACCGAGATTTCATCTGAAGTAAATCCTTGCGCTTTCAGTCCCTCGATTGCGGAAGATGCCTCACGTTCTGTATTAAACACACCTACGATTTTCTTCTGCATAGTGAATCCCTCCTCATCTAATTGAGTGGTTCGCTATGTTATTACCCGCCTTGTTTTCTTTCAAACCCTTCCACCGCAATATCATATCCTTAAAGGACTAGGAGAATGACCGACCATTGATATGCAGCGGGTCACCGCGTTAGGGCCTGCACGTGGTTCGTTAGTACTCAAGACACAAATCCGCCGATCGCATACTCGCCCACTCAGAGCACGTTCAGACCCAACTCTCAGACCGAGGCTGGAAAACACATTCTAGCTAAATTCGTGGTTTAGCCCGGTTAGTCGCTATCGCTTCGAGCGGATCATCCGGCCAATAATGTTTGGGATAACGACCTTTCAAGTCTTTCTTCACCTCAAAATAAGTCTCCCGCCAAAAGTTGGCCAGATCTCGTGTGACCTGTACAGGCCGCTGCGCCGGGGAAAGCAAATGTATGGTCAGTGGTACTCGACCACCACCAATACGCGGGGTCTCCTGCTGTCCAAACATCTCCTGCAGTCTCACCGCGAGCGTAGGATCTTCAGGTCGGCTATAGTCCACCGGAATATGTGAACCACTAGGCACTTGTATATGTGTAGGAGCTTCACGATCCAATTGCTGTCGCTGTTCCCAGCTCAGTCCGCCGAGCAGCACATCCTGCATCGACAATCTCTTGAGATCCGCAGCAGATCGCATGCCTGTCAGAAAAGGGCTGAGATGTTCTGCCAGTTCTTCGGTCAGATGATCTTCGATGAGATCAGGCCATTCCGGCACATGATGATGCAAAAAGCGCATCCTGTCCGCCAGCTGTCGTGATGATTTTGTCCAGGGCAGGCAATCCAGCCCCTCGATACGTATTCCTGAGAGTAATGCTTCGAGCACCTGGTCTTCGGGTGGCTGTGCAATACTGCTCTCTTTCAACGTAATGGCTCCAATTTGCAGCCTTCTATGTGCTCGCACACTGCGGGTGTTTCGGTCCCAGGCCACTTGAACTTCTTCATGCAACAGATGTGGACCCAAGTCCAGCAATCTCTTCTCCTGCACTGGCGCAGCCAGCAGGATGCGCGCATCCGCGCCCTGGTCGTCGGCTTCGGCTGCGACCAGATAGGCTGAACGGCTCAGCGATTCTGTCGCTGCGAGCCGTACCCCACGGCCGCTGCTCAGCAGATAGCGGCCGTCCTCCCGGCGTTGCCCAATCCGGTCCGGATAAGCGAAGGACAGCAGCCATCCGCAGCTGTCCTCATCCGGCCGTCCCGGATCGGCCGCCGGGCCGAGCGCCGAGCGCAGCTGGCGGCTTTCCTGGAGCATGCGCCGCACGGCAGCGACGTCTGCGACATACGCTGCCGCTTGCGGCATGCCGCTGCTGTCCGCAGTCAGCAGCGCTTCCACGCGCGGGCGCAGATCGGTGCCCGCGCCTGCACTGCCACTGCTGCGGAGGCCCGCAGGCTCCTGCAGCAGTGCCGCCAGCATGCTGGCGTAGCTGGCCAGCCCGAGCTCCGCCGCGCGGAGCAGCATGCTGGCCAGTCGCGGATGCACGCCAAGCGTGTTCATCCGCCGCCCGAAGGGCGTGATGCGGCCTGCTTCGTCCAGGCCGCCCAGCTGGCGCAGCAGCGCCTGTGCCTGGCCGTAGGCTGCGGCAGGCGGGGTGTCCAGCCACTGCAGCTCTGCAGGGGACTGGACACCCCAGGCGGCAAGCTCCAGCGCCAGCGGCGCAAGGTCCGCGGAGGCAATCTCCGGCTTTGCTGCCTCAGGCAGTACGCCATGGGCCTCTTCGCTCCATAGCCGGTAACACACGCCCGGTGCAATCCGCCCCGCGCGCCCTCGCCGCTGATCGGCTGACGCCTTGGACACCGGCAGGGTAACGAGCCGACTCATGCCGGTCCGCGGCGAGAATACAGACGCACGGCTCAGCCCTGCATCCACCACGACTTTAACTCCAGCCAAGGTAAGACTGGATTCGGCAATGGACGTGGACAGCACAACCTTCCGTTTACCTTCATCTGCGGGTCGCACAGCTTCATCCTGCCGTTCTACAGGCATGCTGCCATATAGAGCATGTACCTCAACATAAGCAGGAAGCATACGGTTGGACAGCTCTCGCTCTGTGCGATGGATTTCTTTTGCACCCGGTAGGAAAACCAGCACATCCCCTTCTTGTTCTGTCAGTGCCTTAACGACGGTCTGAGCCGTAAAAGTCTCGATCTGCTCGGATGCCGGTTTGGATACATATCGGGTTTCCACCGGAAACGTTCGTCCAGGACAGTCAATCCATTTGGTTCCCTCGCCAAGCAACGCACAGACAGGAGCCGGGTCCAGTGTGGCCGACATCACTAGAAGTTTCAGATCTGGACGCAGCATGGCCCGGGATTCAAGCGCAAGCGCTAAACCAAGGTCACCATGTAGATGCCGCTCATGAAATTCATCAAAGATAATCATCGCCGTGTCTTCCAGGCCCTGGTCTTGTTGAAGCATCCGGGTCAATACACCCTCCGTCACCACTTCTATGCGAGTGGACTGACTTACACGCGTATCCATCCGCACCCGATACCCTACGGTCTGTCCTGCTTTTTCACCTAGTGAAGCTGCCATTCGTGCAGCTGCCGAGCGAGCGGCGAGTCTGCGGGGCTCCAGCATAATGATTTTCCGTCCAGCAACCCATGGCTCCTCCAGAAGTGCCAGCGGGACTACGGTCGTTTTACCCGCACCCGGCTCCGCAATTAACACACCTGTATCCTTCTTCTGAAATAACAACCTCAGCTCAGGAATAATCTGTTGTATCGGTAAATCCGTCTTCATCTCATCTCTCCTAATTAATGTTCCACGTGTCTATTCGAATGTTAGCATTATAACAAAAAAAGCCGTTCCAGAGGAACGACTTCATAGATACATCCATTTTCAACATTTTACATCCTTCCATTTAACTTGTTCACGACGCTGATTGAAAGTCGCTCTATGGATGGATACAAAATGCTCATTTAGCTCAGCAGAGATTCTGCACCGTCAATGACAATTTCCGCACCTGTAATGTGTCTGGACTCCGCAGAAGCCAGGAAAGCTACGAGATCAGCGACATGCTCTGGCTGACCCGGTCCGTCCGCAAGCGGTTGCTGGCCTTCCGGAAATTCCATCGGAATGACGATTTGATGCAACTCATCCGTTTTGACCGTACTTTGGTCAATATTTGTGGCAATCGCTCCAGGACAGATGACATTGACACGAATCTTGAACTTCGCCAATTCCAGCGCAGCCATCTTCGCAAAAGCAACCTGCCCCGCCTTAGATGTACTGTACGCCGACATGCCAAAGCTGGAGAAGCGCTGATTACCATTAATGGAGCTCGTGATAATGATACTACCGCCACCACGTTTCTTCATATGAGGCAGTGCATACTTGATCGTAAAAAAAGTACCGTTCAGATTGGTCGTAATAATCTGCTGCCAATCCTCAACCTGAATTTCTTCAATCGGTGCCGATACACCATTAATACCTGCGTTGGCAAAAACGATATCCAGACCGCCGAACAATTCAATGGTCTCCAGAACTGCTTTTTCCACCCGGGCAGGATCGGAAATATCTACATCGAATGCTCTTGCCGCACCTGCACGCAGCTTATTAATTTCGGCTTCCGTCTCCGAAATCCGATCATTAACCAGATCGAGCAGTGCAACATGTGCTCCCTCACTCGCCAGTTTGAGTGCTGCCGCTTTGCCAATCCCCGAACCAGCACCTGTAATAATGGCGACTTTGCCTTCGAATCTTGGTTTTCCGTTATGTTGTGTCATTATCCATTCCACTCCTTCTCGCTCAGTAATTATGTAAGAATGTACGTTCATGCAATATCTGTAAGTAGATTCTTCACAAGATTACCCAAAAAGAGTGTCTTTTAAATCAATACGGATAAGTTTTTTCGCAGTTAAGGCTCACCATTTTTAGCAGCATAATCAGATCATCCCGTAATGCTTCACCCGACCTTACCATTCCAGCTCAATGAAAGCGGCATCATCTTCAAGCCCACCGGTATGTCTGGCATCCAGCAGTACCTGGATGTGCTCATCTGGTATATAAGCCTGAATCGCATCCAGGTCATTCAGGCCATCCGTGTACAGTTGAAGACGAACTACTTCATTGGCAGACAGTTTAGCCTCATAGATATGCGGTTTGCCACCAACCGGACCCTCCAGTGTAGACCAACGTTCATTCGTACGGCAGTTCACCTGAAATGCTGCCGATTGTTCTTGACCGTTACGCCAGAGACGGATGCGGGAGTCCCCTTGCCAGGCTAACCACACTTTGCTTTTTCGATTGCCCGCCGAGAGCTCGATGCGTCCACACACATACATGGCCTGACTTCCCTTGCTCCGCTTCTCCATCAGCACTTCCCGCAGCAGTACAGGTGAATTTTCCAAAGGCTGCAACTTCTCCAGCTGTTCGGATGCCGGACTGGTCAAATCATGAAGCAGACGCTCCATAGTATCCAAAGAAGGATGCTGTGTCGTTTCCAGCCATTCCAACAAGGCGTTCCCCAGAAAGCGTGCAGCAAAATCACCAAGGTAACTCATGCCTACCCCATCACATAATACGAAAGTACATACATTACCATTCATGCGAACAGCAGCAAAATCCTGTCCGGTGTCTCCTTGATTAACAGTCTCCGCCGCTCTTCCATAACCGTACCTGCACTTGAAAGTACCTTGATATCGGGTCAACGGCTGTTCCCCGGTCTGGACACTCACATAGCGAAAGTTGCCCTGATAATGGTCCGCACGGCTTCCCTTATCTCCAGCAGACAATGTTGCCAAACGCATCGCTCTCATGATTTCCCCTCCTATCTCACAGGCGTAGCAGCGGACATCTGAAACCCGATGGATACCAGTTCTGCACAAGTACCAGGAAGCATCATCAATGCACCAGGTGAAAGCAAATAATCCGCCTCAACCAGCATTTCACGATAACTTTCCGGCAGAACCGAGGACATATTGCGCAGCTTCTCCCCATGTTCATCCTGGAGGACTGTCTCCTGGGATATTCCCTTCCATCTTCGCGGCTCCGGAATGGGGCCCTCCAGCAGATGATCGGATATAAAAATATTCTCGACGAGTACATTGCCATCAGGCACGCTCATACCCATGATTCTTTTGGCAATGGGCTCCGGATCTTCGCCTGTAGCTACCCCATCGGTCATATGACATACAAGCGGTGCAGGACAATCCTGCATATTTGGAATTTCAGCCTGCAGAATTTTCTCGGCCTGCAAGAAAGCTTTTGCTGAATCCGAGAATCTTTTCGGTGTTAAGTCTGGTAAGGAACCTACAGCAGCGATCTCGTCAATTCCTTTTATCCCGTTCAACAGATCGTACACATCGTCGCTGTATGCCAGAATCGCGATCCTGTAACGGGGTGTCAGTCGGTTGCCCTTGGTCGAACGAAACACCATTTGGCGAATAGCCAAAGATAAGGCATCATAGACGACATCAATCCGCCGACGGTTGTCCAGAACCATGTTCATGGAGGCGCTAATATCAATTAGATAGATAATCAGTGCGGGTGTGCGCTGGGATGCTTGAATAGTATAGTTCATCTGGGATGTGTCACCTCCGTCGTTGACGTTATTTTACAAGTTGGGTAATGTATAATCCGTATTGCTTAGGAATTTATTGATTGCATTCATTCGTGCTGCCACTTTACCTACACCTTTGAAATAGGTAGCATCGGTATTGTACAGATTTTTAAAATCACGCGCGTAGGATTCGGCATTCTCAATTTTTCTGCCTTTTTGCGCATTATACGCTTTATTGTAATGGGCAATCAGTGTGACGACATTCTGGGCACGTTTTTTCTTGAGCGCAGCTTTCTGAGCCGCCTCCTGTTTGCGCTGAGCCTCGGCTGCTGCCTTACGCTCCGCTTCCTGCTTCGCAATTTTGGCGTCATTTTCTTTTTTCCAGACTAGATAAGCCTCATATTTCGCCTGTTTGTCGTACTTTTCCTGTTCAGCCTTCTTGGCTGCTTCAAGCTTCTGTTGTTTCTGCTTGGCCAGATAAGCCTCATATTTCGCTTGCTTATCATACTTGGCCTGAAGTGCTTTACGCTCTTCTTCTTTCTTCTTGGCCTCTGCCTTCTTTTTCTCCGCTTCAGCCAGCTTTTTCTTTTCCTCTGCATCCAGTTTCGCCGCATCTGCCGCTTTTTGTTTCTTTTCTTCTTCCTGCTGCTTTAGAGCAGTCAGCCTCGCAGCTTCGGCCTCTTCCGCAGCCTTTTGTTCGGCCTGCTTGGCAGCCGCCGCCTGCTCCTTCTGTTTAACCTCAGCCTGATCGGCCAATATTTTAACCGTTGGTACGGTTCCAGCTAGCAGAACAATCAGCACCGCCGAAGAAATCATAAACTTTTTGGATCGGTAAAAAGGTATCTTGGCTGGCTGAGCTGCATCATCATGCTTGGGATTTAGCTTCGCGTCCAGCTCTTGAATCGCAGCCTCAACTTCCACCTGCATCGCACTGTTATCCGGAATGAAATGATGTAGTGAACGATACACTTCGAGCGCCGCAGCCGGTTTGCCTTCATCCTCCAATGCTCTCGCCTGAAGGAAGAGACGATTGACTACCGCTTCCTGACCAGGTGAAGGTTCCGTGGCGGGCACGTTCTGATCCATAATTCCCTGTTTATCCGATATACCGTTTCCTGCTCCTGTCCCTTTAATCGGGTTCGTCTCGACTGCATTTGTCTGGTCTGAAACCTTAACTTCAGATTCTTCAACAGATGCTGCGCTTGCCAGATGGATATCCACAGCAGCCAGCGCCACAAACCATTCGCCAAACGTAGGGCAGCTGCTGAGATCATGACTCTCCCAGGCACGAATAAACAGATCTGACACCTTGGAGCCCCAGCGCTTCTGGAGCGATTCTCTCATGGCATAATAACGTTCATTTACCGTCTGCATTTCGTGCTGGTCAAAATAACTTTCTCCCCATGCTTTTTCCACAATCGCTGCATCAGACCAACTTAACATCTCAGCAATGATAACTGCTCCGGCAAAACGATCGGCATACGCACTCCACAAACCGCTGTTCACTGTCCGATGGGCCGCATAGCCCGGTGAGCCGGCAAGCAAAGCATCCGGACGATCCATTCTGGAACCGTACATCTGTTCAACGTCTACCAGTTCTACTGCTGAAACCCCTCGCAGGTTCTCCACTTCGGAAAAAAACGGAATCATCACATTGGGTGCGGACAAATCACAATGAGCCAGCCCACGCTGTTCCATGGCTGAACCGGTCCCGGCCAGAGCTCTCGCCAGCTTCAGACTTTCCTCTGCTGTCAGCTGCTTCTGATCGCTGATTACATCGAACCAGGTCAGACCATGCACCCACGGCATCAATACCGCATACAACAGATCAGGATGTTCTCCAATGAGCGCTCCGTTTCTTTCCGGAGTGAGCACATCACGCTTGCATACCTGCAAACCTGGCAGTTCACTATAAGACTCCATATGCTCAGACTGATACACCATAGCCGGGATACGGAATTTAGGAAAAAATACTTTTAGTGCTTTAGCCCCACTTATGGAACCGTTACGGGGTAACAACTGATAGACGATACCCTGCCTTCCAGCTTGGGCGTAAGCCAGGCCAGGTGCAGCCGGATGCTGCCCAATGATATAGGCAATGTCGTTAATCACCACTTCATCCCCGGGATTTGGTTGAAAAGACATGCTCATCCCTCTCTCTGTCATTCTGTCATAGTGCAACAAAAACCGGGTGTTGTGAAAACGCCCGGTTTTTGCTGTAGTTGTAAATCTTCAGCTTGCTTCCTGCATATGATTCTGGGCGAATTCGGATATGGAACCTGCCCGAACTATGTATCGCAGATTAGCGAGCTTGGTCAGCCGTACGGAATTTGTTGGCAATAGCCGTCAGTTCCGCGCTGATGCTATTCAGCGTCTGAACGAAAGATTGCATTTGTTTGCTAGCTTCCTGGAATTCTTGGAAGAAGCGTTGTTTCGTCATACCTTCCCATTGTCCTTCCATGCTTGTGATGGATTGAGTCAATGTAGAAACGATTTGCTGACTTTGCTCACCGCTTTGTTTAAATTGGTTGGAAACCTGATCAAGCTGTTCTGGGGTAACTAAAATACGTCCTGCCATTTGTAAATTCCTCCTTGGTTTGTGCAATTAAATTCGCTTGTTCAAATTGTACTATACAAGGATCGATCGGACAAAAGCCGAAGGACCTAATCCTATTTACCCCATTTTTGGCATTCGAAACTTCCCCTAACAGCCTATTTATAAAAAAATTCACTTTCTGCTGTCTTGCTTATTCAACCTTGTCCTCCGTGAGCTCAGGAAACCACAGGTTCGGTTCCTCTTCTCCCACGAAAGGAGGGATCTGTGAATCTCCACGCCACAGGTTCAGGCTGCATAGCCTGAATCAGGGTCGCCGGTGAGCCATCAGGCGGTGCGGCATCCTGTACACGGTACACTGCCGCTACCGCGGAAAATGGATCGGATACAACAGCAGCAGTTGCCGAATGCGCAGGCATAATCTCCCCTGCACGCTCTGTCTGAAGAACATTCAACATATTGACCGCATTGCCATAGGCTGTGTTCACATGACTCAACACTGTACGATACTCCATGTCCACCTGCTGGAATAACAAGGCCTTGCGTCCCAGCTGTACGCTCAAGTCCATAAAACGACGTACTGCCGCTTCGCAGAGTCGCTTGCTGTGATTCCATTCATTCATGATCGCGGCGCGGGCTTCAAGATCCCACTCCAACGAATGAATGGCCTGATCCAATACTGTCATCTTTTGTTGTATTTGCTCCGCCGCATACTGAATCTGCCTGCTCAGTGCCCGAAGCACATCCGGTTCCACACGAATGCGCATTTACCATCACCTTTCCTCTTCCCCTGCAGGCTGTTTAAGCCAGTCCAGCAGCATCTCGTGAAACTGTTCTCTCGTCGTCAGTGCTGCAACAAGCCAATCATCCGAAGCCGCAGTACTCATGCGAAACAGCCAGTTGGATACCGTACTTGCAGCAAAAGCCGCAGACTGTGAATTCCATCCTTCTCCGTTCCATACAAGCAACCGCAGTTCTCCTTCTGATTCCTTGTTCACCAGACAGCGCGCAAGCGCAAGTGACCCCTCGGGATCGCTCGTCTCTTGTACCAACTCATCAGCCACTGCCTGTAATTCTTTGTTCTTCAGATCATTCATCACATCATAGAATTTTTTCTTGGAGCACATCAGAGCCGGCTTTTCCGCCGGAGAATGACCACTCCAATTCATCCGTTGAATCAGAAAATCAATCGCTTCACGAACATTCCCCAAATCACTCAGCCGGAACGAATCCGGTTCGTCTGCAACACGAGATACTTCAACGACCCGTTCATCCGTGCAGTGCACATAACTTTCATACGACTTGCCGCTGTGCGTGTAGCGAATCCAGCAAGCCCTGTCGGACAGTCCCGCAATGGCTACCCTGGAGAAAACGGTCGGTGTCATGATCAGCTCATTGCTGTCCTGATCCTGAATCAGATATCCTTTGTCAAGCAGGGATGTTTTCACACGTTCCCACTCCAAAGCAATGTCTTCCGCCATATATCCGCGGAACGGATCTTCCACGCCAAGCAATCGGTCTGAACCGAGAATCCCGGCCAGGAAAAAAAGCTCTTTTATTTGCAAAGTGACTACCTTTTGCTTGGAATCATGAACCGTCAACATTATGAGCCACCTCCCCTCAAACTACAACATGCCATCGGTCACGAATTTCAGAAATCCAATCAGTCATTTTCCAGGTGCCATCACATGGAATTGCACCTTTAACCCTGGAATATTTACGTTTAACATAATAACCTTGACCCGGAGGCAGTACCTTCAGCCCATTTGAACTCCCACCGGATTCCGAATAAGGAATACGGAAGAACGAGAGATCATTAGGGTCTAAAGTCCCGAACAACAATCCGCTCTGGGAAGCCTTCACATCGTTCACCCAGTCAGAACCAAAGGTTGGAAAGTCTGCCGGAACTCCTGACAGAATCACATGTATACCTCGATCCCGTCCTTGACGAACGATCGCTCCCAATTGATCCTTCACGTTAAAATCATTTAATTGCTTGGATAACGTATCCGCATCGTCAATAACAAGAACGATCTCCGGTCCACCGGTTAACTCGCCTCTTTTTAGAACTTCATCGTACAACTGTTGGATCACAGGTGCAAGCTGTTCTTCACGGGATACATGTCCGCGGACATGGGGCAAACTGCTGATTTCCCCCAGTCCTCCGGAACCATACCGCATATCTACCGTGTATATTTGCACGTCTTCAGGAGACGTATGATAGGCAAGTGATAACATCCAGGTCAGCAAAAATGTCGTTTTGCCACCTTCCATCGGACTCGTAACCATGAAATGTGGCCCTTCACGCAAATTCAGCTGGAAGGGTTCAAGATCATCAGTCAGCAAACCTACGGGTACTGTTAAGGATGATACGTCTCCGACTTGCCCGAAGGTTCCTGTACGGATAAGCACATCTTTGAGCTTAACCTCTTCCGGGAGCGGCGCAATCTGCGGCGCTTCTTCTCCGTTCCAGCTTTCTCTGATCTCTGCAATCATGCGGCGCAGAGCGGAAGAACGCTTGCCTTCATCTGCTCCGGATGACGGCAAAGCCGCCTGGAACATCAATGGAGGAACCTGTCCTTTGACTAGTCCTCTTCCAGGTGGAAGCTGGCTAGGTGCCTTGGACGGCCGACCCACTGCGTAATAATAGTCGCTTGGATCAGATAATTCAAACGAAACCGCATTAGGAATATTACTTCTGAATTTCTCAAATACATCCGTAACACGGTTGGCCGTGAGAATAAATGTGATTCCCAAACTGCCGCCTTCACGAAGAATCGTTTCCAGAAGTTCATTCTCCTCGGGATACGCATTTCGGAAAGAAAGATAACCATCGATAACAACTACAATCTGCGGCACGGCTGCATGAGCTGTACGACGATAAGCTGATATTGTCTTAAACCCAGCTTCCGAGATCATGTCCTTGCGTTGTGCACACAGTTTCAGGATGTATCGGAATAACCGCTTGATCCGATCTTCCTCTTCAGACATCATTACCGCACCGATCTGAGGCAAACCTGCGAAATCCTTCATCATCCGCCCCATATCAATAATATAGCCATGCCAAGGTTCAGTCCGTTTAGAACGGGCCAGTGACATCAACAAGGTTTGCACAAACGTCGTTTTCCCCAGACCTGGCATACCGTATACAACCAGATGTCCCTGATCCACCGGAAGTGCGAGCGGCTGCTGTCGTTGATTAGGCAGATCATCCAGCAGGCCAACTATAGGTTTCAGGCCAGCGGCACCGCCGTCAAGCAATACTTCACGATTCTCTTCTTCCTGCCAGTCATTGAGGCTTTCCCATTCCAGTGTCTCAGGCAAGGGTGGCAACCAGGGCCCAGGTAATCGGGTGATCCCCGCCTCTGCTGCCGCTTCTGCCACATAATCAATAAATACCTGAAGCTGCTTGGGCGCATCCTCCCCTTTGAGCACAGCCCTGCGCTCTCCAGTCAATAGTGGTTCCCGTTTCCCATTCAAACGAACTTCCATAACAGGCAGTACCGTCGTTGTATCTTCCTGCTGATTATACGGCGCACCGCTCCAGGCGAATTGCATTTCCTCAAATACTTCATCACTGCCTACCTGGAAATATCCACGACCAGGCTTGGTGATCCAGGCCGCATTCGGAATTTTGATCATATCCCGACTATCCCCTTCGCTTTGAACGCGAAGACAGATACGGAAACGCGAATTGCTCCAGATTTTATCATCGACCACACCTGCAGGCTTCTGAGTTGCCAATATAAGATGTACACCCAGTGTCCGACCGATGGCCGCTATGCTGATTAATTCATCCATGAACTCCGGCTGATCCCGCTTCAATTGCGCAAACTCATCAATGATGATAACTAAGTGCGGCAACGGCTGTTCATGTCTGGAACGCAGAATTTTGTAATACTCATCAATGTGCTGGAGATTTCCTGCATCATTTAATATTTTTTGCCTTCTGACCAGTTCGGCCCGCAGTGAGATATTGGCTCGTTCAATCAAATTCCCATCCAGATTGGTGATCGTGCCGACGACGTGAGGCAAGCCCACAAATGTATTCGACATGCCTCCGCCCTTATAGTCAATTAACATAAAAGCCAGATCATGTGGATGGAACTCGGCAGCCAGAGAAGCCACAATTGACTGGATGACTTCACTTTTGCCCGAACCCGTTGTCCCTGCGATCAGACCATGTGGGCCGTGCCCCTGACGTTCGATTTTATCATGTAAGTTAATCGCAATTTTCTTGCCACCAGCTCGCACGCCCATAGGTACGGGAAGTGTGTCCGGATATCGTGTCTGGCTCCAGCGTGTGACCACATCCAGATCCTCTACTCGTGATGTGCTTAACATGTCGAACAACGGAAGCACCTGAGGTATATCCGAAGCGGATGAACGCTTCAGACGAATCGGTGACATATAACGCGAGAGCGCCTCTGCGGACTCTCTGGAAATCACATCTGGCGTGTATGTTTGCCTGATCACGTCGGCATCCTCGGTTTTTTTGATATAAAGCCCCTTGCCTTTGGAAGCCTCCATAATTAACTGACAATGCATGGGTAGCGATTCCTTACGGTTTGCCAATATGATGGTACATACATCGATCTCCTGAGCTGATTCCAGCAGCAGGGGAAGCAACGGCTCTTCTTCTATTAATTGCGTATCCGAGAGAACCACCACATAACATGGAGTTTGCACGGTTTTCTTGTAGCGATCTTCCTTATTATTGCGCCGTCGGTTCAACACGGAAAACAAGCTGTCCGCCAATTGATGCGCACCGCTGTGCCTGTCGGCCATATAGCGTTGTCCCTGATCTTCATCCCAAATGTGGGGCAACCAGCGCAGCCAATCCCATTCCTTTGATTCCTTTTCTTCATAAAAGGCAGCAATCTTTAATTCATCCGGTGAATGACGGACGGTCAGTTGTGAAATAATTACGCGCAATGAAGCGAGTACTTCCTCACGATTGCCGACCAACCCCATCACTTTCGACTGAAATAAAGGCAGTGTAATCGATGCTTCGGGCACCGTCTCGAACTCAGCTGCCAATTCATGAGCCGCTTCAATTAACTCATCCTTTTCATAACCGTCCACACGAGGAACCTGAAGTTTGATTCGAAACGGAATTTCGCCTGTGCCGATTCGCACCTGCAAGAAGTCATCATCTTCCGGGGAACGTTCCCATAACGAACTGTTGCGATTCTTCACCAACTGAAGACATACATTGGGATCCCCATGAATTTCATACAGACTCTTCACTTGCTCCGCTTGAGCTTCCTTCAGCTCTTCACGATGTTTCTCCAATTGTGCACGATACATGGTAGTACGCTCTTCCAACTTTTTGCGATAGGACTTCTTGTTGCTCAGATATACAAAAAACGGAATCGTGTATGAAGTAAGCATCATCATAACCGTCATCATCTGAAACATCATATAATTGGGATTGTTCATTTTGCCGCTCATATTGATATATACGTAGAAACCGATGCTGACCATCGTCATCATGATCGGTACAATAATAGAAATCATTGAAAATGTAGGTTTGTTTGGTTCTGCAGGAGGCCTTAGAATTTCCAGCCTTTCTTCCTTGAGAACCGGTGTCATTCTTGGAGAACGCTGATATAACACATTCACGAAGAGAAGACCTCCTTATATTTCATTGCCGTAAACAATATATACGTTCAGATTGTTCATTCGTTGCTGTCCTGCTGAAACAATGAACGTCTTCCATACACCGGCGCTTCTTCAGAAGTGGTGGAAAACGCCCGCTGGACCCGTACACAACTTCCTTGACGCAGCCCTGTTTCCATTAACTGTTGTGTGTTCTGTGGCGAGAACCACAACCCTTCCGGAAATTTGGCTTCAAGGATGTACTGAATGCCCTCTCCCGGTGCCTGACCGAAAATACGGACCCCCAGCAATGTCTTCAGATGTTCAATAGTACATTCATCCGGGACCTCGATGTCGAACCACTCGCCTTCCTCCCGGCCGGAATACACGGTAAGAATCAAAATAATCCCTCCCATGGTCTCATATGTAAATTGTCCTAGTGTCAAATTAAATCAAAATAATGCAGATGAAACGCTATTCCATCCCTATTTTCTTACATAAACACCCTGTTTGCAATGTGCAACCTGTAATTTTGTTACATATGACCCACGTATATATTAAAATATCGTCCATTCGACTCAGAACTTTCGAGGCAGTAGTCACGTTAATTATTGCAAGGATGCGAAACTATGCGTGTTTCTTCCATATAAATGGGAGCTTCGAATTGATTTTTCGGGACTTTTTAATGCTTCGCCCACAATTGAATTGTGAACACTTTTCAAACATTGCTCACCTTTATGTTTTCATAAGCTGATTTTAAGGTAATTTTAAGCATTGGAATTTAATATAACCAGTAAGAAATAACTCTCGTGAGGTGATTTCTAGTGAGAACACTAATAACTTTTCAAAACAAATCAATCCCTGTATATTTCAATCAAGAAAACAAACAACCTGTACAAAAGACACTACGATTGCTTAGCAGTGCACTTGAGAACAAGATTAGCAATGGTAAACGTGCTTTACAGAAATGTCTGCAATCTTTGATTAGTATTGAGATTGTCGGTGGTGAAGCCATTCTTCACAGCCGTAGCGAAAATGACTCCCTCGCCTTATCGCTTTATTAAGATGAGTCAGTTGTTTAATTCAACATGGAAACTGCGAATTCATTCATTCGCGAACATAAGGAAAAGGAAGCTTGCCGCTAAGGACAAGCTTCCTTTTTTTGTGTACCACATCTCTTTTATCTATTTCTAATGCAATCGGCTGACGACATAAGCATTTTCATGTTCTTCTTCCATCTCGGCCTTTTGGATTCTAATGACAAACAACCGAACCAGATTATCACGCGTATTTTCTTCCTGACAAGTATTCAGCTTTCTCAGAATGAAACGGTCAATGGACATGAAGTTCAGGCCCCTTTACCTATTGGATTTACGGATCTGTTCTGCCCGTGTATCCATAAATAACCAGATTACAGGTATACCAAACAGCTTATTCACACCATTTCCTCGCCTGTTTTTCAAACGTGTAAAAACATGCAAAAGGCCGCCTCATCAAGTATGTGGCGGACTCTGCGCAATCTTTGTCACTCTTTCTCGAACCCTAGCTGATTATAAAACAGAACGTTTTCTAATCCATGTTCACTGTCGAATTATTGAACTCCGGGATATTCCCGATATTGATGCTGAATGCTGATCCAGCGAGTCCGTGTGAACTTTTCAATCGCCCAATCGCCACCGAAACGACCAATACCCGATGATTTCTCACCACCAAACATCACATGCGCCTCATCGTTCACGGATTGATCATTTACATGCACCATGCCCGATTCAATCTGCTGGGCAACTTGATACCCTCTCTCCAGATTTCCGGTGAATACGGAGCCGCTCAATCCATAAGGCGTATCATTCGCCAAACGCACGGCCTCCTGCTCATCCTTCGCTTTCATTAATACCGCGACAGGTCCAAACAGTTCCTGTTGCACAATATGCTGCTCCGGTTTCACATCTGCGAGTATGGTCGGCTCCAGCACACTGCCTTTGCTAGTACCGCCAAGCAGCAATCTTGCTCCTTCTGCCTTGGCTCCCTTAATCAAGTCCAGCAGGCGCTCCACTTCCTTCTCACGAATGAGCGGACCTACCAGCGTTTGGGAATCCGAAGGATCACCTGCCTGAATTTTTTTCGTTTTGGCGACAAAGGATTCCACAAACTTATCGTAAATATCAGCATGCACAATAATACGATTAAGTGCCATACAGATTTGCCCCTGATGCAGAAATTTACCGAACACCGCAGACTCTGCAGCACGTTCGATATCGGCATCTTTCAGAACAATCATCGCATTGTTTCCCCCAAGTTCAAGCGCAGTTTCTTTCAAATGCTCACCTGCGAGTTTACCGATGCCCTGCCCCACCTCTGTGGAGCCAGTAAAGGAAATGACTTTGGGTACCGGATGCGCTACAAAATAATCCCCAATCTCACTCCCGCTTCCAGCAACCACATTCAGTACACCTTCAGGCAATCCAGCCTGCTCAAAAAGATCAGCAATAAGCCAACCAGCCGTAATCGGCGTATCGGACGCAGGCTTAATAACGACTCCATTACCCAAAGCAATAGCCGGAGCTACGGAACGCAGACACAGGTGCAAAGGAAAATTCCAAGGGCCGATCACGCCGATAACTCCCTTGGGCTCACGCAAAACTCGATTCTCTTTCCCAGGTGTATTTGAGGGCAGAATCTCCCCCTTCATCCGATAAGGGAACGAAGCTGCTTCATCCACAATCCGTTTCGCAGAAGCAAACTCCGCCTCCGCCTTGATGCGCGTGCTCCCGGACTCCGTAATCAGCAGTTTTACAATTTCCTCTTTGCGCTCTACTAATAGAGCCGAAACTTTGCGGAGTACACCTTCTTTTACCGCCGGTAGGGATTTCTTCCATTCCACCGAACTCTTTTGAGCCGCCTCATATGCCTGATCTATATCTTCCTTGTTCGAGGATCGCCAGATTACGATGACCTCTCCCGTATACGGATTTATATTTTCCACTGTTTTCTCGCCGGAGCCTTCTACCCATTCGCCATTAATAAATTGTTTCGTCCATGTTGTATGTTCTGTCTCCATTAAAGTCATCTGAATAACGCCTCCCAATCAAGATTGAATATCTCACCTCAAAACGGTGTAGTAGTTCATTAACCTTGTTAAGGATTGCGCAAACGTGAAGAACAGATGAAATCCTTGCATCCTCAGAAGGGAAGATGCTTCTCAAAGCCTAATAGATTAATCTAAATTTGCATTTATTCAACTACTGGGAACCGTTCTCTCCAAATAGAGTCAAGTCCTCCCAACCATAAGCAACCTCTAACAGATCTTGACCCCAAATTCGGATTTGCTGTGTTTGGACAGGGATTCCGCCCATTTTTTCATAGAAACGACAGGCTGAATTTTGCTCCAGTGCCCAGATCAACAAGTTTCTCATGTCCAGGGAATGGAGATAACGAACGACGTGTTTCGCCAGCTGCTGGCCGATACCCGTTTGTTGTACTTCTTTCAGTAAATAAATAGCAAACAACTCAGCATCGTAAGGCAATTTGCCTTCACGTTCCTTTCCACCGCAGGCGAATCCGACAATTTTCCCATCTTCCTGCTCAGCCACCACCAGAATCTGATCCTTTTCGCCAGAACGGATATTTCGTTCCCATTGGGACAACCTTGATTCTGTAGTCAGATTGTCCAAAAAATCATCCGGCACGATCCCTCGATATGTTGTCTTCCAACTCTCTGTATGTACATGGGCTACGGCTTCCGCATCCCCTTCACGCGCTGGTCTGATTTGCATGTTATTACTCCCTTTCTCTCGGCCAAGCCGTGACTTTACAATCCCCTTCATCAGATAAATCCGGCCCTAGGGCCGGATCGTTACTTGTGTACCGACTGACACTTTGGAAGAAAGGTCCAGCACATCCGAGTTATACATGCGTATGCATCCATGAGAAACGGACTTGCCAATGGATGAAGGATCATTGGTTCCATGAATCCCATAATGCGGCGCCGACAACCCCATCCAAAGAACGCCAAATGGCCCTCCAGGGTTCTCTTGTTTGTTAATAATCGTAAACACGCCGTTAGGCGTCTGCGTGAGCACCTTGCCTATAGCGACAGGATAGCCCTTAACCACCTGTGAGCCATCCAAAAGATATAACATATGATCCGACAGGTCCACGATGATGCTGTAATCTGGCATGATGGCATCCCTCCTAATCTATCCTATGCAGGATATAGAGGGATGCCCACCTGGTCTCAGGCCTCTTCCCAGTCTTTTGTACTGCGGACATGTTTCGGTTTGCGTGAACTGACGGGTTTGCTTGAAGCAGTACGTCGTTTAGATGCGGCATCTTCCTTGCGCTGCTGAAATTTCAGTTCCTTTTGCATTTTCAAGTAGTTGCCCAGCCTTTTTTCATCCAACGAACCTTCCTGAACAGCCTCCTTCACGGCGCAACCGGCTTCCCGGGTATGCGTGCAATCCTGAAACCTGCATTCCGTTGCAAGCTGCTCAATTTCACCAAAGGCATGTGACAAACCATCCTGACCTTCATCCCACAGATTGAGTTCACGCATTCCCGGCGTGTCAATCAATACTGCTCCCTGCGGCAGTACAAATATTTCCCGATGAGTGGTCGTATGTCGTCCACGGCTGTCGTCCTCACGAACGGCCTGCGTAATCTGTACGCTTTCGCCCATCATCCAGTTGACCAGGGTAGACTTGCCACTACCGGAAGAACCCGTCAGGGCTACCGTTGTGCCTGGAGACAGAAATTTTTCAAGTAAAGTTTTGCCCTGATCCTGAACAGCCGATATTGCCAACACTTCAATTCCAGGAGCAATGCCTTCCACCAGCGAAATTTGTTCTTCCACATTCTCGCTCAGATCACTTTTACTTAGAATGATGACAGGTCTGACTCCACCATTCCAGGCCATCATAATGTATCTTTCGAGCCGTCTCAGATTAAAATCATGATTAAGAGCGGCAACAATCAGCAATGTATCCACATTCGCCGCAATCAATTGCTCTTTGGTCACTGGACCAGCGGCTTGTCTGGATACCCTGCTCTGACGTGGCACAATGCTGTGAATGATGGCTTCTTCTCCAGCTTGCCCTGTAACAGCCACCCAATCCCCAACGGCTGGTACAATGCCAGTCTCTTCATTATCATGACGCATCCGTCCCGATATCCGTCCCCAGCACTCTCCCTCAGCCGTAATCAGGCGAAGCAATTGCCCGTGATCCGCAATAATTCTTGCTGGTTTTCTTAATTGTTCTTCCATACCCGTCTGCTGCCACAACTCCTGCCACTTTGTAGACCAGCCGTATTTCTCCATCGTGTTATTCAAAATAAAAATTCCTCCCGATAATTGGTGTGTTATCCTTTATTGACATTGACAACAATCAACAATGAACGCTCCGGTCCGGTATCAAAACCAAATAAGCCACGATCGGCAATACACCCGCGGAAACAAGAAGTTAGCCGAATACATGATTGTTTTTATCGCATTCATATCAGAAGCATCATTACGCCAATCCGATACTCGTTATCCAGAAACAACCCATTTTTGGCATACAAAAAGCCACGGGTACGTCACCCGTGGCTTCATCTGTGCATGTTATTCTGTGTTACGTACATGTGGACAATATTGCTAACAATACTGTCCAACTGCCGTAAAAAATTACATGCATTGATCCGTTCCGGAGACGCTGTTCATATTCAAATTAACGTATACTGCCATTAGATTTGTCATTTAACATCGCCTCCCTTGTAGAATTATCCATCATGTTACACAGCTTCAACCGCTTTTGTCAAGTTTAATTATTTTTCAATTATTTCACTTGATCCCATTTTGTCCACATTTCCTTCGGATTCAGTTCATAGATCCCATCTTCCCGGTACATGAACTGGTGCATGATAAACTCCCGACGAATAGTGGCAAAATCCTCATGATAGTTTTGAATGAATGCATTGATCTCTTTCTCCGTATATTTCCGTCCGAATTCCAGTTGCTCCACCAAATGACCCAGTACAATCAGCTTTTTCTTATATTGAGCCGGGATCTGACGCAATCGTCCATCCTTCGAGAAGAAATTCCGCATTACAGATGCCTTCAGCGTCTCATTCACATCACTCATATCGGCAACCTCCTCTTGTCTAAAAATAAAATCAACTGAAGCCTGCGCGTGCTCCCGGATAAAATAGGGATTGAGCGAGAAAAACACCGTATTTTTCTCTCTGCGTTCCTTGATTAGCGCTGCTTCTCTTAGCTTGGATGCATGATGTGTAACGGTTGGCTGAGACAAGTTAAGCTTCTCGGCAAGCGCTTGACCATGCAGTTCTCCCTGGGATAACAGCAGCAGCATCCGAAGTCGAGTCGGATCAGCCAAGGCTTTATGGTAAGCCACAATCTTCTCCAGTTGCATTTCGTTCAACTCACTTTCGTTAGATGATCATCTAATTTGATATTAATCTTTTCCCTTTCTTAAGTCAATTCCCCAGGATCAAGATCAATTCTTTACGTCCGTATCCTTCTTGAACTGGCATTAAACCCATATTTACGGTAGGATTATAGTGCTTGAAATAAGGAGGATTAAGAACATGGAAGATGTCATTATTATCGGCGGAGGCCCATGCGGTCTATCTGCTGCCATTGAATGCGAGCGGCTGGGACTGTCCGCTGTAATTGTTGAAAAGTACAATATCGTCCAATCTATTTATCTGTATCCAACCCATATGCAGTTTTTCAGTACAGCGGAATTGCTTGAGATCGGGAATGTTCCATTCAGCACACCGAACGACAAACCTTTTCGTTACGAGGCACTCGCCTATTATCGCAAGGTAGCCGAACATTTCGGCCTGCGTGTTCATAACTATGAAGAAGCCCAAGAAATCAAACGTAAAGACGATGGCACGTTCGAGGTACATACGGTCAATCGTCGTGGGCAGACAATCGTTCATAAAGGACGAAATGTCGTTGTTGCTACAGGTTATTTTGACCACCCTAACTATCTTGGCATCCCTGGCGAAGACAAGGATAAAGTCACTCATTATTTCCGTGAAGCTCATCCTTACACACGCACACGTGTCGCCATTATTGGAGGCAGTAATTCAGCTGTCGATGCTGCCATGGAACTGGTTCGTGTCGGTGCACATATTGACATGGTTTATCGTGGGAGCGGTGTTTCGGAACATATTAAACCATGGGTTCGTCCATTGTTCGAAAGCATGGTGCAAAAAGGCAAAATCTCACTGCACCTTGGCTCACGTGTAAATGAAATTTTGGATGATTCCATTCGTTTGCTCCATTCTGATGGCTCCACAAGTGAACTCGACAATGACTTTGTGCTGGCCTTGACCGGTTTCCGTCCTGACCGCAAGCTGCTTTCTTCCGTAGGTGTGGAGATGTCTGAGGATATGGATAAACCCGTATATGACCCACAGACAATGGAGAGTAGTGTACCAGGCGTATACGTTGGTGGAGTAATCGCTTCAGGCCGCAATGCCAATGAAGTGTTTATTGAATCCGGGCGCTGGCATGGAAGATATATTGCAGAACATATTGTAGGTCGTCATCGCGGGCAGACCGAAAGGGAATGAAATCGATGGATATGACCTCACTGCTGTTGCTCGTGTTTGCCGCGCTAGGTATTATCAGCAGTAATACACCCGTAACCGTAGCCATGGTATTTCTGTTGTTGCTGCGGGTGCTGAACCTTAATCAGGCTTTTCCGTGGCTGGAAAAGTATGGACTTACAATCGGTATCATCATCCTGACCATTGGTGTTATGGCACCTCTCGCCAGTGGCAAAATCAGTTTACAGACGATTGGAGAGTCTTTTCTGCACTGGAAATCGCTGCTCGCCATTGGTGTAGGATTACTTGTCGCCCATCTGGGAGGACGAGGAGCTACTCTGATGAGTACACAGCCAACCGTCGTTGCCGGGCTGCTTATTGGTACGGTGCTTGGGGTTGCCTTGTTCAAAGGTGTACCGGTTGGTCCCCTGATTGCAGCAGGAATTTTATCCTTACTGCTCGGAAAATCATGATCAAAGTTGGGACTTGACATCCTTCTGCGGACTGGCTGTTTTTCCCACCGTTGTATGATATACTTCTATTCATGCAATTCAAGCACCCAAGTCCATAGCAGAGAAATCAATTTGATGATCCATCATACAAAAGAAAATTGATTCATCTCGCAACTATTAATGGCCGCAGGAGGATTCAGGAACCCATGTCACGTCAGTTTGTTACAGAAGCCGTGATGGTGGCAATTTACGGTCAATTACTCGCGCCGCCGGCGCCTGTTGAATATATTGTTCCTTACACCACCATCCTGGAGTTATATGAATTTCAGACCAGCCCTGACCCTTTGATGGATAATCCGGCGGATGACCAGCATGTGAAATCCAAGATTAATGAAATGATTTCTTATTTTGAAGAACCATTGAATAAGAAAAAAATAGAGCGTGCCCTGGCTGTTCCCTGGGCCAAAAGTCCGTCCATTTTGTTCGGTGACCAGGTCTCCATCGCCATTATTAATGCGGTTGATACCGCACAATATGGTGAATATTTTGATCCCATTGAGACCGAGCTGCTTCTCACTTCACAGCGCCTAGATACCCCTATACTTACCGATCAGGTCGAATTGATCGCACGTATTATTGAATCGGCATCTCCCGTGCAGGTCTTCGATATTGACGATTTTGATTTTGCGATGGATGATGAAGAACCGCTTGATCAAGTCTAGTTAGGCCAGGAACTGCTGATTCACGAGAGTGATTATCCTACTCATGGACATTGGTCCATTTAGATTGTGATTTCCACAACAAGAAGAAGCCTTCCGGGCAGGAAAGGCTTCTTCTTTTTTCCGTTTATTCTATTTCGAAAGACCTCAGTAGCAAGCGGCTAAGATCATTCAGCCTGGGCAATGACTTGAGATCAAAAAACTTCAGCCCGGCCTCGCTATTTACTCGTGATTCTACAAGCGAATCCTGAACAATTTGTGCCCTGAACATGGCAATCACAAAATATTCTTCATCCCCACTGGCATGCAAATGTCTCAGATTCGGACCGGAATGCAAACCTTCAAGTATCATATGATTGGTGGTCCACCCCGTCTCTTCCCACAGTTCCCTGTGCGCGGTGTCCTCAATGGCTTCTCCCGGGCGCATCTGTCCCGCAGGAATACGCCAATGTCCGTGTTCAGCATGCTGGATCAGCAATAATTCACCTTGTTCATTCTCGGCCCGAACCGCCGCCTTAACAACAATATGAGAGCGATTCGCGATATACTGGGCCAAATCTCGGGCTGGCGGATTCATGTCGTATCTCCTCCTGTTCGAAAATCGGTGCGACCGGTGATGAGCCATTCTATATACGCAGAGATATTACGTTAAATCTCGGTGTAGCGATATTCGATATCCTGTCCTTCTTCAACAACATCTACATGAAGTTGATGACCTTTCAGATACCAGTAATCATGATCTTCCATAAAAAATTGGATACCCGATACCTTCGTTTGATCAGCAGGATGTCTCGGTTCCTCCACGGCGATTCCGAGGGAGAAGCCAGGATGAAGACCTCCGCCGGAGCTATAACGGGCGAAGAATCGAATGCTGTCTCCTTCGTTCAAATTCAGTTCTTCCTTATACCAGCGAGCAGCGCGGTCAGATACATGTATGGTACTCATTTGGTGTCAGCTCCTTCTCTATATATATGTTCCATCATATCGCTACAATGGCCTGATTACAAACCTCAACCACCCCAAATACGCAAAAAAAGTTCATTTACTTGTCATAATTCCATCACATTGCGCTGCATCTTCTGTTTTGGAAAAACGTTTGACAGATTGTAAAACTCGGTGTTAAGATGCAAACATACGAGATCTACATGCAATTTATTACCAAAAAAGAAAGGGTGGTTACGGTGTTTAACAATGACGATCTACATCAATTCAGCATACAACTAAATACCGGAGCACCCATGAAATCGTTATTCCGTTCATAAGACCGCATCACAGAAGCCTCTACTCAGGTTTGCTGTTTTGTACTCTCACAATCGAACTTTATCTACGGTGGTGGCTCTGCTCTCGGAGCCATGCTGCCGTATGAATGATACCCAAGACATACCGCCTGCGTGCGGTATGTCTTTTTTTGTGGGCTCAAATGGCTGAACATGAACGGAACATGCATTTCACGAACTTGAAAGGAAGGGATACCACTTGTTCTCTGTACTTAAAAATCTGGCCTGGTTTTTCCGGCTGGAACGCAAACGATACCTCATTGGTGTCACCTTGCTTATTATGGTGGGCATCATTGAACTGCTGCCACCTCGTCTTCTGGGCAATGCCATTGACGAGATTGTACGCGGTTCCATCACCGGCGCCTCACTCACACGTTACATTTTACTTATTCTAGGATCGGTCATCATTATCTATTTGACAACGTACATATGGATGCACAAACTGTTTGGCGGTGCCAATCTGGTTGAACGCTTGCTGCGGTCACGCTTTATGGACCATTTGCTGCGAATGACCCCGCCCTTTTTTGAGAAAAACAGAACCGGCGATCTGATGGCGCGTGCCACAAATGATCTTCGTTCCATTGCTACCACAGCAGGCTTCGGCATGCTGACGTTAACCGACTCCACTGCTTTTCTGGCAACCGTATTATTCGCCATGGGTTTTCTGGTTAGCTGGAAACTGACCCTGGCCGCAATTCTGCCTCTGCCTTTTATCGCCATCGCCATGATGATCTATGGTAAAGCTGTCCATCAACGATACACACTGGCACAGGATGCATTCGGGGATATGAACGATCAGGTGCTTGAGTCTATTGCCGGCATTCGAGTTGTGCGTGCCTATGTTCAGGAACGTCTGGACGAGAAAAGGTTCGCTGATGTCACTGAAGATGTGTACCGCAAAAATCTGGCCGTTGCCAAGATGGATGCACTGTTCGAACCTACCATCCGGTTATGTGTCGGACTCAGTTATGTGATTGCACTTGCCTACGGCATTTATCTTGTTTTTCATAATGAAATTACCCTAGGGGATCTCGTATCGTTCAATATGTACCTGGGGATG
Source organism: Paenibacillus sp. LK1 (assembly GCF_002750415.1). NCBI lineage: Bacteria > Bacillati > Bacillota > Bacilli > Caryophanales > Paenibacillaceae > Paenibacillus > Paenibacillus sp. LK1. The sequence continues at coordinate 362,068 of NZ_PEII01000001.1, forward strand.
ATGATCTGGCCAATGTTTGCGATTGGCGAGTTGATTAACCTGATGCAGCGTGGTAGTGCCTCACTCGATCGTGTTAACGAGACGCTGTCTGTAGAACCTGCCGTGAAAGATGTTGAGCAGCCTGCTCATATTACTAATCCTGAAGAAATCGCCATGCAGGATGTTACCTTCCGTTATCCTAGTTCTACTGTAGACAATCTAAGTCATGTCAGCTTTTCACTTCGACGCGGGCAGACACTGGGGATCGTGGGACGTACAGGTAGCGGGAAATCCACCCTGCTCAAACAATTGCTTCATGAATACCCGGCCGGATCGGGTAAGTTAAGCATCTCCGGTCATCCGATTCAGGATATCGCCAAAGATGACCTGCACAGCTGGATTGGATATGTTCCACAGGAACAGGTGCTGTTCTCCAAATCAGTCCGTCAGAACATTCAATTCGGTAAGCCTGGTGCTGATGATAATGTAATTATGGAAGCGATTCGCACCGCAGCCTTTGACGGAGATCTGGGCACTTTATCCGATGGTCTGGACACACTCGTTGGTGAAAAAGGAATTGCGCTGTCCGGTGGACAGAAACAGCGTGTATCGCTGGCGCGTGCCTTTATCGCCGATCCAGACATTTTGATTTTGGATGATGCTTTATCCGCCGTCGATGCAAGAACCGAAGCTAAAATTATCGAAAATATACGCAACAAACGCTCGGGCAAAACTACGCTGATCTCGACTCACCGCCTGTCCGCTATTGAACACGCAGACCGAATCATCGTACTGGAGCACGGGAAAATAACGGAAGAAGGAACCCATCAGGAACTGCTTGCTATGAACGGCTGGTACCGTGAACAGTATGAACGGCAGCAGGTGGAGTCTAATTTGTCCACGTAGGAGGTTAACGCTTTGAAGTCTAATACAGGCAAACGGCTGCTTCAATATGCCCTAAAAGCCAAAGGCACGTTTATTGCCGCTTTAATTATGCTTACGATTGGAGTTGCCGCCGAGCTTGCCGGCCCTTTCATCGCCAAGTCCATGATCGACAATCATTTGCTTGCTATTGAGCAGCCTTTCTATGAGACTACTGCTTCTAGCGAAGCAGCGGTCTACAATGGAAAGAACTACAAACGTGAAGGCCGGTTTGAACCGGAAGAAACGAAAGGTACCGAAGTACGCGTACTGCAAGCCGGTAGAAGTTTTTATTTTGTAAATGAACCCGTTAGTGCCCCCGATGGGGATCGAACATACGCGGACGGAACACTGACGGTTACACGCGCAGGCGAAGTGACGGGTCAATATGCGGCGGTGCCTTTATCCGCTGGTGAACTATTTGCCTTTTACAAACCGGAAATGCCAAGCATCTATCAGCTGATTGTGTATTACATGATCTTCCTTGTCATCTCAGTCATTATGGAGTTTGGTAAAACATACTGGTTACAATCATCTGCCAACAAAGTCATTCAAAGACTCCGTAACGATGTGTATGCACACATCCAGCGATTGCCCGTACATTTTTTCGACAACCTGCCCGCAGGTAAAGTGGTCTCCCGGGTCACCAACGATACCGAAGCCGTCAAGGATCTGTTCGTTGCCGTTCTGTCGAACTTTTTCTCAGGCATCATTACGATTACTGGAGTGTACGTTGCGCTCTTCCTGCTGGATTTCCGCCTCGGATTGATCTCGCTGTTCGTTGTACCGATGCTGGTTCTGTGGATTGTGCTTTATCGTAAAATCGCAACTCGGTACAACACGATCATTCGTTCACGTCTGAGTGAAATTAATGCGATTATTAACGAGTCCATTCAGGGGATGTCCATTATCCGGGTATTCCGTCATCAGAAACAGACCAAGCAGGAATTCGAGGATCTGAATGATGATTATATGAAACACCAGAACAAAATGCTCAACCTGAACGCTTTCACCTCACACAACCTGGTTAACGTCCTGCGGAATATGGCTTTTGCCGTTGTCCTGTGGTACTTCGGCTCTAGTGTGCTGGACGGCACGAGTATCATCTCGCTGGGTGTACTGTATGCATTCGTTGACGTTCTCGGACGTTTGTTCCAGCCAATTACAGGTATGGTGAACCAACTCGCGAACCTGGACTCCTCTATGGTATCCGCCGGACGTGTATTTGAACTGATGGATGAGAAAGGTGAACCGGTAACCGATGGCTCGATGCCGAGGTACAAAGGAAATGTTGTGTTTGACGATGTATCTTTTGCCTATAAAAAAGATTATGTGCTAAACAACATCTCGTTCAAAGCCTCGCAAGGTCAAACGGTCGCCCTGGTGGGCCATACCGGTTCCGGTAAAAGCTCGATCATCAACCTGCTGTTCCGGTTCTATGATCCACAAAAGGGCAAGATCACGATTGACGGTCAGAACGTGAAGGATCTGCCTAAACAGTGGATTCGCGAACATATGGGCATTGTACTGCAAGATCCGTACCTATTCACGGGTACCGTGGCTTCCAATGTCAGTCTCGGAGATGAACAGATTACTCGTGCACAGATTGAACAGGCGCTGCGCGATGTAGGTGCTGAGCGAATTCTCGCCCATCTACCGCAAGGATTCGACGAGCCGGTTATCGAAAAAGGAAGCACATTATCTGCCGGACAACGGCAATTGATCTCCTTTGCTCGTGCACTGGCATTCGATCCAGCCATTCTGATTCTCGATGAAGCTACGGCGAATATTGATACCGAAACGGAAGCATTAATTCAAAACGCGCTCGAAGTCCTCAAAAAAGGACGGACCACTTTCATCATCGCCCACCGTCTGTCCACCATTCGTTCAGCAGACCAGATTCTGGTCCTGCATCGCGGACGGATCGTTGAACAAGGTGCACATGATGAATTGATGGAACTGAAAGGTCGCTATTATCAGATGTATCAGCTACAGCAAGGTGCCCAAGCAGCACCGAATACGAATGAAAACAACCCACTGGGCGAGTCCATTCGAACCACTTCCTCCTTTGCTGGAGGCGGCGTGTAAGTAAACCGGGAATAAATGCAGATATACTTCAACAAATAACCGATATGCCCGCGGACCTCTTGGTCTGTAGGCATATCGGTTTTATTTTGTCCATGACCCAAAATCCGAAAGAAGGTTGGTTGCTCTATCTACTTTTCTGGTCCCACTTCACTTTTCTCCGCTCTTATTTATTTTTTCTTGATCTTACCTTTTCTCAATTATCTCAGATTTGATCCATATAAACTTCCTACGTGTATTACTCCTTCTGATTTCCTCTTATTGACAATGGAAACATCTCTCTGTATTATACATACCAACGGTCGGTATCTAAAATATAAGGAGGTTATTATGGCCAGAAACAAGCACCCTGAACAGACGGTACAACAGATTCTGAACGTCGCTGCGCAGTTGTTCACAGATAAAGGATTTGAAAAAACGAGTATTCAGGACATCATTGTTACCCTCGGCATGTCCAAGGGTGCTGTGTACCATCACTTTAGATCCAAAGAGGAAATACTGGACGCGGTCATGGAACAACAGTTCAACTATTCCGCTCAGATGCTGGATCAATTAGTTACAAATACAACGACCACACCAGCACGAGAGAAGTTAATTCAGATTTTGGAGTATGTCGTTTCTGATCAACAGGCCCATTCCCTGGATCACGTACTTCGAACCCAGATCAAAAATCCAGTGTTCATTGTACGAGGGATTCAACAGGCTGTGCGGATTGATGCCCCGGTGATTGCAGCGATTTTGCGTGAAGGCATTACAGATGGATCTATTCAAACCGAAGATCCCGAAGCTTGTGCAGAAGTATTCATGATGCTGGTCAATATATGGATTAATCCAACACTGTTCGGCCGCAATTCAAGCGAAACAAAGCAACGTCTTTATTTTTTACAGCGGTTGATGAACATGCTTGGTGCCGATATTGTGAGTGAATCACTAATTGAACGTATTCTAGACCAACATGCTGCGATGGATGCTTATCCTATTCTGGATGAAGACGATGACAGAAATGAGGGATAACCATTTTGAAACCTAATCATATGATTTGCAAAGAATGGTTGTCTGAAGAACCCCTTCTGGCCCTTTCTCTGGAATGGATGCAAGGCGAAGTGCATATCAGCCAAGGTACAGAAGCGGTTATTCGTGTTACTCAATGGGGCTCGGCTCGTTTCCCAAGAACTAGATGTTTTGAAACTAACGTCAGCCAAGGTTTATTACATCTGATCGATGGACGAAAACAAGCTTTTCCGTTGGGCATTAACTTCCATCGCACATCGCTCCACATTATACTGCCGCCTGGTGTCTTGAAAAGGCTATCGATCAACGGAGTTGGTTCCCACTTTCTTGTAGATAACGTTTCTTCCGAACAATGGGATTGTGACTGTACATCCGGCAAGCTCACCTTAACTGGCCATGCCCAGCATATCCGTCTACGATCAGTGGGCAGTCGGGTTACAGCAACAGACCTCCATGCAGAACATATGCAACTGCAAGCCACTTCTTCACCTGTTCAGTTATCCGGTCAGTTCACCCATATTCAATCCAAAGTGACAGGCAGCCCACTCACCGTTCACTCCTCAACGATGCTTCAATCTCTGGATAGTCGCTCCACAGGTTGTAACGTTGAAGTGCGAATCCCAGCAGATAACGATGGATTTAAGTTAGACTTCAAACAGGCCGGAGGCCGATTCAACAGTGATTTCCCGCTTCAATCCAATCATAATCAACATACGTATCGTAACGGTACTTATCCATTCCAAGCAGAGGTCAGAGGTGGGAAGCTCTCCATAGGGAGCTTTTCTTAACATTCCATATAGAGGAGGTAAACATATGAGCATTGGCTGGATCGTTGGCAGCAGCTTGGCTACCGTGGTATTACTTGCGGGGATCATCAGTTTGTTCATCGGTATACGCAAAAGCAATCATCGGCGCTGGCCTTGGTGGTTCATCGGTTTCGGGGTAGCCGCACTGGTTAGTGCAGCGATTAATTATCCCGGAACTTAGAAACGCCTCATCACCATGTGCAAAAAAGACAATCGCGCAGACCAGTCACTTTCCGTGCTGCTGCGGATTGTCTATCCATCTATCCATCTATCCATCTATCCATTCTTTGACCGTATATCCCATATATAATATCGTTTCTCTTGCCAGAAAAGGAAATTGGCTTCGCCAGGTCTGGTAAGCCGTCGTTCGTGTTGGGGACGGAACAGCATCCATGCCGAGTCCACTAGCGAGCTTCATCGCCCGTTTCATGTGCAGCGGGTCACTTACAATGGTGTAGGTGTGAAACCCCGCCTGTTTCCCAACGCTAAGCGAGTTCACCAGATTCTCCTCCGTAATTCTTGACTCTGTTTCCATTTGAATATCTGCAGGATCTACACCATGTGCAACAGCATAATCTCGTCCTACTTCGGCTTCGGCTCGTTCTCCTGCACTGCCAGAACCACCAGTAAAGAGCAGATGGCTGATCGTCCCCTGGCGATATAATAAAATGGCATGCTCAATACGTTCGCGAAATACGGGTGAAGGGTTATCCCCTTCTACGGCTGCACCGAGGATTATAGCCACATCACTTTGTCTGGATGATTCCTCATCGGTGTAGGTCCAGATGAGCGAGGCGGTAGTTAACGTCCATATACCCCCAAGCAACACGAGCAATGTAATGGATATTACAAGCCAGCGTCTGCTTTTTATTTTTCGTATCCGGGACTTGCCTTCCATCACAATGATTCATCCTCTTCCAGTGCCCGGGCGTGCATGCTCTCTGCATGCATACGTTCGAGTGTCTGCAACGCCGCCGCGGATTCAGCATCCAATCCCAGCTCTGCAATCCAGGCACCTGTGTACTGCTGAAGACTAATCTCCAGTTCCTGTGCACGGTCTTTGAAATCTTCCAGCTCCTTGATCATGCGTGATCGTCCTTCAGGACTGAATGTCTCATGAATTCGTTCCTTGAAATAGTGATGTACAATGCTATTACGCTGCTTCCATAGTTCATTCAACTGACGAGTCTCTTCCTCCGAAAAAGTAAAATGATGACGCACCTCATGAATGAGTTGCCCGAGTGAACTGCTCATCTTCCGTTCGTACAGATCTTCCAGATCTTCTTCGGAAACAACTTTGCCCTGGGACATTTTCATTAATAAAATCAGATTGACCAGTTGCTGTTCAAGCGCCTGTCCATAATATACAGCCAATCCGTAATATGCAAACAATTCCCTGGAGTGTTCGCTGTCCAGCATGTCACCCTGCTGCATGTCTGAATTTTGCATAAGCGAGCGCCCCCTTTATCTCCGTACAATACATTCCATTCTAACGTCCCTCTATGGTAACGAAACATGGACCAACATTCAAGTTAAGCAGGATAATAGCCTCTAACTCCGTATATCCCTTCTTCCCGATAACCATACATGAATGATAAGTAAAACTATGGCATAGAGTACAGCCCACACTGTCGTCAAAACCACAGCCCCCAACTCCGATTCTTCAAATAACATCATCTCACGAACCAGATAAAAGGCCGGAGGCAGAATCTTGACAACCCACTGTATGGATTCAGGCAAATGTCCGCTTAATGAACCTTGAACAAACGATAATAACATCACCACAATGAAAGGCGGCATGCTGCGGCTCAGCATGGGAATGTATGATTTTTGGAAGAACACACTGAGCCCCAGACCCAGGATCGACAACGCCAAATGTCCGGCCCAAGCCATGATCCACTCCCCAGTACTCGGTATCCTTCCAAACATGCCCGTAACAACCGGATATAACACGGTAATTGCAGTCAGGCCGAACTGCATGATCAACGCACAAATTAATTGTGCGAAGACAACCTTGCGTTTGCTTCCTGCATGCAGAACAAGCAATTGATACTGCCCCGCAGGTTCCGTATTCATTACCGTCAAGCCCAGCCAGGCCGCACCAAAAAAGAGCAGCATGGCCGTAACGCTATAACTGTCCGCAACCGGATTAGGTTTGTAGGAATAGATAAGCAGCATCGTAATGATATAAAAGATCACTGGCGCAACATATTTCTGTGAACGTATGTAATGTTTTAACAAATAACGAGTCAAGTAGATCATTGGAGGTCGCCTCCTGCCGTAGATATGGAGGAAAGGTTCTCAGCAACTTCCCTGCTTATAGCCTCACCTGGGTGCCGCCCCTCCATCAACCCTTCCATATTTAATCGGCTCTCTTCCGGCTGTACAGACACAATCGAACCGCCAGCTGCCAGAATCAATCCAAGAATCCGATCTGCCGAACTGCGTGACACCTTCCAATCCCATACTTCTCGACCATGATCCCGACGAACCATGCTGCGATGGCATGCAATGATTCCCGGTTGATCAACAAGCAGCGCATCGATAACGGGTTGTTCCAGCCCTTCCATCACACTTTGAATACTTACAGTGAGTTCAGCAGCTTGCTGCAAATCTTCCTGGCTCCAGCGACGCAGCACCGTTCCCTTCTGTAACACGATGACCTGATCCGCGAGACGTTCAATTAGCAATGGCTCATGGCAAGCTGTAACAATCTGGCTTCCTTCCTGTTTCCACTGTCTGAGCAAAGCTACAATTGCTTCCTGTGCCGGAACGTCCAGACCGGACAATGGTTCATCAAGCAGCAATAACCCATCAGGTCCAGGCAGCAAAGCCTGAATCAAATTCACCTTCTGCAAAGTACCTTTGGATAACTGAGGCAGGTTCTGATCCAGCGCCGCGCCCACGAATAACAGCTCACTTAATTCGCCTATCCGTTGACGCAATACCTCAGGTCGCATGCCACGAATACGTCCCATTTCCCACAGGTACTCTCTTGATGTGAAGGGCAGGCGTGACAGTCCATCCAGTGCATACATAATCCGCCCATGCCTGGACTTGCACAGCGAGCCTGAGTCAGGCAGTAACATACCCGCCAGCACACGCAGCAATGTGCTTTTGCCTGAGCCATTCCTGCCTACCAGGACGATGCACTCCCCCTGACCTACTTCCAGATTGATATCATTCAATACCTTCACATCCCCAAGTCGTTTGCTCACCTGTTGTAGCGATATGATTCGTCCGTTTGAGCCTGCTGCTGTTTTTCCTGCTTTATCGAAGAATCTACTTGTCCTCCATCCCATAGAATCACATCCGTTCAGGAGCCTGAACGCCCAGTAAATATAGGCTGTAGGCAATACGCTCCGCCGTACGCTCTGTTAACGCCACCCGGAAGGGTTTGACGTCAGCCGGCGCATCCGCAATCCGCTCCGCATGGTAAAAGCGGTTGAACGCTTGGGCAACATCTATCGCATACTTGGCAATGACCGAAGGCTCGTTACGATGAATTGCTTTTTCCAGATACTGCGGATAATCCGCCAGCAGTTTCAGCAATACCCATGAAGTGTCGCCGACCATGACCGACTTGTTATCTGAGTTTGCCCCAGCATTGTTACTACTACTGCTACGAACATTCTCTAATTGATTTTCTTTTTCCACGCTTTCTGCCTCTACCGCCTTCGCAAGCACACTGTTAATCCGAGCATGTGTGTATTGCACATAAGGTCCTGTCTCCCCTTCAAAACTCACCGCATCTTCGAGCGAGAAATCGACATCGTTCAACCGGTTATTGCGCAGATCTCCGAATACAATCGCACCTACACCAACCGCTTCCGCAACCTCTTGCGAATTCGGCAGATCCGGATTTTTCTCCTGAATTATCTGTAATGCCCGAGCGACCGCCTCGTCCAGTACCTCCTGCAAAAAGACAACTTTCCCCCGGCGGGTAGACATCTTCCGTCCTTCGAAACGCATCAAGCCAAACGGAATATGTTCACAAATCTCAGACCACGCATACCCCATCCGGGATAATACCGCAAATACCTGACGGAAATGAAGCTTCTGCTCCCCCCCGACTACATACAGCATTTTATCCGCCTTCATCACATCATGACGATAAACGGCTGTTGCCAGATCCCGTGTTGGGTAGATTGTTGTTCCATCGGTTTTAATAATCAGGCAAGGTGGCATATTCTCCTCCTCCAAACGTACCACCAATGCGCCTTCGCTCTCTTCGAGCAATCCTTTGGCTTTCAGTTCTTCAACTATTGCACCCATCTTGTCGTTATAAAAGCTCTCACCCAGCGTATGGTCAAACTGTACATTCAGACGCTCATACATCCGGTTGAATTCTTTCATGCTCACTTCTACAAAAAAGGTCCACAACCGCTGTGCCTCTTCATCCCCTTGCTCCAGCTTGCGGAACCAATTTCGTGCCTCGATCTCCAGAGATGGATCGCTCTCCGCCTCATCGTGAAAACGCACATACAGCTCCAAAGATGTACGAATCGGCTCAGCCTGTAGCGCTTCATCATTACCCCAACGTTTGTAGGCTGCAATCTGTTTACCGAATTGCGTTCCCCAATCCCCCAGATGATTCACACTGACCGAAGTATAGCCTGCCTCATTATATAAACGATACAATGCTGCCCCAATTACAGTGGAGCGCAGATGACCAATTCCGAATGGCTTGGCAATGTTAGGCGATGACATGTCGATCACCACACGTGCACCTGCCCCCAGCTGCAGCTTGCCAAATGTTTTAAGTCCCAGTTCATGCAGCAGCTTCGGCGCCAAATCTTCCCGATTGAAGCGTATATTCACATAAGGTCCTGCTGCTGAAGCATCCAGCCCAACGGTCTGTAATTCAGCAGCGATATCCATGGCGATAACCGCGGGTGCTTTTTTCAACGACTTGGCCAGAATAAAGCAGGGAAACGCTGCATCCCCCATCTCCGCCTGTGGTGGAACCTCCAGTAATCTCAACACCTCGTCTTGCTTCAATCCCGTTAACGGAGCAAGTTGTGCTGCTGCCTGATTCATCAACATCTCGAACACTCCTAGTCATTATCGAATTTAGACATGCTATAGAAAACAAAAAAAGCCCTCGTCTCTATATCAGAGACGAGAGCTGATCTTCACAGTTCCCGCGGTACCACTCTAGGTGAGCAGGTTGTAAATGTACATCTATAGTACGTTCACTGCCCGCTCCGCTCGGTGCGATTAACGGCCGCCTACCGGATTGCCCTCTAGTCCATGCTCTGCACCCTCTCAAGGATGTAAACATGCCTTCGGACAACCATCTCACGGGTGCGCTTCACTCAGGTCATGTCATACCGGCTTCCACCTGCCCCGGCTCGCTGTCATGCATGGATTCTGGCTACTCTCCCGATCACGGATATTCATCGTTTCAATTCATTGCCATCATTATACAGATCAAGCTCTGCTTTGGCAACCTGTTACATGCATTTCCCAATGGAGGGCCTGCTTGCGATAGAGGTTCTCGCCATCTGGTTGAGAAAGACGTTACTATACTGTATCGATAAAAAATCCCCTCCAGCAGAAAACGTTGAAGTACATCTTATCGGATGTCTTATTACGTTCTCTTTTGTGAGGGGATTAGCCAAGCATCTTTGCAGATTGCCCAGGCTTTTTATTTTTCAATTCAATTTAATTCAATGGAGTTATATTTACGCTACTGCGGCCATCATGCGGCAAGCCTCTGCACATTTGCGGCAAGCTTCTGCGCAAGCCTGGCAGTGATCATGTTGATGTTTGCCACACTCAGCAGCACAAGCTTCACATGCTTTCACACACAGTGCGCAAATTTCGGCGATGAAATCACTTCCGCGTGTCATGGCTTGAGCAGCAAAACTGCAGATTTCTGCACATTCCCGATCCAAACGAATGCAATCACGCAGCATTGCCAGATCATATTCTTTCAAGCTCGATATGTAACATACGTTGCAAGCATTCATACACTCCAGGCAAGCATCGATACATTGTTGATATTGTTGTTGTGTCATTTAAAGTTACCTCCCAGACTAAGTTTGCTATGCTTCTTAATACCCCGTCTGGAGGAACCTTGAATCATTAAACCTGATTTGCTGCCTCTAATTCCAGCAATTGGTTGCGAATAACCGACTGATCGAAATGTTCACCTATAAACACAGCTACGTTAGGCACATCCCCCTGAGGCGTAATCTTCATATAATCCGATTCCCGGTAAGCATATTGGAACCAAAACCGGCTGGACGTATCGCTAAAGGATAAAATCCCTTTTGCCCGATACACATCGCGTGGTAACTCAGCTATCAAACGCTCGAAGGCCTCACTGTTCACCGGCTGGGTGAAATAGTGTGTATATACCATGACATGCTCATGCGAAGCATGGGGATGATTATGTCTATGGTTGTGATCATGAGGATGTTCATGGTCATTTCTCTGAGAATGTTGATGTTCTTCGTGATCATGATCCACATGCTCATGATGTTCATGTCCATGATCATGGCTGCATCCATGCTCTGCACAAGCCTCGGAATGCACGTGATGTTGCTTCTCCGCGTGTTTACTCGTTTCCTCAACAGATTGATAGGCATGCACATTGTCTCCACTACGAAGCAGCACATCCATATCGACTTCACACTTCACCGTAGGCAGTACCGGAGCGAAACCGTTCCAGCGTGCCAACAGATCCTGCAGATCTGCAAGTTGCTGCTGATTCACCCGGTCCGTTTTGTTCAGGAGAAGTACAGACGCACAGCGAATCTGCTCCTGCATCAGCTTGAAGGTTTGTCCCTTCTGCTCCTGGTACAGCCCTGACAGATGCGCGGCATCTACTACAGTAATCAGGCTTCTCAATTCCAGTCGCATATAGAGGGATGTTTCCGTTACTGCATCCAGAATCTCCATCGGGTTTGCTGCTCCCGTTGCTTCGATGATAATGACATCAGGCGATTCCTCCTGCACAAGATCAGCAAGCTGCAGCCCCAAGTCACCGCGTACGGTACAGCAAATGCATCCTCCTAACATTTCCGTCATGGGCACGGATGCATCCACAATCTGACCATCCAGATTGACTTCACCCAATTCATTCATGACCACGGCGGGCCGGAGACCTTGTTGCTGCCAATGTTCAATCAGTTGAACAAGCAGTGTCGTTTTACCACTGCCCAAGAAGCCTGACAATATATATACAGGTATGGATGATTCATTTGTTTTTAATTCACTCATCGTTGTTCACCTCTCTATTTGTCCAATGGAACTGATCTATCTCTATCCTAGCGAGTGTACACTATCCTGCAATCTTTGCGCAATCCTGGCCTTCTATTTGCAAGTCCATTGCCTCATTCTACTGAATGGTCTATGCTATGAGAACATGTTGATTGGAGGAGGATGTATTATGACCAATTCAGTAGAACAACATCGTCAGGAAGCCCCTGACACGGTATCATGTATGATTGTAACCGTATCAGATACCCGCACGAAGGACACTGATACAAGCGGACAACTTATGCATAAGCTGCTGACCGATTCAGGCTACCAGATCGTCGAATATATCATTACACCGGATGAAACTGAAACCATTCGAAGCATCCTGCAGGATGCAGCCGTTCGTGACGATATCGAAGCGGTGCTGCTCAGCGGAGGGACCGGAATTGCACCCCGAGATACAACATACGAGGCAGTGTCTTCACTACTCGATAAGGAGCTGCCTGGGTTTGGAGAAATCTTCCGCTTCCTCAGCTATACCGAGGATATCGGTTCTGCTGCCATTCTAAGCCGAGCGGTAGCCGGAACGATTGGGCGTACAGCCGTATTCTCCATGCCAGGTTCCAAGGGAGCTGTCAAACTGGCAATGGAAAAACTTATTTTGCCTGAGCTGAGGCATGTCATGCGTGAAATATATAAACCCGTCTGAATAATCAGACGGGTTTATCGGATTTATTTTAGTGGAGTCGATTACTTCAGTTGCTCAAGCACATGCTGAAATACTTGCATAACGTCTTCTTCATAATCGTCCTTTTCTCCACCTGAAGCCGTATAGACCAGTGATACGTAGTCTTTGCTGCGAATCGTTGTTTTGCCAAGTACATTTTCCATCACAGCCTCATTGCCATCATTACCGTACATTTCGTTCATCCGGGCTACTCTTGTAGGGGCATCACTGAAAATGTGGACCTTTACAATATGTCTGCCACTTCCATTCAGCAAGTACATATAAGATATGCCGTCCTCACCATCATCCGCAGACATATTATTCATCAACTTTATGCCTTTTGCAGCAAAAGCTTCATCCAGCTCCTGAATTAATGGACCATTTAACCCGTGACCTTGACTCTTTGCCCGAACAATTCCTTCATCCGTCGCTTGTCGGGTATATATTTTTCGTTCCTGCTCAACATTCGATGCTGAACACGCTACTACCGATATTGTACATAGCACCACGACCATACTGACCAGCACAGACTTTACACGTCCAGATCTATAATGCAATCCTTTTCCGTTAACACGCATACTCATCCTTCCTTTCCCGCCACATGCACGGTGACGCTCTCAGGTAGAGTTAGCATGTCTAGGAGAAAAGAATCTTATTCGGCAGGCGTAACCGACATCGTATTAACTACAGTACGACCTACAGCACCGCCCTTGAGGATCGTTTCCAGTGTCTGAGGCAGTTGTGCCCATGAGATCTCCTGAATCCCCAGCTCCAGTGCCCGATCAGGCTTCCATTCTCCGCCAAGTAGTTTCCATATCCGTTCCCGCCGTCCCATCGGGCAATAGACAGAATCAATCCCAATCAATTGAATCCCCCGCAAAATAAACGGAAATACGGTAGACTCGAACGCAGCCCCTCCGGTTAAGCCTGACACGGCAACAGCCCCTCCGTATTGAATCTGTTTCAGACGCTCGGCCAGTGCCGGACCTGCTGCAGGATCAATTATACCTGACCAGAGCTGTTTGTCCATTGCTCCTTTGGCTGGCGCGTCCGCTTCTTCGCGTGAAATGACATGTGAGGCACCCAGATTCCGAAGCAGCTGCTCTTGTTGATCTTTTTTGCCTGTACTTGCTGTCACTTCAAATCCCAACTTCGACAAGATAGCCACCGCCATACTGCCTACTCCTCCGGTAGCTCCCGTCACCAGAATATTGCCCATCTCCGGAGTCACTCCAGCCCGCAACAAAGCATCTACCGAAAGTGCTGCCGTGAACCCTGCCGTTCCAATCGCCATCGCTTCCTTCTCACTCAGTCCATGCGGCAGGGGAACAAGCCATTCGCTGCGCAGACGCGCATATTGACAATACCCTCCAAAATGAGACACGCCTGGCTCGAAGCCTGTGCTGATCACCCGATCCCCCGGTGCAAATCGGCCACTCACGGATTCCTCTACAATCCCTGCGAGATCAATTCCCGGTACGATCGGATATTCACGAACCACACCGCCCTTTTCTGTTGTGGCGAGTCCATCTTTAAAATTGACGCTTGAGTATTGAACCTGTAGGGTTACGTCACCATTAGGCAAGTCTTCTTTCGTCAACTGCTCCATAGCAGCCTTCACGCCGCCCTGTTCTTCTTTACGCACGACATAGGCTGGAAAAGTATTCTTCATTCGTTACCCTCTCCTTAATTAAGATTTACATATTTTTCTATTCATATCATGAATTGTTCGCCTTCCAGTTAAACAAGTATAAGGGCGGCCTCCGTCAAACTCAATCTCTCCGGGCCGTCATTAAATAAATGAGAGGGCCTATCAATGGGATTAACCCTGCAACGGCCCACCCACAAGAACGACGATTGAGAGAAGCATCCCTGAACAATGCGATCACGGAAAGCAAAGTCAGGATGACGAAATCAATCGTCATAATATGTACAAAGGAAGACTCTCTGAACGCTTCCATATATACATCAGGATTACCTTGAGTCACTGCATAGAAGCCTGTTCCCAGTGTAAGCAGCAAAAGAACCATATGGGTCAGCTTATGAGCTGCCACACGTCCGATACCTGATTCACGCTGCCTGGCAAAAGACAGTTGTTCGTACCCCGAACCTCTGTGTGTTTGCGAGGACCACGCAAAATAAGGCAGCAGCGCAAAGGCTCCCAATCCAAAAGACAGCAATACAAAGGGCCAAGCATGTACACGAGATCCTCTCGCTTTCCCTGACCTCCTTAACAGCAGGCAAGCAAAAATGGCCGGGAAAATCCCAAGCCACGAAAATACGGTTAGTAGCCAGGGTTCCTTGCTTTGCAGTGTAACCAGCTCTTTAAACACAGGGTCACTCCCAAGAGGCTGCCCAGGTGCCCAAATCCAGGCATACGCAATGAAGGCCAGCCAGGTCAGTGCCAAAATCCATCTCATGGTTGCGTTGCACCTCCTCTTTCATTCATCCCCGGCTAATGTGCAATTGAAACAGCCACTGAAACGGATCCTGTCGAAAGGCAGGCTCGGAAAGATGCAGCATTTGACGTCTCCTGCGCTTTCCCGAGAAATAATTGGTTTATTTCCCTTATGAACCTGTGTCCTTTGAAGGTACAGTATACCTTAGTTCATGGACTGTGCGTCCATGATATTTCACACACAGTCATTCGTCATGTGGGACAATTAGCAGTAAAAAGGAAACCAAAAAGGCATAACCCGGCCTACTTGCTTCCGGTTATGCCCCTTTATTTGATTTATTCTTCGGTGGATTGCACGTGTTCAGCAATGAGCTTCTGCTTCATATTCCAGGCCGCAGGACTGATATTTACGCGGTAAATCTCAGGATTGAGTTTACGCAGATATTCCGGCCAGAAGAGATCCATCTGCTCACGGTGATAACTGCGAATCTCATCCAGAGTAGGCAATTCATACACTTTGCGCCCATTCACAAAGATCGGTTCCAGCATGTTCACTGCTTCGTAGCGGGTTACCGTCTTTTTCAGATAAGGGTGTAGCGGGTTGAACAGCTTGAGCGGCCCTCCCTGTAGCGGCTGCTCTTCTCCTGGATAGCAGATATAATCTGCAATCGCCTTGCCATGTTTCGGATCAATGATCCGGAAGACTTCTTTTTTACCTGGTGTGGAGACTTTTTCGGGATTCGCTGAAATTTTGATCGTAGGCAGCATGGCACCATCCACTTCGCGCTCCACCAATTTGTACACGCCACCCAAAGAAGGCTGGTCGGAAGCGGTAATTAGCTGTGTACCTACCCCCCATGTATCGATGCGAGCTCCTTGCGCCTTAAGGTTGAAAATCGTATTTTCATCCAAGTCGTTGGAAGCTACAATCTTCACGTAATCCAATCCGGCGTCGTCCAGCATCTGCCGAGCTTGAATGGATAGATACGCAAGGTCCCCGCTATCCAGACGAATGGCGTTCATCTTTTTGCCTTGGCTCTCCAGCTTCTTGGCGGTCTTGATTGCATGAGGAACACCACTGTTCAATGTATCAAAGGTATCCACCAGTAGTGTCACTTGATCTGGCAGCACCTTGGCATAGACGTCAAACGCCTCCTGCTCACTCATAAAACTCTGCACCCAAGAATGGGCATGTGTCCCTGCTGTCGGAATTCCAAAGCGTTCTCCAGCCAGCATATTAGACGTTGCATGGAATCCTGCCACATAAGAGGCACGCGCCCCCCAAATGGCCGCATCCGCTTCCTGTGCACGCCGTGTTCCGAATTCGAGCAGAGTGTCCTGACTTGCCACCTGTTTGATCCGGGAAGCCTTGGTTGCAATTAACGTCTGATAATTCATGAAGTTAAGTATCGCCGTCTCCACCAGTTGTGTCTCCATAATGGAGCCTTCTACCCGAATGAGCGGTTCATCAGGGAAAACAAGCGCGCCTTCCTTCATGGAATGAATCGTCCCCTGAAATGAAAACTGGAGCAACTCTTCCAGAAAGACCGGATCGTAATTTTCCTCTTGTTTGGATAAATATTTGATGTCCTCCATCGTAAAACGAAGCTGGCTGATATAATTCACAATACGTTCCAATCCGGCAAAAACGGCATATCCATTGCCAAAAGGAAGCTTGCGGAAATAGGCTTCAAACACCGCTTTCCGTTTGTGAGTTCCATTCACCCAATGGGCGTACATCATATTGATTTGATATTTATCCGTATGTAAAGCCAGGCTAGTCGTCTGCATTTGTCTCATCCTCTCTGACTTCCGCTTGTGCCGGCAGGCTCTGCCTGCTTACACGGGTCAACATGTGGAGACTTATTGCACATGATTCATGATTATGGTTACGTACCATTGCATAAGTCTCCGGTTTATTCCTATTCACCATATTCCCCTGTAACATAACACTTGTTCAACCAACAGAATATGATGGATATAATCACAGGTTCGTTTATAGGTTCAAGCTTGCGAGAACGGTATCGCTCGCTTTGACCACCTGAGCCCCAAGGCTTGCACGAAAATGTCCAAGCGCCCAATCATGTCCTGCTTGATTGAAGCTCGCCACGGCGTCTTCATATACCGTTATGTGAAAACCTTTATTATAAGCATCCACTGCTGTGTGCAGTACGCAAATATCTGTACATACACCGATCAGTGCAATGTCTGTTATTCCACGTTCACGCAGCCTCAGTTCCAGATCTGTACCGCAGAATGCGCTGTATCTTGTTTTATCCATCCAGCGAATCTGGGATTCCCGTTCTTCCATAACCTGAGCCAAACGACCGTAAAGTTGTCTTCCCTCCGTACCCCTGATGTTATGGGGCGGAAAAAGAGCCGTTTCCGGATGGTAAGGATCATTCTCTTCATGTAAGTCCACAGCCATAACAACCTCATGTTTGTTATTGCAATAAGCCTGGGTTATGGCTGCAATCGTCTCCTCAATCTCCACAGCAGGCTGGCCAACAGGCAACGAACCTGTCACAAAATCACGTGTAAAATCGATTACAATCAGTGCTTTCATCGTCCACACTCCCTTTTTGAGAATAGGTTGATCCTGATTCAATCCATCATGATTCGCTTGCGAATTAAGTATAGATGGAAAGACGAGGTACAAGCTCGGTAAAACGGTATAGCTGCGCTGGACGCTGTGAGTATTGATTGGAGCTTAGCAGGTTGCCCTCTTCATCCCGAACCTCTTCCACAATGCCTTTGCGGCTGCGAGTTGAAGTGATCTTCCGAATGAAATTCGGTTCTTCAAAGTCAGGTACAACACTCTGAATCACTTGGTATAACTCGCTTAGTGTAAAATCCCGAGGCAGGAACTGTCGTGCAATCGTCGTTTCCAGCATTTGCTGTTGAATACGGCGGTACGCATCTTCTATAATCGTCCGGTGATCAAAGGCAAGCTCGAGTTCTTGCAAAGCTTCCTGAATCGTAAATAATCCAACATCCTCAGCATCATCTGCCGCCTGACGGTGCTCCAGCATCCATTCCTCTACCAGCGCAAAAAACGCATGTGAGATAATCCATCCTCTGGGGTCACGCCCAGGCTGACTATATACATTCAAATACTCCAGATGTCCGCCGTCCACACCTGTCTCTTCCATCAACTCGCGCTTTGCAGCACCATAGATGGATTCATTTTCCTGACAAAATCCACCTGGCAACGCCCATCTTCCCGCAAAAGGCCATCCTTTTCGTTTGATCAGCATGACCTTCAACTCCCGGATGGGAAGTGTCTTGGTTACCGTCTTACGCTCCCGCTTGGTCAAGGTGAACATGACGATATCCGCGGGAACTCCATCGGGTGTACGATATTTCTTGGAACTATAGGCACGTGCTGCCTGTTCATCGCTTTCAGCATTGAATTGTTCGTAGTTTTCGCTCATGGGCACCACCGACTATTCTCATTTTGATATTTTCATTATGACATAATAATATCTTTTGTCAACCTTGGGATTCCGTGTTTTGCGCTTTTACTCGCGCTATACGGAATGTAGCTGTTGCCATACACCCCAACGTGCCAGATGCATCCCGGACCTCGGATTGCGCCGTCACACTGCGCCCCGCTTGATGCAGGATCGTTGATGTCACGATTAATTCCCCTTGTTTCATGGGTGCCAAGAAATGAACATTCAGATTGGTGGTCACACAACTGTCTACTGCCATTGCGGCTGTAGCTACCATGCCCATCGCCTGATCCATCAGAGACGTCAGCACTCCACCATGAATAATCCCCATAGAGTTAGTGTGGTGTTCACCCGCTGTCAGCGCGATCTGTACTTCTTCTCCGTCACCTTTAATAAACTGACAACCGAGGAAGCCCCAAAATCTTCCGTTTCCTTCTGCAACCATTTTGTCCAAAATACCCATATTGATTTCCCCTTTAGTGCACTTTAAGTATAAAGCCCATGATGTATGTTGTTGATGATTTTACCAGCATTGATTCTTTTCGTAGTTGATCTAAAGTGCTTGGTTATTATATTAAGCCTGCTCTTACGGAACAGGTCTTATCCAGTGAAGTTGTCTTGATCAAGCCCACCACACAAAATAACCCCACCACGTGGAGTCTGAGATGATCAAAAAAGGCGCGGACTGCGTCCGCACCCTTCCGTTCACTTACCCGCAGCTAGTCGGAGGTGAATCCGTACCTGCCTCCACATTCACTTTCTCGGAGACGGTATCCCGGATTACAGAAATAACAAGCTGCAGCAAATAATTGATATCGCTTTGACTTTGCTGGAATTCTGTAACGAGTGGAATGCCGTCCAACTCTGCCTGCAGATCTTCAATTTCCTGTTCAATTTTGCTGACCATGTCTGCATTTTTGAAGCTTTCAAAAGCAACAATTTCCTTTTGTTTCTTCTTAATCGTTGCAATCAATTGCTGGATGCGTTCATGATCACGAATTTTGGACTCAGCCTGTTGGAACTGTTTAACTTCTTCGCTCGTTCCAAGCATATCAGCCAATTCTTTGGCTTTTCCCATAATGTCGTCGCGTATGACCAGATTGCGCGTATCGTAGGTAGGCATTCCATAATGGTTGTACTGCACTTCTTCCTGCGCCACTCGAAATCGCTCCATTCTATGAGATGATATAAGATGAACTACTCAATGTTGCACTAAGCTTAGTGACTGCTCGAGTGACCGCTACGGTTACGGATCGTTCTTTCGATCGCTGTTGTCTCCAAATTTTTCTGATTGTTATGTCCGTGGTTAAAATTTGGAGACAAAGGCGAACGCTTCGCTTCTACAGAATCGATTCCGTCACCTTCGCTACGCCGTAACCCGCCAAGTGCAAAAAGAATTTCATCTTATTAGGTTTGTGTATTACTGATTGGCGGCTACTGGCTCTGAGAGTAGATTGCCCCGAATATAGAAAGTCATTGGATCGGTGATTTCCACATGTACAAAAGTACCGATCAATTCTTTAGGTCCTTCAAAGTGCACCAGCTTGTTGCTGCGTGTACGTCCTGCCAGAACATTGGAATTCCGTTTGCTCTCACCTTCAACCAGCACCTCAACAACCTTGCCGCGCTGCTTTTCATTGCTGCTATGGCTATATGCGTTAATCGTCTCGTTCAAGCGTTTCAAACGTTCCTTCTTCACGTCCATGGGCACGTTATCCTCCATCACTGCAGCAGGTGTACCTTCGCGCGGAGAGTAGATAAATGTATAAGCAAAGTCATAGCCAACTTCCTTGACGAGTGACAGCGTATCTTCGAACTGCTCTTCCGTCTCCCCCGGAAAACCTACGATAATATCAGTGGTTAACACGACATCTGGAATTGCAGTTTTAATTTTGTCAGCAAGCTTCAGGTAGTGTTCCCGACTGTACTTGCGGCTCATACGTTTCAGCACTTCCGTACTGCCAGACTGCACAGGCAGATGGATA
The DNA here is from genome assembly GCF_002750415.1 of Paenibacillus sp. LK1. Taxonomy (NCBI): domain Bacteria; kingdom Bacillati; phylum Bacillota; class Bacilli; order Caryophanales; family Paenibacillaceae; genus Paenibacillus; species Paenibacillus sp. LK1. The sequence goes on from NZ_PEII01000001.1 coordinate 382,644, forward strand.
TGTTCCACCAGGTTCCCGCCCTTCGCAAGCACCTCAATCAGATGATCATCGAAGTCACGTGGATGACTGGTTGTAAACCGAACCCGTGGAATATCGATTTTGCGGATATCATCCATCAGGTCACCGAAACTGTATTTCAGATCCGTAAAATCCTTGCCATAAGCATTGACGTTCTGGCCGAGGAGCGTGATTTCCTTGAAGCCTTGTCTTGCCAGTTCGCGAACTTCAGCAATGACATCTTCCGGACGTCGACTGCGCTCTTTTCCCCGTGTGAACGGGACGATGCAATATGTACAGAACTTGTCGCAACCATACATAATGTTCACCCAGCCGCGCATGCCCTCACGTTTTTTCGGTAGGTTCTCAATGATATCGCCTTCCTTGGACCATACCTCAACAACCATTTCTTTACTGAACAGTGCTTCCTGAATCAGATGTGGCAGCCGATGCACGTTGTGTGTACCAAAAATCATATCCACAAAGCCATGCTTCTGCATGATCCGGTTCACGACGCCTTCTTCCTGCGACATACAACCACACACACCCAGCAATAAGCCTGGACGTTCGGTTTTCAAGGTTTTCAGATGGCCCAGCTCACCAAACACTTTATCTTCCGCATTTTCCCGAATCGCACATGTGTTTAACAGAATGATATCTGCCTCTTTGCGATCCTCGGTAGCCTGATACCCCATTGATTCAAGTAACCCTTTAATGGTCTCCGAATCATGCTCGTTCATCTGGCATCCGTACGTATATACGATATAGTGTTTGCCTTTCCCCACGTTTTTCAGTTCATCGGGTACGGCCGTTTCATAAAGCACCTGGACGTCTTCCTTGCCCCGTTGTTTCTCCTGACGATGATTGGGTTCCGACTTGATGTTAATCTCCCGGCCCCGGATTCTTATCTTTTTGCTGAATTCATCTTGCGAAATTACTTTGGCATCGGAGAAATCAAAATATTGGGAGTAATCCTTTTTTGAGTCTTTAGCCATTTCCTTCGGTCACTCCTTACAGCCTCTATTAATAAAAAATCGTTATTTCATCTTGTTTCACGTGATTTGCACGCTTTATACATCAAAAGAGCATTACAGCAAATTATAACATGAATTGGGCTGTAGTTCCACATCCAAAGCCGCTGCCTCTTCGCCTCATTCGAAATCCCCGCCGGTGTGCTAAACAGCCCGAAAACACAAAAACCTGAGCTATCCTCAGGTCGAATGTAGCGACGCTGTGGATATACTCAGGTTTATAAGTTCATTCAAACCGCCAGGATCACGGCTGAAGATTGGTTCCATGTGATTAGTCGATGATTTCAGCAGTATCGCCGTTACGAGCGCCAGCTGCATTAGCTTCATCCGTATCAATATGCATGTCCAGTGCAAAGGAGTCCGATACACGAGCCAGTACATTTTCCAGTACCAGACCACGATCTCCACCCAGACGAACTTTCAGCAATTGTTTGTCCTCAATACCCCATTTAGCAGCATCAGAAGTATGGAAGTGGATGTGACGAGCAGCAACGATAACACCTTTATCGATTGTAACTTCGCCAGCAGGTCCTTTAATTGTGATACCTGGAGTACCTTCGATGCTTCCGGATTCACGTACAGGTGCCTTAACACCAATAGCGAAAGAGTCTGTCATTGAGATTTCCAGTTGCGTTTCCGGACGAACAGGTCCAAGGATACGCACTTTATCAAACTGTCCTTTTGAACCAATAACCGCTACTGTTTCGTTAGCAGCATATTGTCCTGGTTGGGACAGAGGTTTAAACTCAGTCAATTCGTAGCCTTTACCAAACAAAATTTCAACGTGCTCTTGAGATACATGAATGTGACGGGCAGACACGCCCACAGGTACTGTTTTGCTCATTGTGAATTTCACTCCTTGTTTATCTATGGCCTGTAGCCAGGCTCTTAACAATCCTATGGTATTATACCCCTTTTTGAGGTGAAATGAAAACGAACTGCTGAAAATTCATGAAATACACTTATTTTGCAATCATTAATCCCTAACATTTGGTAAATCCGTCTAAGATGTACGACTTTTGCTTTCAGTTCGTTTTATTCAGATGGCCAACAGTATCATGATTTCCCATGTTCCATCTTCAAATTTTTCTCCGGCAAGTTTTCTCCTAAATAACTCATCGCATTGCCCCACATCCAACCTCGAACGATTGATTCGTCGTAGTGCTTGAGCAGCGTATTTATCAGCTTTGGATACTGCCCGGTATGTTCAAGCTCATGGATATACGTAGCAATTCCGTCAAAATCAGACCCCATCATCAGATGATGCTCCCCACCCAGGGAACATATCCGTTCAATATGAGGCAGTAGATCCTCAATACATACTTCGCCTTCTTGCTTCACAAACCACGGCACAAACGTCAGTCCGATGCGCCCTTCCCGGGCAATAATAGCTCGAATCTGATCATCCTTCAAATTACGCACATGTGGGCAGATGGCATAACTGTTGGAATGCGAAGCGATAAAAGGACGTTCACTAAGGTCAGCAAGTTCCCAAAAGCCTTTTTCGGTCAGATGCGAAACATCCAGCAGCATGCCGATTTGGTTACACAGTTGAACCAGCTCCCTGCCCTTCTCCGTAAGTCCCGCTCCACGCTTCTCTAGTACACCATCAGCTGCCCAATTGGCATAGTTCCAGGTAAGCCCAACGATCCGTACACCCATTTGATAACATAACTCCAGATAAAAGAGATTGCCTTCCAGTCCATCTACACCCTCAAGTGTGAGTAGCCCCCATGGTCTGTCCGTCTGCCCGATCTGCGTAAGCTGTTCTCGCCATAATAATGTATGTGTGCCTTCAGTTCGTTCTTTGGTTATCTCCACTCGCTTGCGGTAGATGTCCAACTGGCCCATCACATGTTCAAAATTGCCTCTGCCAAGCACTTCGGGCAAATAGATTGCAAAGGCCTGTAAACCAATGTTACCTTCCCTCATACGTTCCAGATTCACATCCAGCTGTGAAGCATTTTCAAATGAATGGCTAGGGTTCATCAGCATTTTACTCAAAGCATCACAATGAAAATCGGCTACTCGCCAGTTGTGCATCAAAATCTCTCCTTCTACACGGTTATGTTATGGAATTAAAACGCAAAAAAACCTGTCTACTTCGTAAACAGGTTCAATGCATAAACGCATGTATTATCTGGGCTCCACAATCAGCTTAATGGCCGTTCGGTCCTCGCCGTCGATCACAATGTCTGTAAAAGCTGGAATACAAATCAAGTCAACTCCGCTTGGTGCTACAAATCCCCGGGCTATCGCTACCGCTTTAATGGCTTGGTTCAGTGCTCCCGCTCCAATTGCCTGCAGTTCAGCATTTCCACGTTCACGAAGAACACCTGCAAGAGCGCCGGCTACGGAATTGGGATTGGACTTTGCTGAAACTTTTAATACTTCCATGGTAAGTACCTCCCTGGGAATGTTGAATGTTTGTTTCCACTTACTAGATGTTATTCGCGGGAGGCAAAAAAATTCCTTCTTTTTAGACGGGTTTCCCTGCAAAATGGGACAATACCCCTATTCCATGCGCCACTCGTCCTCCATCAGACGAATTTTCTCAATGCGTGTTGCAGCACCTGTGGCTTCATCAATCTCCACAAATACACCGTGGAAATGCCATTTGCCATCATCAACAACAAATCGTACCGGAAGCTGAGTGTAGAACTTGCGAAGCACCGCTTCACGCTCCATGCCCAATATGCCGTCACGCGGCCCCACCATACCCGCGTCGGTTAAATAAGCTGTTCCTCCAGGCAAAATACGATCATCGTTGCTCTGCACATGTGTATGTGTACCTACGACCAGCGATGCACGTCCATCCAGATGCCAGCCCATGGCAATCTTCTCTGACGTGGCTTCAGCATGCATATCGACTAGTATGCATTTATGGTCTTGACGCAGTTCATCTACAATCTCATCGGCAACGCGGAATGGACAATCCAGAGCAGGCAGGAACGTCCGGCCCTGCAGGTTGACAATCGCCAGCTCCTTGCCTTCTCCTTTGACTACCGTGTACCCTCTGCCTGGCGTTCCCGGAGGGAAGTTCGCAGGACGAATCATACGTGGCTCATCATCTATAAAATCAAATATGTCCTTATTGTCCCAGGTATGGTTACCAAGGGTGATACCATGCACACCCCAGTTGAAAAATTCATTCGCAATTGCCCCGGTAATTCCCCGGCCTGCCGCTGCATTTTCCCCATTTACAATGACCACATGTGGCTTATACTTCGTTTTGAGGTAGGGCAAGTTCTCCTTCAGTGCCTTACGCCCCACATTCCCCACAATATCACCAATAAACAATACTTTCATTATTACTGCCTCCTTAATCCCTACCAAGCGCAGCCTTCTTCAAAGCATCCGAAACTTCGCAGGACCTCTATCTCTTGCTCATCAATTTTATTATAAAAATGCCTTTTAACAGGCTATCAACAGGAAAAGTGGCCCACTACTGCGGCCACTTTTCCGTAATGCTCTATTTTGCGTATTCAACCGCACGGGTTTCCCGGATGACGGTGACCTTGATGTGACCCGGATAATCGAGTTCGTTCTCGATCATCTTCGTGATGTCACGTGCGAGGCGGAAGGCTTCAGCATCGTCGATTTTCTCAGGCTGTACCATGACGCGAACTTCGCGTCCGGCCTGAATGGCATACGATTTCTCGACACCTTCGAACGATTCCGAAATTTCTTCCAGCTTCTCCAGTCGTTTGATATACGTTTCCAGCGTTTCGCGGCGTGCGCCTGGTCTTGCTGCGGAGAGCGCATCTGCTGCGCCAACCAACATGGCAATAACCGAAGTCGCTTCGCAATCCCCGTGATGGGACGCGATACTGTTGATTACAACCGGATGTTCTTTGTATTTCTTCGCTAGTTCCACGCCGATTTCGACGTGTGATCCTTCCACTTCGTGATCCAGCGCTTTACCAATGTCATGCAATAGACCTGCACGTCTTGCTAGGGTTACGTCTTCTCCGAGTTCGCCAGCCATCAATCCAGCCAGATAAGCGACTTCCATCGAATGTTTCAAGACGTTTTGACCGTAGCTTGTACGGAACTTCAACCGGCCCAGAATTTTAATCAAGTCCGGATGCAGACCATGCACGCCCACTTCAAAGGTAGCTTGCTCACCGTATTCACGGATACGCTCATCCACTTCTTTGCGGGATTTCTCCACCATCTCTTCAATCCGTGCCGGGTGAATACGTCCATCAGCCACCAGTTTTTCGAGGGCAGTACGGGCGATTTCACGGCGAATCGGGTCAAAGCCCGACAGAATAACAGCTTCTGGCGTATCATCGATAATGAGGTCAATCCCTGTAAGGGTTTCAAGCGCACGGATGTTACGTCCTTCACGACCGATAATCCGGCCTTTCATTTCTTCATTTGGCAAAGTAACAACGGATACCGTTGTTTCGGCCACGTGGTCAGCCGCACAGCGTTGGATAGCGAGTGTAATAATCTCGCGGGACTTTTTGTCCGCTTCTTCCTTCGCTTGCTGTTCAATGTCCTTGATCATTTGAGCCGTCTCATGACGAACTTCCTGTTCTACGTTGGACAGTATGATACTGCGTGCGTCTTCCATAGTGAGGTTGGATATGCGCTCCAGCTCCGTCACCTGGTTTTTGTAGATCATCTCGATCTGCTGCTGTGTCTCATCAATTCGTTTCTCTTTGTTAGCCACTTGCTCTTCTTTACGTTCGAGTGATTCCAATTTTTTATCCAGCGACTCTTCTTTTTGCAACAATCGTCTTTCTTGTCGTTGAATTTCGTTCCGACGTTCACGAGTGTCTTTTTCAGCTTCGGCGCGAATGCGATGGATTTCGTCCTTCGCTTCCAGCACCGTTTCTTTCTTCAGTGCCTCTGCCTCTTTCTTCGCGTTCTCCACGATTTGCACGGCAGCTTGTTCCGCACTGGAGATTTTAGCCTCTGCAAGAGATTTGCGAATAAAATACCCTACTCCGAACCCAATAACGAGCGCGGCCACAACGAGAACGATCGTGATTACGATGTCCATACTGTTCACCTCCTCGTTGGTTCCTCCAAGGCACTCCTTGGGTCAATTTGTTGTTTTCAAGCCTTACATATTTTTGGGAATAACGAATACTCACGGCGATCCCCCGCCGATTTTCATTTCACATGTACATGCTTCCATGTACTATTCACCGTTTCCAGCGAACCCATAATCATGAATGGTATAAATCTTAAAAAACAGAAACCGCTTTTTTGGAAGGAAAAAGGGTTGTCCATTTCTTACAGACTCATGTCCATTTTAGTATTTGACGAAAGAAATTGTCAAGAGAATGCAGTATAGTGAGTCCAGTCTGCTAATCCCATAACAACGCTTCGTCATCTTCGAGGTCTTTAGCCTCGTCTTCTTCAATTAAACAATTCACGACCCGACGCACCATATCCATGGAAAAACCTCGTCGCATCAAGAAGGGAAGCGTTTTACGTTTCTTCTCCTGGATGTCTCCTTTGACCTGATTCCATTTTTTGCGTCCGGCGGTTAGAGCCGTCTCATATTCCGCATCTGTACTTACACCTTCCAGCGCTTCAGCAATTAGCTCATTGGCAATACCCTTCTGACGCAGCTCTTGCCTTATCCACAGTTTTCCCTTCCGCTGGCCCTCCATACGCTGACGAGTCCATTCCTTCGCAAACAGTTCGTCATCGACCAAATTCTCCCGCTCAAGCCGATCCAGGGCCTCTTCAATCAACGATGCAGCAAACTCTTTCTGACGCAGCTTCTGACTTAATTCGTGGCGTGTGCGGGGTTTATGTTCCAGATATCGCAAAGACTGCACATACGTCCGCTGTCGTTCATCAGCAATGATGATATCTTCCAAGTCCTTTTTCAGAAACGTATTTCCCCGGGTCATCCGATATTTAATCATTACATCTTCAAGCACCGTAATTGAATATAAACCAAAGGTAATTCGGTAACGAGCTTCCCTACTCTTCGTTCGTTCAACTCGTGTAATGATAAGTTCTTCGTTATCCGGGAATTGGGAGATTCCCTCCAGCTTGGCTTCTTCATATAAATCATCTTCATGTTGATCCATTTCGGTCTCCCCTTCCACATCATTTGATACTTGTATCACCTGGTGTCTACTGATAGCACAGAGCAAAACAAAAGACTTTCTTGAATCCGATTAGCAGATCTCCGACGGAGATAACACAGATAAACTGCATACGTTTAGAGCGTAATTTCACAGAGACACCAGATGTAATACAAAAGGCCGGAAACAATGTCCGGCCTCTCCCTAACAGAAAACGTACCAACAGCCCCTGCCCATTCGGACAGAGGCTGTTGGACAGCACGAGCGCACACCTTACCCCGTTAGCTAGATCTAGATCGAGCCAAGCTCACTCAGACAAGTTTCGGGGATTCAGAGCATTACTCATTAATTTCAAACAATTCTTGTTCTTCTGCCGCTTCTTTTTGTTGATCTTCAGTCGTAGGCACAGGAACTGCAGTAGTCAAGTTGCTGGCTACACGGATTTTTTGCTCGATTACTTGAGCAATATCTTGATGCTCTTTCATGAACTGCTTGGCGTTCTCACGTCCTTGACCTAAACGCTCGCCTTCGTAAGAGTACCACGCACCACTTTTGTTAACGATGTCCAGCTCTGTACCAATATCAATGATACTGCCTTCTCTCGAAATACCTTCACCGTACATAATGTCCACTTCCGCTTGTTTAAACGGTGGTGCCACTTTGTTTTTTACAACTTTGATACGAGTACGGTTACCGATGATGTCATTGCCTGATTTAATACTCTCAATACGACGTACATCCAGACGTACTGTAGAGTAGAATTTCAGGGCACGACCACCAGGTGTTGTCTCCGGGTTACCAAACATAACACCGACTTTTTCACGAAGCTGGTTGATGAAGATTGCGATGGTTTTGGATTTGCTGATTGCACCAGACAGTTTACGCAGCGCCTGAGACATCAGACGTGCTTGCAAACCGACATGGGAATCACCCATTTCGCCTTCAATTTCCGCTTTTGGTACCAATGCAGCAACCGAGTCAATAACGACAATATCTACAGCTCCACTACGTACAAGCGCTTCTGCAATTTCAAGCCCTTGCTCACCCGTATCTGGCTGAGACAGAAGCAACTCATCAATGTTAACACCCAGTTTGCTTGCGTATTGCGGGTCAAGAGCATGCTCTGCATCGATAAATGCAGCTTGTCCACCCACCCGTTGTACTTCAGCAATCGCATGCAATGCTACAGTTGTTTTACCGGAAGATTCTGGTCCATATATTTCAACAATACGGCCTTTAGGCAAGCCGCCTGTTCCTAATGCAATATCCAGAGCCAAGGAACCGCTGGGTATGATTTCCACTTGCATGTGAGTCGACTCACCCAGTTTCATGATGGATCCTTTACCAAATTGCTTCTCTATTTGACGGAGCGCCATATCAAGCGCGGCACGACGGTCTGACAATAAGCTCACACCCTTTACTGTTTATAAGATAATGATACCTTGTTTTAACACGTTTGCCAAGCTTTTTTTCGAACATACATTCGTTTTTTTTTGTGAAGGCCGAGGCGCCTCTTCCTCAAGCAAACTCTCCATTAAACAGAAAAAAGAACCGTAAACAAGGCTGTAAAGCCTGATTCTACGGTTCTTCCGTCTTCCTTTATTATACTTGCTTGCCTTAGCAAATGCAATCCGAGCTATGAACTAGTCCATCTCCACAAGTTTGCGCCACAAACGGTAAAGAATCGCCTTCGCTGAACGGATCCGCACCGTCTCCCGATTGCCATTAATGCGCAGTTCATGAATTTCTGTCTCTTTACCACGTTGAGCCAGAGCGATGAAAACAAGTCCTGGTGGTTTGCGTTCAGAATAACCAGGTCCCGCTACACCTGTAACCGACAGACCGAAGTCGGCATCCCCAATCATGCGAATCTGTTCTGCCAGCACTTTGGCGACTTCCGGACTCACTGCGCCCGGTGCATCTTCACCTTCTAGGTAGGCATGTGGCACATGGAGCAGCTTCTCCTTAATTTCATTGGAGTAACATACTATTCCACCCTTAAGCATCGAAGCACTGCCAGGGACTGACGTCAGACTTTGCATGACGAGCCCTCCTGTGCAGCTCTCAGCCGCGCTAAGGGTCAGACCCATATCAGACATCATCGTTACAATTGTGTACTCTATAGGCACATCCTCGTTCGCGTAGAGATGCTCTGGCAATCGTTCCCGGATCTGAACTTCCATTGCGTCCAGCTTCAGCTTCGCCTCACTCTCACTTGGAGCCTTTGTAGATACACGTACCGTAACTTCTCCCTCACTGGCATAAGGAGCAATCGTTGGATCTGTCTGCGTATCAATCAGATCCAGGAGTCGGTCTTCCAATGCCGATTCTCCGATCCCTGCAAACTTCAGCATTTTTGAGTAAATCGGCATTTCTTCTGTTAGTACATGCTGGAACAGCCAAGGTTTAACTTCCTGTTCAAACATTGGAATCAGCTCTTTCGGCGGTCCAGGCATCACTACATAATGTTTGCCATTGTCGGAAATCGCATTTCCTGCGGCAAGGCCTGTTTCGTTCGCCAGCGGTGTCCCACCTTCTATAACGATCGCCTGACGGCGATTATTTTCGGTCATGTCCACATTACGATCTCTGAAGAAGCTCTCGATTTTGTCCATAGCCATTCGATCTATATGCAGCTTGCGGTTCAAGACCGCCGCGATCGCATCCTTGGTCAGATCATCCTGTGTGGGACCGATGCCCCCGGAAAATAAAATGACGTCTGCACGACCCTGGGCGATGCGAATAGCGTCACTTAGTCGATTAAGGTTATCACCAACCACCGTTTGGAAATATACATCAATCCCGATCGCAGCCAATTCACGGGATAGATATCGGGCATTGGTATTCACAATTTGTCCAAGCAACAATTCTGTGCCAACTGCAATGATTTCTGCCTTCATTCAGCATCCTCCTGTACACGTGGTGAGTGATCAAAGGGCAATAGGATAATTTCCTATTGCCCTTCGTACAAATGATTTCTTCATGCTTACCCATTTAACCTCAAACGTTACGCTTTTGATAAATGAAGCAAATTTTTGTTTTTGATAAAGTAATCAATACCTGACCAAATTGTAATGATCGCTGCAGCCCAAACGGCAATAACGTCCATGTGAATACCCGTAAATGAGAACGGGAAATTATTCAACAACAGCAGCACAATCGCCACAATTTGCACGACGGTTTTCAGTTTGCCCCAGGCACTTGCTGCAACAACCGAACCATCCAATAATGCAATCTGACGCAAGCCGGTAACCGCAAACTCACGACTAATAATGACCACAGCAATCCAGGAATCCAACTTGCCCATTTCCACAAGTGAAATCAGCACCGCAGTAACCAACAACTTGTCAGCCAGCGGATCAAGCAATTTCCCTAGGTTGGTGACCATATTATTTTTCCGCGCCAGATAGCCATCAATTCCATCCGTGCTTGCTGCAATGATAAAAATGACAGCAGCAATCAACTGATTATACGGAAGTGATAAACTTCCCAATTGCAACGGCTCTGGATAAAACGGAAAATCTACGAGCAGGAACACCATCAAAAAAGGGATTAAGCAAATTCGTGCAAGCGTAATCCGGTTGGGTAAATTCACAAGACGCCCTCCCTCTTATCCTCCATTACTCCAAACATTCATCTTAATCCCGTATTCATCATCCGGAACATGAAATGTACAGTTTCACTGTCAATCAGCACTAAAGTGCTCTCACTATGTAAAAACGCAAAAAATAAAGTCAACCGTTCAAACGCAAAACCGTTTTAAACGTTCCGGTGACTTTCAGAAGATGTACTGCTTTTCACAAAGTCAGCAAACGATGATGACTGGGCTTTGATGCTTATCTGCCAGCAATGCACACTTAGTATAATATACGCCAATTGTAGTGTCAAAAAACATACCTTGCTACAAAGAGGAGATATTACTTAAAGTTTGTATATTGCAGATCCAGAGGTAGATTGGCACCGTTCAACAACTGCATAACTGCTTGCAAATCATTCTTACTTTTACCTGTTACCCGGAGCTGATCTCCCTGAATCTGACTCTTCACCTTCATCTTAGAGTCACGAATCAGAATATTAATTTTTTTAGCGATATCCTGATCAATCCCCTGCTTGAAATTCAAACGCTGGCGGACTGTACCTGAAGAAGCTGGTTCTACTTTTGCATAATCAATGTTTTTTAGAGGTAAACCCCGCTTAGCCATCTTGGATTGCAATACATCGATAACAGCCTTGAGTTTGGTCTCATCATCAGATACGATCGTTAACGCATCCTTATCCAGTTTCAGACTGCTCTTGCTGCCCTTGAAGTCATAACGCGTGCCAATTTCCTTTTCCGTTTGTGTAACGGCATTTGTCAATTCCTGCAAGTCCATTTTGGACACGATATCAAATGAATTTTCTGAACTCAAACCAGTCACCCTTTCAGTTAATCATATGTTCTGTAACATTATAGAGGATACGCCAAGCAAAAGTCTAATTTTATGAGGTTTTTCAAAATAAAAAAGCATTTTTGGCTGCCACTTATGATGGTTGCCAAAAATGCTTTTTGTGCGGCTGTCCTTCTAATAACGGCTGCGATTAGGTTGTCTGAACATGTCAAGCACACCCAGAAGTACATGTGCAAGTCCAAAACCCAAAATTCCGTAACCCCAAGCAGTTGGAGTCAAGTAATAACCCAGGAGGCTGACAATGATCCCCAAACCTGTTACGATCCAGCTGACTGTCACAGCCATCCACCTCACTTCACCAAAAGTTGACTGCAAGTTGAAGACAAGGTTAGTGTCTCCCGCAGAAACTTTGGTTATTCGCCGCTAGTGCCGGTGCTTCCTTCGGTATTGCTTCCTGTTTCATTCGTCGTTGTGCCTTCAGTACCAGTGGAGGACGTATCCTCACCAAGTCTTAACCGAATGCGGTTCGTCGCTTTCCCGTCTGTCACAACCTGCCCTGCAACCTCAATTGTGGTCGCTGCAGCGTAACCGGACTTAATGTACATTCCTGCACTGTCCAATTCAAAAGTATAACTGTCTCCCTCAGCGGTGTTGCCGTATTCCAACTTCTCGCCACTAGAGTTCTCGCCCTTGTATACTTCCAGCCAACTATGCCCCGTTGCTTTAATTGTAACCGTCACAGGCTGCCCTGCACTGCCGTTCACTTTGAAGTTCGTAATATTGCCTGATTTTCCGTCTTCAGCAACAGTTACAGAAGCTGGCTGATTATCTGTTGGGTTCTCTTCATTTTCACCCGTTGTTTGACCATCCGTCTGTCCGTCAGTTTGTCCGTCAGGCTGCCCCTCTGCTGTTCCGCCACCGTTACCGCCTGCTTCGCCTTCATTCGTTTCTCCGCTACCTGGTTCATTAGCTGGAGGATTAGAAGCTTGGCCATTATCTGTAGGCTCATCCGGTTTATCTTGAGGTTGCTGCTGGCTGTCTGTGATCTTCGTCTGATCCAGCCCTTGTGTATCCGAATCATCTTTGTTCATCACTACATACACGTACAACAGTACAAGAATTAATACCGGAAAAGTCCACATCAGCGCAACAGACATCCAGCGGTTACTGCGCTCTACCGGGCGGCTTGAACGCTTTTGAATAACTGGCTCCATGGTTGCTTCCGTTTCTTCTGCAGGTACATCTTTCTTATGTCCCTCCAGCAGCTCATCAGGATTTAGTCCCACCGTTTCCGCATAGGTTTTGATAAATGCACGCACATAGAAGCTGCCAGGCAGCACTTTGTAGTCTCCTGCCTCTATTGCCTCCAAATACCTCTTGCGAATTTTAGTCATTTCCTGTACATCGTCAAGACTCATCCCTTTTTGCAGCCGGGCCTCCCTTAACTGCTGACCCAGTTCAGACATGCCATCTCCTCCTTATGTTTATCTCTATGGTTGTTGCTTATCTATTTCATGATCCCGTACGGAGCGTTACAGTTCGTCGGTGTAGCTGGCCGTAAACGTATCATAAATAATTTCTTCATTCGGATTGTTGCGCAGTTCAATAATAATGTCAAAATCATTAAAATCATATTCAGACTCCTGCACAAAAATATCCGGATGTTCAATAACCTTGGTACTTGGCATCGTCATGATGTCCTGTAACAGATTATAATGCCGTTCGCTTGAACGAATCGTACTGACAATTCCGTCAATGATAAACACATTGTTTGGATTCAATTCGTCCTCTGACATCTGGCTTCTTATGGTCTGACGAAGAAGTGTGGAGGAAACAAACGTCCAGCGCTTCATCGCACATACGCTGCCTGCAATAATGGATTCCGTTTTGCCTACACGCGGCATTCCACGCAAACCAATGACTTGATTGCCTTCCCTCTTAAATACTTCACCCAAAAAGTCCACAAGTAACCCAAGTTCGTCCCGCGTAAAACGAAATGTTTTGCGATCATCCGAATCACGATCAATATAACGACCATGACGGACAGCGAGAATATCTACCAGTTTCGGTTGACGCAAAGCAGACACAGTTATGCTGTTCACTTTGCCAAGCATTTCACCCAGCAGACGGATCTTCTCATCATCGTCCGATTCCAAAAGCATCCCCCGGGTCTTGCCTTCAACACCGTTGATGGTCAATATATTTACTTCAAGCATCCCCAGCATAGAGGCAATATCCCCCAAAAGGCCGGGTCTGTTCTTATGTATTTTATACTCCATATACCATTGTTTAGATTCCATTTAAACACCCCGTAAAGCATTATTCCACATTATTCGACAGTAACAGAACGCGTCCATTGGACGACAATCTGAGATATCTTCTAAAAATGGGTCACGTTAATGATATATAAAATGAAAATGAATTACAAGAACAGGTCTGTAATCAATGTGTAATCATTAGAGAAAAGCCCCCTTGCGGGAGCTTTCCATCTGTAATCTTATGCGTTTTGTTTGGCCAATTTGACCATCAGGCACGCGATCGTACGACGCTCATCTGCATCGCCGACATCCCATAATTCTTTCAATGCCCGGTTGGAATGGTTCGCCGGATCGACTTTCTCATCCAGGAAGTCACCGATTTCGTATGCAAGTTTGTTGATGGTATCTTCACTCATCCCCATCTTCTCTGCTTGCAGCACGCGGTCACCCAAAAACTTCTTCCATGTGTCAAAACTTGAGAGCACTGTTTTTTCTGTTGACATGATAAATCCTCCTTAGCTGACGCATGAGATTTAAAATCAACAGTTGTAATATGTGCTTCCCGGACATTTTATATACGAGCATTTTTGAATTAATCGAAGATCATCTACAAATCATTAATTTCCATCAAGAAACTACCCCGTATTTAAAACAAAATTGATTGCGCTCCTCCATATATTACGTGAGCCAGCCACCATTTGGACTTATAATCTGCCCATTAATGTATCCAGACTCGGGAAGTGCAAGGAAGTAGACCAGTGATGAGATTTCATCTGGCTGGGCAAGTCTTCCTGCCGGAATTTCCTCTTCCAGCATTTTTAGTTCATCCTGGTCCAGTTGGTTCAACATGGATGTTTGAACTGCACCAGGAGCTACAGCATTCACCGTTACGCCAGATGGAGCCAGCTCTTTTGCAAGAGCCTTGGTGAAAGCATTTACACCGCCTTTGGTTGTAGAATACAACACCTCACAAGAGGCACCCGATAGTCCCCAGATAGACGACACGTTAATAATTCGACCATATCTTTGGGAGATCATGTGAGGCATCATTTCCTGTGTGCACAAGAACGTGCCCTTCAGATTGATCGCCATCACTTCGTCCCAGATTTCTTCCGTAACATCGGACAGCATTCCATAATGAGATATCCCTGCATTATTCACCAGAATATCCGGCATCAGCCCATGTGATTCCAGCTTCTCACGCATTCGTTCAATTTGCTCCCGACTGCGTAGATCAGCAGACACCGTCATCACTTTACCACTGCCTTGTTCCATGCACCTTCTCGCCGCTTCATTAGCTGCTTCATGCGATTTCATATAGTGAATCACTACATTCATGCCCACCTTGGCAAAACGCTCTGCGATAGCTGCTCCAATGCCTCCGCTCGCGCCTGTTACAAGTACTGTCATTTCTCCAATTGGCTTCAATTGTCCTGTTCCCCTCTCCATATTAAGGACTCACGACAAGCGATATCGCCAGTTGATCCCAACGAATATGCTCTTTCAATCTAAGGTTTACCTCTTCCAGTGTGAGCGATTCATACAACGAGAGCATGTTGAAAAAATCACCACCACGGAATTGCTGACGCGTGAATTCATTCGCAATGTTTTCTGGTGAATTGAGCATACGCAAATATCCACCTATTTTCTTTTTGCGTGCGCGCTCAAAGTCGGTTGCATCAAATCCCTTTTCCACAATAGCATCGACTTCTTCACGAATACGCGCAAGCAGTTGATCCGGGTCTTTGGTATCCCCGCCAATAGCAGAAAAAGCATATTGCGGCGAACTGTTATATTCATGCCCAAAGCTGTCCGAAATCAGGTCTTCATCGTACAATTTTTGAAATAGCGGGGTACTGGAACCAAATAACAGATCCATCATTAGTTTAGTTGTCATATCCCGGCGCAGCAGGTCTTCTCCAGTAAGTCCCACTTCAGTTTCCTTAAAACCAAACAAACATTTGGGCAGGGAAACGGCCAATTTGGATTCACGTCTAGCTTCGCCCACTTGCTTAGGTTCCGGTTCAAAAATCCGCTCGATTTTCCCTTGAGGCTTGTAATTTTTCTTCGCCTGGTTCGAACGAACCATATCGATCACTTCCTGCGGATCTACTCCACCCACGACAAACAGAAGCATATTGCTTGGATGATAAAAAGAGTTGTAACACGTGTACAACGTTTCTTTGGTTATAGTACCAATGGATTCAACGGTTCCGGCGATATCAATATGCACAGGATGTTTCTGATACATCGCCTCAATCAGGCCAAAATAAACGCGCCAATCCGGATTATCCGCATACATATTAATTTCCTGTGCGATGATCCCTTTTTCCTTTTCCACATTCTGATCGGTGAAGTAAGGATTTTGCACAAAATCAACTAATGTTTGTATATTTTCATTGACATGTTCCGTTGCCGAAAACAAATAAACCGTCTGATCGAAACTGGTAAAAGCATTGGCAGAAGCTCCATGAGAAGCAAATGTAGCGAAAATATCTCCTGTTGGTTCTTCAAACATTTTGTGTTCCAGAAAATGAGCAATTCCGTCAGGAACCTTCACTTCCTCTTGTCCTTCAACCTTAAAATGATTGTCCACCGAGCCGTATTTGGTTGCAAATGTGGCATATGTTTTCTGGAAACCCGGTTTAGGCAGAATATAAACATGCAGCCCGTTATCCATCACTTCATAATACAGCGTTTCCTGCAAACGATCGTATGTTATGCTCTCCACCGACTATTCCCCCTTCTCATCACGCAAGAAATAAATCGTATCCAGACGGAATTTCTCTGCCGCCTCACGAACATTTTCTTTGCTGATCTGTTCTACTTGGGCCAGCAGTTCCTCGGCGGTCCGTTCTTTGCCGGATAATTGTCGATTAAAATCATAAGCAATCAGCTCAAATGCAGAATCCTGCATTTCCTTGAGCAAATTACGGATCATCGCCTTGGTCTGGGACATCTCCAGGTCAGTGATATTCCCATTCTTCATTTCATCCAGCTGCTGCTTGATAATCATGACGGCTTTTTCGTAGTTGGGGATTTCTATCCCGGATTGGATCGTTGCAATCCCTTTATGCCCGTCATAACGCGAAGAGGCATAGTACGCCAGACTTTCTTTTTCACGAACATTAACAAACAGCTTGGAATGAGGATATCCTCCGAGAATGCCGTTATACATCAAAGCAGCTGCATACTGAGGGTCACCATAAGTGATAGACGTGCGAAGCCCCATATTGAGCTTACCCTGATTAACATTAAGCCGTTCTACAACGGTTTCCACTTCTTTATCTCCACGAATAGCTTCCTGTGTATGATAGTCAGAAGAGGTCGCTCGTTCTACATTGAAATAACGCTGAACCAGATTCTCTACCTCTTCCAGCGTGGTGTCGCCCACCACATACAAGTCCATACTTGCCTGCTGCAACCATTCCTGATACGAAGCTGTCAATGTATCTGGATCAATGCCCGGCAAATCCTTGCGTTCACCAAGCGGGTGCAAGCGGTAAGGTTCGTTTTTACACATCTCCTCAATACTACGTTCCGCAGCATAACGCATCTTGTCATTGACGATGGACTCCAGCATTTTGCGAACAGTCTCCCGCTCAGCTTGTACATAAGAAGTTCTGAAATGTCCATTTTCCTGTGCAGGGCGTGTGAGGACCTCACCTAGAAAAGCAAAAGAACGATCCAACAGCTGCTCGTCTCCGCCAACAAAGGAATCATTAATGGTATCCATACGGAACTGTACAATCTGGTAATCGCCACGTTTATAGACATCAAAGCCAAAACCCGCTCCATACAAATGTTCCAATTGTTCACGAAATTGCGTTGTTTCCGGATAGGATTCGGTCCCGCGCCGAAGTACGAAAGGTGTTAAGGCTACTTTGGTAACCGTATCTTCCTGCAGGGGAACCCCTGCGTAAAGCGAGATCGCAAATGTCTTAAAACGTTTCGTAGGAAGAACATGTATGCGGAATTCTTTCCGGTTTCCTCGTTCAAATCCTGATGTATTCAAATGTCAAAACCCCTTTACGGCGTCATTTATCATGCAATAAGTGAAGCTTAAACGTAACAACCATTTTAACCCATTCAAAAGGCAAGAAGCAACCGAAGTCACGCCTTCTGGTTGCTTCCAAGATCATCACATACAGAATATATGCTGCCCAATTGTTTTTACCTGAGGACGTGTCCAGATCCATTTGGATGTAGCTGTCTTCGGATTAAAATAATAGAGGCATCCACCGGATGGGTCCCAACCATTCATCGCCTGTTCAACTGCTTTTTTAGCTTGAGCATTCGGTTCCAGATAAATCTGGCCGTCTGCAACGGCAGTAAACGCACCCGGCTGGAAAATCACTCCTGATGGTGTGTTCGGGAAACTCGGCGATTTCACACGATTCAGGATAACTGCCGCTACTGCCACTTGACCTTCAAATGGCTCTCCGCGAGATTCACCATATACCGCGTTAGCCATAATTTTGATTTCGTTCTCTGACAATCCCATGGAATTGGCAGAGCCCATATTGTCCTGCTCTTTATCCGCAGTATTGTTATTGTTGCCACTACCTCCTGAGGTTTGATCCTTATGCAACGGTGTTTCTGTTGGCGACCATTGTTTTGAAGCATTGTAAAGTTTCAGCTTGGTTTTGGCTCCAACCACACCATCTGCCTTCATGCCGAATTCCGATTGAAACCATTTTACTGATTTCAATGTGGTGCTGCCGAAATTACTGTCAATTTTACCATTGTAAAATCCCAAATATTTTAGCCGGCCTTGAAGCTCGTATACATCCTGACCGTAACTTCCATATTTCACAGCATTGGTGCTAAAGGTGGGTAACGACTGCTCTTCGACTTGCGGGGTACTTGGGTTTGGACTTTCGGTTGCTGTATTCCCAGGAAGCAAATAACGAATTCCCAATGCGGACATCAGCAAAATAGCAGTGAAAAGCCATATGTTCATTTTTCGCATCGACTGTGCTCTACCTTTCTCTTGTGGGATTAACAGAATCGCTAAGGTTATTATGACAAGCATACTTCGTTCCTATGCACCAAATCCTCCGATCATTGGACATCATGGCAAATCTTCAGTCAAATGGCATGCAAAAAGCCCTCAACCAGTAAGGTTAAGGGCTTGGATCTTTTACACATATGTGTATTACGAGCTTATTTTATTCTGTTGATACTGTTCCAGTGAGATCAATACTTCCCTTGGTTTACTGCCCTCGTAAGGACCAATCACACCTCGGGCCTCCATGGAATCAATCAAACGTGCTGCGCGCGTGTAACCCACTCGCATTCGGCGCTGCAATAGAGAAACGGAAGCTTGCTTCGCCTCCAAAATAATCTGTACTGCTTGTTCATATAACTCATCCTGCACTTCTTCTGCTGCCTGAACGGAATCATCCACCTCAGGAACAATGGATTCGTCATACTGCGCTTCACCTTGACCACGCACGTAATTCACGATATTTTCAACTTCCTCATCACTCATGAAAGCGCCTTGTACACGAACCGGCTTCGAAGCTCCCATAGGCATAAACAGCATATCTCCTCGGCCCAACAACTTCTCGGCCCCACCCATATCCAGAATGGTTCGAGAATCCACTTGAGAGGATACACCAAAGGCAATCCGGGACGGAATGTTGGCTTTGATTACACCAGTGATAACATCCACAGAAGGGCGCTGTGTGGCAATGATCAGATGGATACCCGCTGCACGCGCCATCTGAGCCAATCGAGCAATCGCATCTTCCACGTCACCGGCGGCAACCATCATGAGGTCAGCCAGCTCGTCCACGATAACAACGATGTAAGGCAAAACCGCCGCTGGGTTGTCTTTCATCAGATTGTTATAACCTTCAACGTTACGTGTACCGGATTTGGAGAACAACTCATATCTTTTCTCCATCTCAACAACGATCTTCTTGAGAGCAAGTGAGGCCCTTTTAGGATCCGTTACGACCGGTGCCATCAGATGCGGAATACCGTTATATACGTTTAGCTCGACCATTTTGGGATCGACCATCAAAAATTTCACTTCATCTGGCTTCGCTTTGTACAGGATGCTCGTAATAATACCATTGATACATACTGATTTACCTGAACCCGTCGCACCAGCCACCAGCAAATGGGGCATACGAGCCAGATTACCGATGATCGTCTGTCCAGAGATATCTCGTCCAAATGCAATGGTCACTTTGGATTCGGCTTCCTGGAATGTGGCAGTCTCCATAACCTCCCGCATTGTTACTACGGATACCTCTCCATTAGGTACTTCAATACCAATTGCGGATTTGCCGGGAATTGGTGCTTCCATTCGGATATCCTTAGCCGCCAGGGCTAAAGCAATATCGTCTGTCAGACTTACAATTCTGCTAACCTTCACACCAATATCCGGTTGGATCTCATAACGTGTAACAGCAGGGCCTCTGACTACTTCAAGTACTTTGGCACGAACACCGAAGCTTTCCAGCGTTGCTTCCAGCTTGCGTGCAGTCTGCATGTAATCCTTCTGGTCGCCACCCTTACCTCCATTGTTAGGCTTGGAAAGAAGTCTGAATGACGGAAGTTTATAAGGTTTCGGAGGAGGTGGTGGTGGCTTAACTGGCTGCACTTCCTGCCCCTCCGTATCTGAAACAACCGAACCTTGAGCCCCATTACTCAACGTAGACCCAACGTCCGAACTACCCTCAACAGCATCCATCGTAGCTATTCCAGCATCCGCCGCTTCAGGCCACTCATTGTTATCCACAAGTTCATCTGAGATCTTGATTGGAGGCTCTTCTGCCTGCATGTTATCCGTTAGATCATCTGGGAAAGGATACGCATCATCCAGATCATCATCTTTACCAGCATCCTCGGATCTGACATGTTCAAAGAAGTCACGAATGATTGGTGCCGAATTAGGTCTTGATTGCACAGGAACTGCTGCAGGAGCCATTACATCGGATGCGATGATTGGCTCATCATGCCATGAATCCGCAGGAGTTTCCTGCTCCGCACGGTAGACGACATGTTCCGCGTCTAAAGAATCATCCTCGTCCACTCCACGCTCAGCCTTCGTCCGTTCCCGATCAGAACCCCATTTTCCAAAGAGTTGGAAAAAAATCGGTGCTTTTCGTTTCGGTAGCTGTTGATTCTGCAGATCATCGTAATCGTCATCATCTTCCTCGTCGTCTACTGGAACAGGTACCACTTTGCGAACATTCCCGTTTTTCTTGCTCGCAGAGCTTGAAGTAGCACGTGCTGCTGGTCTAGCCTCCAGCTTTTTGTACATCGCACTACCTGCATCCCATATCTTCGTTCTGAAAATGCGAATCAGATCGACATAAGAAAGATTGGTAATCAACATGAAACTGATAACGAACATGACGATCATAATCAATCGGGCTCCCAAGCTGCCAAACAACCACAAGAACAAGGCAAACTGCGCCGCTCCTATATAACCGCCGCTAATGTCCTTATTGAGCATCGAATCCCGTTCGCCTGGCGCAGCAGGCGTGAGCAACTCGGTTTGCATATCATTATGTATCTGTGTAAGTACAGCACCTGGCTCCAGGGCTCCAACTGGTATAAGTTTCTGGTGCATGGCAGAGACGGTACTCATCAGTGTTAAAGCAAACACCAGCAATACGAGCCCTGTCTTGCGCGTTGTCCAGCCGCTCGGCCATTTTCGATGAATCATCACCATTAAGCCATAATAGATCCCTATAAGCGGAATCGCAAAATAGAACTTGCCAAGCATCAACCCAAACATCTTGGAAAGCGAGCGCCCTACGGTTGCTTCACCCGACAAAGCAATGACGGCAAGGGTTATAAGCACAATGCCGTAAATTTCATATTTTAAAACGCCGCTAAAAGCTGCGGCCTTTTTTTTCCTCTTTTTTCTTCTGGCCAAAATCAGGTCACCCCCAGAAGAATATTATACCATACAAATATAATCCGTACATATGTTCTTTTTCTGCTCAATTTGTCTTATTTGGTCGCGTTATGTTGGTCCCGGGTTACCCGAAAGTGGAACGATAGATCCGGGCATATTAGCGGGATTCAGATAAGCTTCCAAGGGGCATTCAAGTAAACGTACTATAACAGCCTCATTTTCATTAACAGGTCTGACCTGCATCAATAATCCGTTCATCTTGATCTCACGGGTGTCTTCTCCTTCATTCCACATCCCTGACCACAGCAGTTCAGGTGGCATCACTGTGTAAAGTGTCATTGGGTATAGCCTCCTGCCTGCAGCGTCTGTCTTTTGTCTCCTATGAGTTGATTCAACTGAGCGATGGCCTGTCCGATCCCGCCTACGGCATCCATCAATCCATATTTAACTGCATCAGCGCTACCCACAGCTGTTCCGATATCGCGGTTGAGTTCACCCGTTTTAAACATCAGTTCCTTGAACATTTCTTCAGAGATATTGGAGTGCGATGTAACAAATCTTACGACACGTTCCTGCATCTTCTCCATGTACTCAAACGTCTGAGGCACGCCTATCACGAGTCCGTTCATACGGATCGGATGAATGGTCATTGTTGCACTACCCGCAATCAGGGAATAGGTTGAGGCAACCGCGATCGGAACCCCAATGCTGTGCCCTCCTCCAATGACGACGGTAACCGTAGGTTTACTAAGTGAAGCAATCATTTCGGCAATAGCCAGGCCCGCCTCCACATCTCCTCCTACCGTATTTAAAATGATCAAAATGCCTTCGATTCGCTGATTCTGCTCTGCTGCAACCAGCTGAGGAATGAGGTGTTCATACTTTGTTGTTTTGTTTTGCGGAGGTAAAATTAAATGCCCTTCCACCTGACCGATAATGGTCATACAGAAAATGTTCGATTCAGCTGCAGGTGACTGCGTCTGTCCAAATTGCTGAATAGCCTCCGTTACAGGTGACATACCCTTTTCCTCTTGTGCAGGCACTTCCGGTGCCTCGGTGCCCGGTTGTTCCGATTTCGGTGTTTGCTTGTTTTTCATGTATTCGCTCATTCGATTACTCCCCTTCTCCAGAAACATGTAATGTATTTCCTTAGTATGGGGAATGTTCCAGCTGACTTATACCCGATTATTCATCAATTTCTCCACAATCTGGTGTAGGGCCAGAAAACAACAAAAAAAGCCCCTTCTCTACGAGGAACCGTCCAATATTACTCGTAGAGAAGGGGCGACTGTGTGCCTGAATTTATGTTTTTGTTTGATTTATTTTAAACTTCCATAATGATTGGCAAAATCATCGGTCTACGACGAGTTTGCTCATACAAGAAGCGTCCGAGTGCATCTTTAACATTCGTTTTGAGTGAAGCCCATTCGTTAACGTTCTCACTCATCAACTTCTGCAGTGTGCTGCTGACAATGCGATTGGCTTCATCAAGCAGTCCTTCCGATTCGCGTACATAGACAAATCCACGGGAGATGATGTCTGGACCGGAAACAATTTTGCCATCCTGTTTGCTCAGTGTTACCACGACAACCAGAATGCCATCCTGTGACAGCAATTTACGGTCACGCAATACGATGTTACCTACATCACCTACACCCAAGCCGTCGATCAACACGTTACCTGCAGTAACTTTACCTGCCTTGCGTGCTGCTCCGCCTTGAATTTCAACCACTTCACCGATATCCGTAATGAAAATGTTGTCTGGATCAATACCTACAGATTCAGCCAATACCGCGTGACGGCGCTGCATACGGAATTCACCGTGAATCGGCAGGAAATATTTCGGTTTCATCAGGTTAAGCATCAGTTTCAGCTCTTCCTGACTACCGTGACCGGATACGTGAACGCCACTGTTTGCACCGCTGTAATGCACGTTGGCACCCAGACGGAACAGTTCGTCAATCGTACGGCCTACATATTTCTCATTACCTGGAACTGGAGTTGCAGCAATAATTACTGTATCACCAGGCAAAATATCTACTTTACGATGAGTGGAACGAGCCATACGTGTCAATGCTGACATTGGCTCGCCTTGGCTACCTGTGCAGAGAATTACTACACGGTCAGCAGCCATTTTGCCTACTTCTTCCGGCTCAATGATCATGCCGTCTGGAATCTCAAGGTAACCCAGTTCAGAAGCAATACCCACCACATTTACCATACTGCGTCCAATAACTGCGACTTTACGTCCAGTTACTTCAGCTGCATTGATAACCTGTTGAATCCGGTGTACGTTGGAAGCAAATGTTGCTACAACGACACGTTGGCTTGCTTTACGGAAGATATCTTCCAGAACGATACCCACATTTTTCTCCGAAGGTGTAAATCCAGGTTTCTCTGCGTTGGTACTATCGGACAAGAGGGCGAGTACGCCATTGGTTCCGATCTGTGCCATACGCTGGAGATCTGCATATTGACCATTTACTGGAGTGTGATCAAATTTGAAGTCACCTGTATGAACAACAGCGCCTTCCGGTGTTTCGACACATACGCCGACGGAATCCGGAATACTATGGTTAGTAGCGAAGAACGTTGCTTTCAATACAGAGCCGAGTTGAATCTCGGAATCCGCATCAATCAGAATGCGTTTTGTTTCACCCAGCAAATTGGCTTCTTTCAGCTTGTTCTCCACAAGTCCGAGAGTGAGCTTTGTTCCGTATACAGGAACATTCAAGTGTTTCAGAACATATGGCAGACCACCAATATGATCCTCATGTCCGTGAGTCAAAATAATACCTCTTACTTTGTCACGGTTTTCAGTTAGATAAGAGATGTCAGGAATGACGATGTCGATTCCAAGCATATCTTCTTCCGGGAATTTAAGACCAGCATCTACGACTACAATGTCGTTCGCGTATTGGATGACGTACATATTTTTACCAATCTCGCCTACGCCGCCCAAAGCAAAAATCATCAGTTTATCGTTGTTATTTTTCTTAGACAAATGAATCTAAACCTCCTATGGTAGTTGGACGTCGTACCTTATTATTTTATTGTAAGTTAAGAAAAGCAGTCCATCACACCCATGCCCGTAAATAGGGATGAATGCAAAAGAGCACCTTTATTCACGATATTTGGAAGAAGTTCTTCGAAGTTATTCCCCTTCACCAACAAGATGGATTTTGAAATGATCCTTCTTAGCCGTTCCTTCCTTTTTCACCACAAAGCTACACCAAGAAACGATGTCGCTTTCAATTTCAAAAAAATACCGCACCCAGTCACTTGACATCATTATACATGATTAAAAACAAAAAAAACAAGTCACTCTCTCGTTAACCTCTAGGTTTGCCTCCAGTTGTGAAAAGAAACCTAACCATCGTCGTCAAAAAAAAGAACCGCCTCCTCTTAAATGAGGAGCGGTTCTTCTGCAATTTCTATGGGTCTATAAAAGTTAACGAATCAGTTCAATATCGTATTATTGCTAGTTGAACAAGGTACGAATAAAGCCTTGCTCATCCTCTGTTGCAGCTATAAGCGGCAGGCGTACAGATCCTACGTTCAGACCACGTAATGTCAGAGCGTATTTCACCGCTACAGGGTTCGGTAAAGGCTGTGGGCACTCAAATAGACCTTTGAACACCGGAAACAGCTTCTGATGTATCTGAGCCGCCTGTACAGGTGCACCACCGAAGTAGGAATCAATCATTTGTTTCATCTCAGCGCCTACCACATGGCTAGCAACGCTAACGATCCCGTAAGCACCTACAGCAATGGCTGGCAAGCCAGAAGCATCGTCACCGGAATACACCCTGAAATGTCCCGGTGCACCCGCAGCAATCTGCGTGACTTGCTCCAACGATACACATTCCTTCGTAGCTACTATGTTAGGAATCTGTGCCAAACGAATCGTTGTTGCAGCCGAAAGACTAGCTGCTGTACGTCCAGGAACGTTATACAACATAATTGGCAGTTTCGTCGCGTTCGCGATCGCTTCAAAATGTCTAAACATTCCCTCTTGACTTGGTTTGTTGTAATAAGGAACAACCAGCAAAACACCATCTACACCAGCACGTTCAGCGTCCTGAGTCAGATGGATTGAATGAGCGGTGTTATTGCTACCCGTTCCAGCAATGATTTTGCACCGTCCAGCCGCATGTTTTACCGCGAATTCGAATAGTTCTACTTTTTCTTTGTCGCTAAGCGTGGGAGATTCTCCAGTTGTTCCTGAAATAACGAGCGTCTCTGACTTTTGATCATCAATCAAATAATCAATCAGACGTGCAGTTTCCTCCCAATGGATCTCCCCTTGTTCGTTGAACGGAGTGACCATTGCTGTAATCAATCTTCCAAAGTCCAATTCGATTCCTCCTTCAAAACAGGTCCGGCTCCGCTGACTTCAAAGTACTACAAGTGAAGTTCGAATGAGGCGTGAAGTGCCCTCAGAGCTTGAACCATATCTTCTTTTTTCACAAGTACCCAAATCGTTGTATTGGAATCTGCAGATTGCAGGATCTGGATGTCCGCAAGAGTCAAGGATTCCACGATCCGTGCCATAATGCCTGGCACTCCGTTGATACCTCCGCCGATGACGGAAACTTTGGCACAACCGGAGAGACTTTGCGGTTTAAGACCAATTTCCTGCAGTACCTGTATAGCTTTCTCGGAATCACTATCGAAAACGGTATAGACAACCCCCAGAGGGGTAACATTAATAAAATCTACGCTGATCGAATTTTCAGCCATCGTTTTAAACACTTTCAGCTGCAAACGATCTGCACCACCCGGCACTTCCACCGTTATTTGCGTAACATTACTTACATAGGCAATCCCTGTTACATATCGGTCGACAATGCCTGTCTGCACATCCTGGAATCCTTCTGGATGCGTTACCAGCGTCCCTTCACTATCTGCAAAGGTAGATCTCACACGCACTGGAATCTGGGATTGCATCGCAATCTCGACTGCACGTGGGTGAATTACTTTGGCTCCTTGATGGGCCATATTACATATCTCGGCATAACTCACAACAGTCAACGGACGAGCGTCCTCCACGATACGTGGATCTGCTGTCAGTATTCCATTTACATCCGTGTATATGTCCACCATCTCAGCGTGTAATGCTGCACCAAGAGCTGTGGCTGACGTATCACTTCCTCCACGACCAAGGGTCGTAAAGTCACCATTTTCGGTCTGCCCCTGGAACCCTGTAACAATGACAACACGCCCACTCTGTAGCTGCTCCAGCACACGAACAGGACGGACATCCAAAATTCGGGCATTCCCGAAATTGTCGTCCGTCACAAAACCTGCTTGTGCACCGGTCAGCACTGTAGTTGGAATGCCTTCATGTTCGAGCAGACTGCTTAAAGTCGTCGCAGAAATAATTTCACCACAGCACAGCAGTAAATCCTTTTCGCGTGCGGAGAGTGCATTTCCGTTCTGTGCAGCCCAGTCCAGTAACGTATCAGTCGCATAAGGCTCACCACGGCGACCCATCGCTGACACAACAATGACCAGACTAAATCCTGCTTCAAGTTCACGTTTAACATGACGGAGCACATGCTCTCTCGCCTGAACGGTAGAGAGAGATGTACCTCCGAATTTCTGTACCATGATGCGCATCTTTATTCCTCCATTTGTGTACGCAAGAAGACTGGACACGGGTCAAATCAACAAATGGATCACCCTAGGGAGCGTTCCGATGCGATAATTTCAGCATTTTATACGGCATTTCATGCCGCTCCTCATCAAAGATTAGTGAAACAATCCCATATGAAGGCCGCGGTTGTTATCGAGATCATGTCGCACACGTTCCCCGTGCACTGATCCCGCTTGCCTAACCTAATCGTTGCAAGCAGGAATTCCCTTTTAATGAAAGGAACGTGGACACAGGTAGCTGTTTATGCCAGCATAACGTCCCTCATGATTTTCTTTGTCTCTCGAACCATCTTCATTTCTTCAAGCGAATAACCGTTATCCCCTTAACTAAGTCTGTACAGAACCATGTCTATAAACAAACTAATGTTACGGCGGACCCAAGAACTATCAAGCCTGTGCAGAACGCTGCACAATCATTGGCTGTAACTGTTTGCCTTCAAGCGCACTCCAGCATGCCTCCGGAATGAGCTCCATTTTGGCCACTAACGAGTTCGGTTTTTTCACCGGATCATCCTGCCCAAATGGCACAAAATACAGATATTTGGCCACCAGCAGTTTGGCGATGTTCGCAGCATTCAACCCAAGGCCATCATTGGTGGAAATGGCGAGTACCAGCGGACGCTGATTTCGCATCTGGGCTTTGGCTGCCATTAAAACCGGACTGTCCGTCATGGCGTTAGCCAGTTTACTCGTCGTGTTGCCTGTGCATGGAGCAATTACGAGCACATCGAGCAACTTGGAAGGCCCTAACGGCTCTGCCTCAACAATTGTAGAAATGATATCATTCCCCGTTATATCTTTCAACTGTTTTTGCCAATTTTGCGCGGTCCCAAAGCGTGTATCCGTAGTCAGAACCGAATTGGAAATAATCGGGACAACATTGGCACCTTCGGCCACGAAGCGGCTAATCACCGGCATAACCTCTTCAAACGTACAATGAGAACCTGTAATTGCGTAACCTACCGTTTTTCCCTGCCAGTTCATTGTTCAACCTCCCGTGCGTTTTGTTCTTCCAAAAGCAAACGGATTAACACGTCGGCAATAATGCCGCCAGCCGTTTTGGGAGCAACAATGCCGGGGAGGCCAGGCGCAAGTAGCGCTTTGATACCGCGTTTTTCGGCATATCGGAAATCACAGCCGCCAGGAGCGGATGCGAGGTCGATAATGACTGCTTTTTGCGGCATTTTGGACAGGATTTGTGCTGTGATTATCATAGTCGGTATCGTATTAAAAAGCAAGTCAACTTCCCCGGTTTGAGCGGCCAAATCCGTTGTCATGAAAGGCTTCCAGCCCATTATGGCTGCTCGAGCAGCATCCTCTTCGCGCCTGATTCCCACCCGTACATTTGCCCCAAGTCCCTGAAGCGTTTTGGCCATTGTGAAACCTGTTCGACCCAAGCCAAGCACAATGCATTCCGAGCCGTGGATCGTGAAGTCCGTCTCCCGAATCGCCATAGCAATTGCGCCTTCAGCAGTCGGAATGGAGTTGTAGAGCGCGATGTCATCACGATCGAGTACTTCAACAAGCCGTAGACCATTTTCCCGGCACAAATCACGTAAAAAAGGCTTCGCCATACCTGTTAACACAATACAATGCTCCGGCAATGCCGCAACATGTTCCTTTTTCAGAAAAATCGGTGTATCACTGAACGAAGTGCTCACTTTACCCTGATCATCACACCCGACCACAGGAAGCACCAGCACATCTGCCGAAGCAAATACATCGTCCTCCAATTCCTGGTGTTCGATACCCGGTATGGAACGCTCCAGCTTGTCGAAGCCCACCACACTTACCGTAGCATCCAGCTCTGCGCATTTTTGAATGACTTCAAGCTGCCGCGCATCTCCGCCCAGGACTATAATCCGGACACCGGTCAGCATCGGGACGTCACTCCTTTCACCACATGTATGCCTTATCGTATGCAGTGGCCCACAGGGGGGTGAAACATTAAAATTGAAGCATGCAAAGAAAACATTGTCTCTATCGTTCAAAAAAAGAAAAAAGAGCCGCCCCTCAGGGACGACTCTTCGAGAACATGCTCAGTAAATCAAACTTTAAAGCTCTAATTACAGAAGATGCTCCTATTTACAACTTAGTTTCAGAGCATTTATTTTCCGGTATGACCGAATCCGCCTTCTCCACGTACAGTTTCCGACAGTTCAGCGACTTCGGTTAATTCAACTGCAGGAACGGTTTGAAAGACGATTTGGGCAATTCGCTCCCCACGTACAATGGTGAATGGCTCCTGACCCAGATTAATCAGAAGTACCTTAACCTCACCGCGATAATCGGCATCAATGGTGCCAGGTGTGTTCAGACACGTAATCCCATGTTTGAAAGCGAGACCGCTACGAGGGCGAACCTGTGCCTCCAATCCAGCAGGCATTGCCATCGCGAGTCCCGTAGGAATCAACGTACGCTGTCCCGGCTGCAATACAACCTCTTCTTGTAATGCCGCAACTACATCAAAGCCGGAGGCCAGCTCTGACATTTTTTGAGGCAACTTAATATCTTCATTGCCCGGTAACTTTTGAATTTGAACGTAATGCAACAAAATCATCCCTTCTTAATCCAGCGATCGTACGATCCGAAGCACCGACCATAGCAAGCGCAAATGGCTCTGCAAACATCAGGTCCAGCACAGCATCAACATCGTCCATCGTTACTTCTTCAATTTTGGCAATCATTTCGTCCAGCGTGTGGTGTCTGCCCAGCATCAGCTCGTTTTTACCCAGACGGTTCATCCGGCTGCCCGTGCTTTCCAAACTGAGGATCAGACTTCCTTTCAGCTGTTCTTTTCCTTTACGAAGTTCATCTTCAGACAATCCATTTACAGCCAGATCGTGTAGAACCTCTTTGGTCAGATCCAGAACTTCTTTCGTCTGTTTCGGCGCTGTACCTGCATAGATGGTGAAGAGTCCACTATCCGCATGGGAACTATGATACGAGTAAACGGAATAAGCAAGGCCGCGTTTCTCCCGAATTTCCTGGAAGAGTCTGGAGCTCATGCCTCCGCCAATCGCATTATTCAACACGACCATGGCGAATTGGAGCGGATCTCCAATCTTACATCCCGGGAACGAGATGCAGATATGATTCTGTTCCGTTTTCTTTTTGTGAAAGAGTTGTCCGCTCTGGAATGCAGGCAGTGTGACTTGTTCAGCTACACCGTTGACATCAAAAGCACCAAAATGCTTTTCCATCAAATCAATCACACTGTCATCAATGTTACCTGCAATACTAATAACGGTATTCTCAATCGTGTAGTGCTCCTTCATATATGCACGCAAATGGCTGGAGTCCATCGCCTTGAGACGCTCTTCTGTACCCAGAATCGGATAAGCGAGCGGATGCTCACCATAGGCGGCCAAAGCCATAAGATCATGGACCATGTCATCCGGCGTATCCTCATACATCGATATTTCTTCCAGAATGACGTTTTTCTCCTTGAGCAGTTCACCATCATCCATTTTAGAGCGGAAGAACATATCGGACAACACATCTACAGCTATTGGCAGATGTTCATCCAATACTTTGGCGTAATAACAAGTGTATTCTTTTGAAGTGAACGCATTCACGTTACCACCAATGGCATCAAATTGCTCCGCAATCGCTTTGGCATCATAACGATCCGTTCCTTTGAACAGCATGTGCTCAATAAAATGGGACACTCCGTTGCTTGCAGGCTGCTCATTGCGAGAACCTGTCTTGACCCATATTCCAAATGACACGGAACGACAGGTCGGAATCTGTTCCATGACAACTCTGAGGCCATTGCCCAGCTGAATTTTTTTCACGGTTGGCCCTCCTACATCTCTATAATTGCCTGGATTTCAACGCAAAATTGAAATCGACATTTGGTTCCAACTGTTTGATAGTAACAAAAAAACATCATTCACTCAACCGCTGATCCCTTCACGCGCTCGGATGACAGTGTTTCGCTAACGGTTCCAAGCGTCAAACCCTTGGCCCGTATGGAATCAATCATACCTTTTAAAGCTCCTGAAGAAGCAGCCGTGGGGTGCATCAGAATTAATGTACCGGCTTCTACGTTTTTGGCGATCTTGGCTACAACAGAAGCAGAACTTGGTTTGCGCCAATCCACCGTATCCAGTGTCCAAAGTACCGTTTGAAGTCCCATGCCGGAAGCAATGTCGACCGTTTGTTGATTAAAATCACCGGAAGGTGGAGCAAACCAATGGTTCTCCACACCCAACTTTTGTTTGAGCAGGTCCTGGGTTTTACTGATTTCCAGCTTGGCTCGCTCCGTACTCAACCGACTCATATTCGGATGTGAGTATGCATGATTCGATAACTCATGTCCACGCTTTTGGATTTCCTTGGCCAGTTCCTCGTTTTTGCTCAACCAGCTTCCATCCAGAAAAAAAGTAGCTTTGACTTTTTCGGCGTCAAGCGTATCTAGCATTGGGATAATGAATTCATTGCCCCACGCTACATTAATCATGAAAGATACCATTGGTTTCTCGGCATTCCCCCGGTAAATCGGGTGTGCACCCAAATCTTTAAGTTGGATTTCAGGTACAGTCTGCCGATAGACATACGCTATCTTGGTATTCAGCGTGCCACCAAGTGCTTTGCGATACGTGGCTTCCACATCAATTTCTATTCCGTTATACCCGGGTATCGCTTTCCAGACCCGATCCACTCTGGCATTTACCGGAGCGATTTTCGTTTCGGCCGCTTTATCCCGGATCGCCGACAACAGCTGATCTTCTCCGGTTGCCTCTTTGAACATATCAAATGCATTTTGCGTGCCTGGTCCATCACGAATTTCCGTAATGTATGTACGTACACTGCCCACTTGTCCGACCAGTATGACAGCTGCCATACCTACCAGAACAGCCGCCAGCTTTTTGGATTGGTTTCCCACAGCTCCATCCTCCCGCCGTCTTTGTCCCCATCATATGAGGACAAGTGCAAGAATATGAATAAAACAAGCTGTTCATGTAAAGTATCTACAAAGCTGGATTCAAAGGCCTTATGAGTAGACAATCGATGTCATAAAGATATTTAAACGTTAAAAAAAGAGCCAGAAATTCACATTCTGTCTCTTCATTCAATCTATCTTTTCAAAAAAACGATGGCACGCAGCCTATGATTGAGCTGGAGCTTCAGCAGTCAATACGGCTTTGCGGGACAAGTTGATACGGCCTTGTGGGTCAATTTCCGTTACTTTTACCGTAATGGAATCACCGATAGCAACAACATCTTCCACTTTAGCAACACGCTCTGTGGACAATTGTGAGATGTGTACCAGACCTTCTTTGTTCGGCAGCACTTCAACGAATGCACCAAACTTCTCAACACGTTTTACTTTACCTACATAAATCTCGCCGACCAGTACTTCACGTACAATGCCTTCGATGATCGATTTAGCTTTATCATTCATCTCTTGGTTAGAAGAGGCGATAAAGACACGTCCATCCTGTTCAATATCAATTTTAACACCGGTTTCCTCGATGATTTTATTGATAATTTTACCACCTGCACCAATAACATCACGGATTTTGTCCGGATTGATATGCATGGTTGTAATTTTAGGGGCATATTGTGACAACTGCTCACGTGGAGTTTTCATCACTTCGGTCATTTTGCTCAAGATGTGCATACGACCTTCTTTGGCTTGAGCCAATGCTTCAGACAAAATTTGACGATCAATTCCATCAATTTTGATGTCCATTTGAATTGCTGTTACACCATCAGGTGTTCCTGCTACTTTGAAGTCCATGTCACCGAGGTGATCTTCCATACCTTGAATATCACTCAGGATGGATACATGATCTCCGTCTTTAATCAGACCCATAGCTACACCCGCAACCGGAGCTTTGATTGGTACACCTGCATCCATCATAGCCAATGTGCTGGCACAGATACTTGCCTGTGAAGTTGAACCGTTAGATTCCAATACTTCGGATACCAGACGAATCGTGTATGGGAAGTCTGTTTCGGAAGGAATTACTTTGGAAAGAGCACGTTCACCCAGTGCACCATGTCCGATTTCGCGACGGCCTGGAGCACGCAATGGACGAGCTTCACCTACGCTGAACGGTGGGAAGTTATAGTGATGCATGAAACGTTTCGTTTCTTCAAGACTGATTCCATCCAAAATTTGAACATCACCCAGTGCACCAAGTGTACAAATGCTGAGCGCCTGTGTTTGACCACGAGTGAACAAACCTGAACCGTGAGTACGTGGCAGCAGGGAAGTATCACATTCAATTGGACGGATCTCAGCGAGTCCACGTCCATCCGGACGAACTTTATCATGAGTGATTAGGCGACGCACTTCTTCTTTAACGATATCGTGCAGCACTTCTTTCACATCTTTGAGCAGTTCTGGAGTCTCAATATACTTCTCTTCGAAGTGAGCAACGGTTTCGTCATTCACAAGATCGATTGCATCCTGACGTGCATGTTTTTCAGCAATTTTAACAGCTTCAACCAGACGAGCACTGGCGAACTCACGTACACTGCTGTTAACTTCAGCATTAACGGCATGCAATTTAACTGCCATTTTTTCTTTACCGGCCACTTGTACGAGTTGTTCAATGACTGCAACAATGTTCTTGATCTCGTCATGTCCGAACATGATTGCTTCCAGCATTACTTCTTCCGGAACTTCGTTCGCTTCCGCTTCAACCATCATAATGGCATCTTTGGTTCCTGCAACAACGAGTTCAATCTCACTTACCTCAAGCTGTGCAATCGTTGGGTTGATGATGAACTCACCATTAATACGTCCAACTTTTACGCCACCAATCGGTCCGCTGAATGGAACATCTGAAATGCTCAGTGCAGCCGATGTACCGATCATGGCAGCAATTTGCGGTTCGCAGTCCTGATCCACACTCATAACGATATTCAGAACTTGTACATCATTCCGGAAACCTTCAGGGAACAAAGGACGAATCGGACGGTCTGTCAAACGGCTCGAAAGAATCGCTTTCTCACTTGGTCTGCCTTCACGTTTAATAAATCCACCTGGGATTTTACCTACGGCATACAATCTTTCTTCATAGTTTACCGTTAATGGGAAAAAGTCCAGATCTTTAGGCTCACTTGATGCTGTCACGGTACACAATACAACGGTATCCCCGTATGTTACCTTAACGGCAGCATTAGCCTGCTTGGCCAAACGCCCTGTTTCAAGCGTAAGCGTTCTTCCACCAAGCTGCATTTCAACACGCTGTTCCATGAAATCCCTCCTTTTATTCGTTCCTAACACAATGGATTCTGCATTTTCACAGTATTTCCTGCTTGTCCTGCATTCATTAACTCCACAGCAGCATGCTCACTTGCAAAACAAAAGCTCCTTGCGGAGCCATCAGCTACAAATATATGGCAACATGTTCATCTACAAAACAACCCGGCTGTAAGCTCCGCTTGTCCTTTTAGACAAAGGAATGACGGATAACAGCCAGGTTGATTTTGAAAACATGTACGATAATTAACGACGCAATCCGAGTTTTTCGATCAGTGCGCTGTAACGTTTAACATCTTTGTTTTTCACGTAAGCCAAAAGCTTACGACGTTGACCTACCATTTTCAAAAGTCCACGACGTGAGTGGTGGTCTTTCTTATGCGTACGCAAGTGGTCTGTCAAACTTCTGATGTTTTCCGTAAGGATAGCAACTTGCACCTCAGGTGATCCAGTATCGGACTCATGAGTTTTGTGCTCGTCGATCAGTTGTTGTTTACGTTCTTGAGTCAATGCCATCCTATTCACCTCCTTCATTATAATCGCCATTAGCCTCGTCACCGCCGGTGAGAGCAAGTAACCAAGCCAAGGTTATGTGTTGTCTCAAACGACAACGTAGTACATTATATCATAGTTGCCCAGACAAAGTAAATGTAAACATGTATTTTGTCCTGGACCTTAGGATAACAGACGGGCGGCGGTTAATGCATCTTCACGAATCTGACTGATCAAGGCATCAATCGAGTCAAATTTTCGCTCTGCACGAATGTAATGAACGAGATCAACCTTTAATTCCTGGTCATATATCTGCCCATCAAAATCAAGCAAGTGCACCTCAAACGTAGGTTTCATCCCGTTTTCGTGAAAGGTAGGTTTCACACCAAGGTTCATGACGCCGCGCAGTTCCTGCTCCCCATACTGCACACGAACAGCGTAAACACCTTTCGCTGGCGTAACATAATGATCCGTAAGTTCAAGGTTAGCGGTAGGAAAACCAATGGTTCGCCCACGTTTCTCTCCATGAATTACAATTCCCCTGATACTATAAGGTCGTCCGAGCCATTGGCTGGCTTCGTCCATTTCTCCACGCTTCAACAGGCCACGAATGAGAGAACTGCTTACCTTCTCACCATTTAACAGGAATGGAGGCACAGTTTCGACCGTCATTTCACCTTCTCCCAATGTGCGAAGAAGCTGCTCATCCCCTGCTCCCTTGTGACCGAAGCGGAAGTCAAAACCAACTACCGCTGTTCGAGTCTGAAGCGGAAGCAGCAGATCATGTGCAAATTGCTGTGGCGTCAATCTTGAGAACTCCTCATTGAATTCGACCACATAGAGTACGTCTACACCCATCCCTGCCAGGATGTCTTCTTTATCTCTCAAGGGAGTTAAATAACCCTCGTAATCCCCTTTGCGCATAACTTCCTTCGGATGAGGATGAAAGGTCATCACCGCTGCCTGCATGCCCGTTTCGCGTGCAATGCGGACAGCTGACAAAATGACACTTGCATGTCCGAGATGCAGCCCGTCAAATTGACCGATCGCAAGCACTTGGGGATGTGTGCCCTGAACAGCCGATTGTAACGTCTGCGGATAGGTTAGCATTACGGTTTTCACAATCATTCACCTGCATTTCACTTGATAGGCCAGGCTTGAGTACCACCACTCAAACCAGGAACCTCTTTATTCCGGTAAAAAGACTTTAACAGCTCTCACCGTTGCTTTCAATTCATCCCGCTCAAATATCCCCAGAAACGTCCCATCCTGATCATATAACCGCAGTAGACCAGGTTGCTCTGCAGGCGGTTCGAGCAAACGCGCCGATAATTTCTGGCCCTGAAGGGCTCCCTTGGCCTGATCCGCACCCACCGTATGTGCTGGAATGGAAGAGATAGCTTCATCAACCGGAATCAGCACCTCGGCTAACGTTCCATCGATCATGCGTTGTTCCACTTCTTCAAAATGAAGGCAATGATCAGCAGAGATTCCAGCCGATATCGTACGCTCCAGATGTAGCATGGTGGACGGATAGCCCAATTTTTTGCCGATATCCACGCATAACGTTCGAATATAGGTTCCTTTGGAACATAAAGCACGGAACGATATATCCGTAGTGTCGCCTTGATTCTCAATTCCTGTCAATTCCAGTTCATAGATCGTAACTTCACGACTCTTACGCTCTACCGTTTTTCCTTCACGAGCAAGCTCGTAGAGACGTTTCCCATCCACTTTGACCGCGGAATACATAGGTGGAACCTGTGAGATGGTGCCCAGGAATTGCTCCAGCACCTGCTGAACCTGCTCCTGTGTCACCTCAACAGCTGTCTCCGACCGTTCAATAACTTCACCTGTCATATCCTCCGTGTCAGTAGACAGACCCAGTCGTAGCGTTGCCAGGTATTCCTTGGGAAGCTCCTGCATGTACTCCACCACACGTGTTGCCCGTCCTAGGCAAAGCGGTAGTACGCCAGTAACTTGCGGGTCCAATGTGCCTGTATGACCAATACGTTTCATTTTGAGAATGCGACGCATTTTAGCCACAACATCATGAGAAGTAAATCCCGCTGGTTTATACACTGGAAGTACACCTTCAAATGGTTTTACCATTGAGCATTCACCTGCTTCAGCACTAGTTCGACGATATCTTCCAACTTGCCCTCTACGCGACATCCAGCTGCAAGTACATGTCCGCCTCCACCAAAGTTCTGTGCAAGCGAGGCGACATCAACCTTCCCAGCTGACCGAAGAGATACTTTCACCGCATTGTCATTGATTACTTTAAAAAAGATGCCCACTTCCACACCTTGAATGTTACGCGGGTAATTGACTACCCCTTCAAGATCTTCATTAGCCGCTCCACAAGCAATCATGTCTTCAGGCGTAATGACCACCCAGGCAATCTTGCCATCGTCAGTCATTTGCAGGCTTGAGAGTGCCTGATTCAATATACGGACTTGTGGGAGCGTAACCTGCTCAAGCAAAATCTGTGCAAGATAAGGTCCATTCACACCATGTTCAAGCAATTTGGATGCAGTGGTCATCACATTAGGACTCGTATTCGCATAGCGGAATCCACCTGTATCTGTTAGCAATCCTGTATAGACTGCTGTAGCCACATCTTTATTCCAATTCACTGGGAAAAGATTGAGGAAATCAAACAGAATTTCAGCCGTTGCTGCTGCGTCTGGCTTAATGATGTTTACTGTTCCATACGCGTCATTGGTTGGATGATGATCAATATTTAAAATAACAGCATCATCTTCAAAATAATGACGAGTCAGGCCTACTCTGGAAAAGTCTGCACAATCCACACAGATAATCGCTTTATATTTCCGCGCCGGTGGTTGTTCGGTCATGTTCACGATCTTGCCAGCTTCCCACAGAAAGTTCATGCGTTGTGGAATTTCACCTTCATTAATCATCGTGAATGTCTTGCCCAGACATGACAGCAGCCAGCCCACCGTTACCGTCGAGCTGACTGCGTCACCGTCCGGCTGTACATGCGACACGACCAGGTAATCATCATGCTCCAGCAGAAATTGCTTTCCGTCCTGAAGCGCCTGTTCATAAGTGTGCATTGCCGTCTCCTTTATTCTGTTACTCGGATTCGTTCTTGTCGGTACCGATATCACCAAGCAGCTTCTCAATTCGGCTGCCATATGCAATAGATTCGTCAATCTTGAATATCAACTCGGGAACGTGTCTAAAACGGATACGCTTGCCCAGTTCTGAACGCAAAAATCCATTTGCTTTTGCCAGCGCTTTAAGCGAGTTATCCTTTTGTTCCTGTTCACCAAAGACACTCAGATAAACTTTGGCTTGCGACAAGTCGCCTGTCACTTCGACTCCCGTTACGGTAATAAAGCCGATACGAGGATCTTTCAGTTCAGACTGGATGAGCAGACTTAATTCTTTCTTGATCTGCTCGCCCACTCTACCTGTACGAATCTTAGCCATCGTTGTTCACCTCATGCTTCCTTGCTTATCGTTGTACTGTCTCCATAATGAAGGCTTCGATAACGTCGCCTTCTTTGAGATCATTGTATTTATCCAGCGTGATACCACACTCGTAACCTTGGGCTACTTCTTTGGCATCATCTTTGTAACGTTTCAGGGAATCCAGCTTGCCTTCGTAAAGGACGATGCCATCACGAATCAGGCGTGCTTCCGCGGAACGCGTAATTTTACCCGAGGTAACCATACATCCAGCAATGGTGCCGACTTTACTGATGGAGAACGTGCTCCGAACTTCAGCATGACCGATTACTTTTTCTTTGTAAATCGGATCAAGCATGCCTTTCATCGCTTGTTCAATTTCTTCGATAACGCTGTAGATAACGCGATGCAGACGAATGTCTACTTGCTCTTGATCTGCAGTCGCTTTCGCCTGATTATCAGGACGAACGTTGAAACCAATCACGATGGCATTGGATGCTGCAGCCAAAATGATGTCAGACTCTGTGATTGCACCAGCGCCGCTATGAATAATCTTCACGCGTACACCTTCAACTTCGATCTTCGCAAGGGAACCTTTCAATGCTTCAACCGAACCTTGTACGTCACCTTTGATAATTACGTTCAAGTCTTTGATTTCACCGTCTTTGATGTGTTGGAACAAATCATCCAATGTCACACGTGTGTTTGTACCCAGATCGGATTCACGTTGTGTAATGGCACGTTTGTCGGCGATAGAACGCGCTTTACGCTCATCTTCAAACACCATGAACGGATCTCCCGCACCTGGAACTTCAGTCAGACCCGTAATTTCTACAGGTGTTGAAGGTCCAGCTTCTTTTAAACGGCGACCTTTGTCATTCACCATCGCACGTACACGACCGAAGCAGTTACCTGCAACAAAAGCATCTCCGACTTTCAATGTACCGTGCTGTACGAGAATACGGGCAACTGGGCCACGTCCTTTATCCAGCTCGGCTTCGATCACTGTACCACGGGCACGTTTGTCCGGGTTCGCTTTGTACTCGTTCACTTCTGCAACGAGCAGGATCATTTCAAGCAGACCTTCTAGACCAATTCTTTGTTTCGCCGAAACGTTAACAAAGATGGTGTCACCGCCCCACTCTTCCGGAACGAGTTCATAGTTGGTCAATTCTTGTTTTACTTTATCCGCATCTGCACCCGGCTTGTCAATTTTGTTGACAGCTACGATAATTGGCAGTCCAGCAGCTTTGGCATGGTTAATCGCCTCAACCGTTTGTGGCATAACACCGTCATCTGCAGCTACAACAATAATTGTAATATCCGTAACCTGTGCTCCACGTGCACGCATAGCAGTAAACGCTTCGTGACCTGGTGTATCCAGGAACGTGATTTTTTTGTTGTTAATTTCAACTTGATAAGCACCGATATGCTGCGTGATACCGCCTGCTTCTCCACCCGTTACATTCGTTGAACGAATCGCATCAAGCAATGTTGTTTTACCATGGTCAACGTGACCCATGATCGTAACTACCGGAGGACGGGACTGCAAGTCAGCAGGATCATCATTCTCTTCAAGTGTTTCGAAGCGGTCATCTTCAAGGACAATTTTCACTTCAACCTCAACACCGAATTCTCCAGCAAGCAGCAGGATTGTTTCGATATCAAGCTCTTGGTTAATCGTTGCCATTACACCCATTGCAATGAGTTTTTTGATAACTTCAGAAGCATCTTTATGGAGCAACTTCGCTGTTTCACCAACAGTCATGTCACCACGTACGATGATTTTCTTAGGTGTGTTATCAATTTTCTCACGTTGTTGGTACTGTTGTTGATTTCTGTTGCGATTGTTCTTGCCACCACGATTACCGCGGAAGTTGCCGCCACGGTTGTCGTCATAACGACGTCCACCGCCACCGCTGTTTGAACGGTTGCCGCTATTGTTGTTATTGCCGGAATTACCTTGGCCGCCTCTGCGTTGGCCTTGTCCTGAGCTCTGTCCTTGGCCACCAGTACGGTTGCCGCCAGTGCCAGTGTTGCCACCGCTGTTCGGTCCTGCGCTTCTTGTTTGACCGCCACCACTATTCGCTGGACGTTGACCCGTACTTTGCGGACGGGATGCTGTACTGCTTTGTCCACCTTGAGCTGGTCTTGGACGATTACTTGATTGTCCTCCTTGGCTTGAGCCTTGGGAAGAGTTCGTTCTGTTGCGGCTGTCTTGGCCGCTAGGTCTTTGGGAGCCATTGTTATTGTTGGAATTTGGTCTATTGTTCATACCTACCTGCTTTTCCTGTTGTATTTTTGTTTGTACGGGACTACCGGATGGGTTGCTGCTATTCGGCGTGTTCACTCCGCCGGCCGGCTTGTTGCTGTCCACTGTTTTGTCACTGCGCACTGACGAAGTAGCAACGGATTTTGCTTCGTTACTTTGTTTGGAAGCGGCAGTGGATTTTATATCTTTAAAAAATTGTTCCACCTTACCGACTGAACCATTCTCCATGACACTCATATGATTGTTTACGGGAATATCCAGCTTTTTAAGAATGGTTATAATTTCTTTACTACTCATATTAAGGGACTTCGCATATTCATAAACTCGCAATTTATCCTTGTTTTCCTGTTTACTCAATATACTCCACCTCCGACATTATACCGACTTGCTTGGAGATCATTTTTGCAAACCCTCGATCCGTTACTGCAAGAACAACCCGCGTTTCTTTACCGATACTTGAACCCAGACTATCCCGGTCAAATCCGATCACCAGTGGAACTTTATATGTCCCGCATTTGTCGCGAAATTTCTTTTGTGTATTGGCCGAGGCGTCACCCGCAACAATAACCATTTTAGCTTCGGAAGAACGGATCGCTTTAAGTACAATTTCTTCACCTGTTACAAGTTTGCCTGCACGCATGGAGAGTCCCAGATAAGACAATGTTTTATTATTCATCATGTTCACGCTCCTGTGCTGCTATGAATTCGTCCTCTACCGCAACGAAATCAGCTGCCAATTGCTCATAAATTTCCGGTGAGACTTTGCCCTTGAGCGCCCGATCCAAAGACCGGTTTTTGAGTGCAAGCTTAAAACAGGACTCTTTGCCGCATAAATAAGCACCACGTCCGGACTTTTTGCCAGTCAAATCGATCAGCACTTCATCCTCTGGCGTTTTAACGATACGGATCAGCTGCTTTTTGGGCATCATTTCCTGACACGCCACACATTTGCGCAGCGGTACTTTTTTAGTTTTCATACGTTAGCGCCCCCCCCGTGCTTTACTTTAGTCGACGGAGACGGAATCTTGGTGCATTTCCGAAGAAGAATCTTTCTCTCTGCCGAATTCCTGTTCCGCCTGGCTCTCGCTCTTAATGTCGATTTTCCAGCCGGTCAGTTTGGCTGCCAATCGGGCATTTTGGCCTTTGATCCCAATGGCGAGGGACAGCTGATAGTCAGGAACAATAACCCGAGCCATCTTTTCTTCCTCGAATACTTGAACTTCCAATACTTTGGAAGGACTAAGTGCATTTGCCACATATTCGTCTACCTGGTCGGAGAAACGAACGATGTCAATTTTTTCACCGCGCAGCTCACCCACAATGGTCTGCACGCGCATTCCCTTAGGACCTACACATGATCCAACTGGATCAACTTCCTCATTGCGGGAATGAACAGCAATTTTGGAGCGGAAGCCCGCTTCACGTGCGACGGAGCGGATCTCGACTACACCGTCAAAAATTTCAGGTACTTCCAGTTCAAAGAGACGTTTCAACAAGCCCGGATGTGTACGGGACAAAATGATTTGCGGCCCTTTGGTCGTATTCTCGACCTTGGTGATGTAAGCTTTAATACGGTCACCATGAACAAACTTCTCGTTCGGCATCAATTCGGTCAGCGGCAATGCCGCTTCGATTTTGCCCAGATCGATGTAGATATTGCGCAAATCCTGACGCTGCACCACTCCCGTAACGATATCTTCTTCCTTATCAACGAAAGCGTTGTAGATCAGGCCGCGTTCGGCTTCACGAATCCGCTGGGTCACTACCTGTTTGGCAGTTTGTGCGGCGATACGTCCGAAATCACGCGGCGTAACTTCAATCTCCGCAATATCTTCCAGCTGGAAGTGTGGGTTGATCTCTCGTGCAGCAGGCAATGAAATTTCGGTACGTGAATCCAGGACTTCTTCCACGATCAATTTGCGGGCATACACCCGGATAACACCCGTATTACGGTTCATGTCAACACGCACATTCTGGGCGGTGTTGAAATTACGCTTGTAGCTGGAGATGAGTGCTGCCTCGATCGCTTCAAACAGCACATCCTTGCTGATCCCTTTTTCCCGCTCCAATTCATTCATTGCTTCAATAAAATCCATACTCATGAATGTTGATCCCCCTTTCAAACATGGCATCTCATACGTAAAACGGCGAAAGGCTCTAAACTCATGAGCACCTTGCCGTTATCGTGAGATGTGTCTTTTTTCATTAATAAGTGAACAAGGCACTTAAAACAGAATGGCCAGGCGCGCACTCGCAACCTTGTCATAAAGAATGGCATGCTGTTTCTTGCCTGCTTCGATCACAAGTTCCCCGTCATCAAAGGAAAGCAGCTTGCCTTCAAATTCCTTTATACCATTTACCGGCTCGTAGGTTGTAACAAATACGTTTTTACCTACGGATTTGGCAACGTCCTCCGGTTTTTTCAGTGGACGCTCCGCACCGGGAGAAGACACTTCAAGGAAATAGATGGTCGGAATCGGATCGTTCTCATCCAGCTTGGCGCTTAGCTTTTCGCTGATCAAGACACAATCATCGATGTCGATGCCACCCTCTTTGTCGACATACACCCGTAAAAACCAGTTGCTGCCTTCTTTGACGTATTCGATGTCAACCAGCTCGAAGCCTTGTTCGTTCAAGTAGGGTTGGATCATTTCTTCCACGGTAGATTTAATGTTCGTTGTGCTCAAAACCGATAACCTCCAACTTAGGTTACACCAGCAAATAATGGCTGGCAATTTCTTCATTACCCAAGATTCTTGTATACCAAAGACTAAAGAGTGGGTTTCCCCACTCTTTAGAAATTCGTACTATCTCGTTCACTTCAAAAATTATAACATAGTCTGGTAATAGTGACAAGTAAGCGATCACTCAGCCATTTTAACCACTAATGAAGAAAAATTTACGTAATCACATTACAGACCATAAATAGATACTCAAAATGCCATTTTAGAACAAGGATAATTGATTGCTTTCCGGCAAACCGCGGAAGCATCCCATGCCCGTCAGCAACTCAACAATTGTTTTACTTGCTTTGGACTTTTGCTGAAAATCTTCAATCGAAAGGAATTCTCCATGCTCTCTTGCCGCAGCGATATTGCGTGCAGCATTATCCCCTATTCCCCCCAGTGCAGAAAACGGAGGAATAAGAGAATTTCCGTCAACAATAAACTTCGTTGCTTCCGAACGATACAGATCAATCGGCTTGAGTGAGAATCCGCGTGCTGCCATTTCCAATGCCATCTCAAGGACAGGCAGCATGTTTTTTTCTTTTGGCGGTGCCTGGAAACCTAATTGTTCAATCTCTACGATCTTCCGATAGATGGGCTCATAGCCCTGACATACCAGTTCAATGTCAAACTCATCGGCACGAACTGTGAAGTATGTCGCGTAGTATTCAATTGGGTGATACAGCTTAAAGAAAGCTGTACGCACTGCTGAGATAACATAAGCGGCCGCGTGGGCCTTTGGAAACATGTACTGGATTTTAAGACAGGAATCAATGTACCATTGCGGCACCTTGCAATTTTTCATCTCATCAATCCATTCTTGCGGCAAACCACGTCCCTTACGCACACTCTCCGTAATTTTAAAGGCAAGACTGGCGTCCATGCCCGCCTTATAGATCAGGAACAACATGATATCATCCCGGCAACCAATCACCGTTTTGATGTTACAAGTTCCATTTTTGATTAGATCTTGTGCATTACCAAGCCATACCCCCGTACCATGAGACAATCCGGAGATTTGGAGTAGATCGGCAAAAGACGAAGGCTGGGATTCAATAAGCATCTGACGTACAAACTTAGTCCCCATCTCTGGTACACCAAAAGTGGCAACTGGTGAACGAATCTGCTCTGGCGTAACGCCGAGTGCTTCGGTAGAGTTGAACATGCTCATGACCTTAGGATCATTCATCGGAATGGTCGTTGGATCGATACCTGTCAAATCCTGCAGCATCCGCATCATAGTTGGATCATCGTGCCCCAGAATATCGAGTTTTAGCAAGTTCTCTTCGAAAGCGTGATAGTCAAAGTGTGTTGTTTTCCACTCCGCATTAACGTCA
Organism: Paenibacillus sp. LK1; assembly: GCF_002750415.1. Lineage (NCBI taxonomy): Bacteria > Bacillati > Bacillota > Bacilli > Caryophanales > Paenibacillaceae > Paenibacillus > Paenibacillus sp. LK1. The sequence continues at coordinate 427,407 of NZ_PEII01000001.1, forward strand.
TCCGCCGGGAATTGCACAGGCGTTACATCTTCCACTTCAATATAATCCGGTACAACAACAATACCACCGGGATGCTGTCCTGTACTACGTTTAACCCCAGTACAACCGGAGGCCAAGCGGTTCAGTTCTGCTCCTCGCCATTTCTTATGATGTTCTTCCTCATATTTCTTGGCAAAACCAAATGCTGTTTTCTCAGCTACCGTACCAATTGTGCCCGCACGGAAAACACTCTTTTCGCTGAAAAGCACCTTCGTATAGTTATGGGCATGCGGCTGATAATCACCCGAGAAGTTCAAGTCAATATCGGGAACTTTGTCCCCTTTAAAACCAAGGAAAGTCTCAAACGGAATATCCTGCCCTTCGCCTTTTAATCGGCCTCCACAATCAGGACATTCTTTCTCAGGAAGGTCAAATCCACTCGGCACACTTCCGTCGAGGAACCACTCACTGTGCTTACACTCTGGATTCACACAAATATAGTGTGCTGGCAACGGATTAACCTCGGAAATCCCCAGGAAAGTAGCAACTACAGAAGAACCCACTGATCCCCGTGATCCGACAAGGTACCCGTCCTGATTCGATTTTTTAACCAAACGCTCCGAGATCAGATAGTTGGCAGAAAAACCGTATTTGATAATTGGGTTCAATTCTTTCTCCAATCGTGCCACAATGACTTCCGGCAGTTCCTCACCATAAATCGACTTGGCGGTATTATAGCAGGTATTACGGATTTCATCGTCTGCACCTTCCAAAATCGGAGTGAACAGCTTGTCCGGGAACAGCTTGATTTCCTCGAACCGATCCGCCAATTCAACCGTATTCGTAACAACGACTTCGTAGGCTTTATCTTGGCCCAGGTACTGGAACTCTTCCAGCATTTCATCCGTTGTTCTTAGGTGAGCATCCGGTTTACGTTGATCTTTGAGCGGGCTGAACCCCGTAATTCCGTGAATCGTGATATCCCGATATAGCTTGTCGCGCGGCTCGAGATAATGCACGTTACCTGTGGCTATTACCGGTTTCCCCAATTTTTGACCAATGTCAACAACTTTACGAACAGCGAGCTTCAATTCCTCTGGCGTAGCCACGAGCCCTTTGTCCACCAAATGCATATACATTGTCAAAGGCTGGATCTCCAGAATGTCATAGAAATGCGCTATCTCTTCCGCCTCTTCAAGCGATTTGTTCAACACAGCCTCGAAAAACTCGCCTTTTTCACAACCCGATAAAATAATGAGACCTTCACGCAAATTGATAAGCTTCGATTTTGGAATACAAGGCACCCGTTTGAAATGCTCTGTATGAGAAAGTGATACCAGTTTATAGAGATTCTTTTTGCCGACATCATTCAAAGCATAGATGCCGCAATGGAATGGACGCGTATTTGAAAGATCAACTCCGACATAATCATTAAGCCGATCAAGCATGGTCAGGCCTTTCATCTGAGCGGCATCATTAACCAATCCATTCAGTATACCAGCGAGCGCAATCGTATCATCAATCGCCCGGTGATGACTTTCCAGTGCTACTTTATATTTATCCGCCAGCGTATTCAGACGGTGGTTCTTCATTTTTGGATATAACAACCGTGCCAGTTCCAAAGTATCGAGTACAGGGTTCTGAAGCTCAGGCATGCCAAGCTGTTTCAGCGAAGCCTGAATAAAGCCCATATCGAATCGCGCATTATGTGCAACCAGTACGCCATCTCCGGCAAACTTCACAAAATCATGAATAACCGGTTCTAGCTCAGGTGCATCCTTCACCATTTCATCGTTAATATTAGTCAACTGCTGAATGTTATATGGGATGCGCTCATGCGGATTTACAAACGTAGCAAAGCGGTCAATTTCTTTACCGTCCTCTACCTTCACTGCCGCAATTTCGATGATCTTGTTCTGGGTTACAGACAGACCTGTGGTCTCAATATCAAACACGATATATGTCGCTGATTTGAGTTCCAACGGCTGTGGTGCCATAACAACAGCAACCGAATCATTCACCACATTAGCCTCAAGGCCGTAGATCATTTTAATTCCGTTTTTCTTGGCAGCTTTGGACGCCTCCGGATACACCTGCACACCGCCATGATCACTTACTGCGATTGCCTTGTGTCCCCATTCCGCTGCAGTCTTTACGTATTTGTCGATCGAAGTTACGGCATCCATTGTACTCATTGTGGAGTGCAGATGGAACTCAACCCGTTTCTCAGCTGCATTATCCTTACGGGATGGCGGTGCCTTTACTTCAACCAAATCTGAAGGAATCATGGCAAGTTCCGGAATTTGCATAAACCGGTCGTATTCTACACGGCCACGCACTTTCACCCATTTTCCATTGGCCAGCAAGCTCAGGATTTTGACATCCTCTTTTGTTTTGGCAAACATCTTCATTTGCATGGAATCCGTGAAATCCGTCAGATAAAAAGTAAACAACGTATTCCCGTTCCGCAACTCCTTGCGATCCAGACCGAAGACCGTTCCCTGCAACGTAACCTTTTTCTCTTCATCCTGAATTTCCTGCATAGGTACAGGTGGTTCCTTGATATCATATCCCATCTGTAAACGAACATCGCCCTGTTCTTCCTCTTCAGGCATTTCCGAGTCCACTTCACTCATCATCTGCTCAATAACTTGAAGCTCTTCTTCCCGCTTCTTGAGCTGGAATTGTTCCATCGCCTCTTTGTTGCTTTCAACCTCACCAACCAGCAATTTGACCCGCAAGGGCAGTTGAAAATACTTATCATAAAAAGTAGTTATAGCTTGATCGATCTGTTTCTTCTTCGCAAGCTCCATCGACATGGCATCACTCATGGTCAATTGCAGCAGATCTGCTTCACATTCGAACTTGGTGCGGTTCATCCAACCATTAACAGATGGAATTTCCCTTGTAACCCATTCAAGGAACAAGTTCCAATACTCACTGACAATATCACCAATCTCGACCTGATCACTATATTTGAAACCAAACGTGATCTTGGAAATGTGATTCATTTTCTCCTGAATGTGCAGGCAAAATGTTCGATAGATTGGAGCAGGAACCAAGGTATCTTTTGCAATCACAATAGTCCAGTCGCGGTTGCTACGGCTTGTCTCCACCCGTTCAATCCATCCATCCAAAAAGTAGGGCTCTATTAGACCAGCCGGAAGTTCCGTCTGTTTCATCAACAACTCAAACCGTTTTCTCTTCTCCTCGAATCCACTCATCGTGTTCCTCCTTGTACCCCCTTAAAACAGGAAAAGCCTCTGCATTCAAAAATGTCCCCGATCCGAACCCGCACCGACTCATTTTATCCGACAGAAGCTCTCCATTCCTTACTCTTACGGTGAATAAGTGCCGTTAGTCAGGTTATCCTGACTTAGTACGCTCTTGCAAACACTACCGTGTGTTTCGCCTCTTCACCACAAGCCAGGCACGTATGCTTTTCTTCCGCAGGCTGGAACGGAATGTTCCGGCTTGTTGCACCTGTTACTTCTCTTACTTTATCTTCGCAAGCTTCAGAACCGCACCATCCAGCCAGTGTGAACCCACGTTTGTTTTCCATCAATTCCTTCATCTCATCAAGCGTATCTACAGAGTAGAAGTTGTCCGACATAAACGTGCGAGCACGTTGCAGCATATCGGCTTGCACTTGAGTCAGCATAGTCTGGATTTCTTCCACCAGATTTGCTTGTTCAACGACTTTCTTCTCTCCAGTAATCCGGGAAACGAGAACACATACACCGTTCTCCATATCACGCGGACCAATTTCGAGACGAATCGGAACACCACGCATCTCATATTCGTTGAATTTCCAGCCTGGACGAACATCACTGCGATCATCCATTTTCACACGAATTCCCGCTTGTTTCAGTTCAGCGAACAACTCGTCCGCACGGCCTACAACGGCATCACGTGTTTTTGGCGGTCCAATTGGAATCATAACCACTTGCGTTGGTGCAACTTTAGGAGGAAGAACCAGACCACGGTCATCTCCGTGAACCATAATTAACGCACCGATTAAACGTGTGCTTACCCCCCATGAAGTGGTGTAAGCCAGCTCCAGCACATTATTACGGCTAAGATACTGAATTTCAAATGCTTTTGCAAAGTTAGTTCCCATGTAGTGTGATGTACCTGCTTGTACAGCACGTCCATCCTTCATCATGGCTTCGATCGAGTACGTATCCACCGCACCCGCAAACTTCTCGGATTTGGTTTTCTGACCTACAATTACCGGAATAGCCAAATACTCTTCAACCACTTCACGATAAATCTGAAGCATCTTCATTGTTTCTTCACGTGCTTCTTCTTCGGTCTCATGCGCAGTGTGACCTTCCTGCCACAGGAACTCACTTGTGCGAAGGAAAGGCAACGTTCTTTTTTCCCAACGGACTACGTTAGCCCACTGGTTGATCAATACCGGAAGATCCCGATAAGACTGAATCCACTTGGAATACATGTGACCAATAATCGTTTCGGATGTAGGACGGATTGCCAGACGTTCTTCCAGCTTCTCTCCCCCAGCTTCCGTAACCCAAGGCAATTCGGGATTGAAGCCTTCAACATGTTCTTTTTCTTTTTGGAAAAAGCTCTCAGGAATGAACATCGGGAAGTAAGCATTGCGATGGCCCGTTTCACGGAAACGACGATCCAACTCATCCTTAATATGTTCCCAGATCTCAAATCCGTCTGGTTTGAAAACAATACAACCGCGTACGGGTGCATAGTCCATGAGATCAGCTTTTTTAATAACATCAATGTACCAGCGTGAGAAATCCTCGCCCTGAGGTGTAATTTCAGTCACGAACTGTTTATCATTTTCCTTTGACATAAGACTCCAGCGTCCTCCCATTACGACTATCTCTGAATAAACAGAGCGTAGTCAAACCATAATTATCCGTTAATTAATCGTAATATATCATTATATGTTACTGCCAGCATCAGTACAAACAACATGGCGAAGCCGACAAAATGAACCATACCTTCCCGGTTCGGATCAACAGGTCTGCCACGAAGCGCCTCAATCCCCAGGAAAACCAAACGGCTACCGTCAAGCGCAGGGATAGGCAACAGGTTGAAGATACCGAGATAAAGGCTCAAAATGGCAGCCCATCTGGTTAATTGCTCAATACCCTGTTTTGCAATCTGGCCCGTAACCTCAAACGTACGCACCGGACCACCGATATCGTCCATGTTAAATTGATTAATGAGATGTCTGAATCCTTCAAAGATTACTCTGGTCGTATCTACCATAGCTACTCCGGACACTTTAAATGTTTCCACGAATCCAACAGAACGAGTTGGCAGGGTAGGTACAATACCAACTTTACCGCCTTCCTGGCCTTCTACCGCGCGAGGTGTGATCGTAATATTAAACGTTTCATTCCCCCGGCGCAGTGTCCATTCCATCGGCTTGTCTTTGGAATCAGCTATCATGCTCACCATTTTTTGCGAATCCGTGCCGATGGCCGTACCATTGATTGTCTCAATGATATCTCCCTTTTGCAGGTTCGCTTGGTAGGCAGCTCCACCTTCAAGCACTTCGCCAATTTCCAGATTTTTCGGATTCTCAACTGGAACCCCAGCCATTTGTGCATAGACTGCAAATAAAACAAATGCCAGGATGAAATTCATGAGTGGTCCGGCAAAAATCGCCATTGCCCGCTGACCAACCGTTTTACTGCCGAATTGACGATCTTTAGGTGCAATTTGGGTTTGTTTGCCCCGACTCACCAACATCGCTTGCGGATGAATCCGGTACTGCTGAATTTCGCCATCCACATCGAGTTGCAATTTCAGTGCATTCTCCATATCAATGGAGATGACTTCACCTCGAATTACATTTTTGCGATTATCCAATTGATCGAGGTAGATCATTTTGACTTGGTCATCAGCTGATCTTACCGCAATGGTCTGACCTTCTTGAATTTCTACCAGTTCCGGATCTTCCCCAGCCATACGTGCATACCCGCCAAAAGGCAGCAGACGCAGTGTGAACTGGGTCTCGTTTCTTTTATATGAGAACAATTTGGGACCAAAACCGATCGCAAATTCCCGTACAAGAATACCGGCGCGTTTGGCAAAATAATAATGTCCCCATTCATGAACCGTCACGATGACAAAGAACATGAGCACCGTTAGAAATACCACTTGTATGGTTTCCAATCCCTATCCATCCTCCTTCACGGCACGAACCGCAGTCTGTCCCTTTAGATTATCATTATTCTCTGATGCCGCACAAGAGAATCACTTCTTCCATTTTATCTTGAAAAAAGAGATTACAGACTGAACGCAAGTTGACGGCTCTCCTGATCACATCTTGCGATTTCCTCCAGATCAGGCTCGTCCACATTGCGGTGTGCCTCCAGCACAGAAGCAATAATATCCTCTATTTTAAGGAACGAAATCTCTTTACGCAAGAAACGTGCTACAGCAACCTCGTTGGCTGCATTAAACGCCGTTGCTGCGGTTCCTCCCATTTTACCACACTCGTATGCCATTCTTAAACAAGGGAACCGTTCCATATCCATCTCACGGAAATGCAGCTTGCCCACTTGTGTTAGGGATAGACGTTGTGAAGGCGATGGTAAGCGGTCAGGATAGGTCAGTGCATACTGAATGGGAACACGCATGTCCGGATTACCAAGCTGGGCAATAATGCTTGTATCATTAAACTCCACGTAGGAATGAATGATGCTCTCCGGGTGAAGCAACACATCAATCTGATCATAACTTAGTCCAAACAGCCAATGCGCTTCAATAACTTCCAGCCCTTTATTCACCATCGTCGCCGAGTCTATCGTAATCTTCGACCCCATCGACCAGTTGGGATGTTTGAGTGCATCTTCTACGGTAACTTCCTTCAGCTGTTCACGAGTCAAATCACGGAATGATCCTCCAGAAGCCGTAAGTGTAATTCCCATCACGCGTTCACGAGGTTCTCCATTCAAGCATTGGAAGATAGCCGAGTGCTCACTATCCACAGGCAGAATCGGTACCCCTTTCGCAGCCGCTCTGGCAGTAACAATATGTCCCGCTGTAATTAGCGTCTCTTTGTTAGCCAGCCCAATCTGTTTACCTGCATCAATAGCAGCCAGGGTCGACTCAAGCCCAACACTCCCCATTACAGCAGTGACAACCGTATCTGCTTCCGTTCCGGCAGCGACTTCCACCAGTCCTTCTTTGCCATAAAAAAGCTGTGTTTCGATAGGTAAGTGCGGTGCCACTGTCTCTGCTAGCTCCTTTGAGCCAACTGATACCTTTTTGGGTCGATAACGCTTCGCTTGCTCAATCAGCAACTCTATATTGCTCCCAGCAGCCAGTCCCTCTACTTGAAAGCGTTCGGGATGCATATCGACTACATCCAGTGTCTGAGTTCCAATGGAACCGGTTGACCCAAGAATCGCAATTTTTTTCATGCTGCACCTCATCTTTATTTATCCAAAGCCTATGACGAATAGTTCGTCATATGGCTTGTGCTCATTTTTAATAGGGCAGAAGCATTAGTATATGTACGAATGGAAAAACGACAATCCAGCTGTCGCATCGATCCAGAATACCGCCATGCCCCGGGAGCAAAGTGCCGGAATCTTTGATGTTATACACACGTTTGTAAGCAGATTGAATCAGATCTCCCATTTGTCCTACAATCGCACATGCAATCCCAATCCATACCGCTCTTTGCCAAGACAACAAGCCGTCTGACACCAATGCAAAAACAACAGAAGTGATTACAGCGATCACAATACCACCCAGTGCACCTTCCACCGTTTTATTAGGACTGATCGACGGCCAAAGTTTGTTCTTCCCGATAAGTTTCCCTACAAAATAGGCACCTGCATCACTTGCCCATATGGAGCCCAGAAGCAGAAACGTCCAGAACAACCCATGATGCAAATGTCTGGATTCCGCGATGTAATAAAAACCGATTCCAATATACATTACTCCCAGAAAGAGCATGGCAACAGTGTTTACAGGAATCTTGTTTTTAGTTACCACAGAGGCAGTCATTAATACAAGCATCACAAGCCATCCGATCTGGAATAACGTTAGTGGTCTAGCTTCCCAAATCATTTCCCAAGGAAACACAATCGCAAAGATACCTGCATAACCAATTAGGGCTACACCCGAAAAAGGCTGTACCCCGGTCATTTTAACAAATTCATAATAACCGATGAGAGCCATGAGCAATACCAAGCCATGGTACCAGGGTCCGCCCAGCATGCAAAAACCCAAAAACAACACACCTGCTATGATTCCTGTCGTTAATCGCTGTTTCAACGGCTTCATCCTCCATCTATTTCAAACCGCCGTAACGCCTTGTTCTGCGCTGATATTCGGCTACTGCTTCAAGCAAATGCTTTTTGCCAAATTCGGGCCAGTATATATCCGTAAACCATAATTCGCTATATGCGAGCTGCCAAAGCATGAAATTGCTTAATCTCAACTCTCCGCTCGTCCGGATCAGCAAATCCGGATCAGGCATATCCCCAGTGAGCATATGTCTGTCAATGAGTTCAGGCGTAATGTCGTCTGCCGATAGTTCCCCCGACTTTACCTGCAGAGCGATCTGTTTGACACAGTCCGTCATTTCGCGACGACTTCCGTAGTTCATTGCAAAATTTAAAACAAGCCCTGTGTTATGTTCCGTAAGACGAATAGCTTCACGCAAAGCATTAATGGTATGGGAAGGCAAATGTTCTTCCTGGCCCATCATACGGATGCGTACATTTTTTTCTATAAGCTCATCCAGCTCTATCGCCAAAAATTCTTGCGGAAGCCGCATCAGAAAATCCACTTCTTCTTTTGGACGCGTCCAGTTTTCTGTCGAAAAAGCGTACATCGTCAGATATTTGATGCCCAGTTCATCCGCCGCGATGGTCGCACGTTTGACCGCCTTCATCCCATTCTGGTGGCCAGCTATTCGTGGGAGACCCAAACGTTTCGCCCATCGTCCATTGCCGTCCATAATGATGGCGACGTGCTGCGGGATATTATCCTCGGATATAGTCAGCGTTTCCTGCTTGTCAGCCCCATTCCACCACGACCGAACCCGTTTGATCATTCCTGTTCCTCCAAAATCCCTGAAGTTTCTTCACCTGAAGCTTGGAAAAAGAGACAAAACCCCACCGTATTGGAGGGGCTGCGCTTGTCTTACACTTCCATGATTTCTTTTTCTTTGGCAGCGAGTACCTTATCGACTTCAGCAATAAACTTATCGGTCGATTTTTGGATGTCGTCTTGATGTCTCCGGGACTCGTCCTCGGAAATGTCTGACTTCTCCATTTTTTTAATATCATCATTCGCATCACGGCGAATATTACGAATGGCTACTTTGCCTTCTTCACCGAACTTTTTCGTCAACTTCACAAGTTCTTGTCTGCGTTCTTCCGTAAGTGCCGGAATGGACAGACGAATCATAGTTCCGTCGTTCGCTGGCGTAAGGCCAAGATCCGATTTCATAATTGCACGCTCAATATCCCCCATGGAGGATTTATCCCACGGCTGGATCATCAGTGTCCGGGAATCCGGTGTACTGATATTAGCCAATTGGTTGAGCGGAGTCATTGCACCGTAATACTCTACTTGAATCCGGTCGAGAAGAGCCGGAGTTGCACGACCTGCACGCAAAGTGGCAAGATCACGTCGTAACGCTTGAATCGCTTTATCCATACGTTCTTCGGCATGTTTTTTAACCGCTTGTGGCATTAATCTACACTCCCTTTAACGATTGTCCCGATGCGTTCACCAAGAACAACACGTTTGATGTTACCTTGTTCCGTAATGGCAAATACGATCAACGGAATGTTGTTGTCCTTACACAGCGAGGACGCCGTTGAGTCCATTACACCAAGATCTTTGTTAAGTATATCCATGTAAGTCAACTGATCAAACTTGACAGCTGTGCTGTCTTTAAACGGATCTGCTGAGTATACACCATCAACTTTATTTTTGGCCATTAAGATGACTTCTGCTTCGATCTCTGCTGCGCGCAGTGCTGCTGTTGTATCGGTGGAGAAGAACGGGTTACCTGTACCTGCTGCAAAAATAACGACCCGGCCTTTCTCCAGATGACGGATAGCTCTACGACGAATATAAGGCTCCGCAATTTGTTGCATGGCAATCGATGTCTGTACGCGAGTAGGCACTTCAATCTGTTCCAGTGCATCTTGCAGGGCGAGCGAGTTCATAACCGTCGCCAGCATCCCCATATAATCGGCAGTTGCTCTATCGATGCCGTTTTCGCTACCGGCAATTCCGCGCCAGATGTTTCCGCCGCCGCACACGATAGCAACCTGTACACCTAGTTCAACTACTTCTTTTACTTGCTGGGCAATCGACGAGATCGTCTCTGCATCAATACCGTAGCCATTTTGACCGGAAAGAGACTCTCCGCTGACCTTTAAGACAACACGTTTAAATACTGGCTGTTCCAATTATTCACCCTCCACTTTGAATTGAACACCTCCGGCGTTCAACCAACAAAACTTCTCGCGCATGACCTCCTGCTTAAAAAGAAAGGAACACAGTTGTGTTCCGCTCTTTTAGGAAAAACGTTCAACCGGTAAGGCATAGTTTTCCTGGGATATAAGGGAGTAGCGCTTCGAAGTTTCATCATTCTTATATCTTCGAAAATCATTCCTGCTTGCCGGTTTAAAAACCGTCTTATTTGTTCACTTGGGACATAACTTCTTCTACGAAGTTGTCTACTTTTTTCTCAAGACCTTCACCCAGTTCATAACGAACGAAACGACGGATGGAGATATTTTCACCGATTTGGCTGATTTTTTCGTTCAGCAGTTGGGAGATCGTTTTGTCAGGATCTTTAACAAAGGTTTGCTCCAACAGGCAGAATTCTTCGTAATATTTACCGATACGGCCTTCAACCATTTTCTCAACGATTTTTTCTGGTTTGCCTTCGTTCAGAGCTTGAGCTTTCAGAATTTCTTTCTCTTTTTCCAGCTCTTCTGTAGGAACTTCTTCACGAGTAACAAATTTCGGGCTCGCTGCTGCGATTTGCATAGCGATGTCCTTAACGAAATCTTTGAATTGATCTGTTTTACCAACAAAGTCAGTTTCACAGTTCACTTCTACCAGTACACCAATACGGCCACCAGCGTGGATATAAGATTCTACAACGCCTTCAGTTGCTGCACGGCCAGCTTTGCTTGCTGCTGCTGAAAGCCCTTTTTCACGCAGCAATTCAGCTGCTTTCGTGATGTCACCGTTTGCTTCTTCCAGTGCTTTTTTGCAATCGAGCATACCTGCGCCCGTTTTTTCACGGAGTTCTTTTACTGCACTCGCATTAACTGCCATTATTAATTCCCTCCAAAAATAAGTAATTGTAAGTACACTCTAAAAAAAGGGCAGTGAGAGGTTATCCACCTACCAACCACCCTTTTCATTTAATTCATTAGATATGTTCGAATCTATTAAGCGGAAGTTTCTTCGCCTTGGTTAGCTTCGATAACGGCATCAGCCATTTTACCTGTCAACAGCTTAACGGCGCGGATTGCGTCGTCATTACCCGGGATAACATAATCGATCTCGTCCGGATCGCAGTTAGTATCAACGATACCTACAATTGGAATACCCAATTTGCGAGCTTCCGCAACAGCGATACGCTCTTTGCGTGGATCGATGATGAACAGGGCGCTTGGCAGGCCTTTCATATTTTTAATACCGCCGAGGAATTTCTCCAGACGATCTTTCTCTTTGCGAAGCAAGATTACTTCTTTTTTAGGCAATACAGCGAAAGTACCGTCTTCTTCCCAAGCTTCCAACTGTTTCAAACGATCAATACGTTTTTGAATAGTTGAGAAGTTAGTCAGGGTACCGCCGAGCCAACGTTGGTTAATGTAGAATTGACCAGCGCGTTCAGCTTCTTCTTTAACTGAATCTTGAGCTTGTTTCTTAGTACCCACGAAAAGAATTGTACCATTCTCTCCTGCGATTCCTTTAACGAAGTTGTAAGCCTCTTCGACTTTTTTCACTGTCTTTTGCAAGTCAATGATATAAATTCCGTTTCTTTCAGTGAAGATATAACGATCCATTTTTGGGTTCCAACGACGAGTTTGGTGACCGAAGTGTACCCCAGCTTCGAGAAGCTGCTTCATGGAGATTACTGCCATCTTCACACACCTCCTAATATGGTTTTATTGTGTCCTCCGCCGGCATCATTTTTCGCCAAGACTCTCCATCAGGAAAGCACCCTCAACAAAATTAGCACATGCGTGTGTTTTAACACCGTTATCTAATATATCATAACTGATTGCCTGATGCAACAGTCTTTCAAAGCAAATTTCCGTTCCTTCATAGCGATACAGAACTTGTCATTATTTATACAAAAAAACCGCCCTGCCTGAGCGCACTCAGTTTGACGGTTCTTTTGTAATCTTGGCAATAATGGATTTGAAACTTTCGCCTTTTTCCAAGTCATAGGTACCAACTTGTATTTTAGTGTTAATTCGCTCTGCTCTGCCTGCCTTTATGAAAGCTTGTGCACTATCGACAATCCCGGCTTTCTCCAGATTCCCGGCCACGATGGCCAGACTATTGCCTGAACGTACTCTGAACGATACAGTAGCCGCAGCTTCGGGACTGTTAGGACTTGACGGTTCGGTCGTTTTTGGCTGATCGACTTCGTCCTGTTTGTCGCTTTCATTAGTGACAGGTTGCTTTGGATCGTCAGGTTGCTCCGGTTTCACAGCTGATTCTGCCGCTTCAGGTGCCGTTGCCGTTTTCCCCTGTAGTTCACTGCCTTCTTGTTTCTTCTTCGCTACCCACTCAGCTTCTGTAAACAACTCATCATCAGAAGCTACAAGCTTCATGTCCATGCTCTTTGCAGCTGCTTCAAGCTGTTCCATTGTCAGATTGGCCGTAGCCAACTCAGGGTCGAGATTACTCTCAGACAGTGCGTTTTGTCCAACCGTTGCAAGCTGCAGCAATACTGCACCAACAATCATGCCACTTCCAAGTCCAATCCATAAGGAGCGCTTGTCCATCTGTTAGCTCTCCTCCCGTTCTGCCAGCTGTAAAATCAGCTGTATTTCTCCACGTTGTATGCCTGTCTGCTTGGCAATGGCATCCACTGACTTTCCTTCAGCATGTAGATTAAACAGCTCTGCATATCGGTCCTTAATGGATTCACGTACAGGTTTAGGTTCTTGTACAGCGGCCTGCTGTTCTGCTTCTGACACCTGTTGGGCCGAATCTGCTCGCACACTGTCTACAAGCGCCTGTGCTTGCAATCCGCTTGTGCTATGTACCGGAATTATATTGGAGGGTATGTCTGTTTTTATCGTTTTACTTTCTTCCAGTTGATCCAGCCTCCGCTGTAATTCCTGAAGCTGTGACTGCATACGCTGATCTGCCGCCGTCGCCTCACCCTTCATTTCAGCAACACGCTGAATGAGAGCATCATTATCGTTCTCTATCTCAGCCATATAATGTTCAAGCGTAGATTCCATCTCTTGCACCAGGTGATGCCCAGGCTCCTGCACTTTATTTTTCTTGGGCATGATAAGCGCATATGCTATTGCGCAGGCTCCTAATATGACAATAATGATCCATGGTGACAAATTGGGTTCTCTCCTTTTAATGCAGCCATCGGTGTTTAAGACTACATGTGAGTCACATGTCATCCATTACAACGACAGGTCAATATGTTTTCCTTTGTAGGGATGCTCAGCAGGTTTGACAGTTTCCAGCGCTGAAGTAACTTCAGGTTCGTTGGAGCCGCTCTGCTGCTCTTTGTTTCTAGATTGACCATCGCGTACATCTGTGTGCGCTGTTTCATCCAGCGCCTCGCTTCGTTGCCTTGCTTCATTTGCTTCTTTGGCCGTTTGTTCCGCTAGCAGGTTCTGGTCAATGACCGGTCTCTGCTGGGCTTCATTCTGATAACGCCCCGCCTCACTTGTTCTAGGTACGGCAATCTGCAACTCAACTGCTTTGAAACTCATACGCTCACCTCACGGTATCGAATGGATTTCTTTATGTGCTTGAATGCTGTACTTAAACGAATGGAACCATCGTTATATCCCCATCATGATAATAAAAAGATATTCGACTTACCGGATCTTTAATAAATTTGGTGTATCTGCCGATAACTATTCTAGAGCCTCCATAAATCATCTTATGGATATCGACGCGAGCCCTACTTGTATCTTCAAGAACCTTCTCAATTTCAAAGATGCGTGTTTTCGTTTCCTCGCTAAGACGAAGGGCAGATTTTTGAGTCGCACTCAGTTTGATTCGCATGGACATTCTATCCGGGGTCAGTTGGCCTGCAGCAGCTAACTGATCCAATAATGTCAAAGCTTTTTTCGTTTTATCCAAAGCATCCATCTGCTCTTTGACTTCCTTACGTAAGTCACTCAACTCATTACGGAGCTTAGGCAGTACCCCTACTTCAATGGAAGTCACAGTAGACATACTGTTGCCGACGACGCGTGCTGAGACCTTTTCTCCAGCTTGGATCGACCCGCCGACGATAAGTCCTTTGGTACCTTCACAGATTACCGCATGACCTGCACGAATCGTGGAATGCATAATACTTTGGGATACCAGTACATTTTCAGCCGCATCGACGTTGCCTTCTTGAATAAAGGTACATTTCACGTTATGCCCTGCTTGTATAAGCCCTTTGTTATAACCAATAATACCGCCAGTAATTTCGACAGAGCCACCAGCTTCCAACTCCGCCCCCTCGACACCTCCGACGACACGTATATCCCCCGCAGCTTTTACTTTAAATCCGGTAAGCACATTGCCGCGGATGACAACTGTACCCACAAAATCGATGTTACCAGTGTTATAATCCACATCTCCATTGATCTCGTACACCGGAAACACATTCAATTTGTTGCCTTCTGTTTTGGTAACCAATCCATCCAGAGCGGCATACATCGCGGATCCATCAGGGTTAACGACAACATTTTTCCCCACTTTGAAGCGTGCTTCTTTCCCTGGACGAAACGGTATTTCTTCACCTGTTACAGCCCTTCCCATCGTGCCATCCACAGGAGGAATTCGTTCGGCAATGATTTGACCTGTTCGAACATTGTTTAAGCGAGTCACTTCTTTGTAATCGACTGTTCCATTCTCTGCTTCCAAAGGTCGCCGTTCATTGGAATCGTCCATGCCCACCAATACCTTGATGAATCCATCCGTTCCCTGTACTGGTTTTATACCTTCGGCAATCTTGTATTGTTCCTTTATATACGTCTCAGGATGACTCACAAAAACAAGCAACGCTTCGCGCAGCACACCATACTTAATCCCCTGACTCGCTAAATATTTTTCGAGCTGTTCCGGTGTGCAGGCAAAATCATCTTCCTGTTTGGAAAATTCAAGGTAGGCCGTACTTTTATCATCTGATAAAACAATGCTCAAACACTGTTCCAAAACAGTCCGCTGTGTCAATGCATTTCTTCCCCCTTTTAGACTTTCCACTCCCCAAATCCTATGTTAAAACTCTCTATTCATATATTACTATATTAATCTTTACGCATAAGCAAGTCTTTCTGTTTATCCAGTGTTCCACGTAATCGTAAAATGGCCTTTGAGTGCAATTGCGAGATACGTGACGGAGAAAGAGACATTACTTCAGCAATTTCACTAAGAGAGAGATCTTCATAATATAAAAGTGAAACAACCGTTCTCTCTTTGACCGTCAATTTTTCAAGCCCCTGCACTAAAGCTTCTTTTAAGTAGAATTCATTTACTTTGTAATCCGGGTTTTTAGCTTTTTCATCGACCATTAATGAAAGTCGAGTCTCGGACTCTTCTTCCCGGATTGGGTCTTCCAGAGAGCAAAGCGACATAACTGCCACTTCTTGAAGCATATGTTGAAAGTCTTTCGTAGACACGTCGAGATACTGGCTCATTTCTTCATCACTAACAGAACGCAAGTATGTTTGCTCTAGCTGCTGGTAAGCATCTTCAATTCGTTTTGCTTTCTCCCGCACGGAACGAGGAACCCAATCTCCTTGACGCAAACCATCAAGAATTGCACCGCGCACACGCCATGATGCGTACGTCTCAAATTGCAGACCACGTTCATAGTCAAATTTCTCCAACGCATCAATCAATCCCATAACTCCATTGCTCTCCAGATCATCTTTCGGGACATTTTTGGGCAGACCAACAGCCAAACGCCCGGATACATAGTTTACAATATGAAGATACTTTTCGATCAAACTTTTCTTGGCTTCAAGATCGCCTTGTTCTTTCCACTTTTCCCACAAGTCAGCGTGGTTCAAATGTGAAGCTTTACGCTCGTTCAATTGCTTTCACCCTCCTTATTTGTCTGTCAGGTGACGAACGGCCTGCGCCAACTCCTCCGGCTCTTTGGTCCGGACAAGTTTAGGCGGATCCAAAGGGGCAAATCCCGTTGGAGCTTTCGTCTCAGATGGTGGAAGGTTCTCCCCAGAGGAGGCGTTCTGTCCATGTTTGAGCAAGTCATTCAGTTCTTGTCCATCGTCTTCGAGTTTAATGTCCACCTGTGAACCTCTTAGTTCTTGAGCGCCCGGTGAATCATAACCATACCCATTCCCCTCTACTGAAGGGTTCAGCAGCAATCCCAGTCCCCAGCGTAAACCATAAGCAAGGACAAACCAGGCTACAAAGCCGATCAACCCGCGTATTAAGCTGGTCATCAACACATTGCTGCTGTATGCTACAAAAAAAGTCAGAATAAATCCGACTATGCCTGCTCCAAGATTAATACGGTAGTTTCCTATCATGTCTTATAGTTCCTTTACACCCATTTGGACACTTCGAATAGTCAAAAGTCCAGTTTCACAGTCCATTTCAATCGTTCGTCCGTAATTCCCACCGGTGTCTTCGGCAAGAAGTGGAATCCCAAGCTTTTCTAACCATTCACGACAAGAATCCGCATTCCTCGGTCCGATACGCATCGTATCCCCTGCTCCCGCGAAGGCAAACATCTGAGACCCTCCAGCCATTTTGGACACAATACGTGAACGAGATGCACCGAGTTGTATCATTCTTTGTAACAATTCCGGCAATGCCGTATCCGCATATTTGGCTTTGTTCAAAGTTCCTTCACGAGCAATCTCTGAAGTGGGGAGCATGACATGCGCCATTCCGGCAAGCTTCAAATGCGGATCATACATTGTTAATCCTACACAAGAGCCCAAGCCAGTCGTACGGATTACGCCGGGAAGATGAGCAATGTTCAAATCCGCCATACCGACTTTAACGACGCTTTTGTCCTCAATCATGATCCAGTGGCACCCCTAGAGATTCAAATATCTTAGCAAAAGATGGCGGATCCGGAATCAGGAAAAATTGACCCTCTACCTGATCTTCGCCTTCAAAGAAAGAAGTGTCAATCAATAATGCATCGTCGCCCATTTCACCAAACTGCAACAAACCATAACTCAAAATGGCTCCTGCCATATCAATAGCAAGTCCAGGAACAGTCGGATACATAGATAGTTTAGTGAAATCTGCCAATGAAGAAAGGTATGAACCCGCCAAAATATTTCCGATTTCGGATAGAGCCGATTGTTCCATTTCCGTGAATGCAAGACCTTCCTTCAGATCAAAACCAGCAAGACGGTTCAACAGCATTTTGGCAGCCTCAGGTGCCATCATAAAGAACAGATTGCCTGGCGCTTCGCCTTCAACACGAAGAAATACAGTAACAACAATACGTTCATCCCCGCCCACTTTTTCAGCAACTTCTTCAAAAGGAAGCATCTGCACTGTAGGTACACCCATGTCAATCGGTCTATTAAGAAGCTGAGACAACGCCGTTGCGGCGTTGCCTGCTCCAATGTTACCGACCTCTTTGAGCACATCCATTTGGAATCCCTCAAATCGGTTGAACAGTTCCACGGTGTTAGCCCTCAATACTTTCCAGCTGTACAACCTCGCTTTTATTTAATACTTCGTTCAGGTTAAGCATAATCAACAAGCGAGCATCCTCCAGCTTGGCTACACCACGCAGGTATCTTGCTTTAACTCCACCAACCACTTCAGGCGGACTATCAATTGCATCACGTTTGATGTCAATAACATCATTGGCAGAGTCAACGATAAAGCCAACTTGCATGTCGTCTACACCTACAATGACAATACGTGTTTGATCGGTATATTCTGTTTCCGGCAAAGAGAATCGACCACGCAGATCAATGACGGGAATAACAACACCGCGTAAGTTAATAACTCCTTTTACAAAAGAGAAGGTCTTAGGAACACGGGTAATAGGCATCATACGCTCTATCGTCTGAACCTTGTCTACCTCAATACCATACTCTTCGGATCCTAATTTAAAGACAATGACTTTCAACTCTTCTTCCATGTAAAAAACCTCCCTATTAAATGTAAGACTTATCTTGTGTGCTTATTTAATAAATGCATTAGGATCAAGAATCAGAGCTACTTGTCCGTCTCCCAGAATCGTTGCACCAGAGATTCCTTCAATGGCAGGAAGATAAGTACCCATCGATTTAAGAACAATCTCACTCTGTCCAATAAATTCTTCAACGGCTACAGCTGCAAGACGTTCACCTTTGCGAATGACCACGATTTCAGTTTCTTGTTCATCCGCGTCATTGAAATCAGGCACTCCAAAAACTTCGCTCAACGACAGGTACGGAATTAGAGACTCACGGAATGTGATCATTTTATTACCATGAATGTTGCGAACCTGTTCACGCTGTACAATGGCTGTCTCCACAATGGAAGACAAAGGAACGGCATATTTCTCGGATCCCAGTCGAACAAGCATCGCAGCGATAATGGACAGGGTCAATGGTAACTGAACAGAGAAGTTCGTCCCTTTACCCGGTGTCGAATGAATGGTTACATTACCACCAAGAGAAGTGATTTTGGATTTTACAACATCCAAGCCTACTCCACGGCCGGAGATATCCGAGATTTTATCAGCGGTACTGAAGCCTGGTGCAAACAGCAACTGGTTCACTTCATCATCGCTCATCTTGGCACCTTGTTCTTCGGTAACAACTCCACGCTTGACTGCTGTTCTCAAAAGGTTGTCCCGGTAAATGCCTTTACCATCATCTTCGATCTCAATAAATACATGATTTCCGCTATGGAAGGCCCGAAGGTTAACTGTTCCCAATTCAGGTTTACCTGCTGCTACACGCTCTGCGATCGATTCAACACCATGGTCAACTGCGTTACGCAGCAAATGTACCAACGGATCGCCGATCTCATCGATTACCGTCCGATCAAGTTCCGTTTCGGCACCCGTAATGACCAGATCGATTTTTTTGTCCAGTGTTTTAGCAAGGTCACGAATCATTCGCGGGAAACGGTTAAATACGGTATCTACAGGGACCATCCGCAACTTCAGTACAATATTTTGCAAATCTGTACTGACTCTGCTCAGATGAGCTACAGTATCCGATAAATCATTATTACCCGTCTCACTGGCCAACTGCTCCAGGCGTGAACGGTCAATCAATAACTCGCTGAACAAATTCATCAGTACATCCAGACGTTCTATATCCACACGGATGGTACGTGAAGGTGCAGCAGCTTGTTTAGGTGCAGTTTTAGTGGCCGCCAGTTTCTTTGGTTCTTTCGATGAAGAATCCGATTCCGGGGATGCATCTACTGGAGCAGGAACAGGTGCAGCTTCCACTTCAGCTGTTGCCGCTGCCTGATTGGTCATTTGCTGAAGAGTCTCTTGATCCAGCTGAATGACCTTGGCACTTTCAATTTCAGAGATGCTCATAATGCCTTTTTCAAGTTCCTGCGCCTCTTTGGTTGTTATGTAATACAACGAAAAACTGCGCTCAAACTTCTCTTGCTCAATATCCTGAACGGTTGGAAACGATTTAACAATTTCACCCGAGCGTTCTAACAGATCGAAGACCATATATGCACGTACGCCCTTCAGTTGGCTCTGCTCGCTGACAAGAACTTCAATATAGAGCACACGGTGACCTTCAGCTATGGACTGATCCAATACGGAGTACTGGAATTCGTCCAGTTCAACCGCACTTGGTGTTACTGTGCTTGATGATTGATTTACTTCGGCTACTGGAGCAGTACCTCCCGTCCATTCACCACTCTCAATGGCTTGGAGAGAAGCTACGATGGAGGAGACATCTGCTTTCCCCTCTCCACCTCCGGTAATATCCTGAACCATATTCTCCAAGGCATCCAAACTTTTGAACAGGGTATCAAAAATGAAATCCTGCATTTTCAACTTTTCGTTACGCACCAGATCCAGCACATTTTCCATTTTGTGCGTCAATGATGCCAAATCCTCAAACCCCATTGTAGCAGCCATACCCTTCAATGTATGAGCAGAGCGGAATATGACCTGAACAATTCCCAGATCCTCCGGACTGCCTTCGAGTTGAAGCATATTTTCGTTAAGGGACTGCAGATGATCATTAGACTCATCAATAAACATAGATAAATATTGATTCATGTCCATTGTGAGGCACCTCCTCCATGAGTTTACTCCGTTTATTTCACAGCTTGAACAAGTTTAGGCGCAATCTCCTGCAAGGGTAGAAGATGACGCACGCATTGCAGCTCTACAGCAGAACGCGGCATACCATAAACAACACAAGTTTCTTCATTCTCTGCAAAGGTTGATGTGACACCCGCTTCATACAATTTTTTCATCATACGAGCACCATCACTGCCCATCCCTGTCAGCAAAACCAAATGTCGTTGCAATGACGTGTACGGCAGCAGCGACTCAAACATCGTATCTACTGAGGGCCGGTGTCCATTGACTGGTTCTTCCTCTGTCAGCTTTATGGTGAACCTTCCATCAGCAGTTTTGTTGACTTTGACATGGAAGCCGCCAGGAGCAATATAGGCCGTTCCTTTTCGTAAAACCATGCCTTCCTCAGCTTCGACCACATGCAGTTCACTGAACGTATTCAATCGCTGGGCAAGGGATCGAGTAAAGTTAGGGGGCATATGCTGTACAATAATGACTGGAGCAGGTAAATCACCTGGCAGTTGCTCCAGCAAAGTCTTGAGGGCTCTCGGTCCACCAGTTGAACAACCAATAGCCACAAGTTTGTTGAATGATCCTTCCGGCCCTGCTCCCTTATGAGAAGGAATTACCTTCGAAATATCTTTGGATGGATCAGCTGAAGCTGCAGCAGTTTCCTGTTCTGCCAATCGAGATATATTGGACAAACGTTTTTCCTTAGGAGATTGCGTTGGCTTGTTTAGCTTTGCTAATTTGTCATTGCTGGCATCCGAAGCTCGATTTGAATCTCGCAAAGGCTCCTGCTTTTTGTCCAGGCGTCCCGTATTCTGCTTCGTCAGTGGAATAATGGGATGCTTTGGTTTTGCTCGTAAGGATTCAGTTTGTCCGCTACCTAGACGTGTTCCTGGCTGAGCAGGTTCTATCGTTTTCTTCAAAAGACCTTTACGATCTGGTAAAGAAGGATCAACCTGAACTCGCTGAGACTGTTGCAGCAGTTTGCTCTGTGCTTCATCCCGTTTCTTCATGGATGCTTCACGATCGGCTTTTCGCTTGATTTCATCCATAGCTGCTCGCATCCGCTCAACCAGTGCTTTACCGACTTGGGCAATATCCTGATCATGCACAATCGATGGCTTACGAATGAAGTCAAACGCACCGGCCTCAAGCGCCATGATGGTCTCTTTCATACCTTGTTCATTGATACCTGAAAGCATAATCACCGGGACGAAAGATTGCTTCATGATCGATTTTAATGCGTCCAACCCATTCATTTCAGGCATCTCAACGTCCATTGTGATGACATCGGGCTTCAAATCTTTTGCTTTTTGAATAGCTTCCTTACCATTTGACGCTGTTGCCGTAACCTTAAACTCCGAATCTGCTTCAATTAAATCTGAAACAATTTTACGCATAAAAGCGGAATCATCGACAACCAATACTTGATACACCGCCATGTTGTTTCCACCCCTGTTTCCTTTATTCAGAAATCATGTTGTCCGCTTTAGCCACTTTTTCATAAATCCTTTGATTCCTGTCAAGGTTTCGGATCCCGGAGCAGCAGGTGCAGCTAAATAGTGATGTGCGAGTTTCAATATATCCCTGGAAGCTTTTGCATTCGGATATGCCAGACTGTATGGCACTTGCCTTTTAACTGCCTTTACAACCTGGGCATCTTCGGAAATATATCCAAGCAGGGGGATATCGATCTGTAAAAATCTCTTAGCCACTCCAGCTATTTTATCCGCCACCCTTTCCGCCTCTTGCTGGTCTTCAACCCGGTTAACGATCATCCGAAAGGGTGTGGCATTTTCCTGGCCATGCATAACTTTAACTAAAGCGTAAGCATCGGTTATTGAAGTTGGTTCAGGTGTGGTGATGATCAGGCATTCATCGGCTGCACCTATAAATTTCATGTTTTCTCTGGAAAGTCCTGCCCCAGTATCAAAAATGACATAGTCCATCTCCTGTGCAATTTCTTCAACTTGTCCAGCAAAAAACTCCAGATCTCGATCTGACAATGAGAACAATTCTTTCATCCCCGAACCTCCGGCGATATAAGGCAACCCGCTTGCACCAAGCTGTATGATTTCCTGTATGGATTTCTGTCGGTATAACAGATGGTACAGATTATAGGGAGATGAGGTTCCCATTAGGACATCGATATTAGCCATCCCTATATCTGCATCAAACACCAATACCTTCTGCCCCATTGCCTGTAAGCTCAGTGCAAAATTAAGTGTGAAGTTGGATTTACCAACCCCTCCTTTTCCACTGGCAACGGTTATGATTTTGGAGGAGCGTGAATCACGACCTCTTCCCTCCACTCCGTTAGGCATGGAGACCATACTTCTGAGTGAGGCTGCCTGGTCCTTCATCGTACAAGCTCTCCTAACAATTGTTTGGTCAGAGAATCCGCATCAGGTTTAAGTAAATCATCAGGCACATTTTGTCCGTTCGCCACATAAGCAAGTTTAAGTGGAAAACGATGCAGTAGGTTAAACATAGGGCCGCAGCTTCCGGTCTCATCCATCTTCGTAAAAATAACCTTATCCAGCCCATATTTACTGAAATGCTCGGTTATTTGCACCATATCGGAACTTTTGGAAGTCATGCTCAAAACCAAAAAAGTTTCACTATTTTCCACAGGTGCGAGTAAACTTTGCAGTTCTGAAACAAGCAGCTCATTTCTGTAGTTTCTTCCGGCTGTATCCATGAAGATCAGATCACATTCCTCAAGACGGGAGATCGCACGTTGTGTATCACCTGGGGATTGTACGACCTCAAGCGGGACATTTAAAATGGATGCGTACGTTCTAAGTTGTTCTACAGCTGAGATACGATAGGTATCGGAAGTGATGAACCCTACCTTTCGCTGTTTGTTAAACATCTGTTCAGCAGCCAGCTTGGCAATGGTCGTTGTTTTACCAACGCCAGTTGGCCCAGCTACATACACAATGCGTGTGGTTGGCAAAATGCCCACGTCGATACGTTTCTCCAAAAAATGTGATATTTCCAATTGCACTGCTTGAACAGCTTCTACTTCATCTAATTCTTTTTCAGAGAGATTTGTCTGAACAACCTCAAACCAAGATTCCCATACTTCTGGCCAAATGTCTTGCTCCATCAACCTTTCTCGAAGGGCATGAAACTCCTCAGATAACGGATCTGCCGTTGCTCCTTGCTTAGACAACTTGGTCATCATCAGTTTGAGCTCCTGTAATTCAGACATTAGTTGGCCCTGCTGCAGATCGTTCGCCTGCTCCTGCTGCCCACTGGCTGATGTTAAACCCGAAAAATCCGCCCCTTGCGGTCGCGGTTTATGCTCGATACTCAAAGAAGATCTGCCGTTGCTCATGTCTGAACCGAGTTTACTCGATTCAGACACAGCTGTGGCATCCGAAGTTTTCTCTTGCACATTTTTTTCAGCGATACTCGCAGCTGATTCGTCAGAAGCAACGACAAACGAACGAGCCGTTTGTCGATATGCTTCAGGTACAAATGAGCGAGGTACGGGTGAAAATTGATTTTGAACTTGATTTGTAGTCTGTTTTTTTTCTTCCTTATCTACAGCAGCTACAACTTCAATCCTTTTCTTACGGAACATCCCCAGCACCCCCCCCACCTTAATTTCCTTGGTGGACAGGATGACGGCATCACTTCCCAGGTCTTTGCGAATTTGAAGCATAGCTTCGGGCATGGTTTCAACGACGTATTGTTTTACTCTCATAAGTTCACCACCCCGACACTTTGAATTTCAACATTCGGCTCCAACTCACTATAGGAAAGCACTGGTATATCCTGCATGGTACGCTCAATCACCTGACGCAGATACATACGAATGGTTGGAGAAGTTAATACAACAGGCTGCTGGCCCGACTGGATCAATCGATTGACTTGTTCAGTCAACTTTTGATATACACTTTGTGTTGAAGCCGGATCCAGTGCAAGATAACTGCCTTGATCGGATTGCTGTACACTCTCGGCAATTTTCTTCTCCAGACCAGGTCCAACAGTGATAACTCTAAGCGTCTCTCCTTTTTGGGAGAATTGCTGGGTAATCTGACGAGAAAGGGATTGTCTCACATATTCTGTCAGTACATCCGGGTCTTTGGTGTACGTTCCGTAGTCCGCCAGTGTCTCGAAGATTGTAACCATATCACGAATGGAAACTTTCTCTCGCAACAACTTGGCGAGCACTTTCTGTACATCTCCGATGGACAGGACGGATGGGATGAGTTCATCCACCAGCGCAGCATAATTCTCTCTGAGATTATCCACGAGTGCTTTCGTTTCTTGTCTGCCAAGTAACTCATGCGCATGCTTCTTAATCAATTCAGTCAGATGTGTAGCTACAACTGAAGGAGGATCTACAACCGTATATCCTGCAAGTTCAGCTCTGTCTTTGGTTACTTCGTCAATCCATAATGCTGGAAGACCAAAAGCTGGCTCTGTCGTTTCGATCCCTGTAACAGATTCTTCTTCATAACCCGGACTCATGGCCAGATAATGATTCAACAACAGTTCTCCGCCGCCAACAACATTACCCTTAATTTTGATGACATATTCATTCGGTCTTAATTGGATATTATCCCGAATCCGGATAACCGGAACGACTAACCCCAGTTCAAGAGCACACTGTCTACGAATCATAATGATCCGATCCAATAAGTCTCCACCCTGCTGATTGTCAGCCAGAGGAATCAAACCGTAACCAAACTCAAACTCAATTGGGTCAACCTGAAGAAGGTTGATTACACTCTCCGGACTTCTAACTTCTTCAATCTGCTGCTCCTCTTCCATTTGCTCCTCTGCCTCTTGCTTCTGATTGAGATTATTCTGCATCCTCCATCCGGCAAAAGCCAGCAAACCTGCGAGCGGCAACGTTGTAATAATATGAATCGGTGTGAAAAAACCGAGCATTGCTATTACAAAAGCTACAATATAAAGGAGCGTCGGGTATGTAAACAATTGCCCCGTAATGTCATCGGCCAAATTCCCCTCCGATGATGCTCTTGTTACGATAAGACCTGCTGCTGTAGATATCAGAAGTGCTGGAATCTGGCTCACAAGGCCATCCCCAATAGTTAATACGGAATAGGTGGACAACGCATCGGCAAAAGCAAGACCATGTACTGTCATCCCGATGATAAATCCACCAATGAGATTGATCAGGAGAATAATAATACTTGCAATGGCGTCCCCTTTTACAAATTTACTTGCTCCATCCATGGCCCCGTAGAAATCAGCTTCACGTTCAATTTTGGAACGACGTTCACGTGCTTGCTGCTCGTTGATCAAACCGGCATTCAAATCTGCGTCGATACTCATCTGTTTACCAGGCATCGCATCGAGGGTAAATCGTGCTGCTACTTCAGCTACACGCTCCGATCCCTTCGTAATAACGATAAATTGAACAACGACGAGAATCAGAAACACAATGAATCCAATTGCAATCTGTCCACCAGCTATCCAGCTACCAAAGGTAGCAACTACCGAACCAGCGTCTCCTTCTCCCAGAATCAGCTTCGTTGTCGATATGTTGAGTGCTAATCGAAACAACGTCGTGATCAGCAATAATGCAGGAAAGATGGAAAATTGTAGCGCTTCTTTGCTGTTCATTGCAACAAGCAGTATCATCAGTGCAAGTGAGATATTGATGACAAGCAACATGTCCAACAACCAGGTTGGGATCGGGAGAATCATCATCAACACGATGCCGATGATACCCGCAAGGACAGCTATATCTTTTGTTTTCAATGAATGTACGGCCTCCGATCCCCTGTTATTTCGTTCTGCCCTTTAATTTATATACATAAGCCAGCACTTCAGCTACCGCTTGAAACAAATCAGCCGGTATGGCGTCACCAATCTCGGCTCTCTGGAACAATGCCCGTGCCAGCGGCTTGTTTTCCATAGTTATGACACCGTGCTCTTTGGCAATTTCTTTAATACGCAAGGCGACGTAATCCTGACCTTTAGCTATAATCTGCGGCGCTTCCATCTCCGACCCTTCATACTTAAGCGCAACGGCAAAGTGAGTCGGGTTGGTGATAATTACGTCCGCTTTGGGAACTTCCTGCATCATGCGCTGAACAGCCATACGACGCTGACGCTCCCTGATTTTCCCCTTGATCAGTGGGTCACCTTCCATTTTTTTATATTCGTCCTTGATGTCTTGCTTAGACATCCGAATGTTTTTCTCGTAATCATACTTCTGGTACATATAGTCGAGTACAGCAAGTACTAACAGGGCTACTGCTATCTTGATCCCCAAGTTTAAGGTGATGGAAGCAGCAAAATGCAGAATCGCATCTAATGAAAAATGAGACAGTGAAGCAATATCTGACTGATAACCTGTGATGGTACTATAAACCAGAAAGCCGATAATCGACATTTTCATAATAGATTTAGCAAACTCCACCAAAGAACGAAGAGAAAAAATGTTTTTGAATCCTTTAATCGGATTCAGCTTTTCCAGTTTGGGCTTTAATCCCTCTCCTACAAGCAGGAAACCTACCTGCATGTAATTAACGATTAAAGCAACAAGGAATGCACCGAGCAAAACAGGAGCAAGCAATAGCATAACCTCGATGCCATAACGCATCAATAAGGCTACGACGTTCTCCCCAGTGACCTCCATACTCAGCCGATTAATGAAGATGTCTGTAAACAGTCGAACCATACGTTCTTTGTAAAAGTTACTGAACATCATCATAATTAAAAAGGTGAATAGGAGAATGGATGCGCCGGACAGCTCCATACTTTTTACAACCTGCCCCTTTTTTCGCGTATCCTGCCTCTTTTTCGGGGTAGCCTTCTCTGTTTTTTCCCCTGCGAACATCTGGAGGTCGAGTTGATATTTCATTCGAATCTTGTCCTCCGTTTCACTCAGCCCGGCCTTTGTCCAATGGTCCCTAGCAATTTTTCCATGGATCTGAACATCACTTCGAACAATTGACTAAACACAAAGGCGAAACTGGGAACCAGCAAAAGCAAAATAGCAAGCCCAACGAGTACCTTTAGCGGCATTCCGACGGCAAACACGTTAAATTGAGGAGCCGTCTTTGCCAAGAATCCCAATCCTACATCTGTCAAAAACAGAGCAACTACAATCGGCGCAGACATCTGGAAAGCCAACATAAATGATTGACCTAAGGTATGTACCAAAAATTCAGCAATACTTCCGTCTGCCAATCGTAGAAAGAATACATTCGACAACGGAATCCAACGATAACTGTATACGATGGCATCGAGTAGATAATGATGTCCATTCATTGTCAGAAAGAGCAATACAGCAAAAGCATATTTGAAGTTACCTGTAAGTGGTGCAGAAGCACCTGTCATTGGATCATATACGTTGGCCATACCAAAACCAATCTGAAGATCAATAAAAGTACCCGCGGTCTGTATAGCTGTCATTAACAGATAAGCAACAAAGCCTAGGAGCAAACCAATCAATATCTCTCGGATGACCAGCAAGATATAACTCAGATCTGTAGGTACAACCTGGTCTATGCCGTATACCATATACACAGTAAAGGTTACAAATGCCGATAAACCAATTTTAATAGAATTCGGCACATTTCGAGCTGAGAAGACTGGCGCTGTTACAAAAAATGATGCTATTCGACAAAACATAAGCAGAGCGACAGGAAAACTTTGCAACAATGTCTCCATCTGCAACAGCCTACCCTATGTATCTGTATAAATTATCGAGAATGTTATACGTGAAATCGACCAGTATATTCAATATCCAAGGACCAAACAAAAGTACTGCCAGAAGTACGGCAATGATTTTAGGCACAAAGGCCAGAGTTTGCTCCTGAATTTGAGTGGTTGCCTGAAACACACTGATAATGAGTCCTACAACCAGAGCTAGAATAAGCATAGGTGCGCTGGCCAGCAGTGAAGTATAAACCGCTTTCCCGGCCAGACCGATAATAAACTCCGAAGTCATGACCGTCCTCCTTTAATATGCCGGCTCAAGTGTTAAAACTCAGCAACAGTGACTTCACGACCAGATACCAGCCATCGACAAGTACAAATAGCAGTATTTTGAAAGGTAATGAGATCATGACAGGTGGAAGCATCATCATGCCCATAGCCATGAGTGTACTCGCAACTACAATGTCTATAACCAAGAATGGAATAAAGATCATGAATCCCATCTGGAATGCTGTCTTCAACTCACTGATTGCATATGCCGGTACCATCACAGTAATCGGGATATCCTGGTATGTGCTTGGCTTTTCGGTTTGATTGTACTTCATAAACAGCAGCAGGTCTTTCTCCCTAGTGTGGGAGAACATAAACTTCTTCATAGGATCCGCAGCTTTTTCCAACGCTTCGGTTTGTGTGATGTCACCCTTGAGATATGGCTGAAGTGCTACCTGATTGATGGATGACAACGTGGGCGACATGATGAACAGTGTTAGAAAAAGTGCCAATCCGACCAGCACCTGATTGGGTGGCATTTGCTGCGTACCCAAGGATGTCCGCACAAAACCGAGAACGATAACAATCCGGGTAAAGCTAGTCATTAGTACTAGCAAAGCTGGTGCGATACTAAGTACCGTGATCAGCAGGATAATGGACAGTGAACTCGTGCTTGGAGTGCCCCCATCCCCGTTTCCAATTTGAATATCAATATTCGGAATCGGTTCGGCAAAGGCAACAGTGACGGATGCCAGACTGATGAGTCCTATGAAAAAACACGCTAACCAAATCTTTTTCTTCATGAATCCCTCGACCGATCTGTAGTATTGTCTTCTTCCAGAACCTTCTCCATCTTCTCTTTACGGTTAGGCATCTGCCGAAGTTTAGATTCAAACAGTTCGTGAAAAGAGGTTGTATCCTCGAGTTCCATTTCCCGCGGCGGTTCATCTTTGCGCAATCGGGCTGCCAGCTTTGCAATGAGAGGCGAAAGGCTTCCCTGTTGTGCTGAAGCATCCCGTTCAAATGAATCAATGATTCGCTGTGCCTCTTCAAGATCCGAAACCTTATCCACCAGCTGTATGTCATCACCCACACCGAGTAGATAAACGCTACCGCCAATTTCTATAATTTGCAGCGACTTGTTTGGTCCCAGTCCGACTCCACCCAAAATACGAATTGTGCCGTTCCGGAACCATCGCTGATTCCGTTTGTTTAGAAAACGAATCAGATAGACTATAAGAACCAGAATGACGGCCAGGACAACAATCACCCATACAAGCTGAAAATAATAATTGACTCCCGTGCCAACATCATCTGGAATCTTATCCTGAGCCATCATCATGTCTCTTAAACGCCCAGCGTTTTGCTGATTGCTTCGATAACCCGGTCAGATTGGAACGGCTTCACAATGAAATCTTTAGCTCCAGCTTGGATTGCATCAATAACCATCGCTTGTTGACCCATCGCAGAGCACATAATCACTTTTGCGTTAGCATCAATTTTTTTGATTTCTTTCAAAGCTGCAATACCATCCATCTCAGGCATGGTAATATCCATTGTGATGAGATCAGGACGAAGCTCCTTAAACTTCTCAATTGCTTGTGATCCATCCTGTGCTTCGCCAACGACCTCGTATCCGTTTTTGGACAAAATGTCCCGGATCATCATTCTCATAAATGCAGCGTCGTCCACGACTAAAATTCGGTTTGCCATCTTGATTCAAGTCCTCCCTAAATTGTGCTTATTGTAATTTCTGAATTCGGTCCCATTGGCTTACGATATCTATAACACGAACACCAAAGTTTTCGTCGATTACGACAACCTCACCTTTGGCAATCAACTTGTTATTTACCAAAATATCGACAGGTTCACCGGCCAGTTTGTCCAGCTCGACAATTGAACCTTGTGACAGTTCTAAAATATCCTTAATTTGCTTCTGGGTCCTTCCTAATTCTACGGTGACTTTAAGGGGAATGTCCATCAATAAATTCAAATTGTTTTCGTCTACCTGGCCGAACGCCCCATTTTGCAAATTGGCGAATTGAACCGGTTGTACGTTTACATTCCTATTCGGCACACCGCCGTAATGCTGCGGTACACCATAAGGTTGCTGCGGAGGCATGCCATACGGCTGCTGTGGCGGCATTCCTTGAGGCATTCCCATCGGGCCCTGTCCATAGCCATTATAATCTTGAACAGGCGGTTGTTGCGCTTGTGGCGGCATCTGTTGCTGAACCGGAGGTTGCTCAGCGGCAACAGGTGCTGCTGCCGGTGTTGGTGCTGGTTCAGGTGTTGACGCAACTGGTGCACTAGCAGTAGACTCTTGAGCTCCTCCAATCAACATCTCTACCATTTCTTTGGCAAAATGGACTGGAAGCAGCTGCATGAGATTGGAATCAATCAGATCGCCAATCAACAGACGGAACGATACTTGGATCAACGTCTCATCTTCTGGAAGATTGCTGACTCCCTCGCCACTTTCCATATTGAGAATATCAATTCCCGGAGGAGAAATATTCACGAAACGGTTAAAGATTGTGGACATTGAAGTAGCAGACGAACCCATCATCTGATTCATCGCTTCCTGTACTGCACTGATATGGATTTCATTCAGTTCTTCATCAATCGGATTCCCTTCGCCACCAAGCATCAAATCGGCTATGACTTGAGCATCCCGTTTTTTGATGACTAGCGAGTTAATCCCTTCAAATCCATCCACATAATTCACATGGACTGCAACGTGGGGCTTAGGAAATGCTTCATCAAACTGTGTCCGACTGATGATGGACACCTTAGGTGTTGTAATATCTACTTTTAGGCCCAATAGTGTGGACAAAGCTGTCGCCGCACTACCAAATGTAATGTTACCAATCTCCCCCAAGGCATCCTGTTCCAGCTCGGTCAAAAAATCATCAACTGTTTTTACAGCCGGTTCCGAACTGTTCATCGATTCCGATTGTCTGAGCAAAGCATCGATTTCTTCTTGGGATAAATAATCCTTACTCGTCAAATTCTTCAACTCCTTCGGTGACAATCTTGTCTATTTGCACAGCCACACGATCCTTGATCGTTCCCGGGCTACCTATATACTTCAGCCTATCTCCAACTTTAATAGATAGTCCCTCATCAACGGGTTTGTTCAACGTAATGACATCGCCAACAGACAGACCCAAAAATTCAGCAATCGAAATCCTGGATTCTCCCAACTCCGCAACGACGGGCAATTTGGCTTTGTTCACACGCTCTTTGAGAGCATCATATTCTTCCGGAGCTCTTGTCTTTTTCTCCGAAACAAACCACTGATGAGTCGACAACCGGGACATAATAGGTTCAAGAACGACATGCGGGATACACAAATTGATCATGCCTGTGGTGTCACCGATTTTGGTACTCAGTGAGATCAAAGCAATGGTCTCATTGGGGGAAACAATCTGCATAAATTGCGGATTGGTCTCCAGCGCTTCCATCCTTGGAGAAATATCCAACACCGTCTTCCATGCTTCCTGCAAACTTTCAAACGCACGGCTGAAAATCCGCTCCATAATCGTCGTCTCAATTTCCGTCATTGATGCGATCTTTGTCGGTGCATTTCCTGTTCCGCCAAGCAGGCGATCCAGCATTGCATAACCCACGTTGGGGTGAACCTCCATCACCATCCGTCCCTGTAATGGCTCCGCCTCAAATATGTTCAATATCGTCATCTTCGGAATAGAACGGATAAACTCGTCATAAGGCAACTGTTCAACCTGAACGACATTGATCTGAACGAACGTCCGCAGTTGGGCTGAAAAATAAGTGGTGAGAAAGCGTGCAAAGTTTTCGTGAATACGAGTCAAGCTTCGAATATGATCTTTGGAAAAACGAACCGCCCGCTTAAAATCGTACGATCTAATTTTCTTTTGAGTTTCTTCCTTTTTCAATTCCTCAGCATCCATCTCACCAGAGGAAAGAGCAGCTAATAGGGCGTCAATCTCATTTTGTGATAATACATCCACCATGTTCTCACCCCCTTACAGATTTACAGCGTGTCCTGTTCATTATATTGGTGCTGTCAAAAAAGAAGAAAAACTAGTGCTAGTCAGCTTACCTTCCGGCAAGGCTTCATTAATAAGTTCGGTCAATTTTTTATTAAATTGAATGCGACCTTTTGCTGTAGCCAGCTCATCAGATTTGGTATCCGCAAAAGTCTGGATGATAATAGGCTTCACCGTGATTTCCTTGATTTTCTCAAAATCTTCTTTAGCCTTTTTGTCTGACAATTTGAAAGAAAAACTTACAACTACAATATGGTCTATATCAGCCAAATTGGTTTTAATTTCTCCAAGCTCTGAGGACACTGCAACAATCTCATCCGCAGTCATCTTCTTCTCTGCCGCGGCTGCCGTATGTGTATCAATCTTATTCCCGTTCTGTCCTTGCATAAATACAAACACAACCACCACAATAAGTGTTATAGCTAGCAAGCTTGTTGCAAGCCAAGGCAACATCTTTTTCATCAGGACTCCTCCGTTTGCTGCACTTTAATAGTGGCTGCCTGAACCCCGATTTCACGGTTGTAATCTTTAATTTTGGAAATAACCTCATCGGCTTTCTCAAGCACAATAAGTCTCTTTCCGGTTACCAGAGTAATATACGTGTCTGGTGTCTCTTCCACAATTTCAACCATCAGCGCATTTAACCACATGGGAGAACCATTTAACCGCGTAACCGAAATCATGCTAAGCCCCCTCGATCAGAGTGGAGGAGCAAGCTCCCCACGCATTAAAAATTACTAATTAGTTATTAACGTTTCAGGTTAACAACTTCCTGAAGCACTTCATCGGACGTTGTGATAATTCGTGAGTTTGCTTGGAATCCACGCTGAGCCACAATCATCTCTGTGAATTCTCCAGTCAGATCCACGTTGGACATTTCAAGTTGTCCTGCAATAACGGATCCTGTACCAAATTCAGTACTATTGGCAGTAACAATTTCAAATTCCCCATCAGCATTGGCATTTGCAGTAATGCGATACAAGTTGCCACCGATTTTTTCCAGACCTTCCGGATTTGTTACTTTCCCTATGCCGAGTTGTGCTCCAGCTTCAGTTGTTCCATCATCCATCGTCTGGTTGATAATTCCATCTTGACCAATCGTGAAAGAAACGACTGCTTCGTCCAATGTGATAGGTTCTCCACCACTATCAACAACGAACAGACCATCGGATGTCACGAGGTTACGGTTAGCATCCACATGGAAATCTCCTGCACGGGTCAAAAAAGGAACTTCTTGTTCTCCGCCTAGGGTCACCAGGAAGAAACCATCACCATTGAGACGCAGGTCGGTTGGATTATTAGTTGTCATTGGGCTGCCCGCAAGATGCAGCGTATCAATCGATCCTACCGATACACCCAAACCAATCTGCTTTGCATTTACACCACCGTTATCATCTCCAGGGGCTGTTACCCCCGCCGTTGTTTGGCTCATAATATCTTTGAACATAACACGGCTACCTTTAAAACCAACCGTGTTCACGTTCGCAATATTATTACCGATAACATCAAGTTTCGTTTGAAAACCCCGCATCCCGGAAACGCCTGAGTACATTGATTTCAACATTTTTTAAAAATCCTCCCAGCCTTAATTTGGTTACCGCGTCAGTCGGTCAGCGGCATTCCGGCTCCCGAGAAGGGCCAGCCGGTCAAGAAATGATTACAGCACTATCAATCTGAGTGAATACATTATCCTTCATGCTTTCACTATCCATGGCTGTAACAACAGTACGATTTTTGACATTAACGATAAAAGCCATATCTTTCATCAAAATCAAGGATTCCTTGGCTCCTTTGGCAGCTGCCTTATCCAGTGCAGTTCCAATCTGCTGCATCTGCTCAGTCTTGAGTTCAATACCGCGCTGTTCCAACCTTTTGGCAGCATGATTACTCAATTTCAGGAGGTTGTCTTCCAATACCTTTGCAAAAGGGCGTTCAGGTACATTGGATGCTTCTCCCGCTTTGGAGCGGTTAAGTAAATTAGGTGTAATTGGACCTGAGTACAGTTGGCCTACTGTTATGCGGTCACTCATAACGTGCTTCCATTCTCTTCAGGCTGCGCTGATGCTTCTGGTTGCTGGCTTTCATTCGTTACAGCTGAATCTGCAGCGTTCTGAACTGGAGTTTCATTTTCCTCAGCCTGTGTTGGATTAGTTACTTGAATAATTTCATCCAGCTTGATTTCGTCATTGCCCACTTTTGCGTATTGAACACCATCTCGTACGATGATGGAGTCCACAATTCCTTTACGGAGGGTTCCGTTATCCTCTTTATTAGAAGAAAGCCAACTGATCTCGCGGCCAATCATGCCAGACACTGTCCCAAGAGACTGATTCAAAGTCTTGAGCTGAGAAGAGATATTCACCAGTTGTTCTACCGAACTGAACTGAGCCATCTGAGCGATAAATTCCTTATCTTCCATTGGCTGCATTGGATCCTGATTTTGTAGCTGAGTAATCAATATTTTAAGAAACTGATCCTTGCCCAGCTCTTTTGTTGCAGCGCTTGTTGTAGCTTTATTCGCTGCTGAATAGTTTGGCCAGGTATTATTGGTAGAGATCGCTTCATTAGCCATATTTTCACCTCATTTCTGTTTAAGCTTCTGCTGTAAACGTGTCTCTCCGCAGGTCGTTGCCTTCCTCATGCTCACTGCGCCAGTTGCGCAATTCTTCCTGGAGAGTTGCTGTAGTTACAGCATCATCCGATTGTTCTTCACGTTCACGTGAGCGACGTTGCTGCTGAGAATTGCTTCCCGGCTGGCGTCCTCCATCCTGGTACATTTGTGAACCAAGTGAGCTGTTCTGAGTAACTTCAAGTCGTTCCACTTGAATGCCTTGAGCTTGAAGCGAGCTACGCAGTTGTATCATTTGCTGTTCCAACATGTCTTTCGCCATCGTATGCTCAGTCATAAACCGTGCAACCAATTGTCCGTTTTGCAAAGTAATTTGTACATCCAGCTTACCTAGATGCTCCGGACGTAGTGAGATAGTTGCCTCCGAAAATCCCTTTTGCTGCACGATATCCAGCTTGTTCACAACAAATTGTGTCATCTCTTTTGCAAACTGGGAGGCTTGCAAGACAGGTTCAGCCGGTTTACCTGCTGATGTACCTGATGAACGTAAGGACAACTCCCCTGCCGTAATAATACTTGAATGGTCCACTTCTCCTACTTCATTTGCTGTAGGTGATGAATCCGTTTCAACTGAAACTTTAGGTCCATTATTTGAAGCAACCGCAACAAAAACTTGTGATGTCACTGAGTCTTGCTTGGACGTTTGAACGGGATTTGTTGGAGCTACTTGCACAGCCTGATCCTTAGCCATCGCTAATGTATCCAGAATGGATTTAAGTTCAGGCCACCCTTTGTTAAGACTGGTATCAACGCCAGCATCTTGCAACTGACTTTGAAGAGACTGAAGCAGGTGCTTGAATTCTGGAGCGTTCTTTACAACACTACTATCAGGCTCATTCATACCCGCAATTAACTGTGTAAGCACATCCTGTAATACAAAGCGTACTGCTGCTGGATGTTCCGCCAGATCAATTGCTGATGCTGCATTTCCCGCTTCACTTGTAGGCTCATCAGAACCTTCGGCTTGAATACCAGGATTAGCATCTAATTGAGCGTACATCTGCTGAATCAGAGTTTGTAAATCAGCAAGTAGTGACGGATCATTTTCCAAAGCTTCATCTAGCGAATCCAAATCTTCGAATAAGGAACTTAAGACATCGGTGATCGATGTTTGTTCCCCATCTTCACTAGCTGCAAAGGTAAACATCAGCGGATTCGCTGTTAAGCTCGTAGCTGTAGCCGAGTCATTCTCCGCCGTTGCACCACCATTCAATGATTGGGCAAGAGTTTGCAGAAAATCACCGCTTCCAGCAGTTGCACCTTTGGATCCTATTCCAGTTGTCTGCGCTGCTGTTGTCTTAGCGGATGATGTGGTTGTCATTTGATATACAATCGACATTTATTTTCACCTCCTCTCCGTAGTAAACAGACGCTACTATTCTACTTGTTACCCATTAGTTTATTTAATATTTTTGCAGTTTCAACTGAATTTTCAGTCGACATATTTTCAAGCAATTGAGACCGTGTAGCATCGTCGACAGAATTTAAAATGGTCAAGGTTTTATCCGGACTCAGCTTGTATGTTTCGAGCAATAGTTTAGCTCCACTAGAGGCCGACATGGAAGCAAACGTTTGACTAAGCTGATTTTTATCCAAGTTTTTGGAGTTAGTTGTAGTCGCCGTGGATGTCGATGCAGTTTCTTTCTTTAAGCGGGATTGCAGTGCATCCAGGGCCAAATCACCGGATGGTTTTGCATCCTTCATCATCATCGTGACATCAGCCGCTGTTTTTGGGTCCATCTTTTCCAGCACCTTGGTTCGTGCAGCCGATTGCATCGCACTCAGAAGCAGTACCATCTCTTCATTCGTCATATTTTGCAAAATCGGTGCGGCCTTACTGGGACTCATGTCCGCATACATCTTCGCCAAATCTTTAATTTGTTTTTGATAATCAGACTCGGTCTCTGGATTCTGCGCAGCGGTTTCAGCCGCTTTTTCCGCATCATCTAATTTCTTTTTTAAATCGCTTGCTTTCTTCGCCTCTGTGGTCGTGGCATCTTTCGCTGCTTTGAGTTCTGCTTCCTTTTCGCTTACTTGTGCCTTCAGCTTATCTATTGTCGCTTCTGCACTCTCGACCTGCTGCTCACTCTTCTCCAGTTTCTTTTTCTCTGGATCTAGCACAGGATCAGGTACCCAGTTCTTCACGACAGGTATTTTGTTAGCTACATCAAGCAGGTTGTTGCGAATATCTACATTAAATAGAGTAAGCAATACACCTAACAAAACCACAGTGAACACAATTGGGATTGAAATCATCAAGAACTTTTCCCAACCGCCACTCGACTCTTTTTCCATATCTGTGTCTTTAACAGCCATTGTTCTTTCCTCCTTCACGAGACAACTTCGCGTCCGGCCACATCAATTCGCGCGTCCGGCTTTGGCAGCGAAGCGTACAGTAGCCATCTCGTCCAGATCGTTCTGTTCCCGGAGGAGCATCTCCTGCTGAAATTTGATTTTGGCCTTGTCTCTCGCCCCAAGCCATACTTTTTCGTCCATCATTTTGCCGTTCAGAAACGTCTGATTCCGTTGCACATTGACCTCAGCATGTCTGACATCACTACTTTTGCGTGAAATGCACTCGTCAAGGTGATGGACATACCGCTGCATCTCTTGCAAGCTGGATACGGAAGCCGTACTTTCCGTAGCGGATTGAATGACATCTATCAGTTCCTTTTTATCATTCAATAGTTGTAAAAGATGCTCTTCCTCAGTCTGAAGTTTCCCGATGGCTGTGGATAACATCCACTCCGCTTGCGTTTTTTCATTGCTTTTCAGGTCGACAACCTTCTGGAAATGATATCGAAATTTCATCGTTTACCCATTCATCTCCTTGCAAATTCAAGAATCAAACGTTCCTGCACTTCACTCAACGTTACTTTTTCATCGACTTTCTGTCTGGTAAAGTCCCAGATGCTATCAATCTGGTCAATAGATTCATCAATGGCAGCATTTGAACCTCTTTGATAAGCCCCAATGTTGATTAAATCCTCTGATTCCTTGTACACAGCCATCAGTCTCTTCATATTATTAACGGCTTCCAGCTGCTCTTCAGGAGCAATATCCTTCATAACCCGACTAATGCTCGCAAGCACATCAATGGCAGGGAAATGACCTTTATTTGCGATGGACCGATTTAATACAATATGACCATCCAATATACCTCTCACCGCATCTGCAATCGGTTCGTTCATATCATCCCCGTCGACAAGGACGGTGTAAAAAGCAGTAATCGAGCCTGTGGGTCCAGTCCCCGCTCGCTCAAGCAGCTTGGGCAAACTCGCAAAAACAGAAGGAGTGTATCCTCTCATTGCAGGAGGTTCCCCCACGGCAAGTCCTACTTCCCTCTGTGCCATGGCATAACGTGTAACGGAGTCCATCATCAACATGACATTCATGCCTCTGTCTCTGAAATACTCCGCAATCGTAGTTGCGATGACCGCGCCCTTGATTCGAATCAGAGCAGGTTGATCAGAGGTAGCGACAATAACGACAGATCGTTCCAGTCCTTCCGGACCCAGATCCCGTTCAATAAAGTCACGAACCTCGCGGCCCCGCTCGCCTACCAAAGCAATTACATTGACGTCTGCTGCTGTATTGCGGGCGATCATGCCCATCAGCGTACTTTTACCAACACCCGATCCGGCAAATATGCCGACCCTCTGTCCTTTGCCTACCGTCAACAGACCGTCAATGGCTCTCACACCTACGCTCATCGTTTCGAGTACACGTGGTCGGTCCATCGGATTCACTGGCGTATTGGATGTGGAGTACATCGGCATTCTGGAGGGTAACAAGGAACCGTCCAAAGGTTGTCCCAATCCATCTAACACCTTACCAAGCAATTCTGATCCAACCTGAACGCCAAGTGGTTTACCCGTTCCGACCACATCACATCCAGGACCAATAGATTGAAGTTCACCGAGTGGCATGAGCAATACTTTGTTATCCCGGAACCCAACAACCTCTGCCTGGAGTGGCTTGGCAGATTTTCCAGGGTAGATGTAACATACATCACCAATACTTGCATCCGGACCTTCCGACTCAACCATAAGACCAATGACCTGAGTGACCTTACCGTTAATACGAACGGGATCAAATTGCTTAAGATGTTCCATGTATCGCTGTGAGCTAAGAATCTTCATGTTGATTTTTTCGCCCCTCATCCTCAAGTGCTATGCGGATCAGTTCTTTTTTAATTTCAGCGAGCTGGGTATCGATTCTGGCATCTACGCTTCCAAACGACGACCGTATAACACATCCCTTGTCTTTTACCGTAGCATCAGGCAAAATCTGCAATTCTGCCTGAGAGTCAATTGCCATAGCCAACTCTTCCCGTGCGGCCTGCACAAAAGCAAATTGATCAGGTGCCACACATAAGGTGATCATCCCCTGTTCACGTTTGCGAGACAAACTCTGACGAATCAGTTCAAGTGTGTGTTCTGGTTCAACCGAGAGTTGTTTGTCAATCACCTTCTCAGCGATACCACAGGCGAGATCCACAAGGAAAGGCTCCGCTTCCTGTATAATCTGACCTTTGGCAATGTAAGCTTCTTCAAGCACCCCGCGTGCTTCCTTCATCATCTCTTCGATCTTCACCTGGAGATCCAGTTCAGCCTGTACTTTGCCTTCTTCAAAACCCTGCTGGAAACCTTGTGAACGAAGCGCTTCAGTCAGATGTTCATCCTTCTGACGCTGCTCCTGCCACCAGCTATCTATCTGTTCACGGGCTTCTTGAAGCAATCGTTCCGCTTCCTCCGAAGCATCACGTACCTGCTTTTCTGCAAACTCCTTGGCATCCTCCAGCATCTCCGCGGTAAGACGTTGTGTTTCTTCGTCCACGCGTGCCTGAAGCATCTCAGCTTCAGAACCTTCAGCACGTTCACCATCTAACTCCGCATCAGACTCCGATCCACCATAATGATGATGATTTTCGAGTCGTTTGTGGTCATCGACCGGTACATACTGGAAAGATTTAATCAAATTAGACAATGATATCATCTCCTCCACCGCGAGCGATAATGATCTCACCAGCTTCTTCCAATCTACGGATCGTTCCTACGATACGGGTCTGAGCTTCCTCAACATCACGCAACCGAACAGGTCCCATGAATTCCATTTCTTCCTTGAATGTCTCGGACATCCGTTTCGACATATTTCGGAATATTGCATCCCGTACTTCTTCGCTTGCCACTTTAAGTGCCAACTGCAAATCTGCGTTGTCGATATCCCGGATAATACGCTGAATCGAACGATCGTCGACATTGACGATATCTTCGAATACAAACATGCGTTTTTTGATTTCTTCTGCAAGTTCCGGATCTTGAATTTCCAACGAGTCGAGAATAGTACGTTCCGTACCACGGTCGACGCCGTTCAAGATCTGAACGATGGATTCGATACCACCCGCATTTGTATAATCCTGCGTAACAGTAGAAGATAATTTTTGCTCGAGCACTCGTTCCACTTGAGAAATGACTTCTGGAGACGTACTGTCCATAACAGCAACTCTGCGTGCTACATCGGCTTGCTTCTCTTGTGGTAACGAGGACAAAATTGCTGCTGCCTGCTCAAATTGCAGATACGATAATACCAGAGCAATTGTTTGCGGGCTTTCGTTCTGAATGAAGTTCAATATTTGATTCGGATCCGCCTTACGCGCAAAGTCAAAGGGTCTAACTTGCAGCGTAGCCGTCAAACGGTTAATAACTTCAAGTGCTTTTTGCGACCCAAGTGCTTTCTCCAGAATTTCTCTCGCATACGTAATACCGCCCTGTGAGATATATTCCTGTGCCAAACAGATCTGGTGAAACTCAGACATAATCATATCTTTTTCGGAAGCATCCACTTTACGAACATTGGCAATTTCCAACGTTAGTTGTTCAATCTCCTCGTCCCGCAAATGTTTGAAGATTTGCGCGGATACTTCCGGACCTAATGTAATCAACAAAATTGCTGCTTTTTGTCTTCCAGTCAGACCTTGACTGCTTGCCTTCGCCAATGCGTTCACCTCTATTCGTCAGCCAGCCACGTACGCAGCAGATTGACGAATTCGTCTGGCTTTTTCTTGGCCAAACTCTCCAATTGTTTGCGCACTTGACTTTCGTTCGTTACACTGTCCAACGTAATGGACGGAAACTCTGTTGCTACTGGAAGAGGAATGTCCTCTTCTTCTATTTCGTTTTGTTTGCGACGACGGCGCACTAACAAAATAACAACCGTTGCAATTAATGCTGCCACCAGTGCTCCTATGCCCCACATCATTCCGGTAGAAAGCTGGAA
This sequence comes from Paenibacillus sp. LK1, assembly GCF_002750415.1. Classification (NCBI taxonomy): domain Bacteria; kingdom Bacillati; phylum Bacillota; class Bacilli; order Caryophanales; family Paenibacillaceae; genus Paenibacillus; species Paenibacillus sp. LK1. The sequence continues at coordinate 468,721 of NZ_PEII01000001.1, forward strand.
GCCTGTATTTGCTGCTGCAGCAGTCTGGAAACCTTGAGACATTACCGAAACTTTTTTGGCCAAGTCTGCGTCACTTATTACAGTGCCTGAGTCCGCCAATGATGCACGAACAATGTTAACCAAGATATTTTCAATTGCATCCTGAACCGGTGCTTGTAATTCTGTTTGTCCTGCCGGTGGTTCAACCGCAACGTTAATGGTTAAATCTTTTACAGTATATGGACTGGAAACGATATCTTTAACAATTCGGTTGACATCGTAGTTTTTGGTGCTGGATGTTTCCTCCGAGGTTGAGTTGCCTGATGCATCCGATGATGGATAACCGGGAACTTCCTCTTGACCTGTGCCAGCAACACCACCTGTCGGATTGCTTGCCCCAGTGTAACTCTTTTGAATCTCTTGCACACTGATCTCGATGCCTTTCATATTATCTACATCGACCGGTGTGACTAGGTTTTCTTTCCGAGTTTCCTTGTCAAAATTAAGCTTGGAAGCAACCAGTACATTGACGTTCTCGTCACCCACAATCTGGGAAAGAAATTGCTTCACATTATTGCGAACATCATTTTCGAATTTCTTCTGTAACGCCATGTTTTCTTGGACTTCAGAAGATAATCCCCCACTACCACCTCTGGCGGTCGGAATCAGTTCCGCTTCATCCGTGTTCGTAATCGTTATATTTTCAATAGGTAGATTGGGAATGGCTGTCTTGACCAAATTAAAATATCCATCTACCGCAGCCTGATTGGGGTGATAACCCGGTTTAAACTGCAGGGCCACTGATGCTGATGCTTTATCCTGCTCTTCTAGGCCAGCAAAGATATTATCTTTTGGCATATTGACCAACACTTTAGCATCCTGTATGCCTTGCATTCGTTGAAGCAACTGCTCCACTTCTCCGTTCAATGCGTTGTTATACTTCACATCGAACTCTTTATCCGTCATCCCGATCGGAGATGATGACTCCTCAAATGACTTATACCCTAATGAACCATTTTGAATAATTCCTTGTGATCCGATATTTACTTTTGCAATAGCTACATCCGTGCTCGGTACAGATATGGTCTTACCGTCTGCACTTAATTTGTATGGAATACTTGATGAATCCAGATAATTAATGACGCCTGCAGAGTCACTTGCATTCAAATCCGTGAAAGCAACTTCATATTCCGTCTTTGACAATTGCATGGTTAGTACAACTGCAGCCAAAATTAAAAACAGGAAGGTGGAAATAAATAATACTTTTTGCTTTTTGCTAAAACTATTCCAATACTGGGATGCCTTATCCCTGTATTGGGCAATTCTCTCATTCACTCTGTCACCCCATCCGAAACTTTGCTTGGTCTGTCCTTCCGCAATCTTTATAGGTTCTAAAGTTTAACGGTCAGGAGCAGCATCGCAGCTGCTTGTTGTAATAATCAGCGCTGTTGTCGAAGCGCATTTAAGACATTTTATAATTGCGTACGCATAATCTCCTGATATGCTTCGACTACTTTGTTTCGGACTTGAGTCGTAAGTTGCAGACTCAACAGGGCCTGTTCAGAAGCGATCATCACCTGATCAACGTTCACTTTTCCAACCAGGAATTGGTTTGACATTTCATGTGCCTGGGTCTCCTGTGCAGCTACAGACCCTAGCGCATCCTGTAGGTATGTACCGAAGCTCTGGATGGTTTCGGCTGGTGTAGATGGTTTACTTTGTGCCGTACTTTGCATCTGAAGCGGTTGAATCCCCTGTGTGCTAAACATGTTGTTCTGAATCATTAATGTCCCTCCCTTTCATTTCTGTTCTTTGGTTTTATGGATATTTCCACCTTTAAGCCGTTAACTAGGCTCTTCCAATCTCCAATGCCTTGGATATCATTGCTTTGGTTGAGTTCAAAGCTGTGACGTTTGCTTCATATGAGCGTGAAGCCGAAATCATGTCCACCATTTCTTTCGCGATATCCACATTAGGCATATACACATACCCCTCAGCGTTGGCATCCGGATGTGTAGGGTCGTAGACTGGCTTCAGAGGGGACTGATCTTCACGAATCTCCGATACTCTAACTCCCTCTCCAGACCCACTGCTTTTCATCTGATTTTGAAGCAAGCTATTAAATGAAGTTTTGTTGGGTTCAAGTACAACCATTTTGCGCTTGTAAGGAACCGCCTCGCCGTTGGTCACACTCGCGCGCGTCGTCTCCGCGTTTGCAATGTTGGAAGATATAACGTCCATCCGCAAACGCTGAGCTGTTAGAGCCGATGCACTGATACTGAAACTGTTACTAATGTTCACCTAAGTTATCTCCCTTCGACTCCAACACGCATCATTTTGATTTGTTCATTCACTTGCTGAATATAAGCGTTGTAACGTAGCTGGTTCTCCGCCAGAAGACTCATTTCTTTGTCTACATCGACGTTGTTCTGGTTGTTATTCATGGAAGTTGACTGGTCCATATTAACTACTGGTGTAGGTATGGAAGAGGAAGGACCTATGACAAAATGCCTTGAATCCGTTACTTTCCCTTTAAGAACAGGCATATCTCCATTCATTTGTTCCTGCAGCATTTCTTCAAAAGCAACGTCCGAACGCTTGAAATACGGGGTGTCCGCATTCGCAATGTTGTCAGCGATTGTTCGTTGTCTAATGTTGGAGGCATCGAGTGCACCTTGTAACCTTTGAAAACTAATATCATTCAAAAGATTCATAATCGCCCTCCTCTCTTTAGAAATTATGGAAATTGATTCAATCTTTTTCCGTCAGGATGCTTATGTTTTTTCGACAAAAAACATTCACTTTTACACGGTTTTCTAGGACTTAAGTAGAATTAACTCTGATGTTGTCGTATAACATAAGTTTCTTCGAGATTGGGATATATTACAATAAGAAAAAAGCCCTATCTTTTCTGAAAGACAGAGCTTTTTGTGTATTTTCTGCAAATTATGAATTTTTTCGTAAATGTTGGGGCCCAAAACAAAAATAAGCTTAAGTGCTCGAATTGAGCTCTTAAACATTCTTAAAATTTATACTATGCTTCTATACGTTTCAGTACATCATAATAATACAAACAAGGATCCCATCGAAAAGCTTCAAACGATTCCCTGTTAGAAATATTTACCGATATAATAAGCTTTCTTATAATTTATTATAAAATCTTCTCTATTCCATGAAATTGTTAATTGACAAAATATCCATTACGGATTACTTGTTTCAGCTTGATATTTAAAATACTTTTTTAACATTTAAACAGAGCAAGCTCAGTTATATTCCGCAAGAATATTTTGTCACTTCCGCAATACCATCTCATTCGCTTTTTGCGCATTTATGCAAATCATTCTCAAGCTTTTGATTAAACCGATAACCAGACTTGGAAAAATAAAATCCTATTACTGGAATTTATAGAAGTATCAAATATGAGTTGTAAACATAACTTTAGGGCTTAAATACATTATTCCTGCGGCACAAGTCCTAGATTAACTTTCCTCTTATACAACTCCATCTCTTTTATCGGTTACAAAACAGCATTATATTAGACTAAAACAAAAAATAAACGGCATACAGATGGATTGAATAAAGTCTACTACAGTCCGAACCAGGATCGAATATCCCATTTCCGTGTAGTCGTCTGATCTTTATTCATCCATTGTATACCGTCATTTATACTTCAATCGCTCTAACAGCGCATTACACCTATGTTACAGGATATATTGACTTAAATCACGATCAAGTGCAATGTCATTCAATTTCTCACGTACATATTCCGGAGTGATTACCATACGCTCCAGCGTAAGTTCTGGTGCTTCAAAAGACAGATCCTCAAGTAGTTTCTCCAGAATAGTATGCAGGCGCCGTGCTCCGATATTTTCGGTATTCTGATTCACGGACTCAGCCAGCTTTGCAATCTCACGAATGGCATCATCCGAGAACTCAATCTCAATATTCTCCGTACGCAGCAAATCCACATACTGCTTGGTTAACGCATTTTTAGGTTCAGTGAGAATCGATACAAATTCATCAAGCGTCAGGCTGTTCAGTTCTACACGGATTGGGAAACGCCCCTGGAGCTCTGGAATGAGATCTGAGGGCTTTGCTACGTGAAATGCGCCAGCTGCCATAAACAGGATGTAATCCGTTTTGACAGGGCCATACTTGGTCATTACCGTAGATCCTTCCACGATTGGCAGAATATCACGCTGTACCCCTTCACGGGATACGTCTGGGCCGCTACCTCGTCCTTGACTGGCCACTTTATCAATTTCGTCAATGAATATGATACCTGTTTGTTCCGCCCGGCGAATGGACTCCTGAGTAACATCATCCATATCGATCAACTTGCCCGCTTCTTCCTGAATTAATACTTTGCGAGCTTCCTTAATCGCCAGTTTACGTTTTTTGGTACGACGAGGTAATAAACTGCCAAACATCTCCTGCATGTTCATCCCCATCTGATCATTTCCTTGACCAGCGAACATGTCCATCATGTTAGGCGTGGTATCTTCCACATCAATTTCGATAACGTCATCTTCCAGCTTGCCAGATAACAAATCAAATTTGATTTTACGTCGCCGCTCGGCTACTCCGGTATCCGGTTCTTGCTCATCGGTTTCTGGCGTGTTGTTGCCATTATTACCAAAAATCATTTCGAACGGATTCCGCTGATTTTTGGATTTGGATTGTGAAGGGGCCAAAATATGTACGATCCGCTCATTGGCAGCCTCTTCCGCTTTGTCTTTGACCTTTTCTGTACGTTCCAGCTTGACCATCCGCAGTGATGTTTCAATCAAATCACGAATCATAGATTCCACGTCACGGCCAACATAACCCACTTCCGTGAACTTCGTAGCCTCCACCTTTACGAATGGGGCTCCTACCAACTTAGCCAGTCGGCGTGCAATCTCAGTTTTACCAACACCAGTAGGTCCAATCATCAGAATATTTTTTGGTACAATATCATCTTGGGTATGTTCGGGCAAAAGGCTACGGCGATAACGATTGCGAAGGGCGACCGCTACCGATTTTTTAGCCTGTTTTTGACCTACAATGTACTTATCAAGCTCTGCAACGATTTGTCTTGGCGTTAACGCTTGAGTATCCATATAGCTTCCCTCCTAACAGTATGCAAACCTTGTTTATGAGATAGAACATTATAGATTAGCTACAAGGACAAAGAATCTCCACGAAGTAACTGGAGCCGATTTAATCATCATGCCCCATCACGGGAGATTGCTTTCCTTACAACTCTTCAACAATAATATTATTGTTGGTATATACACATAACTCTGAAGCAATCTGGAGTGATTCACGAGCAATGTCTTTTGCTTCCAGATCCACCGCATGACGTTTTAACGCACGTGCAGCAGACAACGCGAAGTTTCCTCCCGAGCCAATAGCGATAACATCATCATCCGGCTCGATAATTTCTCCCCCACCAGAAATCAGCAGCATACCCGTTTTATCCATAACAATAAGGAGTGCTTCGAGTTTGCGCAAAATCCGATCCTGACGCCAATCCTTGGCAAGTTCTACCGCTGCCCGCTGCAGATTACCATGGTGCTCCTCCAGCTTACCTTCGAATTTCTCAAATAAGGTAATGGCATCCGCAACGGAACCGGCAAAACCGGCCACAACCTGCCCACGGTATAGACGTCTTACCTTTTTGGCTGTATTTTTCATCACAACACTTTGCCCCATGGTCACCTGACCATCACCGGCAATGGCTGCTTTGCCATTATGACGAACTGCACAGATCGTTGTAGCATGAAATGACATATCCAAGATATCAGCCTCCTCCCACGATTAATTTACACGCGTTCTGGAACGGTTAGACCTTCTGTTGCTGCAAAACGGGCAATGCCATCCAGTGCACGTTGCGCAAGTGCTTCATTCTTTTCCTTTTTATTGCGTATTTTAGTTTCCAGCTTCGGCAGCAATCCAAAGTTTGCATTCATTGGCTGGAAATGTTTGAAATCAGCTGTTGTAATATACTGTGCCATACTGCCCAGCGTGGTCTCCACCGGTAATACCACCAGTTCCTGTCCAAGCGCTGCTTTGGCCGCATTCATACCCGCGATTAGACCGGATGCCGCAGATTCTACATAGCCTTCTACTCCCGTCATTTGACCTGCAAAGAACAGGTTTGGACGGTCTTTGAACTGATACGTTGGACGAAGCAGTTTGGGAGAATTGATAAATGTGTTACGGTGCATTACGCCATAACGAACGAATTCCGCATTTTCAAGTCCTGGGATCAAAGAAAAGACCCGCTTTTGTTCTCCCCATTTCAGATGCGTCTGGAATCCGACCAGATTGTACAGCGTTCCTGCTGCATTGTCCTGTCTAAGCTGAACAACAGCATGCGGCAGTTCTCCAGTATGCGGATTGACGAGTCCTACAGGTTTCATCGGACCAAACAAAGCCGTTTGTTTGCCACGTTTCATCATGACTTCAATCGGCATACAGCCTTCGAAGTAAATTTCTTTCTCAAACTCTTTCAGTTGAGCAACTTCCGCTGTGATCAACGCTTCATAGAACACGTCAAATTCCTCTTCTGTCATAGGACAGTTCAAGTACGCCGCTTCGCCTTTATCATAACGTGAAGCCAGATAGACTTTATTCATATCAATAGAATCTTTTTCGATAATTGGCGCAGCCGCATCATAGAAGTAGAAGTATTCTTCACCCATGAGGGCTTTGATTTGCTCGGACAATGCTGGTGAAGTCAAAGGCCCCGTTGCAACTACAACGATTCCATCTTCCGGCAAAGAAGTCAGCTCTTCATTAACAACTTCAATGAGTGGATGCTGATGAAGCGTAGATGTGATCTCGCCTGAGAATCCGTCCCGGTCCACTGCAAGTGCTCCACCCGCTGGAACGGCATGTCGGTCCGCTGCACCCAAGACCAGAGAATTAAGCATTCTCATTTCTTCCTTCAAAACACCAACTGCGTTAGTCAACCCATTGGCACGAAGCGAGTTGCTGCACACCAGTTCTGCAAATTTATCTGTATGGTGAGCCGGCGTTTTCACAACCGGTCTCATCTCGTATAGTTTTACGCGCACACCGCGACTTGCGATCTGCCAAGCTGCTTCTGTTCCTGCGAGCCCGGCGCCAATAACGGTTACTTGTTGTTCATTCGTCAAAATCATTTACCCCCATTAAGCTAATCCGCTCATTCTTCTTCCGGTTCCTCTACCGGTTCTTGATGATCACACGAAGTACACTGTAATCGTGTTCCCTGTTTGTTCCGTTTCTCAATCATTAGTGATCCGCAACTTGGACATGGTTTCGCTGACGGTCTATCCCATGATACAAAATCACATTCAGGATACTTGTCGCAACCATAGAAAATACGTCCCTTTTTACTGCGGCGCTCAACAACATGCCCTTCTTTACATTTCGGACAAGTCACACCTATATCCTTGATGATCGGTTTGGTATTCCGGCAATCCGGAAACCCGGAACATGCGAGAAACTTGCCGAAACGGCCTAGCTTATAAACGAGCGGTTTGCCGCACTTCTCACATATTTCATCCGATACTTCATCTTCAATCTCGATTTCTTTCATTTCCTCTTCTGCAAACTCAAGCCGCTTCTCAAAAGATTCGTAGAATTCTGCGAGTACTTTGACCCAATCCTCCGACCCTTCCTCCACATGGTCAAGATCACCTTCCATGTTCGCGGTGAACTCCACATTCAGGATCTCCGGGAAAAACTCCTCCATCTGTTCGATGACCAGTTCGCCCAGTTCTGTAGGCATGAATTTCTTCTCTTCAATGGCAACATATCCGCGCTTCTGAATGGTCTCCAGCGTTGGCGCATATGTACTCGGACGCCCTATGCCCAGTTCCTCAAGCGTTTTAACTAACCTTGCTTCCGTATAACGTGGTGGCGGCTGTGTAAAGTGCTGTTTCGGCTCGATCTCCCGATTCTCAAGCACATCTCCATTTTTCAGCGGAGGCAGAAGACGATCTTCTTCCGTTGTACCGTCATCATTACCTTCTACATATACCTTCATGAATCCCTGGAAACGAACCTTTGAACCCGCTGCACGGAAAATTGTATCTCCTGCAGCAATGTCAACGGAGAGTGTATCCAGAACGGCAGATGACATCTGGCTCGCTATAAAACGTTCCCAAACCAGTTTGTACAACCGGAATTGATCACGACTCATAAACGATTTAATGGAATCCGGATCACGCAAAATTGACGTTGGACGGATCGCTTCATGCGCGTCTTGAGCATTGGCTGCTTTTTTGGAATAGTTTCTAGGCGTCTCCGGTGCAAATGGCTCACCGTACTTGCCAATAATATATTCCTTGGCTTCTTCCTGAGCCGATGCTGCAATTCGAGTAGAGTCTGTACGCATATACGTAATGAGACCGACTGTGCCTTCTTTTCCGAGGTCTACACCTTCATACAGCTGTTGTGCGACAGACATCGTCTTGGAAGCTCTGAAATTCAATTTACGAGCGGCTTCCTGCTGCAAGGAACTTGTTGTAAAAGGAGCAGAAGGGTTACGGCTACGTTCCTTCTCTTTAACTTCTTTGACTGTAAAAGAAGCGCCTTCGATCTGTTTTAAAATGGCCTGTACTTCTGCCTCACTGCCAAGTTCGGTTTTGGTACCGTTCAACTGATGGAACTTGGCTTCAAACGGATTTCCGTCCGCTGTCAGTTTGGCAGTAATGCTCCAGTACTCTTCCGGTTCAAAATCATTAATTTCATTTTCACGATCTAAAATGATTTTGACGGCCACGGACTGAACGCGGCCAGCGGACAATCCTTTTTTGACTTTCTTCCATAATAACGGACTAATTTTATATCCTACAAGCCTATCCAGAATACGTCTGGCCTGCTGCGCGTTAACCAGATCCATATTGATCTTACGCGGCGTTTTGAACGCATCTTTGACAGCCTGTTTCGTAATTTCATTAAATACCACTCGGCAATCCGCAGTTTCATCCAGTTCAAGTGCATGGGCCAAATGCCAAGCAATAGCCTCACCTTCGCGATCCGGGTCAGCTGCGAGATACACTTTTTTCACTTTCTTTCGTGCATCCTTCAGTTCTTTCAAAATTGAACCTTTGCCGCGGATCGTAATATATTTCGGATTAAAATCATTCTCCACCTCAACGCCGATCTGACTCTTTGGCAAATCGCGTACATGTCCCATCGAAGCTTTTACGATGAACTTGCTGCCTAAATATTTGCCGATCGTCTTCGCCTTTGAGGGCGACTCCACGATTACGAGTGCATCCGCCATAGGTTCATCCTCCTCTCAGTCATGAAACTGCTGCTTGTTTTTATAATTCATACTTCATTAGCAGCAGGACTAACTTCCGCTAATAATCTATTTTCACATGCTGCCTTGATCGCAGCATCGTCATACCCTTGCGTATTTGGTTCCAGGTAATTGGCTAATCTGCTTTTTTATGATTAAAGATAACAGAACTGAATGCAAATGTCCAAAATCCCAGTTGAGCTGTTCCACAAGTTGATCCAGTGATTGCTCTTCCTGCTCTAGCAGATAAATAACACGTTGTTCATCTGAAGATAGTTTTACAACTGGGAAAATTCCTTCATTAGAAGTTTCACTGCTTTCAGCCGAACGTCCTCTATTGTAAGGAAGTTGTTCGGCATTTGGCAAGTCCAATCGAAACTCTTCCAATAAATCTGTGGCGCAGGTCACCAATTTTGCCCCCTGACGAATTAGATTGTGCGAGCCTCGGCTTTTGGGAGAAGTAATGGGACCTGGGACTGCAAACACGTCTCTTCCCGCTTCGAGTGCAGCATCTGCTGTAATGAGTGATCCGCTTCGGATATCAGCCTCTACAATTAGCGTACCGAGGGTTAACCCTGCAATGATCCGATTACGTTCCGGGAATAATCCCTGACGTGCACGTGTACCCGGAGGATATTCTGACAAAAGCAGCCCTGTTTCGGCAATTCGTTCGGCAAGACTTGTATTTTCCGGCGGATAGATGTTATCAATTCCTGTCCCAAATACCGCAATAGTTTTGCCGTTTGCACGAAGAGTCGCATCGTGGCACACACTATCTATTCCTCTGGCAAGCCCGCTTACAATGGTCAGCCCTGCCTTGCATAGTTGTTCTGCCAGCTTCTCACCAATTTTACGTCCATATACCGTAGGCATACGTGTTCCTACCATCGCAATGGATTGAGCGTGCAACAGATTCAGATCTCCGCGACCATACATCACCCAGGGTGGCTGAACGGTTTCCTTCATTAATACGGGGTAATTATGATCCAAATAGGTAACGACTTCAATGCCCAGTTTATAAACACTCTCTTGTCTCTGCTCAATCCAGTCGATATTGAATTGCTTGGTTAGACGCACAGCCTGATCCTTGCGTAAACCCGCGGCAGTCCAATCCCCTTCTTTATAATCCAGAAAATCCGTCAGTTGATGTTGTCCTGATAGCAGTTTGGAGATCGTTTTCTTACCAATACCATCCGTTTCATGCAGTCCAATCAAAATCCATCTCTCTTCCATAATTAGAAACCTCCCATAACGGGAAGAAAATCTTCCCTCATATTGTGTGATAAGTGACAACGGATTGCAAGCGTTTACCAATACAGGCAGACAACAGCTCCCTTTTACATCCTGTAAAAAAACGCAAAAAAGCAACCCTTCGCCCTGTTCAGGACAAAAGGTTGCTTACCTTTTCCGCATTTCAATAGTCGGCTCACCAGAAAAATAAATTTCCTGCACCGTTTCTTCTATTATAACGGAAAAGAATTAATGTGTCGTGCACAAATTCAGAATTCCACGTTCTTCAAGTACGCTCACAAGAGTCGAGCCCATTTCAGCTGGCGTCGGAGCAACTTTGATTCCGCAAGATTCCAGTTTCGCAATTTTTTCTTTGGCTGTACCTTTACCACCAGAGATAATAGCACCGGCATGACCCATGCGTTTGCCTGGAGGCGCCGTAACACCACCGATAAATCCAACCACCGGTTTGGTCATGTTTTCGCGTACCCACTCTGCAGCATCTTCTTCAGCCGTACCACCGATTTCACCAATCATGATTACAGCATGTGTCTGTGGGTCTTCATTGAACCGTTTCAGGATATCAATGAACTCAGAACCTTTAACCGGGTCGCCCCCGATTCCCACAGCAGAAGATTGTCCAATTCCACGCGCAGACAATTGATGAACAGCTTCATACGTGAGTGTTCCACTACGGGAGACCACGCCAACGTGGCCAGGCATATGAATATAACCCGGCATGATGCCAATTTTGCATTCACCTGGTGTAATAACGCCCGGACAGTTTGGTCCGATCAAAACGGTATCTTTGCCTTCCATGAAACGGTCAACCTTGACCATATCAAGTACCGGGATACCTTCTGTAATACAGATCACGAGATCCAGCTCTGCGTCAACGGCTTCCATGATGGAATCCGCTGCAAATGCCGGAGGAACGTAGATGACGCTCGCTGTTGCGCCAGTAGCTTCCTTCGCTTCCTGTACTGTATTAAACACCGGCAGACTAACTACTTTGCCATCTTCCAGCGTAATATCAACATTGGTTCCGCCTTTACCCGGTGTAACGCCGCCTACCATCTGGGTTCCGTAGTCCAATGCGCCCTTCGTGTGGAACATTCCCGTTGAACCCGTAATGCCTTGCGTAATGACTTTTGTATTTTTATCAATCAAAATACTCACGTTGCTTCACATCCTTACGGTTATTTTTCAAGTGCCGGACAGCTCCGGAACTAAGGCAGCAATTTGCCCAGGAATGAACTTATTTTACGAGGGCAACAATTTTCTGTGCACCATCGGCCATGGAATCAGCAGGAACGATATTCAGGCCGGATTCACCCAAAATACGTTTACCAAGCTCCACGTTAGTTCCTTCAAGACGAACAACCAGCGGTTTAGTCAGGCCAAGCTGCTTCGCGGCTTCAACAACACCATTGGCAATGACATCACAACGCATAATGCCGCCAAAAATGTTAACGAAGATACCCGCCACTTTGGCGTCAGACAAAATGATTTTGAAAGCTTCGGTCACTTTCTCTGTTGTCGCACCGCCCCCAACATCGAGGAAGTTGGCCGGGTCGCCGCCATAGTATTTGATGATATCCATCGTCGCCATCGCAAGTCCAGCGCCATTGACCATACAGCCGATGTTGCCATCAAGTGCTATGTAGCTCAGGTCGTATTTGGAAGCTTCGATTTCTTTTTCGTCTTCTTCATCCAGATCACGAAGTTCCAAAATGTCTTTGTGACGGAACAAGGCGTTGGAATCAAAATTCAATTTTGCATCCAGCGCGATAACGTTTCCATCTCCGGTAACAACGAGTGGATTGATCTCAGCAATGGAGCAATCTTTTTCGACAAATGCTTTGTACAACGCAAGCATAAACTTAACCGCTTTGTTCACCAACTCATTCGGAATACGAATGCTGTACGCCAGTTTACGCGCCTGGAACACTTGCAATCCAATTGCAGGGTCAATAATTTCTTTGAAAATTTTCTCAGGTGTAGCTTCAGCTACTTCTTCGATCTCTGTACCGCCTTCTTCGGAAGCCATCATTACGACGCGGCCTGTGGCACGGTCCACAACAACACCCACATAATACTCTTTGCGGATATCGCATCCCTCTTCAATCAGAAGACGCTTCACTTCTTTACCTTCAGGTCCAGTCTGGTGTGTTACCAATACTTTTCCCAAAATTTCGGATGCGTAAGCACGAACTTCGTCGATACTTTTCGCTACTTTCACGCCGCCGGCTTTCCCCCGGCCACCTGCATGAATTTGCGCTTTGACTACAGTCACCGGACTGCCCAGTGCCTCTGCGGCCGCAACCGCTTCATCGACTGTATAAGCAACCTTTCCGTTTGGAACGGTGACTCCATACTGTTTCAGTACTTCTTTTCCTTGATATTCATGGATATTCATTCTCGAATCCTCCTATCAACATGACTGCAACAAGGCGGGTTGGTAGACTAACAAAAGACAAATGTTGACTATTTTCACTTAAACCCAATTCATTGTAACATGTTTTTAAAACGCTTTCCTTAAAAAAGTAATGGTTAATAGACAGTATTTTGATATGGGTATGATCCCATATTGTGAATGCTTGGATATTAATGGAAAAAAACCTCAGCTAATAAGCCAAGGTTTCTTAATAGTAATACGATGTTACATTTTATTTTTTGGCTTCTTTGGTGTTGGTTTGATGTACTTTCTCCAGCAGTCCCTTGAACTGTCCCAGTAAAGATTCGAACTCAGTACTGTTCAGACATGCATCTTCCTGGATCGCTTCAGGTATAGACAAGGCTTTATGGCGAAGTTCCCGCCCAGCGTCTGTAAGTGTAATCAATACTTTCCGTTCGTCCTGAGCTGAACGTTCGCGATGAATAAGTCCTGCTGACTGCAAACGTTTCAGAAGAGGTGTCAAAGTGCCTGAATCGAGGTAAAGTGCCTCTCCGATTTCCTTAACCGTACATTCTTCACGTTCCCACAATACCATCAAGACCAGATATTGAGAGTAGGTTACCCCAAGCACCTCAAGATAGGGTTGGTACATCTTCGTAATTTCACGTGAACAAGCGTATATGGCAAAGCATAATTGGTTATCCAGCTTCAAACTTTCATTCTGCATAGATCTGTCCCACCTACCTATTGTGCATTCTATATTCCTTAATAATAGAGGCTTACAACTGTTATAATCGCTAGAATTTGCGAATTATTAGGAGCCCCTCATCTATCTTATCATAAATTATAAAAAAAACAGAATAATTGAGCACAAATGATTTTACTTTTCTATTTAATAGTGATAAATTTAATTGTATAAAACATAATTTGGAGCATATACGATCTATATCATATGACAACGTAATAAAAAGAACTCTTTATATGTTAAAACAGCAACCAGCATTTACATCCTTTTTCACAACAGCGCGACATTGATTCACAACTGAACATTCTATACTTCTGCGAGAAACTACATGCGGAAACTGTAAACAATTCAGGAGTCAGGGATACATATACAGCAGCTATGACGATGACGGGTTGACGCCCTGATTTCTTTTATATAAAATGCTTGTTAGAAGCTGAGGAAGCACCTTAATTCGTAGACTGGCCTGTATTATGCACGCCAAGGACCAAGTGAGGTGTTTCTTTTATTATGTACGGAAAACTGCATAGTGCTTGTTTATATGGAATTGACGGCGTTTTAATTGAAGTGGAAACAGATCTATCGAATGGTTTACCCCAGACTTCAATTATTGGATTACCGGATTCAGCTATTCGTGAAGCGGTTGAACGCGTCCGTGCCGCTATAAAAAACTGTGGCTATCAGTATCCGTTGCAACGGATTACGATAAATCTGGCCCCTGCTGATCTGCGCAAGGAAGGATCTTCTTTCGATCTCGCCATCGCTATTGGTTTACTTACAACAAGTGGTCAGCTGATTCTTCCAGTAGATGAACGGACATTGGTGGTAGGTGAGCTGGCATTGGACGGTTCAGTGAGATCTGTGCCTGGTATCTTGTCTATGGTAGATTTGGCAAAGCGGCAAGGCTTTACCTCCATTCTTCTGCCCGCCGACAATCTGGAAGAGGCTTCGTTGATTCGGGGTATTCAGGTATATGGTATTCGTCATTTGCAAGATATCGTTCCTGAACAGGAAACGAATTCAAAGCTCAGGGAAGGAATGATGCAGAATACGGGGCCTGTTGTTTTAAAAGATTACGCCCATCTCTCTGCTCTGAATCCCAATGTCGGTGATATGGAGCGCCATGAGGGCCCAATGCGATCTCCTTCGTTGGACGATGATTATAGTGATGTTCTGGGACAGCATCACGTAAAGCGTGCACTCATGATTGCCGCAGCTGGTATGCACAATATTTTGCTGGTCGGACCTCCGGGCACAGGGAAAACCATGTTAATTAAACGGCTACCTACGATTCTCCCACCATTGTCCGAAGACGAAGCGCTGGAAGTAACCAAAGTGCTAAGTGCCGCAGGCAAGCTTAAAGATACTTCAAATGGTCTCATCGCAGACAGACCCTTTCGCTCTCCACACCATACGATCTCCACATCAGGTCTCATTGGAGGCGGTGGCATCCCCAAACCTGGCGAAGTAAGTCTTGCTCACCGTGGGATATTGTTTCTGGATGAGCTACCAGAGTTTCAGCGGCAAGTCCTAGAAGTGTTGAGACAACCATTGGAGGATCGCAAAGTCACCATTAGCCGTGCGAGAGCCGCGTTCACATTTCCAGCACAATTTATGCTCGCCTGTTCTATGAATCCCTGTCCTTGCGGATATCTCTCTGCTCAATCGGAGGATCAACGCTGTATATGCAGTCCTGCCCGTGTTGCCGCCTACCGTGCCAAAATCTCGGGTCCGCTGCTAGATCGCATCGACCTTCAGGTCGAAGTTCCTCCCCCGAGCGAGTGGCGCAAGGCTGGCGCTTCTCCTTCATCTGCGGAAATGCAGGCCAAAGTCATTCATGCTCATCATATTCAGGCCGCACGATATGCTAATAGTTCAGTTCGCTGGAATAGCCAGCTCTCAGGAACCCTTCTGCGTCGAACAATCCGCCTGCCTGAAGAAGCAGACCAACTGCTCCAGCAGACACTGCAAGCACTGAACCTGAGCATGCGTGCACATGATCGAATTATTAAGATGGCCCAGACGATCGCAGACTTGGATCATGAAGGCGTCATTTTGACAGCTCATGTGGCTGAAGCGATACAGTATCGGCAGTTGGATTTGAATTTATTTTGAGCGAGGGTCATCAAGGAAATAAGGCTATAAGGGCTATAAGGTGAAATACGTGCCTTCGCCATTTACCTTCATGAAAGGTTCAATCGAGATATTTATAGATTTCAAATTTATGGCTAAATAGTTTTACAAATCAAACACCCCTGCATATATATCCTCTTTATAAGAGAAGAGACATACGTGCAGGGGCTCTGCATAGAGCATTACGTTCGAATGAATAGCGAACAAGATATCAATTATTCAAATATAGTCAGCTTGTCTTTGGCTGGTGTACGTTCTTTGGCAGAAGGAATAACCTCTGGATATCCCATGTAAACCATGCCTATAATTTTTTCCCCAGCCTGAATCCCAAGTGTCTTACGGAATTTTGGTCCATAGAGGAAAGGCTTGGTTACCCAGAACGTTCCAATGTCTTCACTCCATGCCGCGAGTAGGAAGTTTTGCACCAATGCACTTACTGCTGCAAAATCTTCATCCCAGATATTCTGGCGTGGATCTTCTTCCATAACGACAAGCATGACGGCAGGGATCTGCTTGATATTGGCAGAGAACTTGTTATCCTCTCCCATCTCTGCATCAATAGCGTCTGCCAGCTTGTTCAGTCCATTTCCGCTAAACAATAAAAACCGCCACGGCTCACGCAATTTATGATTGGGTGCCCATACGGCTGTGTCCAACAAATCAATAATCTGCTGTGTGGGAACAGCTTCTTTTTTAAACTTTTTGACTGTACGACGATTTTGAATGGCTTCTCTTACGGCGTTACCCGTTTGGGTAGATTTACTCATGACCATGCCTCCCAGATTATAAAAAATTATCCGTGACCGCAGTTCGAGCCTGCGATGTGAATCGACTCATTTATGAAAAATCAAACGGTGCAGCAAAACTGGATTACCCTCTTGATTATACACTGATCTGTTCATTGGATTCAAAGGAATGCGATTAACATTATTTCGTTCTGATTATTTCGGATGCAAAAAGGCGACTTCGACTCTTCCCCCGCGGAGGGATTCTTAGAGTCAACGTCGCCTTTCTTCATTATAAATAGCTATTTAATCAATAAGGGTATGATCCTGCTCCTTCATATTTCCCATTCACAAAATCCATTTTGTTTATTTTTTCTTGGTTGCCGGCGATATCCGTGCTGAAATACTCCACTGTTTTGACATCAGGAGCATAGATTTTTATTGGTCCGGTAAACGTGATCCATTCCCCCCCATTGATTCTGTACTGGGTCATTTTCAAACCTGATCCCTTAACTTCGTCCGTTGCCTTTAACTTAAAATTAAATCCATTAATATATTGTTTTCCGATGGATATTTCTGTCAATGGAACTAAAGCATATTTGGTTACAGGCGGGGTTTTGTCTGCATTACTCTTGAGAATAAAATCAAAAGTATTGTTAGGTCCTTTGACCAAAGTTACCCTAATCGTTTGGTTGATATAACCATCCGCTTCGACAGAGATTATGCTTATTCCCGGAGACAGTCGATCCATGGAATACTTGCCTTGTTTATCTGTTATCATCTTAAGATTATTAATAGATACCGTGGCCCCAGCCAATGGCCTCCCCTGTTCATCTTGCACCAAGCCACTCACCTTGGCGGCCTCTTGAAGTGTTATGTTCAACTTCTCTGTAACACCGGTGTATAGAAAAAGATATTTTGTGTAAGGAACATATCCATCTGCATCAACCGAAACCACAATATCAGGGGCGGAATAAGGATTAATACCTGTAATTGCGTAATTGCCATCCTTGTCCGTCTTTACAGATTGGCTGACAGTTGTTACTTTAATTACAGCACCCACAACTGGTTTTCCTGATTGATCAGTAACTTTGCCTACAACTGTTGCTGGTTCATAGAGGGAAAAATTAAATTCCCTTGTTTCTCCCGGAATCAAATAATAGCTAATATAATTCTTGTTGGTATCCAAGTACCCCTTGGCAACCGTACTAATATTGATGCGTATGCCTTCACTTAACGTTGTTTCAAAATTGTACTCTCCCTTGGAATTGGTTTTAATTGTTTTGGTTGCTATTTCGCTGTTTTCGAAGGTGTACATCTTGATATTTACATTTGCATCTTTCACAGGAAAACCATCCATATCAGTAATTTTCCCAAAAACTCTTGAAATTTGAGCAAGTTGATTAACTTGCCCCTCCGCAGAAGCATTTTTGGATGCAGCATATGTCGTTCCAGAATGCAGCAGACCACACACCCCAAAAAATAATAAAAACACACTTAAACGAATCATCCATTTCCATTGAATACTCATGACAATCGTTCACCTCATCCAAATATAGTAGTAAGTCCGGTGACCATATGAACTCGTTTTATCTATCTAACTAACCAACATTTCGAGCCTCCAAAATTCCCCGCCCCAAACATATTGCCAAATCCCTTCACCACCGTTCATGGTTTTGCTAATATCCAACACTTCCAATTGTGGTGTCACCCACTCCTGTTTGATTTTGTTTGCCGCAATAGATTGAATTTCTTTCATAGTTCACACCTCTTTTTCATATTTTCTTTTCTCATTTTATTATAAATGATACAATTTGTATCTATTTATTTTAAGCGCTCCATTCTCTTTCGCCGTCTAGCAACAAGTTAGAAGATACAGCGAGGCTTCATTGTTTATGGAATTACAACGAATTTGAGTAAGGACATATGCATGATAAGGAGAAAAAGGACTTTTATCACAGGTAACTCTATAATTTAGACTGGATTTACACACATCGTTTGAGCTTCTATTAGAGAATTAATAATTAGAATGTAGTCCATTAACAATCGAGAAAGTAAATAATCCATAATACGATACAATATGTATTGTTGTTTGTCGCATGTATATTAGTTATGTTTTCTTAATTTCTTTCTTACCAATAACTTGTCCAAAAAAATAACCCACAAGAGAGTCACTATTTAAAGTGTCTTTCTTGTGGGTTAACACATTTAGAAGAATCGTTTATGTAGCAGAAACTCAGAATGCATTCATAATATGATCAATTGAAACAGTTTCGCCTGCTTTATCCAGCATGACTGCGATCACATCAAAACGGATTTGATGATTCGTTTCTCCAGTCATTTGCAAATATACAGATGCTGTTGCACGCACCTGCTGCATTTTACGAATATCTACTGACTCCTGGGGTGTACCATACTGTGCAGTTCCGCTTCTGCTGCGGACTTCAATAAAAATGATCATGTCTTCACGAGAAGCAACGATATCAATCTCTCCACGTCGGCAGCGCCAATTGCGCTTCAAAATGCGATAATCATGCTCCCAAAGCCAGTCGCAAGCAGCTTCTTCACCCAATCGTCCTTTTTGCTGACGTGTCAGTTTTGAAGCTGGACCCTGTTCTGATCTGTGCTCTACCATGATTCCTCTTCCTCTCGTCCAGAAGCTAGACGGTCAGCACGATAAATGTAGGTCAACACTTCCGCCACCAGCTGATACAGTTCCGACGGGATTTGTTCGTCCAAATCCAGTTTAGAAAGCACTTCGACAAGTGCGGCATCCTCCTGAACAGGCACACCATTTTCCTTGGCTTTATCCAGAATGGCTTCCGCCACTTTGCCACGGCCTTTGGCTACGACTACTGGTGCTTCGCTCTCACCCGGTACATATTTTAAAGCAACGGCCTTTTTGGACATCAGATCCGGCTGCGAATCCTCTTTCATACCCGCATGTCCACCCCTTTGTATCGTTCAGGACTGTAATCCGAGGCAGTCATTTTCCGTTCGGCACCCGGTTCCTGGCCAATAGGCCAGGGTTCCGCCTTGAAAGTCAGCAACTGATAACCCAGCTTGTCCAGCGCCTTATGGATCTCTTCGCGCCCACTTTCCAGGAGTGGTCCCATTCCTTCGCCGTCATTCAGTACACGCAGACTGACGATATTATTAACAACATGCACATCCACCAATGTCGGACCAAGACTTTTCATGTCCAGATCAAACCAAAGGCGGCAGTTGGATGCATCCAATTCACCGCGTTGCCCACGGCGTGATTGAATCTGAACGGAAGCCGTCTCTTCTCCGTCAGGTCCGGTAATGGGGATAAACCAGTGCATCTGGGCAAAGGTAGCACTGCGATCTGTTGTTAGCAATAACTGCTGACCTGTCAGAAATTGCACAGCCTGTCCGGCGACATCCTTGAGTGCCGCCGGTGCACCATCGCTGCTGGCAAGCTGCAGCAGCAAGCCCTTAAGCGAGTCCGCGGTTCCCGGACTCGCCACATCCCCCACGCGCGCCTGCGCAGCCGCGCCGTGAACTGCCTGCTGCTCGTGCTCCGCACCGAGCAGCTTCAACACACGCCCCACCCACGGGTCCCCCTCGTGGGTGACGGGCGCCGATGCAGCTCCCGCAGGCGCTGCGGCAC
This sequence comes from Paenibacillus sp. LK1, assembly GCF_002750415.1. Lineage (NCBI taxonomy): Bacteria > Bacillati > Bacillota > Bacilli > Caryophanales > Paenibacillaceae > Paenibacillus > Paenibacillus sp. LK1. Next base: position 488,845 of record NZ_PEII01000001.1, read on the forward strand.
TACCGCCAGCCGGCAGCGCGTCTGCGCCGGCTGGCAAAGGCTGCGGCACGCCTCCGGCAGCCGCAGCCACCGAGCCGCCCTGCGATGCAGGGGCGGCCTGTGTCGCCGCACCTGGCTGTGCCGGTGCGGCTGTGGACGCGCTGCGCAGCGCGTCCAGAAGCGCCAGCAGCTTGGGTGCCAGCTGCGCTGCCGATGGAGCTGCTGGCGCCGCCTGCCCTGCTGCGGAAGCGGTAGACCCCGCAGCAGCAGGCGTTTCAACGTGGCCGTCAGTTCGCCCGGCCGCGCCCCCCTCAGGCTGACCCGCTATCACTCGGCCAGCCGTAACATCCACAGCCGCACCCGGCGTACCTGGGCGGCTCCCAGCAACACCCGCGTCAACTGCACGCGGGCTCTCACCAGGTATTCCGGTTCCTGCCGGAATACCTGTACCCACCTTGCCAGCAGTTTCAACATGGCTAGTCCCTGCTTTTATCCCAGCACTCTCGGCAGTCCCTGCTCCAGTCTGCCCATTGCCTTTAACCGCACCACCAGCTGTTTCCACAGATCCATCAGCCATCGGAGTACCACCAGCAGTCGCTCCAGGCACGGGTTGCCCGGACAATCCGGTTGTTCCTCCTACCTGACGGTTACCGCCTGACGCAGCTAAGTTTCCTCCCGTCTGCTCTCCGTTTGAAGGTATAGGCACTCCAGCCGTAATGTTATTCTTCACTGTAGCTGCCTGTTCAGCAGTCGGCAGCGGTTTACCTGCGGTTTGGGTCAGCATGGACTCCAGCTGTTCAGCCAAACCCTTCAACAACTGATGTAGTGGCGGGCCAAATACAGCTTGATGCAAGCCCTTTACCGTTTCCGCTGTAACCGGAAGACCACGCTGAAAAGCAATACCTGTCGCCTGAACCCATTCTTCGACAGGCACTTGTGCAGGTTTTGCTGTTATCATATTTTGAACCATGGCTACATTATCCTTGGTTAAAGGTAATCCACTTCGCTGCATAGCTAACAACAGTTCCCGATTCCCCTTGGTATCCGGCAAACCTACCTCCTGAAGCAAATTGTTCAGAGATGCCTGTGGCAGCTCTGCCAATGTACCCGTCAGTGGTTTCATTACCGTTACGCCATTTTCACCTGGAGGCTGAACCTGAAGCAGAGTTGTTTCACCTGGGCGAAGCGGGGTTTCTAGTTTTGCACGCACCTGCACACCCTGAATCTGAAGAACCGCATCTGCTCCATCATCGGATACACTAACCACAGAACCACGTACAACCTGGCCTTCCTTTAACTCCAATGGCTTGGCATTTCCCGGTTTACTATCCCCCAGTAACCCACGAATCACGGAACTTATATTCATACCCTTCCCCTCCCTCCGCGTATGGTCTAATTAAAATAAAGTGTGCTGTTCTCCGAGCAGATTGCCGAGAAAACTGCGACGATGCATGGGTGTAGCACCAAGAGCCATAATTTGTTCACGGTGAAATTTCGTTGCATATCCCTTATGTATCGATAACCCATATTCCGGATATAACGTATGCCAATCTTCCTTGCAAAGCCTATCCCGGGTAACCTTCGCAATAATGGAAGCTGCCGCAATGGATTGACTGTTTGCATCACCTTTAATAATGGACAACTGTGGTATATTCACATCTACCTTTTCGGCATCCACCAACAAGTAGTCCGGCACGCCCTCAAGGGCCTCTACCGCACGTTTCATGGCAAGCCTTGCAGCCTGTTTAATATTCAGTTGATCAATCGTTTCCGCATCCGCATAACCAATTCCCACTGCCAACGCCTTTTCCATTATGATGTCATATAATGCGTCGCGCTTTTTCTCCGTTAATTTCTTGGAATCATTAACGCCTTCCAGAATCAGCTCACGAGGTAAAATAACGGCTGCCGCTACTACATCTCCAAATAAACAACCACGTCCCACTTCATCAATTCCGGCAATATGTTCAAATCCGCTTTCCCAATATTCACGCTCATAGATCAGCAGATCTTTGGGCTCCACCAATTCTTTTTTCTTCTTTTTCGGTTCAACCAGGGCATCCAGTTGCGTCAATTCAGTTAACTCATTCATTTCATTCATTACGGTGTCATCTCCTCTGCCCACTCTTGCTTAACGCATCACTTTATATCATTTTATTATATAGACGTAGATTCCCGATTTTTGTTCTATCAGATCCTATTAAATAAGAAATAAACTTCTGTAAAGCATATATGATAATACGATGATGAGTTATTATTTTATCGGTATCTGTTGGCTTAAATTGAAGATATTCAGCACTGAGCAGGCTAAATCTTCATCATTCATCATAGCATGATTTAAGAGACCCAGATATACGTACAATACAATCCCATTAAGTGCAATTTTCTAGAATCACCTTCCAGATCAAACAAAGTTCCTCTAATCTAAATTCCAATATAACAAAAAGCGACCGCTCCCGGTAATCCGGTAACGGCCGCTTCTTTCGGCAGTTGTCTCTTATTTAATAAGGAGCTTCCATAGAGAAACGTCCCATTTTGCCCGCACGCAGTTCACGCAGAAAAGCTCGCGATGCCTTTTCCAAATCGATACGCCCACCACTCACCACACAACCACGTATACGACCAACCTGTTCCATGATCGCAACAACGCTGTCAGAATCATCCGCATCCTTGGAGAACTCCTGAAGTCCGTATCGTTCTTCAAGAGATTCCCAGTAATAACGCATTAGATAACTGATGCCAAAAAAGGCGATGTCTTCTGCATTCAGAATCTCTTCCTTAATTGCACCTGTTACCGCAAGACGATAACCCACGTTTTGATCTTCAAATTTCGGCCACAGAATACCAGGGGTATCCAGAAGTTCCATCTCTTTACCAACTTTGATCCACTGTTGTCCCTTTGTCACACCAGGACGATCTCCCGTTGCCGCAATGTTCCGTCCAGCCAGTCGGTTAATCAGCGTGGATTTACCCACGTTTGGAATACCAACAATCAGTCCACGAACCGCTCTAGGATTAATCCCTTTAGCTATTTGACGGTCAATTTTTTCTTTTAGGAGAAGCTTCGCTTGTGTTGGAATGTCTTTCACGTTGGTACCTGTTGAAGCATCTACAGGGAAAGCAGTGATTCCCTCTTTTTTGAAATATTCAATCCATTCTTGCGTTACTTTCGCATCCGCCAAGTCGGACTTATTCAACAAAATCATTCGGGGTTTGCCCTGTAAAATCTCGTCAATCATCGGGTTGCGGCTGGAGACAGGCAGACGGGCATCCAGCAGTTCGATGACCACGTCAATCAGCTTTAACTTATCCTGAATCTGGCGTCTGGCTCGGGTCATATGACCTGGAAACCATTGAATCGTCACCTTGTCTTCACCTCATTATTTGTTGATATATAAATTTTTTCTATAACATGCACACCGAAACATTTCGCTGGTAAAACCATCTTAGATCTCTATTATCCCCAGATTAGTTCAACCCTCTACGTTTTGGTGTACATTTTATATTTTGCTTATATATCCTGCATTCATATTAATGGTTAATCCACTTGATATCGCCGATCGGCCAGAAAATCACATCTGCACGACCTACAATATCCTTCAGTGATACATAACCGATCATTCGGCTATCCGTACTGTTCGGACGGTTATCCCCCATTACAAAAACATGACCTTCAGGTACTTTCCCATCCGGGAATTGTTCATTAGGGAAGTCCTTCACGTTATAGGTTCCACCATTCGCTTCAGCAGCATCAATTGCTCCTTGAATGTAAGTCTCATCGACTTTTTTACCATTGACGAGAACCGTATCGTCTTGAACCTCAACGGTATCACCAGCGACAGCAATGACACGTTTAATAAAATCACGGCCTTCGGTTGGAACGTGGAATACAATTACTTCTCCGCGCTGTGGTTCCCTAATATCATATAAAATTTCATTGACGATCACACGTTCACCTGTATGAAAATTCGGCTGCATGGAAGGCCCGTCCACAACAAACGGTTTGAACAGTAACCACCGAATTAAAATGACAAGTACTAGTGCGATCACGATGGCTTTAAGCCATTCGAAAATTTCATTTTTGGCTTTTTTGGATCGACTGCCTTTCTCTTCGGCAGTATTGCCCTGGTCCTGTTGAACTTCCTGTTCCATTAATGATCTTCCTCTCTTCACAGTACATGTTATAGCAGTTTTTACACATCATCAGTTATGTAATCTTACACGCAAGCATTACCAGTACATTTAATCCACAATTCAAATGTCCTTCAATAACTGATTTCACAAGCCTCCCGGACTATTCGCGCGTGTGCCGCCATACCATTTTACTCGGAAGTGCACCTCCGGTTCAACTTTTCCCGGACAAAAACGAAAAGGGCTTGTCTCCAAGCCCTCCCCGGTATCCGTTATATTAACGAATTTCTTTAATTCTCGCTGCTTTACCGCGTAGTTCACGAAGATAATAAAGCTTCGCACGACGCACTTTACCACGGCGAGCCACTTCGATTCTATCGATTTTAGGGGAATGAAGCGGGAAAGCTCTTTCCACACCTACACCGTAAGAAATTTTACGAACTGTAAAAGTCTCACTGATTCCACCACCACGGCGTTTAATCACAACACCTTCGAACAATTGGATACGCTCACGAGTTCCCTCGATTACCTTAACGTGCACTTTCAAAGTGTCACCAGGACGAAAACTCGGAATATCTTTACGAAGTTGTTCTTGTGTAATCGCTTGAACGATATTCATCTATGACTCCCTCCTTCCGTACAGGCGTTCATACTTCTTCCAGAGAACACCTTGTCTCCTTCATTATCCATAGAGGACCGCCGTATTCCACATAACAGACTTATTGTATCACGCACCATAACAAAACACAAGGAAAAATAAACAAATTGCTGACAGAACTCTTTGGTTCTTCAATGCCCTTTAATTCTCATTAATTTCCTTTACTCCAATATAGACGTTATCCGCTATAACGTTCATTTTAAATACGTCCTGAATTTTATTATAGTCACATTACAATTCCATTAAAATACACCTGTCCATGCGCTTTTCTACACAATTCCTTTATGGACATCAAAGCTTCGCCCTATGGATTGTCATAATTAGTATTCTTAAATAAGTCAAGTATTAGACGGAAAAAATACTGTAACTTTCTGTCAAGAAAGATCGTCTATGATATAGCTTGTTGGATTACATGGTGATGCATCTAAAAATGTAATTCCACGAAGAAATGAAATGGCAAAAGGAGAACCAAACGAATTATGAAATACTTCAAAAAAATTGCTCTTGCTGCACTCGCATTACTCACTTGTACCATTACAATGTATGCGTATGCGGTAACTCATCCTACCAATGCAATGTCTCACAAAGCATGCACCTCCTGGGATATGGTCAAACGTAAGGCATTTCTAATGTCTCACTCCGATTATTCCAGCAAACCTGCACTTGATCTGGCTACCTTTCACATCGCACAAGATTCGGCTACTGAAGTACCTGTACTGATGTATCATTACATACAGCCCAAAATTAATAATCATGAAACAAACAACAAATCGATCATTAATCTGGAAGACTTCGAAGAAAATATGAAATATTTGCATGAAGAAGGCTACAACACAATTACACTGGAGCAACTTGAACAATATGTGAATGGACAGATCTCTCTACCCAAAAAATCGATTGTCATCACCTTTGATGATGGGTATCAGAACAATTATACTTTAGCCTACCCTGTGCTCAAAAAATATAATTTCCATGCTTCCCTGTTTGTAATCGGCAGCAAAATTCAGGATCAGCCTTCACCTTTTGATCCTGCCAAAAATACGTTTATCTCCAAACAGGAGATGCAGGCCGCTAAAGACGTCTTTGAGTTTAACAGCCATACCTATAATCTGCATCACAAGGGATATATGCGTTGCGGCGACAACGTGCCCGTCGGACTCGATACAAGCTTGCTCAATGATGACGTCAAGCTGATGAAAGAAACTGGTATTGATACGCCGTATCTTGCCTACCCTTTCGGTTATACCAGCACGCAGATGATCTATCAGCTGCAGCAAAATGGGTATCGCATGGCCTTTTCCGTACGTTCAGGATTTGTTCGACCTGGGGATAATCCTATGAAGCTCCCTCGATTAACGGTTACGACAGGAACCGATTTGGCTGCATTGCTCCATCCTGAATCAGACCAACAACAGGAAATCCTTCCTGTCGTAGAGATCAGTCATTAAGCTAGATTGAAACTTCCCCGCCTGGATAAAGAGTCGAGCTATACAGCCTTTTTGGCTGAAGCTGGGCTCTTTTTATGCCCAAAGAGGTTGGAGTGGTTACCTCCATCACTGAGTTGGAATAGATCACCGCCTCATGTGCATCATAGATGATGACCTGTTCCCTTCCGCTCTGACACAAGTCTGCATGTACGGCGTAACCCTCTTTTCCAAACGCTGCAACCGTTTGCATATTACCATTAATCAAAGATGGTAGGACACCTCCACCTCGACGATAAGCCAGGATATAGTCAAGCCCGCTGTCATCCCAGTTGCGTACAGGCTCAATAATGGTTAACCACCCACGAGTTTTACGATCTTCTTTCCAAAGTTCCTTTCCGTCGCTATCCAGCATAAACATTCCATCCTTACCATTCTCATCTCCACGAATAATCCGATCCAGGCCAGCAATCTGTAATCCTTGTCTTTCTCCATAAAATTTCCCCAATGCAATATGCTGTGATTCAATCGAATCCTCATAACGCCATTTTTCATTACCGTGCCGATCCATCATCACCGTGACACTGCCACCGATAACAATTTCAACCTCCCCGTCCTCGTCCACATCGCCAAACCATATACAGTCTGCGTGATCATCAAGATTCTGACAGGACCATAATAATGCTCCATCATGATCCAGCATGTCATACCCGGCCATCACTTCATCTTTACCATCCCCATCGATATCGTAGACCCACGGAAAATGACCTATATTGCCTTTATGCTTCCACAGCAAATTAAAATCATGATCTAATGCCCATAATGTCTTATACCGATCCTTCAGCAGGATATCCATTGTGTGTTGGTCACCAGTCAGGTTTGCAAGAATAATACAGTCATGCGCTTGCTCTCCAGGCAACTCATGACGCTTCTTTATCTCTCCGGTTCTTCCGTCCAGGATAAGCAATTGTTTGTTCATTACACACAGCACTTCATTATTTCCGTCCCCATCCCAATCTGCAATCTGAGCGGGATAGTCTGATCCTGGACCGCCAGCATTCGGGTCCGGTGTCCCGACCTGCCATATTAAAGCTCCATCCAGATCATATGCCGACAAGCAGCATACCTGATGCGGGACGTAACGGTCATCTATGCCACCATCTGCCTGCACCAACAGCATCTCAAGCCTGCCATCTCCATTCAGATCTCCCAGAAGCATCTTGCAGCGCTCTCCAGCTTCGCTAATATTCACTCTGCCAACTTCATAAGGCTGATGATTCATATTCTTCCTCCTCAGCATGTCGTCTTCATACGCTTCTAGCTGAGATCACCATAAAGAAATTTTTCAGTTTAAACAACCCTATTTCGGAACATGCAAAAATGTTCAAAGCGGCAAAAATGTTCAATATAGAAAAAGACCAACCTATATAATACAAGGCTGGTCTTTCAAGCTTTCGAATGAGATTATTTTACGTGCTCAAACGAAATATCATCAAATTACTCTACATTCTTTTCACGTTCGGAACGAAGTTTATTTAGCCAAATCCGTTCTTTGTCCGTCAAGTCCGCAGTCTCCAACATATCCGGTCTACGTTCCAGCGTACGAAGCAAGGATTGCTCCCTGCGCCATGCCTCAATATTCAGATGATGTCCAGATAACAGCATATCTGGAACCTTCATACCTCTGAATTCCGGAGGACGTGTGTAGTGCGGGTATTCAAGCAATCCGGTACTGAATGAATCCGTTACAGCACTTGTCTCATTACCCAGTACACCCGGAATAAGGCGTACAATACTGTCAATCGCCACCATCGCAGGCAGTTCGCCACCCGTCAGCACGTAATCACCAATTGACAATTCGTCCGTTACGAGAAACTCTCGGATACGCTCATCGTAGCCTTCATAATGTCCGCAAATAAAAATCAGATGATCTTCTTGTACAAGTTCCTCTGCTTTTTTCTGTGTGAACGTCTCACCTTGCGGGCACATTAGAATGATACGTGGGGGTTTCATCGTTGCCGCAGCTTCGCCCCGTTGTTCTAATACATCCTCGACAGCAGCAAAGATGGGATCTGGCTTCAATACCATCCCCCCACCTCCGCCGTAAGGTGCATCGTCAACTGTATTATGTTTGTTGGTCGCAAAATTTCGAAAGTTTGTTGCTCCCAAAGATACAAGTCCTTTGGTTTGGGCTTTGCCCAGAATGCTGGTTCCGAACACACCGTCAAACATTTCCGGGAATAGGGTTAATACATCCACTTTCATGTTACAGCAGCCCTTCCATCAGGTGAACCTTGACTTGCTTCTCTGCAACGTCCACGTCAAGAACAACATCATCAATAACCGGAAGCAGAATTTCTTTGCCTGCAGGCGTTTTGACAACCCATACATCATTCGCTCCAGGAGTCAAAATCTCAGAGATGGTTCCAAGTGTATCACCCTCTTCGGTGATGACAGAACACCCAACGATTTGATGGAAGTAGTACTCACCTTCCTCCAGCTCTGCCAGATTCTCTTTTAACACTTTGGCCATGCCGCCCTTAAACTTCTCTACTTCATTAATGTTGCCATACTCTTTCAGACGAAGAATATACATATTCTTATGCAAACGTGCAGATTCCACGTTAACCATGACTGGATGATTATCTGGTGTAAAGAAAAACAACTCTGCATTTTTCGCAAAACGCACTTCCGGGAAATCAGTTAGAGGCATGATTCTCACCTCGCCGCGAATTCCATGGGTATTGACAATTTTACCTACATTCATAAACTCTGCCATACTTTCCTCCTACACTCCATTCATATTGGTACTCATATGTGATGATCTTCCTGCGCCCCTCCGGTTACGGATCGTTCTTCGGATCGCTGTTATCTTAACGCTTCTTCAGAATCGATTCCGTTACCCTTCAATTCTTCCGCAGATAATCATACTTGACGAGCTATTTCAATCCTATGATTTAAGTTTCAGCATGCACGAAAAGGGGCTAGGACATGCATCCTAACCCCCTTTCGTATATCTTTAAGATATGATATCAACGGTTACCCGTTTATCCATCTTAACTGCTGCTGATGTGACGACCGTACGAAGAGACTTTGCGATTCGTCCCTGTTTACCAATCACTTTCCCAACATCGTCAGGATGAACGGTTAACTCATAAACGACAAGCCGGTCTTTCTCAACCGTCCGAACCGCCACATCTTCCGGATGATCGACCAAAGCCTTAGCAATTATGCTTACTAATTCTTCCATAGATGACCCTCCGAATCAGCACCTTATTTAGTCAATTTAGACTCGTGGAACTTCTTCATCACGCCCGCTTTGCTCAGCAAGTTGCGGACAGTGTCGGATGCTTGTGCACCGTTTTGAAGCCATTGCAATGCTTTATCTTCATCGATCTTAACAACAGCCGGTTGTTCAACCGGGTTGTAGTAACCGATCTCCTCGATAAAACGACCGTCACGTGGGGAACGGGAATCCGATACCACTACGCGGTAGAAAGGAGCTTTGTGAGCACCCATACGTTTCAGACGAATACGAACTGCCATTTGAAAATTCACCTCCTTCAATGAAATCTGTATATCGTTCAGCTGCCATTGGAATCAACGGAAAGGAAACTTCATTCCTTTACCCAGACCCTTAAGCTGCTTCATCGCTTTATTTTTGCCGCCTTTAGGTCCCATCATATCTGAGAACTGTTTCATCATGCGGCGCATCTCATCAAACTGCTTGATCAGACGGTTTACTTCGGCCAAGGATGTTCCACTACCTGTAGCAATCCGCTTCCGGCGGCTATGGTTGATCATATCCGGGTTGCGTTTCTCTTCGGTCGTCATGGAGTACACGATCGCTTCGATCCGGCCCATCTGTTTATCATCAACTTTCAGGTCCTTGGCTTGTTTCATCTTGCCCATACCAGGAATCATATCCATGATCTGATCGATTGGCCCCAGCTTTTTCACTTGATCCATTTGCTCAAGGAAATCTTCGAACGTGAATTCTGCATTACGCATCTTCCGTTCCATTTCCTTAGCTTTTTCGGTATCAATGTTGGACTGCGCCTTCTCAATCAGAGAAAGCATGTCACCCATACCAAGAATACGTGAAGCCATACGTTCTGGATGGAAAGGCTCAAGTGCGTCCAGTTTCTCTCCAAGGGAAGCAAATTTGATTGGACAACCAGTGACTGCTTTAACAGACAGTGCAGCACCACCACGAGTATCTCCATCAAGCTTAGTCAGAACCACCCCTGTCAGATCAAGTTGCTGGTTAAAGTGTTCTGCCACATTAACTGCATCCTGACCAGTCATGCTGTCTACGACAAGCAGTACTTCATCCGGGTTCACTACGCTGTGAATCTGACGAAGTTCTTCCATCAGTTCTTCATCGACATGCAGACGTCCAGCTGTATCGATAATGACGTAGTCATTACCGTTATCCTTGGCGTGCTGCAGACCCTGACGTGCGATCTCTACAGGGCTTGTCTGATCTCCCAGTGTAAATACTGGCGCTTTGATCTGCTCGCCGAGAACTTGCAACTGTTTGATCGCTGCTGGACGATAAATATCTCCTGCAACAAGTAACGGTCTGCTATTTTGCTTTTGCAGCATCTTAGCCAGTTTACCGGATGTAGTCGTTTTACCTGCACCCTGCAAACCAACCATCATCAGTACCGTAGGCGGTTTGTTGGCTTTGGCCAGTTTCGACTGGCTTCCACCCATTAAATCCGTCAGTTCCTTGTTTACGATGTCGATAATGACCATTCCGGGCGTGAAGCTCTCCATCACTTCTTTGCCGACAGCCTTCTCTTTCACCTTGGCGATGAATTCCTTGACCACTTTGAAGTTTACATCCGCTTCGAGCAATGCCAGACGTACCTCGCGCATAGCTTCAGCAACATCTTCATCAGACACCTTGCCTTTGCCGCGCAGCTTGCTGAACACATTCTGCAATCGGGTCGTTAATCCTTCAAATGCCATGATCCCACCTCCTTAAGCTGTAATACTGTTTTCAGGACCGATACGTTTCGTTCAACTCTTATAAACTACTCTCTGAGCTGTTGAATAATATCGTTTATTTGTTGGTTGTTATCAATGGAAACGCCTGCGCGCTCCAATGCATTTTGCAAATCTTCAAGATTACGGTTGCGCCGTTCGTGCTTCTCCAGCAAGCCAAGCTTGCTTTCGTAATTTTCCAACACTTGTTCGGCACGTTTGATATGCTCGTATACCGCCTGGCGGCTGATCTCGAACTCGGCTGCAATCTCGCCCAGCGAGAAATCATCATGAAAGTAATACTTTAGAAACGTCTGCTGTTTCTCGGTAAGCAACCGTTCATAGAAAGCAAACAGCAAGTTAATCCGGTTTGTCTTCTCAAGCCGGTTTTCTTGACTCATAACGGGGCACTCCCTTCGTCAAGGAAAAACACTTTACACTCTTGCAACGTTCCTAATAATACCTAAAACAAATCAGGTTGTCAAGCAAAAATACTTGTCACAATAAAAACGTTCATTTTACACTCATTTTTCCTGCCTACATGGTTACTCTTAGCCGTTCCTCTACAGTTGAATACGACCTGCTGCAACCATTATATAAAACAAAAAAACGAATGGGTCTCCACAGATGGAGCCGATTCGTTTAACGCTATCTACCGTTCTAGCGAAGTGGTGTCAGGTACAACAGTACCATGAAGAAATGAAGAATACTGCCTGCTAGCACAAAGAGATGCCAAATCGCATGGTGGTATGGAAATCCACGCCACACATAAAAAAGCGTCCCCAGTGTATACATCAGACCTCCAGCAACCAGCAACACGATTCCGCCTGTAGGAATGGCAGCCATAAGCGGTTGCCAGGCAATAACGATGAGCCAGCCCATTGCAATATAGAAAATCGTGGACATGAATAGAAACTTTTTCGTGAAAAATGCCTTAAAGATCACGCCGAATAATGCGATTCCCCAGATCACACCGAACAGGGTCCAACCAAGTGTGCCACGAACAGCAATAAACAAAAGCGGAGTGTACGATCCGGCAATAAACAAATAAATGGATGAATGGTCAAAAATCTCAAATAAATCTTTCACTTTCCCATCTTTCCATGCATGCACGAGTGTGGAGCTCGTATAGAGCAGCAGCATGGTGATCCCGTAGATCGTGAAACTGACCACATGCCAAGCCGTGCCTTTCATACTCGAAAATACAATCAATAGCACCAGTGCAGCTACACTGAGTGCAGCGCCGATTCCATGAGTTACCGCATTGGCGACTTCCTCACGACGGGAATAGGTATAGGTATTGGCCATATCAACCGTCCTTTCTAGCCCTTTAGCCTTGCCTTCTTTATTCCCATTATACACGTATTGCCAGTGACATTACACGTGACACTTATCACGTATATCACTGGCAATACGGTTAACGCTATTCATTCATGCTATTTATTAATGGTTCTAGGAATTAGCTTCCTCTTCTTCAGCACTTTCAGCTGGCTGTTCCTGAATCAGTCCCGCAAACAACGCATGCACGAATTGCTCCGAGTCGAATGGCTGCAGATCATCAATTTTCTCACCAAGTCCGACCAGCTTCACAGGCAGATCCAACTCCTGACGAATCGCAACAACAATACCACCTTTGGCGGTACCATCCAGTTTCGTCAGTACAAGTCCAGTTACCCCGCTCTTCTCTCCGAAGAGTTTGGCCTGATTCAGTGCATTCTGACCTGTAGTTGCATCCAGCACCATTAATACTTCATGAGGTGCTTCCGGAATTTCGCGTTGAATGACACGATAGATTTTGTTGAGTTCGTCCATCAGATTGGATTTATTTTGCAGACGGCCCGCAGTATCACAGAGCAATACATCAGCACCCCGTTGCTTCGCAGCCTGTACAGCATCATACATTACAGCGGCAGGGTCAGAACCTGATTGTTGCTTGATGACTTCCACACCGGCACGTTGTCCCCATACTTCGAGTTGTTCAATCGCTCCGGCACGGAACGTATCTCCTGCTGCCATGATGACCTTTTTACCCTGCTGTTTGAAGCGATGGGCCAGCTTGCCAATCGTTGTTGTTTTACCAACACCATTAACACCAACAAACAAAATGACCGTGATGCCATCCGGATTCATTTTCAGTTCATTATTCTGCTCGCCACGAAGCAAATCCGTCAGTTTTTCGGACAATACAGGCTGAAGTTCAGCCGCATCCTCAATTTTGCGTTTTTTGACTTCTTCACGCAGATCTTCAATCAGTTTCATGACTGTATTGACACCTACGTCGGCTCCAATCAGAATCTCTTCCAATTCTTCATAGAATTCCTCGTCGATTTTTTTGCGGCGGATAACGAGATCCGACACTTTCTCTACAAGGCCTTTACGTGTCTTTTCCAACCCGTCCTTGAACTGTTTGGTAACCGACTCCGTTTTGCTTGCAATGCTGTCTCTCAGCTTTTTAAAAAAACTCATAAAGCCCCTCCATCGTGTACATTTCTTAGTTTAAATGATATTAGATGAGTTCATGCGTGACAACCAACTCAAAGATTAGGCAATGACAGCTTCCTCATCTTCCAGTTTAACCGAAACGAGCTTGGATACTCCGCCCTCTTCCATCGTGACGCCATACAGCACATCCGCTTCTTCCATTGTGCCTTTACGATGTGTAACAACGATGAATTGTGTTTGTTCCGAGAACTCACGTAAATACTGGGCAAAACGCACCACGTTGGCTTCATCCAGTGCCGCTTCCACTTCATCCAGTACGCAGAACGGTACAGGCTTAACATGCAGTATAGCGAATAAGAGGGCCATTGCGGTCAACGCTCGTTCCCCGCCGGATAATAGCTGCAGGTTTTGCAGCTTTTTGCCTGGTGGCTGGGCGACGATATCTATGCCCGTATCGAGCAAACGCTCAGGGTCCATCAATACAAGATCCGCGCGCCCTCCGCCAAACAGCTTGGTGAAGACCGTGCCGAACTCCCGGCGAATCGCATCAAATGTAGCCTTGAATCGTTTGGCCATCTCATCTTCCATTTCTCGAATAACCTGATACAACGTTGTTTTGGCTTCGACCAGGTCATTCTTCTGCGTGCTGAGGAACTCATACCGCTCGTTAACCCGCTGGAATTCCTCGATGGCTCCCAGATTGACGTCACCGAGAGCCGCAATGCTGCGCTTCAGTTTCTGAACCTCAGCTTGTGTGCTCTCCACATCTTTCGGTACTGGATAACGCTCCTTGGCAAGTTCATAGCCGAGCTCATACTCATCCATCAGTTTGCGCAGAATGTTTTCCAACTCAACATCAAGTCTGTTCACGGAAATTTCCGTTTGTCGCATCTGTTCCTCCACAGCTTTCAGCTGTGTGCGCTGTTCCTTCGTTTCACTCTCGGCAAGCTCAAGCTTCTTCGACAGCTCGCTTCGGGCAGCACGTTTGAAGTCCAGCTCCTGTGCAGATTCCGCTTTTTTCAGCTTATATTGGTTAAGATCTTCAATCTGTTTAACACTCTCAGTCTCTGTTTTCTTCAGATCTGCTTCCATGGAGGCCAGCAACGTGCGATTTTGACGAAGATCCTTCACCAGTGAATCCACTTCGCGCTCCAGACGCCGTAACTGCTCCTCGTTGGAGAATCGCTCCTGATCCAGTTTCCCCTCTCGGACTTTCAGATCGGTGAGTTGGGTCTGCAATTCCTCCTTCGCGGATTCATTCGCTTTACGCGCAAATTCTGCGGCATGAATGGCACGATGAGTCGCCTTCTCTTCTTCCTCAAGTTGCTCCAGCTTCTTCACAGCAACATCGCGGGCTGTATCCATTTCTTTGATTTCTTCAGTAAACCCGCTCTTTTCCTGCCCGGCTACGGCAACCTGTTCCAGTACGTGACGCAGTTCATGCTCAACCTGCTTCATTTCCATTGAAGCCTGCTGTTCTGCATTCCGGGTGTCGTCTCCAGACTGACGCAGCTCGTCCAGCTTATCTTGGCACTGCTCCAGCTGAGTCTTTACATCCTCCACACTGCGATGCAATTTTACGATCTGATTTTCGGTATCCAAAATATCTTGATCCAGCTGATCCAGCTGCCGTTTGCGGCTGAGCAGACTACCATTTTTCTTATGCTGGCTACCACCGGTCATCGAACCACCCGCATTAACCACATCGCCTTCCAGGGTTACGACCCTGAAACGATATTGGCAGCGAGCTGCGATCTTATTGGCATCCTCCAGCTTCTCTGCAATAATGACATTTCCGAGCAGACTTCCAATGATCGCAGCATAACGGGATTCGTATTGTACAAGATCCGCACCAATTCCCACAAAACCATCCATGCCTTCGATCATCGAACGTTCCCCTGCACCAATGGTACGTGCACGAATAACATCCAGCGGGAGGAACGTAGCTCTGCCCAATTGACGTTGTTTCAGAAAAGCGATCGCCTGTCTGGAAACCGATTCATTCTCCATGACGACATGCTGCAGGGAAGCGCCCATCGCCGTCTCTACCGCAAGTTCAATCTTCTCAGGCACTTTAACGAGCTCTGCAACAGCTCCATGAACCCCGTTCAGTGTACCTTTGCGTGATGCCTTAAGAACTTCTTTGACACCCAACATGAAACCGTCAAAATCATCCTGCATTTCTTTCATTGTATCGCGACGGGAGACCTGGGCTTCACGCTTCTGTTCCCATTTACGGACAGTGCCCCGGCTTTCTTCGAGCAGCTTCTGCAGCGATTGGAGACGTTCACTTTCCGTAATATAACCACCGCGCAGATCACTAATTTCCTTGCCTAAACGAACAACTTTTTTCTCAATCTCCGTTTTGCGGGCTTCCAGCGTTTCCTTCTGGCCTTCCCACTTGCCGGATTCCTCAGTCGCTCGGTTCATTCGCCGTTCCAGCGTTTCTTTCTGTTGGTCTGCGTAACGAATTTCATTTCGTGTCTGAGCCATCTGATTCATCAGTTCCAGCAAGTTGCCCTTAAGGCTTTCCTCCTGCTGTTGGCTAATACCACCAGTGACACCGATAAGTTTGGCTTCTTCTTCGGACAGACGATTTCTTACGTCACTCAATTCCAGTTCAAGCTTGGCAAACTTTTCGCGTAATGCAAGTAACTCGGCTTCACGCTCCCGATGTCTCTCTTCACTCGCTGCAAGGGTCACTTTGAGCTGTTCCTGATTTGTCTGCAGATGACGCGAACGCTCCTTGAGCAGTTCCCCAAGTCCTTCGCTTTTCTCTGTTGCTTCACTGAATTGCAATAAGGCCGATTGCAGCTGTTCCGTCTCCGTTTCCAGCGTACGTAGTGCATTGCGGTCACTTTCCAGCTTGGCATCATGAGTGGAGACGATTGCCGCCAATCCGACTTCTTCCTCTTTCAATGATTCAAGTCGTTGGTTCGCCTTGCTCCAGGAAGCATGAATTTGTTCAATCTGATACACATACATGGAGATTTCCTGTGACTTCAGCTGTCCACGCAACTCCTTGTAGTGGATTGCTTTCTCCGATTGTTCCTTTAACGGACCAATCTGGTCTTCCAATTCGGTGACCAGGTCATGAATACGCAATAAATTCTGTTCCGTCTCATCCAGTTTGCGAGTAGCATCCCGTTTGCGAGATTTATATTTAACAATACCTGATGCCTCTTCAAAGATCCCCCTGCGATCCTCTGAACGGGTACTCAGAATCTCTTCGATTCGTCCCTGTCCAATAATCGAGTAAGCTTCCTTGCCGATTCCGGTATCCATAAACAATTCGGTAATATCCTTCAACCGACACGACTGCTTGTTAATAAAATATTCACTGTCTCCGCTGCGATGTACGCGACGCGTTACCGTTACTTCGCCAAAATCCAAAGCAAGCGCATGATCTTCGTTATCCAGCGTCAACGAAACTTCACCATAATTAACAGCCTTCCGTGCATCACTGCCGGCAAAAATGATATCTTCCATCTTGCCACCACGCAGTGATTTGGCGCTTTGTTCCCCAAGAACCCAGCGTATGCCGTCTGAAATGTTACTTTTGCCACTTCCGTTCGGGCCCACAACCGCGGTTATACCACGAACGAACTCCATTTCCGTTTTGTCGGCGAATGACTTGAATCCACCCAGTTCAATCCGTTTCAAAAACATAGGGTTTCCCGTCACCTCCTCTTGCAAATTTCAAATGTTGCATTCAGCGCCTATATAAGTTGGGCTAGAAATGTTACACCTTGTCACTTCAATTGCAGTACCATCTTTTGATCGCTCTTATCCCCAGATTTTCTTTATTCCATTGGTCCGAGGGAAAAATCCGGTGATAAAGGCGCACGCTTCGCTTCTTCAGATTGGTTCTGCACTCTTCGTTTTGTGTAAAAATAAGGTCCAACTTATTTAGTTAAGATCAGGCAACCTCCCCTGGTCTTCTTTACAAAAAAAAGAGCAAAAAGCAGTCCGGCCGATAAATTCCGCCAGGCGGACCCGCGGGCTGCTCTTTGCTCTTCGTTTGTCTATGCGCTTACGGTAAAGCTCAGGCTTCCGGAAGCTTCAGTCGATCCAGCGCTGCGGATGCAGCCTGTTGTTCGGCTTCCTTTTTGGAACGTCCTGTACCTCTGCCAAGCCGTTCTTGACCCATATGGACCTCGGAGACAAACTCCCGTTCATGGGCAGGGCCCCGTTCCTCAACAATACGGTATTCCAGAGCTCCCATATTGTGATGCTGAGTGAGTTCCTGCAATTCCGTTTTGTAATCGCTCATCTGCAACTTGCTGCCCAGAACGATCAACGGAAATACATGCTGATCCAGAAATGTCCGGACAGGCGCCAATCCCTGATCCAGATATAATGCACCGATGAAAGATTCAAACACATCCGCTAGCAAAGCCGGTCTAGTTCGTCCTCCCGTCAGTTCCTCACCTTTACCAAGAAGTACATACTGCCCAAAACCCAACGCTTCAGCAAATTTGACGAGGGAAGGCTCGCAGACAATGGATGCCCGCAGCTTAGTTAATTCACCTTCCGGCCGGTTAGGAAACAAATGATACAAGTATTCCGACACAGTCAGTTCCAGTACGGCATCGCCCAGAAACTCCAGACGCTCGTTATCCTGATGCTGACTGAACCGGTGTTCGTTTACATAAGAAGCATGGGTAAACGCTTGTTTTAAAAGCTGCCTGTTGTCAAATTTGATTTGAAGTTTGTGTTGTAACTGCTTCAGATCTTCACTCAAACGAACTAGCCCCTTATGCTTCAAATTTTTTGAGAATAATGGTGGCATTGTGACCGCCGAACCCAAATGAATTGGACATGGCAATATTGACTTTAGTTTGACGTGGAACGTTTGGAACATAATCCAAATCACATTCCGGGTCCTGATTTTCCAGGTTGATCGTTGGAGCAAGTGTCTGATGTGTCAGCGACAATCCGCAGATTACGGCTTCCACGCCACCAGCAGCACCAAGCATATGACCTGTCATCGATTTGGTTGAACTCACCGCAAGCTTGTACGCATGATCACCAAACGCTTTTTTGATCGCAAGCGTTTCGGATCTGTCACCTACAGGTGTTGATGTACCATGTGCATTGATATAGTCCACTTCTTCTGGTTCGATACCCGCATTACGAAGAGCCATCTTCATGCAACGAGCTGCTCCATCCGGATCAGGCTCCGTCATGTGATGTGCATCGCCAGTGAGACCGTAACCAATCACTTCGCCATAAATACGAGCACCACGTTTTTGAGCATGTTCTAGGGATTCAAGAATTAGAACACCTGCGCCCTCGCCCATAACAAACCCGTCACGTTCTGTATCAAAAGGACGGCTCGACTTCGCCGGATCATCGTTACGTGTAGACATGGCACGCATTGCGCAGAACCCAGCCAGACCAGTTGGTCTAATGGTAGCTTCCGCACCGCCACAAATCATCGCATCCGCATCACCGTTTGCAATCAGCTTGAAGGAATCTCCAATGGAGTGTGTTCCTGTAGCACATGCCGTTACCACGTTGATGTTAGGACCTTTCGCCCCGAGAGAAATCGACATCTGGCCAGAAGCCATGTTGGATATCATCATCGGAATGAAAAATGGGCTTACGCGTTTAGGACCTTTTTGCAGCAATGCATTATGTTGGTCCTCCCAAGTACCCAATCCACCGATACCCGATCCGATCGACACACCGAAACGCTCTGCATCAATGTTCTCGTCAATTTTCAGACCACTGTCTTCAACGGCCTTGAAGCCAGCTGCTACAGCGAACTGAACAAAACGGTCCATTTTACGTGCATCTTTGCGATCCATGTACTCTTCCGGGTTGAAATCCTGGATCTCGGCTGCAATTTGAGTGGTGTATTCACTTACATCAAACGCCTCAATCTGAGAAATTCCGGACTTGCCTGCCATTAAACTGCCCCAGAACGTTTCTAAATCTTTTCCGAGCGATGTCATTACGCCCATTCCGGTAATTACAACTCTTTGTTTCAAACCGACTCACCTCTATATCGACTGCATTACGCAAGTATTTTGTGGGAATATCCGCAAGCAGACGTCTAGCCAGGCAGGACCCGAAGATCCGTTTGACCTGCGCCGCTTGCGGAATGAGAAAAACCAATGAATGATGAGAAGTCCCGCCTGTTCGAAAACAGGTGCGGGACTGAATTGACTTTAGGTATGAGATTGTATGTAGTTTACAACTTCACCTACGGTCGTGATTTTTTCTGCATCTTCATCAGAGATTTCCAAATCGAATTCATCTTCCAATTCCATGACCAATTCCACTACATCCAAAGAATCAGCACCCAAATCTTCTTTGAAAGATGCTTCAAGTGTAACTTCAGCTTCGTCTGCGCCCAAGCGGTCGACGACGATGCGTTTTACACGCTCCAATACATCGGACATCCGGTTCACCTCCTCCTTGGTATTATACGAGAATCGCAGGCAAAATGCCATAGAAGACATATGCGGCTCCCGGCCGGGGAACCCGGCCTTTTTCCGGCATTTCGGATCGTCCAGCGCCTGTTCCCCGACTATTGTTCAAGTCCGGGAAGAATTACATGTACATGCCACCATCAACATGCAGTGTCTGCCCTGTCATATAAGATGAAGCTTCTGAAGCCAGGAACGTGACAACACCGGCGATTTCATCCGGCTGGCCCAGACGAGACAACGGAATACCGTTCAACATGTTGTCCACGATCTCCTGGGACAATTCCTTCGTCATATCGGTCTCAATAAATCCTGGTGCAACGCAGTTAACTGTGATGCCGCGGGAGGCAAGCTCACGTGCAGATGCCTTCGTCAAACCGATGACCCCTGCCTTGGCAGCAACATAGTTTGCTTGTCCAGCATTTCCGAGCACACCCACAACAGAGGAGATATTGATAATTCTACCAGACCGTTGCTTCATCATTGGACGCGTAACCGCCTTAAGACAGTTAAACACCCCTTTGAGATTGGTTTCGATTACCTGATCAAATTCCTCTTCTTTCATACGCATGATCAGATTATCACGGGTAATTCCAGCATTGTTGACAAGAATATCAACATTGCCCCACGCTTCAATCGTTGCTTTGACCATTTGTTCGGCTTCATCCATCTGGCCCACATTCGCTTGAATCGTAATTGCCTGGACACCTTTGGCGCGAATCGCTTCCGCTACTTCCTCAGCTGCCGCTTGACTGCCCGCATAATTCACGGCCACGTTGGCACCTGCCTCGGCCAAAGCGAGTGCAATACTACGCCCGATACCACGGGACGCACCAGTAACGAGCGCATTTTTGCCTTGTAATGGTTTAGACATAATCATTCCTCCTTTCCCCAAATCCAATCATTGTTAATCAAATTAGTGCAGCAGCCGTTGCTTCGAGCGTCTCAAGACTGTTTACATTGTACAGTTTAACGGTTTTATCTGTTTTTTTAATCAAACCTGTTAACACACTGCCAGAGCCAATCTCGATAAAAGTATCTACACCTTGCTCAATAAGCCATGTCACACTGTCTTCCCATAAAACCGGAGAATAGACCTGATCTGTCAATAAATCCTGAACCTTACCGTCCTCCACAGGTCTTGCAGTCACATTCGCGACTACAGGGACCGCTCCGGGTGAGAACGAAACAGTTTTCAGTTTCTCAGCCAGCTTCTCTGCTGCACCCTTCATTAAGGAAGAATGGAACGGGCCACTTACTTCAAGTGTGATGGCACGTTTGCCGCCTGCTTCCTTAACCCGTTCAGCGACAGCAGCTACCCCTTCCTTCACACCGGAAATCACAATTTGTCCCGGACAGTTAATATTAGCAAGTTCAACTGCATCACCACTTTCGGATACGTCCCGGCAAAGCACCCCCAGCGCTTCCCGATCCGCACCCAATACCGCAGCCATCGCACCCTGTCCACCAGGAACAGCCTGTTCCATATATTGACCACGTGCCCGCACAATGCTTACCGCGTCCGCGAACGAAAGAACGCCCGCTGCGACCAGTGCACTGTATTCACCCAAACTGTGTCCAGCCATATAATCAGGCTGAATTCCTTTTTCTTTAAAAGCCTCAAACAATGCAATACTTGCTGTCAGCAGAGCCGGTTGCGTATTTGATGTCTGTTTCAACTCGGTTTCTGGTCCCTCAAAAACAAGATTGCTCAGCGAGAAACCCAGCGTCTCATCGGCTGTACGGAAAATTTCTGTTGCCGCAGGCACAGACTCATATGCGTCCTTGGCCATGCCCACAGTCTGCGATCCCTGTCCGGGAAATACAAATGCTATTTTACCCATCCAATTCATCTCTCCCAGCTGTCTAATTTACCAAACGAGTACCGATGCGCCCCACGTCAAACCGCCACCAAAACCAACCATAAGCACGGTATCTCCAGCTTTCATGCGGCCTTCTTCAGCAGCTTCTACCAAAGCAAGCGGAATGGAGGCTGCAGATGTGTTGGCGTATTTATCCACATTGACTACAACTTTCTCTTCTGGAAGCTCAAGTCGCTGCATTGCAGATTGGATAATCCGAATATTGGCTTGGTGAGGAACAAACAGATCCACGTCCGTACGCTCCAGGCCAGCCTTGCGCAGTACTTCGATTGTCGCTGTACCCATCACCCGTACTGCAAATTTAAACACTTCACGGCCATTCATGTAAATGTAATGTTTTTTGTTCTCAACTGTTTCTACGGATGCAGGCAGACGGGAACCGCCGCCCTCCATTTGAAGCAGGCTTCCACCCGCACCTTCAGCTCCGAGATCGAATGATTTAAATCCACGGCCTTCCGGCACTTCACCAACGATAACCGCGCCCGCTCCGTCGCCAAACAGCACACAGGTATTACGGTCGGTATAGTCAGTAATACGAGACAAACAATCTGCACCAATAACAAGTGCATTGTTGTACATGCCGCTTTGGATAAAGCTCGTTGCTGTTGCCAGACCGTATACAAATCCGGAGCAGGCAGCAGACAAGTCAAATGCCGCAGCGCCCTTGGCACCAAGTTTATCTTGCAAAATACAAGCAGTAGAAGGGAATGAAGAATCCGGTGTAATAGTTGCCACAATAATCAGATCAAGATCACTGCCAGTCATGCCAGCAGATTCAAGTGCTTTAATAGCTGCCTCGTATGCCAGGTCCGAAGTCGCCTGATCCGGTGCAGCGATGTGACGTTCCTTGATTCCTGTACGACTGACAATCCACTCATCATTCGTATCGACCATTTTCTCCAAATCGCTGTTTGTCAAAATTTTCTCAGGTACATATTTACCTGTACCGATAACCCCTACCGGGCGCAAATTATTCATGTCGTCACTCACTTCCCGCTAATTTCCTTAGATATGCTCTCCACCAGCTGGTTCTGTACTGCAATCCGTGCTTGGCGCACAGCATTTTTGATGGCATTGCCATCAGCCGATCCATGACTTTTCACCACAAGTCTGCTCAAACCGAGGAGTGGTGCACCACCATGCTCGGTATAATCCAGTTTCCGCTTCAAACCGCGCAGCTCAGGCATGAGCACAGCAGCAGCCAGTTTGCTTTTGAGCGACGATGAGAATTGTTCCTTAAGCAGAGCGAAAATGGCACCCGCTGTGCCTTCGAGGGATTTGAGCAATATATTCCCGGCAAATCCATCACATACAAGCACATCACATGCGCCTGTAAGCACGTCACGGGCCTCTACGTTACCAACAAAACGAATTGGAAGTTGCTCGAGCAATGGATAAGCATGTTTGGTTAACTCATTCCCCTTACCAGGCTCCGTTCCCACATTGAGCAGACCCACTCTTGGTGACGCGATTCCCTGCACTTTTTGCCGATACAAGCTTCCCATCAGACCATATTGTGCGAGGTGCTCCGGTTTGGCATCCATATTCGCGCCGAGATCAAGTGCAAGTACACCCACATCATCGATCGTTGGAATCATGGGCGCAAGCGCCGGGCGCTCAATACCTTCCATACGGCCTACCACCAGCAAGCCGGCTGTCATCAGCGCTCCGGTATTGCCCGCTGAGATCATGGCGTCTGCTTCGCCTTCCTTAAGCATACGACCTGCAACCACCATGGAGGCATCCTTCTTGCGACGGACTGCCTTCACCGGTTCGTCATCCGAACCGATCACTTCGGAAGCATGCCGAATAGTCAGATTAGCAGGTTTGGCACCTGACTGACTCAGAAGAGGTTCCAGCTTGGCTTCATCGCCGACCAGGACGATCTGTGTATCCGCCCATTCCGTTGCCGCGGCGATCGCACCTTCTACTGTTGCCGCAGGTGCGTTATCGCCTCCCATGGCATCAATGACGATTTTCATCCCAAATGACCTCCTTCTACGCTGTCTTCTCCACCTGAACGGTAGATTACAAAGTTGCCTTGAAACACCATTTCTTCACCCACATAAGTGAACACTTCCACTTTGGCTTTGCCCTTTTGACCCGATATCGATCTCACATAAGCCTTCGCAATACATTTCTCAGACAAATGGACCGAACGAACAAAACGAATGTCTGCGGAAGCCGTCAGTGCAATCTCGTCATTAATAACGGCTACAGCCAATGAGTTGGCCTGTGCAAAAACATAGTGTCCACGAGCAATGCCCGTTCTCGAAAATACGTGTTCTTCCTTAATCTCAAACAAGGAGATCCCACTCTTGTCCAGTTGCAAGTCCACAATATCACCGATAATCTCATGCAGGGGCAAGGAGCGCACCTGATCATAGGAACGCTCCGCCATCAGTTTCATCCGCTCCCGAAGCTCGGGAATCCCAAGCTCCAGTCTGTCAAGACGAATCGTCTGAATACTCACCTTCAATTGGCGTGTAAGTTCCTGATCCGTCACAAACGGGTTGTCTTCGATCATTTTGGTTAACTGCTGCTGCCTCTGTCTCTTCGGTACACGTTCGATGCCTGACACCCCCCGCTGTATCGTTTAAGGAACCGCCTAATCCGGTCAGTTCAATATATTCTTTCACGTTGCTTCTATAGTTGCATCCCTGTTCAGCAGGGTCGTTCTCACACATATTATGGTTCATGTTTATGTAACGTCAAATCTTAGAACCTGGTACTAAACTATAGTATATCTCATCCCGTGTCAAAAAGAAAGGCTGGCTGAACAAAAACAATCCTGCCTTGCGGAGCCTGGCTTCACAGTCCTGAATACAACCCGTAATGAGCCTTACTAAAATATCAAATACGTATATTGAACTTTATTCAAGAAGATAGAGTACAGGTAGAAAGGGTCTTTTTTGCGATGCTATAGTCTAAAAAAAGTAGCACCTCATCGAAATGAAGTGCTACTTGATGTCTAGCTATTATTGAGAGATGATCTCTCTTGCTTTGTACGTTCCGCACACTTTGCACACGTGGTGACTAAGTTTAAGTTCGCCACATTGTTCACATTTCACCATGCCCGGTACAGCCAATTTAAAGTGAGTGCGACGTTTGTCGCGACGCGTCTTGGACGTTCTCCGTTGAGGTACTGCCATTATTCCCACCTCCTTATCAAAATCAACCTTTGCAGGTAGTTGTTACAATGTTCGATTTTCACTCATGCTCATTTAAAAAAATCCTTGAGCCCTGCAAGCCGCGGATCGATAACTTGGTTATCACAACCGCAGTCACCTTCGTTCAGCTCATGGCCACACTTGGGGCATAACCCTTTGCATGTATCGCTGCATAGCGGTATAAACGGAAGATCCAGCAGAAAAGCTTCCTCGGCATAACCTTTCAGATCAACGCTCTCTCCATCCACGTAGAAAGTATCGTCGTCTTCAGGCAATTCCTCTGGCTGTTTCCCCTGCTTGAATTGCTCATGAAAATCAATATGAAAATGTTCATTAATCGGCTTAAGACATCGGGAGCATAACATGTCCACTCCTACTGTCAGTTTGCCATGAACATCCACAACGTCGCCCTCTCTGTATTCTGCAGATAAATCCGCAGTCAGCGGGGTAACGGCTGTGATATCCTGTCGGTTAGAAACCAGTTCCTTGATATCCCACTGTTCATTAAACTGCAGGGGTCGGTCACTGGTAGCCACTTTGCGAAATGGCATTAACATTTCCCATCACTCCAAACGAAACCAATCTCATAATTAAAGTTAAACGCCTTACGACAGTTATACAGGTCAAGCCTGACTCTTGCAACACATCATATTCCTGACTGTATGTATTCTGACGATTCCTCGTTAAAAGTATTATGAAATTGACTTAACAAACAAAAATCATTATACCGATTTTTCAAGACGTTTGTCAACACTTTTAACTTTACACCCTTTTTTAAAAATGACGATCCTAATCCGCTTTCGATCTCTGATACATTATAGGCTTACTATAAGTTAAACTACAAGTCATGCATTTTGAAGGTAGGTTCGGGCTATATCGACGAAAAGGATTCTTTTCTTTTTCGGGTGTACACTGCGATGTGATTTGAACAAAGGTATACCCATGTCCTATTATGGAACAAGATGAGCTCGGATATAATCGGGCTAGGAGTAAAGGATTCAACCGCAATTGAATATTTAACGAAAGGAGCGCGTTCTCATATGAAAGCCGTTGGCGTCATTGTTGAATATAACCCTTTACATAACGGACATGTCTATCATCTAAGCGAAGCCAGACGGCTCAGTGGAGCAGACGTTGTTGTAGCTGTGATGAGCGGCCCTTTCCTCCAGCGCGGCGAACCCGCCATCGTGGGCAAAAGGGCACGGACTGAGATGGCGCTGCATGCTGGCGCCGATCTTGTAATTGAACTGCCGGTTGCTTATGCTGTACAACCGGCCGAGTGGTTCGCCTATGGTGCGGTGTCTCTGCTGCACCGCACAGGCGTTGTGGACTCGCTCTGCTTTGGCAGCGAGTCCGGCGACCTGGACAGCCTGCAGCGCATTGCGCGCGTGCTGGCTGTGGAGCCCGCAGGGCTGCGCGAAGATATCGCGCGCCGCCTGCGGGAAGGCGCCAGCTACCCCACCGCATACGCAGGTGCGGCGGCAGCGCTGGCGCCTGGCGGCGTCGATGCGAACGACGCCGCTGCACTGCTGGGGCAGCCCAACAATTCGCTTGGGCTGCATTACCTGATCGCGCTGCAACGGCTGGGCAGCGCGATCAGGCCCTTTACAGCGGCGCGTACCGGTGCCGCGTATCATGAGGCGACGCCCGGACCGGGGGCGATCGCCAGTGCAACTGCCGTCCGCCGCCTGCTGATGACGGACGGGCCCGAAGCCGCCGCGCCATACGTGCCGGCGGCAACCCTTGCCATTCTGCAGCGCGAATGGCAGGAAGGGCGCGCTCCCGTGCACTGGGAGCGCTTTGCACAGCCGCTGCTGCACATCGCGGCCACACGCCGTGCCTCCGAACTGGAGCAGATCGCCGAGGTCACGGAAGGACTCGAACACAGGCTGAGCCGCACTCTTGCTCAGCTCCCGGAGCCTTCAGTCGATGCATTGCTGAACGCACTCAAAACGAAACGGTACACACGCACAAAACTACAGCGCATGCTGACCCATATCCTGCTGAATCATACCAAGGCCGAATGTTCGTCCGAGAAGCTGGCTGAAGGGCCCGCATATCTTCGAGTGCTTGGGTTTAATGCACAAGGACAGGGCCTGTTGAAACAGATGAAAAAGACGGCTTCTTTGCCCGTTCTGCTGAAACCATCAACCTTTGTCCATAATCAGTTGGAGCTGGATGTACAGGCTCAAGCAGCATATGCACTCGCCTGCGAACACACCGATACACGTATGATGTACAGCGACTACTATGACCCGCCTGTGAGGCTCTAACTCTACGTTCAGTCCTATCCAAAGCTGGTTCAACATAAACGATTTCGAAACACAAGTTCAATATATCGACTCACAAGCTTTTGCTGGAGCCAACGCTTAACCATCGATTGATGCAATCCTGATCTATTATTATAAAATCGATCGGACTCTCGTTGATCATGCGTTATTTTATATCGATCATTCACACAAAATCCCCCTATTGCACACCGATTCGGCATCGTTGCAATAGGGGGATTTTACATCATCCTGGTATTCTTTTAGTCATGCTAATCACTAATAAGGATCGTTTTAGGATTTTACAGACAAGGTTTTCAGATAAGCCAGCGCATCATCCACCGTGCTGACAGGAATAAGTTTCATTTTGGTACCAATCTGTTCAGCCTTGGCTTCAGCTTCTTTATAATTATCCTTCGGCACAAAGAAAAACTCTGCTTCTTTCCGATCTGCCGCAACAATTTTGTGCACAACTCCACCAATAGCGCCAACCACACCTTCTTTGTTAATGGTGCCTGTGCCAGCAATCCGGTGACCTTTCGTCAAATCTCCTGGGGTCAACTGATTGTAAATTTCCAGGGTGAACATCAGTCCGGCAGATGGACCACCTACCTGAGTATCCGTAAAGGATATCTGTTTATCCGGATCTTCTGCTTTCACTTTCTGAACCGCTCCGATCATGACACCCAGTGCCGGGCGAACTTCACCCGTTTTGCTATCTTTCACTTCAATCAGTTGAACGTCGCGGCTGATCGTTTCTCCGCCTCGCTCCAATTGCATCTCAACCGTATCTCCGACCTTTTTGTTCTTTAACTGCTCAGACAGCACCGTATTGTCCGGAGTTGCCGTTCCGTTTACACCCAAAATAATATCTCCGGGCTCAATATCTCCTTTAGGCTTGGGATCCTCAGACAACCCAAATACAAAAATATGCTCAGGAACAATGGAGTATTTCACTCCCGCCTGCTCATAAGCTGCCTCCATGGCCGAGGATTGTGAATCACTCATGAACCAGACCTGTTCGGCAGAATATTCCGCTTCGCTTTTGCCGCGCAGCCGATCTTCTTTTTTATCCACTTGAGCATTTCGATTAAACAAGGAGGTTCCTAGCAAAAACACATTGGCGTATGTTGCCGACACTGTCGTCATCATAAAAACTCCGCGTTCTTCCTTATCCCCCTCTTTCACGGTAACCATGGGTTTTACTTCGTCGGCACTACCAGGCATATAAATGATATATGGCGTTGGCATATACACCGCAACATAGACGACCAGAGCCACCACGATCACAAAGATCGAAGCTCTGAATCCGCCAGATTTCCGAATCTGATTCATTGCATGAGCCCCCGTTCTTTGCGTATCTTTCAATAATTATAAGTCTAACACTCTCATGCTTTTGCATACAATGGTACAGGCCGGATAGGCCGCTGTTTACAGTCGCTTATCCGGTCAAGGCCGAAGCGTCCACGGACGTCATTCGGCCGTCCACAACTAATCCTGGCCGAGTGTATGCGGCACGATCCATATGAGGTGAAACAATGACAATGCAGAGCGAAGTTACGGGCTCTGGACCGTTACGAACGGTACTTATGAGTACAGGCGCTTTATTGCTGGTAATTGCAGTAGTTGTGTCTCCGAAAGATGCATTCGATGCCTCTATTCAAGGTTTGGATATCTGGTGGAAAATCATCTTTCCAGCCATGCTTCCATTCCTGATGTTATCCCAAATGCTGACTGCATTCGGCTTTACCCACGCACTTGGCGTCTTATTAGGGCCATTAATGCAGCGCTGGTTCCGTCTGCCGGGCAAAGCCGGACTGGCCATTGTTGTCGGCATGTGTGGCGGCTTTCCGGCAGGAGCAGATACCGCCTCCCGCTTAGTGCAGGATCAACAAATTACCGCCAAACAGGCGGGTATTGTCGCAGCAGCATCTCATTTCGCCAATCCATTGATGATTATACTTGTCATCGGTGCAGCTTTTCTTCATCAGCCTGCTGCCGGATATTTCCTTCTGATTGTTCACTGGGTTAGTGGCTGGATTGCCACCATGATCGGAGTACGACTCCTACCCAAGGAATTAAAAGGAAAAAAATCCTCAACTGCAACCCCTTCTTCGTATAAACGACGGAGCCTACGGTCACAAATGATGCTTGCAGCGCGTGAAGCCCAGGAACGTGACGGACGCGGGTTCGGCAAATTGCTTGGTGACACGGTCTCCCAAGCTGTGCAAACCTTAATGATGACCGGAGGATATATGATTGTGTTTGCCGTGTTTGTTCGGCTGCTCACCCTCTATATCACCCCCGGTACTTCAGTTGCTTTTTGGCCCTCACTTCTGGAACTGCATCTCGGAACTTATCATCTGAGTCAGAGCCCACTGACACCCGTTCTGCTAATGTCTTTGCTTGCAGCTGTTCTCGGCTGGGGAGGTCTATGCTCTCATCTGCAAGTCTCCGCCGTGCTGAAAGCTGCTGGTCTTGCCGCAATATCCATGTTGTATTTGGCCGGAATCCGCCTGCTTCATGCATTGGTTGCATTTTTCATCAGCTTGCTGCTGTGGCTGCCTTTCAGCCGTTACAGCTCCGAAGTCTGGGCCACGTTTCAGAACAATCCGGACAATGGTTTGACACCTTTCCTAACCAAGCAGTCCCTGGTAGGCATGAATACCTCCGACATCATCGATGCCGTCTGGATTGGTTTCCCTGCTGCCTGTATCGGTCTGGCATTGCTGCTCACCGTCATGATCTGCCTATCCGGGCTGACCTTTTGGTTTAACCGCCGGTTTTCTCGCTAATTTTCTGACGCAACGCAGCTTCCACTTCAGGTGAGACCAGATCGGTGACATCTCCATGGTAGTGGGCAATTTCCTTGACGATGCTGGAGCTCAGATAAGAATATTTCGGATTGGTCATCATAAAAATGGTTTCCGCATCCGGATTTAACTTGCTGTTCGTCGAAGCCAGCTGAAGCTCATATTCAAAATCTGTCACCGAGCGGATACCACGGACAATGACCTGAGCATCTTTTTGCCGTACATAATTTGCCGTCAGATCACGGAAGCTGTCCACCTCCACATTAGACAGATGACTCGTGACTTCCGTAATAAGACTCTTGCGTTCTTCCACCGTAAATAATGGATTTTTGCTCATATTATTCAATACAGCCACGATGACGCGATCGAACTGCTTAGACGCCCGGGCAATAATGTCCAGATGGCCCATAGTTACGGGATCAAAACTGCCTGGATATACGGCAATTCGTTCCTGACGATGTATCATTTCACTCATGAGGAGCCTCCTCTTCCGCTGTGCTAGGTTCTCCATCTTCTGTTGTTGCAGCAGGTGCATAATAATAATAGATGGATACAGCTGTCTCCCCATACAATGCCTTGCGCGTTTGTTCAAACGGGCCGAATTGCTCAGGGTAACTATATTTGGATTCATATTCAAGCACGATGGTCGCTTCCGGTTCAAGCAGATCCAGTTCATGCATTGTAAGCATTAACTCGTCCCCATTTTTCATACGGTAGGGCGGATCAAGAAATACGAGATCAAATTTTGTGCTTCGCTTGGCGAGCGCCTTCAATGCACGACTGGCATCATTCCGGTATATAGCCGCCTGATCTTCCAGCTTGGTTGCTTTCAGATTTGCACGGATCACTTCAATACTTTTCGATTCCAAGTCAACAAAAACAGCCTTGTCCATGCCGCGGCTCAGTGCCTCAATACCGAGACCACCACTGCCTGCAAACAGATCCAATGCTGTACCGCCCTCAAAATACGGGCCAATCATACTAAACAACGCTTCCTTCACCTTGTCGGTGGTCGGCCGCGTCCCTGTGCCAGGAACAGCCTTCAGCGGTCTGCCTTTCGCACTCCCAGATACCACTCTCACTGATGAGTCACCTTTTCTCTCTATGTAAGTTTATTGATAAAGCTATCGTACCACAATCGGGTTCAGTTTGAAAAATAGTCCGTCTGCTTTCTCGTCGAAATATTGTTGACGAATTGTTGACGCATATGTATAAAAAGGAAACTTTCCGGCCATCCTGTAATTATCGACATCACAAGTGTCGTAGACAACCGCGGAGAAGACTTACGTTTCCCCATAAGCTCTTCGTCCGGTTTCTCCTCTCCCATGAAAAAGAAGCTCTCGAAAGAGGGCTTCTTTTTGTTATCATTATTAAGTACCATAACCACATTGACCAATTATAAAAATGTTGCCCTCAGACAACACTATTCCCCATATTCATTCATACTGGCTTCGAATTCGGTCTGTAACCATCCAATATCTTTCAGCCATTCCTCCATGTCATTCATAAATTCCGTATGAATCAAGTGTTCGATCTTATATTTCTTCAGTTTATCACTCAGAAAAGCATAGAAATAATGACTCAGCTCATATCGCTGTCTGCTTTTGCTAAACGTTTTATACTGATCCTCACTGACTGTCATATCAAAGTAAATCGTATTGTCCTTCTTCGCGTATCTGACCGTCGATTTCCTCTCATATTCTTCAGGCAGACATCTGAAAACAAAGAACAGCTCAATACCACACGCTTGATACTTACTTTCTGCTTTATCAAACACAGGCTGTAATTCATCCGAAAGTGCGGCTACCTGCGTTAATCCAGAGGTGTCGGTTGATTTATCCAGTATCATGGCACATGCCCTCTCTTCTAGCTAATTTCGATGCACACAACGTCAGGCAGTAGAGACATGTTTCTTCCCTCAATCCACCTTATTGGATTCTCTTCTCCTGCGCATGGATACATTCAAACTCAACAGCGGCATCAATAAACCCAGGGCAGGCAAGGCCATATTCCAGGACTGATATCTCACGGATTGAATGATCATCAAACCAATCGCCATCAGCATGATGATCTGTATAATCTGGTATCTGTCCAAATTCCTTTTGAAAGCCTTTTTGGAAATCATCCGAATCAGGAAATAGGCAACGGTACTATAGAAAACAGCCATTCCGAGAATGGCAAAGAATATGATTAAAGCAGCATTGCCCAAGATTTTCCCTCCTTCACTCCACTCAACTTAATCCCCTTAATTTTACCATAAGAGCGAAAGAGTGTCATCGGAATGCTCCTGCCTGAACTCTTGCACCGCCCCTCATTTACTTCTCTTCACTAATCACTGTCGCGTTATAGATCACAATCCGTTTGCCATCCAGATCAAAAAGTACCTTATTTCCATACTCCGTATCTTGCAAATCAATTTTACCCTCATACGTATGAATCAATTCTCCCGAATTACTGTATACGTTGACCACACGCTCCAGACCCCCGGAGTTGTTGGATCGCATCGTTTTCAGCGCACGTTCACCTGAAGCCGTGTTGAAATACCAGATTAAGCATCCTACGATGATGCCTAGTATGACGAGAATCGTTACCCATACACCTGTCTTTGCTTTTCTGCTCAAAATAAGCCCCTCCTTTATCCATGTCCAGTACAGTACGAGACAGATACGGTAGCGGTTTCATAGATCATCATCTGATAACAGCAAACAGAGGCCCCCAGTGTTGGAGACCTCTATCCTTAGCTACATCTTATACAGCGCTATTACAGTGCACGAATGACAAATTCAAATTGCAGTTCGCCGTCCGAGGCAATGCGATATTCTGGATGAACCGGTGCGCCCCAACTATCGTCACCACCTACGCCCATTTGTTTGCCGGCTACCGTTACAACCGTATAATGCACCGGAGGCAGCTCATACGCATGTTGTGCATTCTCCAGCTCAAATGCCGTATAAGGTGATACATTCAGCTCGACTGGAGCGGCAGCAGATTCAATTTTGAAGCCACGTCCTGCGTTGTCGGTCAATTTGGCCCAACGTACACCCGTACGGTTGCCCGACTCCTGGGGTACAAGATATGGAGCAACGGTATCAGTTACTTTGCTGTCATGGATACCCAGACGAGCTCCAAATGCACGGTCCGCATAATTTTCTTCCGGTCCCATCGCCAGCCATTCTACATTTTCAAACTCCGGTGATGTCTTGAAGGAAAGCGCATGAATCGGAAGTTCTGGCAGACCTGCCGCTCCTTTATACGTATTATGCACATGCACACTACCGTCTGCACGCAAGGTATAAGCCACTTTCACTTGTACATCTGCCGAAATATTAAGTTTGTATGTGAATTCAATCCGATATTGATCCGGGTTTTGTTCCGCTTTCCAGTTCACACATCTAGGCAGCAGACTTGCAGCATACCAAGCCCCAAGCTCGAAGCCCATGGCAGTACCCTTATCATTATCGGTGGTCGCACGCCAAAACAACGGCATTGGAGGCTGTGCAATCGTCTCCTGACCTGACAGCTTCAGGGATACCAATGTTCCAAAAGCCTTGGAGAACAGGACATGGGTCTGGCCTACCCTTACCCCGATATTAACGTCCCCTTCAACAACCTGAATTTCATTTGTCAGGTTCAGATCCGACACCGCAGTTTCCGACTTCTCCTGAGCAAATACAAACTGTCCAAAGGCAACTTCCTCGCCTTTTTCTGCCCACAATGTTGCTGCTTTTAATACAAACGCGGTATTCACTGCATATTCCCCACCAGCAAGAGATTCCCAATCAAGTGGAAGTTTCACAACGGTTTCGCTTTGTGGGCCCACATTTACCTCCAGCGTTCCACGCAGCACTTCATGACCTTCACGGTCCAGACTGTATACCAGTTCGAATTCAGACGTGTCCGCGAACAAATTACCGTTAACGATTTTCACACCTTCCCGATCCGGGAACAGCTTGATGTTTTGATACAGGAATTTGACTTCCTGCATCTTGGCAGACACTCTGCGGTCTGCGTGCACAATGCCGTCTCCACAGAACGAATAGTCCGAAGGACGATCACCGAAATCTCCACCATAAGCAAGGAACTCTTTGCCGTAACGATCTTTTTTGTAAATGGCTTGATCAATGTAATCCCAAATAAAGCCGCCTTGGTACATCGGATACTTGTCTTCGAGTTCCGTATACTTATGCATACCGCCAATGGAGTTACCCATGGCATGCATGTACTCACAGCTGATATATGGTTTTTCCGGATTTGCGTTCAAGAATTCCTCAATGTCCGCCGGTTTGGCATACATGCGTGATTCCATATCACTCGTATCGTTAAAACGACGGTCATGGAAGACGCCTTCATAGTGGACGAGACGAGTCGGGTCTGCTGTTTTAAAGTACTGAGACACTTTATAGATCACTTCACCACCATGGGACTCGTTACCACAAGACCAGATCAGAATGGACGGATGGTTTTTATCCCGCTCTACCATCGACACCGCACGATCCATAACGATATCATGCCACTCTGGATGGTCGCCAGGAATAACCCACGAAGGCTCAACTGCTCCCAGTTTCTGCCATGATCCGTGTGTCTCCAGGTTCATTTCATCAATCACATACAATCCATATTCATCACACAGTTCATACCATAGGCTTTGGTTTGGATAGTGAGATGTACGAACAGCGTTCATATTGTTTTGTTTGATCGTCTGAACATCCCACAGCATGTCTTCCTTGGTTACAGCGCGTCCGCGACGTGGAGTGAATTCGTGACGGTTTACCCCTTTGAAGACAATACGTTTACCGTTGATGTGCATCACTTTATCGATCATTTCAAATGTACGGAAGCCAACGGCCTGAGGTACAACTTCCACCAGTTCGCCCGCTGCATCATATACTTGAATATACAGACGATACAGATAAGGAATCTCCGCACTCCACAAGTTTACTTGGCCAATCTCCTCACGAAGACTCACCAGACCATTGGTAACTTCAATACCACCAAATGTTTTCACCGTGTTGCCTTCAGCATCCCGCAGTTCAGCCTCCACTTTGGCTCCGGCAGTAGCTTTCCCTTCAAGCTTAAGATCTACGTTTAATGTACCATTGGTATATGACTTGTCCAGATCCGTCACAACCCGCACATCGCGAATATGCGCAGCTGGCACTGTATACAGATATACGTCTCTGAAAATGCCGGAGAACCGCCAAAAATCCTGATCCTCCAACCAACTTCCCGTGCTGCGTTGATACACTTCCACAGCCAGTTTATTCTCTCCGTCCTGGAGGAATGGTGTCAGATCAAAATCGGATGGCGTGAAGCTGTCTTCTCCATATCCAACAAATTGTCCGTTAAGCCATACATAGAATGCAGATTCCACACCCTGAAATGAAATATATACCGGACTGTTCTGCCAGCCTGTTGGCAAATGGAAATTGCGAATATAACTGCCTACCGGGTTTTGGTCCTGCGGCAATGCAGGTGGACGCAGATCGTTTAAACCATCCCAAGGATACTGTGTATTTACGTATTGGATCTGACCGTACCCTTGGAGCTGAATATGCCCTGGCACTTCAATATCATCCCAACCGGCACTGGAGAATTCCTGCTTGTAAAAAGCTTCGGGGCGGCAATCCGGTCGGATCGCATAATTAAATTTCCACGTTCCGTTAAGATTGTAGCGCATAGCCATTGCACCGGATGCTTTCGCTTCTTCCATAGTACGGTAATAGCGATGATCCGAGTAAGCGTTAAGGCGGTTTACTTCAAATACGCTCACATCGCCCAGCCAGTTAATATCTGCATGTGTTGCTTTCATTCGGCTCTCTCTCCCTCTTAAAACAATATATTTATTACTTATTCAGTACAGATTCTTATTTTCCTTTTACGAAACAAACATAAACAAACAGAAAGACAGAGGAACACCAATTCAGGCGCCCTCCTCTCTCTTTTCTGCATTGACGTCCATTCAGACGGTTTGTTGATGATGCATTATTTGACGGAACCAACCATACCTGCCACAAAGTGTTTTTGCATAATGAAGAATACAAGGGCTGTCGGTAATGTTGCGATGACGATGGCGGTCATGATGACACCATAATCCGGTGAATAACTGGAACCGAGGTTCGAGATTAACAACGGTATTGTCTGTTGGTCTGGCGTTTGCAGCACCACGAGCGGCCACAGGTAGTTATTCCAGCTGCTCATGAAGGTGATGATCGCAGCAGCTGCATATGTTGTTTTCATCGTAGGCATGTAGATCTTCAGGAAGATGCCTATTTCGCTCAAACCATCAATCCGGCCTGCTTCAAGCATTTCTTTCGGGAACATTTTGGTGTTCTGACGGAAGAAGAAGATCAGGAACGCCGTTGTGATGGTCGGCAGAATAACTGCGGCCATGGTGTTGATTCCAATGAACGGTGCAAAACCAGAGATCGTAGCAAACATCCGGTATAAAGGAACCATCAGCGCTGCGAAAGGAATCATCATGGACAGCAACAGAATGTTAAATACGATATCACGTGATTTCGTCCGATATACTTCGAATCCATAACCGGCCAGGGAGCCAATCAATAGGGCAAGAATCGTGGAAATAACGGAAACAATCGCCGAATTTCCAAGAGCCTGTACCAGATTCGTCGAATCCAGCAATTTGTTGAAGTTATCAAGGAAAACCGATCCAGGAAGCAGTCTGCCTTTGGTGACATCTACAGAAGCATTGGTCGAACTGACAAGCATCCAGAAGAACGGGAAGATGGACACAAATGCAACGATGGACAGAAAGACATATGTGAATATACGTTTTGCTTTTGCTTTAGCCATTTCTCTCACCTGCCACTTTGAACTGGATAATGGACAATACGATAATCATCAGCACGATGGAATACGAAACGGTTGCCGCATATCCGAAGTCCGGTGAATATTTGAACGAAAGGTTATAGATGTACTGGGAGATGGACATCGTCGCATTACCCGGACCACCTTTGGTAATGTTCATAATCTCATCGAAAATTTGCAATGTACCAATCGTCGATGTAATGGAGGTGAACAGGATAATCGGTTTGAGCAATGGAACGGTAATTTTGAAAAATTGCGTGAAAGCATTCGCGCCATCAATCCGTGCAGCTTCATAGATCGACTGATCAATGTTCTGAAGAGATGACAGATAGAAAATCATGTTATATCCGGTCCAACGCCAAGTAACGGCGATTATAATCGTAATTTTAGCCCAGAACGGGTCAGTGATCCATTGAATCGGTTCAGCAATCACGTGCAGATTCATCAGGAATTGGTTAACCATTCCGTCAGAAGAGAACAGATATTTGAATACGACAGAGTAGGCAACCAATGAGGTTACACAAGGCAGAAAGATGGCAGTACGGAAGAAGCTGCGGAAGCGCAACGTACTGTCATTCAATAAAACGGAAATAAACAAACCGAGAATAATCATGACAGGCACTTGAATAATCAAGTACAAAAATGTATTGGATACGGCAGTACGGAACGTTGTATCAATGAATAATCTTTTATAGTTAGCTAGGCCCGTAAATTCAAGATTGGCTCCTACACCCGACTTGAACGATAAGAGCAGCGCTTGCAGCATCGGATAAAAGTAAAATGCAACGATCCCGATAACAGCGAGCGATATAAAAGCCCATCCAGTCAAATTATTTTTCTTTTGCAGACTGTCTCCTGTATTCATGGCTTTGGCTTTCACAGTATGGCTCCTCTCTCTCCGTGTAACATGGATAGAACCCAGGGAGCCTCCACCATGTCCGGGTCGGCTATTGCTTGTGCAGACAGTGGAACGGCTCCGATGCTTCCTTGGGTTCTATAAGTTACCGTGGATCATCTTAGTTTAATTGTGCTTCAGCTTGTTTCTGTGCATCAGCCAGAACGTCATCAATCGCTTTGCCGTTCAGGAAGTTTTGCATTTCAACAACCAGAATGTCCTCGATGGCATATGTGTTGATACCATAGTTTACGCTAGGGATTTCTTGTGTCCATTTTGCAAAATCAGCAAACACTTTTTGTCCACCGAAGAACTCGTCGGCTTTATCAAACGCTTCGCCTTCTGCTGCCGGTTTGTACGTGCCGATCGCACCAATGTTGTTCAGCAAATCTTGATACAATTGTTTGTCAGAACCGAATGTTTTACCCATGAAATCAGCAGCTTGGTCTGCACCAGCAACATTATTCATGACATACCAAGAGCTACCACCCAAGTTGGATGCGTGTACAGAATTCGATTGTCCAGCCATTTTAGGAAGCGGAGCTACCGCCCATTTGCCGGATTGGGATGCTTCTTGACGAACAGATGGAGTAATCCAGTTTCCTGTAGGAATGGTAGCCACATCACCATTGTTGAATGCTGCCACGAATTGGCTCCAGTCGGAGTTCAGCTTAACGACATTTGCATCCATCATTGCTTTATAAGTTACAAATGCTTCTTTCAGTGCTGCATTGCCAGCCAGATCAGGTGTTTTGCCATCTTCTTTGGAATACCATGAACCTGCGGATTGGATCATCATCCGGATCAGACCCAAGTCGTTAGGATCAAGTGTGATCAGATCTTTGCCTGTTTTGGCTTTCACATCTTTACCGATTTTGATGTAATCATCCCATGTGATGTCCTGAAGGTCAGCTGCTTTATAGCCTGCTTGCTCCAGCAGATCTGTTCTGTAATAGAGACCTGTTACACCAGAGTCAAACGGAACACCGAACTGTTTGCCATCAAAAGCAGTTGGTCCCAGTTTGTATTCCGCGAAATCGGAAGCTTTAATGGTAGAAGACATATCTTTAAACGCATCAGGGTAAGCGTTCAGGAAACTTTGCGCACGATAATCTTCAATCAGAACGATGTTCGGAAGACCGCTGCTTGTTCCTGAGTTCAAACCTGTGTTCAGCTTTTGGATAATGTCAGCTTGAGCATATTCAATGATGTTGATTTTCAGATCAGGGTTTTGTTTCTGATAAGCTTCTTTTGCTGTTTCTAACGCAGCGACGTTAAACGCCTTATCCCAAGCCCAAATCGTAATTTCATTGGAGGTTTTTTCACCCTCACTTGCCGTGTTCCCTCCACCACCGGAAGAACATGCCGACAACAGCAGGACAGTAACGAGCATAAGTACCCACATTTTTTTCAAAAGATTCAACTCCCCTTCGACCTCTTTATGTGTAATTTGTTTGCGTTTTCTGAAAGCGGTTGCTTTCGATATAGTCATCTTATCATTCCCAAATCTTCATTCGTTAGTAATAATTTTGTGTGGATTTGTCATCTTATTGCCACAATGAAAACCTTTACAGAAACCGCTTGCATTAAATTTGTTTTTTTGTAATTTCTTTTGATTTTGTATTTTTTTGATCTGAATATTTTACAAGTCTGGCTGAATTCTTACGTTCTGAGCACCAAAAAGGCCTTCCCGTGTTGTCATCGACAACCTAGGAAGACCTTCTATTAAAGCCATCTTTTCATAAAAATAACGAGCTTGCTTTCAATCCAATCCTATTGCTCAGCTTGTAATCAACGGGAGTGTAACAGTAACTCTTGTCCCCTCTCCCGGTTTGCTCATTATGGTTACACCATAAGGTGCTCCATACAAAAGCTCTATGCGATCATGTACATTCCGAATACCGATGCCACTAAACAATTGCCGATTATTCTTCGGATTAGGCAGCGACTCCCCCATGGAGAATCCTTCGATCCCGTCCCCATTATCCATAATCTCGCATATCAATGACTCTCCGGCTCTGGAGACCATTACATGAATGGTGCCAGTTTCCTTGGAAATGAATCCATGGAAGAAAGCATTCTCGATAAAAGGCTGAATCACCAGTTTTGGCACATGATAATGCGTACAATCCGGAGCTACGTAGAAGGCTGCTTTAATACGCCCTCCGTATCGGACATGATTAATGAATACATAGTTCTTCAGGTTTTCGACCTCTTGCTCCACCGTTATCGTCTCACTCACGTTACTAATCGTATTTTGCAATAAGGAAATCAGCGCATTAATGGTTTCGGCAGCCCTATCCTTGTTGCCTTGCTGAACCAGGACTTTCACGGAAGCCAGGGTATTGTACAGGAAATGAGGATTAATCTGGCTTTGCAGCGCCGCCAGCTCGGCATTTCGTTGCTCCCGCTGTGTAAGTACTAGCTGATCCACATAGTCATGAAGTTCGTCCAGCATGTAGTTATAGGCGTGACCTAACTGTCGACTCTCATAACTCCCACTGACTGGAATATAGTTGTCCAGATCACTTTTGGTTATATTGGACATCTGCTTCACAAGTCGGCGCAGCGACTTGGTGATCTGATTCGTAATAAGGAACACGAGTATGAGCGCTCCGGCTACAATGGCTGCACAGATCAGGGCAATCGTCTTCATGTCAATCAGTTGCCCCATCGCGAGATCCTTATCGACGACGTTTACGATATAAAACCGATAAAAGGGCAAGTACTCGGACAGCACCACACTGTCCTGATCCATGACCCGTGCATTTACACCTTTTACACTTTCGTTGTTCATTTCTCTGGCATAGGTCAGCAATTCGAGTTGAGTGGTACCGATCCATTCTTCACGGTTGGACGATACAATCTCACCTGCATCATTCAGAATAACCACATCATTGCCTCTGCTCGTGAAGCTGCTGTAGAACTGACGAAATGCGTTCTCTCTCATGGTGACATACAACGTACCATAGAGTCGGTTTTGGGCACGATCCGTCAATGCCTTGGTCGCTGAGATCATCTGCTGGGCAGTCTCATCATTCGTCTGATAATCGTCAAAAATGATGCGATTCGGACTGGCCGCTGCTTCCAGCGTAATCGGTTGTTCTTTCAATTCATCCGCTGATAAACGAAGATGAGACCGATCGGTGGAATACGTACGCCCATTAATACCGCTAATCGTTATACCGACTTCATAGGACTCTGTAATCGATTGAATCCGATCCATCGTTTCCCTCATATTGTAGTAGGATTTTGCCATCGTGAGGGAGTCCCCCTCCCCCTCAGACAGATAACCACGAATTGCCCCGCTTTGGCTAACATTATTGGATACAGCAGCAATCGCATCGTTAAAAGATTCAAAGTTCGTTTTGATCTGGCTAAGTACCTTCGAGTTCGTAATGCTGAACGTCTCGGTAAACAGCTTGGTCGACATATGAATCGATGTCCATAGGATGAGCACGGAGACAAGAATGATGCTAACGAACATAACGAGGAACAGTTTAGGGAAAAGTCCTAGCCTTGAAAATGCATTCATCCATTTCTTCATTTAGTTCTTCCTTCTGACGTTATGCCCAGAATTTTCGCCGGTATCGGCTCGGTGACAGCCCGGTAAATTTTTTGAACACCTTGCAAAAGTAACTGTGATCGGAATACCCCACCATACTGCTAATTTCGGAGATGGTGACATCGTCCGAGCGCAGAAGTTCCTCTGCCTTTTCAATCCGAATTTTATTCAAATATTCGTTAAAGCCTTCTTTTTTGTGTGAAGAGAAATAACTGGACAAGTACGATGGATTAAAATGAAAATGCTTGGCTACTTCGGCAAGTCCGAGCGGCTGATCAAAGTGCTGATGCATATATTCCAGTAGCATTTTCATATTCGGATCACTTCGTTTTGCGCCCTCTCCAGTCGTGCACTCCTGTACCTCAGCCATAAACTGATCAAGTACGTTCATCGCTTCTGTCAGACTTGAAGCACCATCCACATGTTTGAAATAGGCATACTTGCTCTCTTCCAACGCAGCAAATTGCACATCCATATCCGCCAACGTAATGGTTACGTTAAAAATCAGATTGCCCAGAAAGGACTTAATTTCAAACACATCCGCAATATAATCCCGTCCCAACGTAAGGGCATGCTCCTGCAAATATTCT
The DNA here is from genome assembly GCF_002750415.1 of Paenibacillus sp. LK1. Lineage (NCBI taxonomy): Bacteria > Bacillati > Bacillota > Bacilli > Caryophanales > Paenibacillaceae > Paenibacillus > Paenibacillus sp. LK1. Next base: position 530,919 of record NZ_PEII01000001.1, read on the forward strand.
CTTGCCGCTTCGGTTCGATTTCGCTTCACATGCTGCAAAAACATGTTCACATTGAACTGATACCCGGCAGGGTGAAGAGGCGGAAGTTCGCCATACACCAGAATAGATCGGTCCTCATAATAAAAGCGATACTCCATTAGCTTGATCAGACGTGTTCGATATACGTCCCCCATCTCTTCAAATGAAGAGAAACTGTCGCTCAGCACCCAGCAAAGTCCGTCCTGCCCATCCTTATTCTCGCTCGCCAACTCCTTAATTCGCTGAACCATCCATTCATCCTTCGCAGGCTCAACATTAAGAAGCACCACTGGCGACGTGCCTTCGGCCGGAACGATTGCGCACTCCACATCAGGGAGCAGGTCTCGTAACCTGGACTCCAACTGCTCGTTATCCAGCTTGTGCACATGTACTTGCGTATCCTGCGGCTTATATACGAGTAGACGGAAACATCGGTGAGGAAACGTCTCCCTTATCATATGCATCTCGTTTTCTTCATCCAACGTAAAACCGGACAGCATCTTCTCCATCAGTTGTCCGAGCTTCCACCCATCATGTGAAGGCTCAAACTGCAATTCGGGAATTTTGCCAGCCGTACGCTGAAGTACTTGTAATAATTCATTGGTATCCAGTTTAGGTTTCAAAATATAGTCTGCTGCTCCATTTTGGAGCGTTGAACGTACATATTCAAATTCACTGAAGCTGCTAAGTACGATAACCTCAATCTGCGGGTGACTGGCTTTTAACGTCCGGACAAATGTTTCCCCATCCATCACAGGCATCACGATGTCCGTAATGACAATATCCGGCTGTAACGATTGTACCTGTGCAAGCCCTTCTTCCCCGTTGGAAGCTTCACCTACAATCTGAAAACCTTCAGCTTCCCAGTTCATATGGTGCTTAATGCCTTGCCTTACAAGAAACTCATCGTCAACAATCAGCACCTTACACAACCGGTTCATGACCCTTGACCCCCTTGTCTAATCTCTCTTCTATGTCTGTGCAGGTTACACCATCATAAATCGAATAGAATGGCCTCCCCGTGTTAGCGGTTACATTAATTTAAAAGTTTTGTACTTCTTTTTATATCTCAAAACGAACGTTTAAGCAATGGAAACTCTCTTTAGTGTACACTATATTTCGACAAAATAAGAAGCCCCGGTCCGCCATGAATCATTTTCGGCGAGCCAGGACTTTTTATCAATGTACGTTTAGATTAACTCCAACTTTACTTAAGTTCAGGTCTAAGGTTCGATCCCCCACTGAAGACTTCCGGCAATATATCCCGTTACTTTGTTCCAGTCAGTATAGGCTGTTTGACTTGGAGCAAAAGAATAATCATCCGTCTGAGTGTAGTTGGTCCAGTCTGTTTTGGAGAACCGTGCCTGAATTTCAGTACTTTGCCCCGCTGCCAATGAACCCGCAGAAGTTTTGAAGCCAATCTCCAGCACAGAATCTGCTCCGGTTACTGGGGTCGGCAGCGCACTAAACGTGCCTGTAACATTGTCGTTTCCAGCTGTTGCCCAGTCACAGAAAAAGTTTTGGGTTTGAGCGCCATTGATCGTATAATAGTAACGAATTTTGACATCGGAAAGATTAATGGCCGAAGTGCCTGTATTCGTTAATTTGATCTTGGGATTAATGGAGTTACCCGTTGCTGAAGTCGTTCCATTAAACATCTCAATTCGAATAGCTCCCGCAGGTACAGCCGTTGTGTCCTTAATATTCAGATTCAGGATCGCATCATTGCCTGCACTGAAATGAAAGGTTAACGCTGCGCTTCCCTTGGACAACGAAGCCAAATAGTTTTTACTCAACACAACCTGATTGCCCGATAATGTGTAATCCGTACCTGAAACCAGCGTTGTATTGCCATTACGTATTGCACTAAGCGTATTTCCGTTCAGTGTCAGCGTTACAGGAATATCTACCTGATTGCCTGTATTCTTGTCAAATTCCGCATTCACTGGTGTGATGGCCGAACTGGTCACCGGAGTCACGCCTCCACCTTCTCCACCACCATTGTTCCCACCAATGCGGTCAGCATATAAAATGCCTCGTCCATTTGTACCCAGATACACTCTTCCATATAGACGTGGATCACCTGTAATCGTGGTCACACGTGCATATTGATGCTGATTATCGTTAATCCGTACCCAATTCGCCCCACCGTCATCGGAACGGAAAAATCCACGTGTTCCGTCGATCTTTGCAATCGTGTACAGCGCGACCACATTCTTCCCAGGTGCCGCTTTACCAAAACCGATACTGTCCGCTTCCTCCACATTTGCAAGCTTGGTAAAGGTCGCTCCTGAATCGGTGGAATGCCATAGACCATATGGCCCTTCTTCTTCACTGCCACCTGCAAACCAAAGTTCGCCTTCCGTACCTGGAACAGCGTCCAGATCTGCATTTCCTTCTACCGGAAGCCCGGTAGCCGCAGATGCAGTAAAGGAGGCACCACCATTGGTGCTCACATAGACTTTACCGGCAGCAAATCCATAGAATTTGTTCGGGTTTACTCGGTCAGAGATCACTTTTGCCTGTGCAGGTATACCTGAACTCGCTGTCCATGAGTTGCCGCCAGTAGAATAATGCACTCCCTTGTCTGACGTGCTCCATACAAGTCGGTTACCATTTGCAGAGATAGCTACAGTTCCTCCTCCGGTTGTACCGGCAGGCTCTGCGTTCGCCTTATACCACGTGGTCCCACCGTCGCTGGATAAACCAATAGATTTTGCGTTCGGATCAGCACTGTAGTCTGCTTTCCCTACGCGAACCATGGTGTTGGGACTTAATTCTGCAAAATCCAGACTTTCCGTAGAAGAGTAGTTGGGACTGGTAAACATCGTAGCTGGTGCCTGATCCAGATCGTTATGACGGAATCCCGAGACATCCCCTACCCCACTTAACAAATGTGCTCCGTTTGGCGGGCTGATCAGATCCAGAACTGCGATCTCCTCGACCCCTTTGGCCATTACTGAAATATTGATTTTGTTCCCGTCATCCCAGTCTGTCAGATTTTTCGTTCCGTAGATGGTCGCACCTGTTCCATACATCATGCGGTCAGAGTCAAACGGGTCAATCTCCAGATCGCCAATCATCCAGCCCAGCTTTGGAGAAACTTCAGGCGGTGCAGGATTCGTCCCAAAGGTCAACCAAGGAGCGGCCGAAATATCCTGTGTATAGCGCATTTTACGGTTTGGATATCCTTCAAATTCCCAAATGCGGGTCCAAGTAGCTCCACTGTCCGTACTGCGGAACAAATTGGCATCAGGCCACCAGGAGTTGAGGGTTGCCACCATCAGTGTACCAGGATGCTGAGCATCTACAGCCAGTCCGCCGTATCCAAAGTAATTGTCCGTGCTGCTGCTTGGTACTGGACTAATGTTGGTCCATACTCCTGTAGTTGTATTTAATTTCCAGAGGTCTCCCTTTTCCCCATCATAAGGGCCCGCACCATCGCTGTAAGAGATATAAAGATTTCCATTGGCATCCAGTTCTCCGTGATGAGGCAAATACCCTGTAGGCTGTCCAGCAACAGCAGTCCACGTTGCGCCTCCATTCGTACTGCGGTATATACTTTGATTTTTGTCGGCTACCCCGACATAGATGGTCTGTGTTGCCTGTCCAGCAGAACCTGTTGATTTGTCAAATGTGATCCAAGAAAGACCCACGATGTCACTCGTATACTCATAAGACGGATCTTCCACATACGTACCCGGATTCGGGAAGCTCGTTACTTTGTTCCACGTTACGCCGTAATCCGTACTTTTCCAGAGTCCGTTGCCACTGCGTGCACCAAAATACAAAATGCTATTTTTATTCGGATCAACGGTCAGGCGTTCCCCCATGGAACGTCCCGGCATGTTACCTCCGACTTTGAACGGAAGAGTTGTTGTCTGCCAAGTATCACCGCGATCCGTAGAGCGCAGGATGGAACCGTTGTTATTGTCCCAAGAATTCGTGTACGTGCCGACAGCCATATACACTCGATTGGGGTCAACCGGGTCTGTTGCCAGCGCATCGACTCCGTTTTTGTTCCAGTCATCCCAGCCGACAAAATCGGTGAGTGGAATCCAACTCTCATTCGCAGGATTCCAGCGATAGGCTCCCCCAATATCCGTCCGGGCATAGATCAAATCTTTCTCTGACTCATTGAAAATAATCCCCGGTACAAAACCTCCACCTGCCCCGGTCACGACATTTTTCCACTGGTATGGATCACTAGGTGCCGCATGTGTTGTTCCTGCGAGTACTCCCAACGAAACTGCTGCAACAGCAACCGTGAGGCTCATCACCCGCAGCTTTCCCAAAAACGTTTTCATAATTACTTAGCCTCCTCTTCAATATGTTCATCGCATCCGGTAAACCCCGCTGTGTCATCATGTTGATGAGTGCAGTGTCAGACATTTAATGCATTGGATCAGACAACCAGCCCCACCTCCTCTCCAATTTTATAAAACGCTTTCATAAATCAAATTACGATTACCATCCATTGGATTATACTTGCAATAAATAACATTCGATGGCAATTAAAAATCCCCTTCTGCTCCAATTTATTTTTTGTGATTTTTTCTGCGTATCGCTTTTAAAAATATAAAAAAAGGATGCTGTTTAAAACAGCATCCTTCTTCATTGATAAATATTTTATAGACGAAGAACAACGTTCTAGTAACACGGTCCTTCTCTCATTTCGTATCCGACTTTGCTGCTCCCCCGCCAAATGCGTAGGTTTTCTGCCCTTTCACACCCGGTCTGACTACAAATAGAGATCCAGCATTCGGCGTCTCTGTCAGCCGCTCTTCTCGAATACCAATGCGAGCAGTCGTAATATATAAGTCCTCCAATTCAGGTCCTCCGAAACAGCAGGATGTCACCTGATCTACAGGTACCTCAATCTGTTGCATCAGCTCTGCTGTATGCGGATTCCAACGAGTGACTCTTCCTCCGCCCCAGTGGGCAACCCACAGCATTCCCTCACTGTCTACAGTCATTCCATCCGGATAGCCAAATTCTTCCGGTATAGCAATTATACTTGTCCGGTTTGTTATCTCTCCAGCAGCCAAATCAAAATCAAAACGGTCAATGGATCGTGTCGGCGTATCAATGTAATACATATTTTGTTGATCCGGGCTCCAGCCCAAACCATTGGATGTGGATACATCCCTGAACAACGTTCGAACAGGCTGTTCTTCCTCCAGGCAATAAAATGCCCCCGCCTTGCTTTCATTGTTCATACTCATCGTACCTGCCCAGAAGCGTCCAAGCGCGTCACACTTCCCGTCATTGAAACGGTTGTTGTCCTTGCCTTTCTCCGGATCTTCAATCGGCTGTAACTCTCCCGTGAGCAAGTTATAGGTGTGGAAACCACTTCGCAAAGCAACGACAACCTCATCATCATGGTATGGCACAACCGCACCTACATGCTCGCCAACATCATAAGTCCGATCCTCTCCTGTAGCCGGAACGTATACATGGATCTTATAGCTTTCAATATCCACCCATAATAATCGATTGTGTTCAGCATCCCAGCTTGGACCTTCTCCCAGCAGTGCCGGGGTATGTACTGCAATGTTCAAATCGCTCATGCCATCACGTCCTTTTTAAGATTTGACGCCGCCTGACCATTCGAAACCAATGGAATCCAAGAACGCTTTGGAAAGCACCATATGGCCTGTTGCATCGGGATGAACCCGATCGTAAGTCAGCACAGACGTATAGAAATGATCCCAGAATGGAGTAAATGCAGCCTGTGTATCCACGAAAATGGCGTCATATTCAGCGGCTACTCTACGAACAGCCTCACCGTATATATCCATCGTAGCCCGCATCGGATCTTCCGGATTGGCTTCCAAATAATAAGGAGACATCAGAACAAGTCCTTTCAACCCAGGACGAACAGAAGCAACCAGATCTCGTAGTGTGGATTCATACTCTTCCAGAAAAACTTGCGAGTCTGTGGATAACGGATTGTCAAATTGACGCCATACATCATTGATCCCGATCATGATTGTTAGCCAATCTGGTTTGAGATCTAGCACATCTCGGTCCCAGCGCTGCTTCAAATCACGGATCGTATTCCCACTATTACCCACATTCTGAATCCGTAACATCAATTCCGGGTAGATGGAACGCAGCAAGGCATACACTTGCGCCACATAGCCATGCCCCAGTCCAGAACTACCTTCACCAACAGGATGTTCACGGCCACAATCCGTGATTGAATCTCCGATAAAAAGCAGCTTATCATTCTTTTGCAATTTCATTATCGTTTTCTCCTTCGCTCTCATAAGCGTTAAAATATGTGAGTTCACTCGTATTCATATTTCATTTTCAGGAAAGACATAGATCAGCCAGGTGCCGGGTTACCACCCTTGATTCTTAAGCCAGGTCAGGCACAGATCAGACCAGGCCCGAACGGCATGGTCATCCTCTGCCAATCCCAAACCATGTGAACCTTTTTCAAATACATGCAAGTCATAAGGAATGCCGTGTGCACCCAGGGCAAGCGCGTAACGCAAACTGTTCTCTACAGGGACCGCCTGATCATCACTCGTATGCCAGATGAATGCTTCAGGAGCGTCGGCTCTCACCTGCTGCTCCGCACTGAAAGCCTTGATCTGTTCAGCAGACACATCTGGACCAAGCAGATTTTCACGAGAACCGGCATGTCCATAGGAGTCCATCGTAATTACCGGATAACAAAGAATAACCCGATCCGGACGCGAACTCTCCCGTTCAATAGGATCTTCATGATCTGGTTGGCCCTCGTCATACAAGGTTCCCAACGTGGCTGTAAGATGACCGCCCGCCGAGAAACCAAGCACGGCAATTTTGGAAGGCTGAATGCCATATTGCTCGGCATGAGCCCGTACATAACGGATCGCACGCTGACCATCTGTCATGGGTGCCGGATGCTGGTGAGGCGCCACACGGTATTTCAGCACAAATGCGCTAATTCCCGCACGGTTCAGCAATTCAGCGATTGGAGCTCCTTCATGATCGGCCAAAAATCCATAGCCTCCACCCGGACAGATAATGACAGCGCTCTCGGAACCAGGCTGAATAAATGGAATCAGATGGGGCATTTCATCCTCATGACCCTTGGCCGCATAAGGTGCTGCATGGTCCCACAATGGTATAGTTGATGTCACTTCAATCATCCTCTCTAAGTTGAACGGATACGTTGATCCGTATAGTCATTTTCCAATCTAAGGAATCGATATCATCATAACGGGTAGCACCCTTGCGCATCAATACCTTCCTGGCATCACTTTTTGTTCAATTTGTAACAGGTTACACGGAATCCTCATGCTTGAACAGTGTTTTATAGCACATTTGTACCTCAGACGGATTAATATAACGTTCGATACTGCTCTGGAGTTACGCCTTCAATCCGCCGAAATGTAGCCACAAAATGACTCGCATCCCGAAAACCAACCTTCGCTGCCGTTTCCTTGACGGTCAGTTTGCTGTCCCCTGTCATCCATTCTTTCGATTTGCGAATACGGAGGAGAATGAAATAACTGTAGGCGGTCATACCAAAAGATTGTTTAAAAAGAGTATTCAGATGCCTGGGCGTAATGCCGGGTATGGCGGCCATCTGTTCAAGACCGATTTCGGGATCGGCATAGTGTTCATTCATAAACGAAATTAACGGAGCCAGCCGTTCCACGGCATGGGAAATTGAAGAACGACTGCCCGTCATGCCATGTTTTTTGAGCAAAATCAGAAATCGATACATGTCCGCTGACGCTTCCAACCCGGATAAATCCTGGTCACTGCTGATGGAACCCAGCACTTCCCTGCCATAGTATTCAAGCGGGCTCTGTGAATCCCACTGGTGAAGGGCTGCCTCCCCCAAACCAAGCGACTCTGTAATGGCCGGGCACTGGCCGCCTCCAAATGTAATGTAAAGTGTCTCCCATTCTCCTTGCGAGCGTACATACTCGTGCGGCTCATTCGGCGGTAGCAAAATGCCGGAAGTCTCTCCCAGCAGTACAGTGGAACCTGCAAACTTGAACTCTCCAGCTCCCTTCACCGTCTGAAGCCAGTGATAACAAGGATATCCGGCAGGTCTGTACACATTCTCCTGATTGCCGTTATACCCTATACTTTCGATGTAGAGCGGAAGCGGCTGATCGCGTGGGGTCATAAAATAGCGCCGATGATCGGGTGTGATGAGCATAGGGATTCTCTCCTTTGAACAAAAACCAAAATTACAGTTCCATATTCTTATATGTTTCATTACTTTTCTTATATTTTAAAAGTCATATCCATCATATAGTATAGATTTATTCTTATACAAGAGGTGAACACATTTGATTAGCAGCAAGTTACCCAAAATGTTCTACGGCGGCGACTATAACCCTGAACAATGGGATCATGAGACACATCTTGAAGATCTGCGCATGTTCCAATTGGCAGGTATTGATATTGCGACCATCAACGTATTTTCATGGGCACTGATTCAGCCTGATGAAGTTACTTATAATTTTGAAGGACTCGACCAGTTAATGAATAGTCTCTATGAAAGCGGTGTTTACATTTGTCTCGCGACAAGCACTGCTGCCCATCCAGCATGGATGGCGAAGAAATACCCGGATGTACTGCGTGTGGATGCCGATGGACGCAAACGCAAATTCGGTGGACGGCATAACTCCTGTCCGAATAGCCCAACCTACCGCAAATACTCCGAGAAAATTGCAGACAAGCTGGCGGAACGTTACAAGGATCACCCGGCTGTGCTTGTATGGCATATCTCCAACGAATATGGCGGCGACTGTTATTGTGATAACTGCGAGAAAGCGTTCCGCGTGTATCTCAAAGAACGTTATCAGACCCTGGAGCAGCTCAACAAGGCATGGAACACCAATTTCTGGGGGCACACATTCTACGATTGGGATGAGATTGTACTGCCAAGCAATCTGAGTGAGCACTGGGGAAACAACAATTCCACCTTCCAGGGCATCTCGCTTGATTACTCCCGCTTCAACTCCGACAGTATGCTTGATTGTTACCGTCTGGAATATGATGCGATCAAAAAACATATCCCGGATTCGGTCGTTACAACCAATCTGATGGGATTCTTCAAACAGCTGGATTATTTCAAATGGGCTAAATATATGGATATCGTCTCCTGGGACAGCTATCCGGGTCTTGCGACTCCGGTAAGTTTCACAGCTATGGCTCATGATCTGATGCGTGGATTGAAGGACGGACAGCCGTTCATGCTCATGGAGCAGACACCAAGCCAGCAAAACTGGCAGCCTTATAACTCATTGAAACGCCCAGGCGTTATGCGCCTGTGGAGCTACCAGTCCGTTGCTCATGGCGCGGATACGATCATGTTCTTCCAGCTCCGCCGTTCGGTTGGCGCCTGCGAGAAATATCACGGTGCAGTTATTGAACATGTCGGCCATGAACATACCCGTGTATTCCGTGAAGTCGCGGAGCTGGGCAAGGAATTGCAGTTGCTGGGAGACAAAACGCTGGATGCTACCGTGGATGCCAAAGTGGCGATTGTGTTTGACTGGGATAACTGGTGGGCAATCGAGAAATCCAGCGGGCCTACGGTTGCACTGAACTATGTAGATCAAATTCACAAATACTACGCTGCCTTCTTCCGCCGCAACATTCAGGTGGACATCGTTAGTGTGGATACCGATATCAGCAAATACGACATCGTGCTCGCTCCGGTACTCTATATGGTTAAACCAGGCTTTGCGGCCAAGCTGGAGAAGTATGTTGAAGCAGGCGGTACATTCCTGACAACCTTCTTCAGTGGTATCGTCAATGAGAGTGACATCGTAACAACCGGTGGTTATCCTGGCGAACTTCGCAAACTGCTCGGTATCTGGGTCGAAGAAATTGATGCACTGCTGCCTGAGCAAAGAAACCGTATTGTCATGAAAGAGGCTTATGGGGATCTTGAAGGAGAATTTGGTTGCGGCATGTTGTGTGACTTGCTGCACAGTGAAGGTGCAGATATCATTGCCGAGTACGGGGACGATTTCTACAAAGGCATGCCTGTGGTAACCCGTAACACCTTTGGTCAAGGTGAAGCCTGGTATGTAGCTTCCGATCCGGAAGATCGATTCCTGGACGGCTTGCTGGGACAACTGGCTGCAAACAAAAATATTGCTTCTCTTCTGGATACTCCAGAAGGTGTTGAAGTGACTGCTCGTACCAAGGATGGACAACAGTACCTGTTTGTCATGAATCACAATGCTACCACTCAATCCTATGATTTGGGCAAAGCTAAGGCTCATGATTTGCTCACAGATCGGTCACTTTCAGGTACGATCGAGATTGAAGGACGTGGTGTGCAGCTGCTTGAAATGAAATAATATTCGAAAATTAATGATACAACATGTTACATGGAAATCGCACCGATCACTATCCGTGGCTTAAAAACGTGTCAATTGTTAAAATTTAAAGTATTATATGATTGAACTTGTTTCAATCTGCTACTTCCCGTATCCGTTTAGACCGGATACGGGTTTTTGTCATTATTTGTGAGGCTATCGGTTAGAAGGAAATACCGAGAAGCGAAGCGAATTGGACGAGACACACAATTTAACGACGCCCCGCCGGGAAAAGGAAGCGACCCTCCTAAAGTAGGCGCTGCACTGTAAAAAATAAATAATATAATGCTGCGAAATATTGGTGACAATCATGATGTCACTTATACACTGCTACAATGAGAGGAACACTCCAGCATCCTTTCCGGCGGCGCAACCCTCGAAACGGAGTGGCTGACATGAATAGAACAAATCGGCTTGCCGCCATCGTTATGGCATTGCAGCACGGTCACGAAACGGCACATTCACTTGCAGAAAAGTTTGAAGTTTCCCGCCGTACCATCCTGCGGGATATCCAATCTCTCTCAGAGATGAATGTCCCGATCATTGCTATCTCCGGTCCCGGAGGCGGCTTCAGACTTATGGAGGGGTATGTACTGCCCCCACTGCAATTAGACCCGGTTGAAGCAGCTACTCTCATCTTTGCTCTCGAAGGCCTAAGCCATTATGCAGATACCCCTTTTCAAGAGAAACGCTGGACATTAATGGACAAAATCAAAAGCATTATTCCGGATGATGTCAAAGCAAGGATGGACCCCATGCTCAAACAACTGCAGCATGATGTTCCCGAGCGAAACTACATCCTTCATCATCTGGAACCGCTTCTGGCTTGTATCCCGGAACAAGGGTGGCTGCGTATGTTGTACCGCTCTGCTTCCCGTCAACGCTGGCTAACAATCTGCCCCATTCGAGTCTATGCTTCAGCCGGTTTCTGGTATTGTGAAGCGTATTCGGAGGAGCACGGTGAACAGCGCCTGTTCAGGGCAGACCGCATTCTGGACGTTACGCCAGTTGAGCTGCTTGAATCACAACAGCTGGCAGAAAAGGCAAAGCGACAGCGCAGCAAACCGAAATCTCCCGATCCTTCTCCGACCCGTGTTACCGCACGTCTGAGTTACAGCGGAATGATCGAGGCAGAACAGGACAAGCATATTGGAGAACGGATGACCGAGATTGCTCCGGATGTCTGGGAACTGTCCTTTCTTTGCCCTCCTGGTGAGTGGGCCTGGGCTGTACGATTCTTTTATCGACTTGGACGTGAAGCAGAAGTACTTGAACCCGAGAACCTCCGCTGCGATATTCGCAAACATGCCGAGGAAGTCTACCAGAAGTATCTTACTTCCAACAATAATCGTTGTAACACACGCTAAAAAGGAGCCTGCCAAATCATGATGAATGAGCATGAATCGATCGTTACTTACGAAGAAGCTGTGCAGCGAATAGAGGCTGTGGGACTGCTCCCACTCGCCCCTTTATTTCCTGAATACCCTTCATTGTCCTCTATAACGCCTCAAGAAAACTGGCACAAGGATAACGAGCTTGATCCTTGGTTGTGGCGTTCACGTCTGGCTGAGGAAGGGATCGCTGCCTACGGCAAATTTCTCAAAAAGAAAGCCATTCTTGTCTCACGCGAATATTTCCCATGGGTGCACCGTCTGCTAGCGGACTCCAGAGTCATGGAAGAACAATATGACGCGGGTCTCCTCTCTCGAGAAGCATTCAAACTGTATGAGATAATCGAGAAGCAGGAGGGGATTGATGGACGGAAATTACGTTCACTGGCAGGTTTTGGAGCCAAAGAGGACAAAAAAGTATTTGACCAGGGGCTGCTGGACCTTCAAAGCATGTGTGCCATTGTCATCTGCGGCACCAAAGAAAAAGAAGGCCTCGCTGAAGGCAAGGTGGCTTGGAACAGCTCTGCTTATGAGACCTCAGGCTGCTGGATGAAGCGTCAAGGTATTGAACCGTTTGAGGGCAGCGTTGCAGATGCGAGCGAACTTCTGGTACAACAATTGGAGAAACACACTTCTGCTGCCGCACTGACCAAAATCAAAAAATCCTTTGCCATAAAGTGATTGAAACGCCCTTTGAACAACAAATCCCGGTAGCCGAAGAGGGCCACCGGGATTTATTGTATATACTTTTACCATACATGCAACAGATATAAAGCAACGAACGAATACAATTACAGGATGACTCCATCCTTGAATATCGCAATTTCCCGAAATCCATGCTGCTCGCTGAGTGTATGCGCCCGTCCTGAAGCAATATCGATCAGTTGGCTGAACAGCTGCACTTTCACGTCCTCCATCGTCTTCCCTTCCAGCAGTTGACCTGCGTTAAAGTCGATCCAGTGCTTTTTCCGATTTGCGAGGTCAGATTGGGTTGCAATTTTGACGGTAGGTACCGGGCCTCCAAACGGCGTTCCGCGACCTGTCGTGAAAAGAACAATATGCGCACCCGCAGCTGACAGTGCTGTAACAGACACGAGATCATTCCCCGGAGCTTCCACAATGTTCAGGCCGGTTTGAGTGACACGTTTGCCGTAACGAAGTACATCAACTACGGAAGAACGTCCTCCCTTTTGCGTACATCCCAAAGACTTTTCTTCCAGCGTGGTAATCCCGCCTGCTTTATTCCCTGGTGAAGGATTTTCATATATATTCTGACCGTGGTTCACAAAGTATTGTTTGAAACCGTTCACCAAGTCTACCAAATCATCAAATACCTGCTCATTGGCCGCCCGATTCATCAGAATGGTCTCTGCACCAAACATCTCGGGAACTTCGGTCAATATGGCCGTACCTCCGGCAGCAACCAGCATATCCGCAACGGAGCCTACGAGCGGGTTCGCCGTAATCCCGGACAGTCCGTCCGAACCGCCGCACTTCAATCCAATTTTGAGCTTGCTCAAAGGTAGCGGCTGACGCTGTTCATGTTCGACGAGCTCCACGAGCTCTTCCATCAGACGCAGTCCTTCCTCAAGTTCATCATCTGTTTCCTGTGCTTTGAGAAAACGGACTTTCCCCTGATATTCCGGTGCGATACATTCGCGGAACTGGTCTACCTGATTATTTTCGCAACCCAGACCAATGACCAGCACGCCGCCAGCATTCGGGTGTTCCACCAGGGAAGCCAATACCTGCTGCGTATATTTCAGGTCATCTCCAAGCTGCGAGCAGCCGAACGGGTGTGGGAAATGATATACGCCATCCACCCTACTGCCGAACTGAGACTGGCCCATCCGAGCCAAAGCCTCACACACTTTATTAATGCAGCCGACCGTATTTACAATCCAGATTTCATTACGAATACCTGCTTCACCGTTAGGGCGCAGATACCCATCAAATGAACGCAGATGTTCAGGAGGCATGTCCGTCTGGACAGGTGGTCCCGGCTGATACTGGTATTCAAGTAAACCGTGAAGTCCTGTTTTTAGATTGTGACTGTGAATCCAGCTACCCTGTTCGATCTGTTCCTTGGCTATCCCAATGGAAAAACCATATTTCATCACATCCTCACCCGGTGCGAGGGTATGCACAGCAATTTTATGGCCTTTGGGTACGTCTTCCCTTAATGTAAAAGCAGTGCTGTCTGGCAGGGTAATATGTTCCCCTTTTACATAATCCCGAAGAGCTATAATGACATCATCCTGCGGTTGAATCGCGATCCAGTCATTAACTGTACGTGTTGTGTTCATTAACTCTCACCTTCCAGCAAACCAATTTCGTGAACGAGTGCTTCGCGAAGCCCCTCTCGATCATCCAGATTCTCTCCCCAGATCGATACATCAGATAATACAGCAGCGACACTCTGGTCTAATTGCTGCTTATCCCGCTTCAAAGGATCATAACTATCCCAATGCTTGGCGAGTGCAGCCAGTACATCCGCATCATCCCGAAGCAGGACAGATTCACCGTTCAGTCGCTGTGCCATATAACCATCCGGCGTGTTCACTGGACGATACAGACACAATAATCCCGCAAACCCCTTTACGAGCCGGTCAGGCCAGGTTCCCTGATTTTGCTCATAGGCCAAAAGTGTAGGCAGCACACGGACCTTGAACTTTCCTACTGTATTTAATGCAATATCCTGCAGCTTGTGATTAATATACGGATTGAGGAAACGTTCAAACACTTCCCCTGCGTACTGATCCAGATTATGATCCGGCATATCCAGTGCAGGCACGATCTCCTGATGTACCGCTTCTCTGACCCAAGAGCCAAACTCTGGGTCTTCCATCGTCTCTCTCACATATTCCTTGCCTTGCAGAATGCCGAGCGATGACATGAGAGTATGAGCACCATTCAGAATACGAACTTTGCGCAACTGAAAAGGTTTCAAATCCTTCACCCAATGTACGTTGAGCCCCGCCTGTTTCAGGGGGAGTTTCTTGTCTAGTACTTCATCTGCCTGAATGGCCCAGAAATGATATGGCTCAGCCGTATTGACCAGTTGATCCTCGTATCCCCAGCGATTGGTCAGGGAATCGGCTTCTTCCGTAGTCGGTGCACCCGTGACAATCCGGTCAACCAGATTGTTCAGGAACAAGTTATGGTTCTCAATCCATGAACGAAAGCCTTCAGAATAACCAAAATCCTCACTATGCCGCAGCACACAACTGCGCAGTACATCCCCGTTGCCCTCAAGCAACTCACACGGCAGGTGAATCAATCCTCGGGAAGGGTCCCCATCAAACCGCAGATAACGTTGATGCAAGAAGACTGTCAGTTTACCTGGAAACGATTGTACCGGCTCACCCTGCGTGTACTCTGAATACGTATATTTCAATCCCGATTCGGTTGTATTGGAGATGACAAACTCTAGGGAGGGCAATTCCGCTAGTTTCAGAAAATCCTGCCATTCTTCGTACGGATTAATACACTGTGAAAAAATCGAGATCATTTCTGTACGCTCCACTGCTTTTCCCTGTGACAGTCCCCGGGTAATCATCGTGTACAATCCATCCTGATCACGAATTTGTTCCAGCTTTGCCTTTCCCCCAGGTCGAGGTTGGGTCACGGCAACACTGCCATGGAATTTGCCTTGTCTGGCACTCTCATGAAGCATCCAGTCTACAAACCCACGCAAAAAGTTGCCTTCCCCAATCTGTAGTACCTTTACGGGACGTTCCATCACTTCTTTGCATTTGCGCTGGTTATCACTTCCAAGCAGATTCAGCTTTAGCCGTGGTCTTTTCGTGCTCGCCGACATGAACACTCACCTCATCGTTTTATTTGTCAATATCAGATGTCCCGCTGCACAGAAACAGCTGCTTACACTTCCATTGAAAACGCTTTAAATTCATTGTATCATCAATAAAAGGAAATTTAATTGCTTATATTGCGGTAAATGTACTCTTTCATGATCAGATGTAACCACTTTTTTGTTAGCACTGTTTTGAAAGGAGATCGAATGGAACGTTCGCCCGTTCGTACAACCATTCAGGCGGAATCGGGGATTCCCTTTCGTCTGGTGTATGCAGATACCAAGTCCCCCCAGAACGAGTTGCCGGATCATCTTCATGACTGGCATGAAATTATTTATGTATATCGGGGTCAGGGCACCATTTTCATTGATACTGGTCTTGAAGACATGCAGGAGGGCGATTTGTTTATCATTCCTGGCAGCACGGTACACCGCGCATTACCGGATGCCGGGAATCCGGTGACTTCGTCGGCCCTGTTCTTCAGTCCAGGATTACTGGCCTCCACAGCGGGAGGCAGTGCGTCAGCCATGCTCTCTCTATTTGAACGCTGCCGCAAACGCAGAGTGTACAAGAGGCATCTAGAAGCCACGGAGCAAGCACAGGTGGCTGCATTAATTGACGACATTCATGCAGAATTCCAGTTAGAACATCACCTGAGCGCCCACGCCGCTCTGCTGCGGTTGCAGCTCTTACTTATATATCTGGAGCGATTGGAGGCAGTTGGTCCTGCAAGTCCTGCCAGAACTGTTCCTGGACCAAGCTGGCTCTCCTCTACACTGGCTCATATGGATGAAGAGCTGCGCAGTGGCCTTTCCTTGCCGGAACTGGCACGGCAAGCAGCCGTATCCCCGGCGCACTTCAGCCGTGCCTTCAAAAGGTATACCGGCATGACACTAACTGACTATGCATTGGCCCGCCGGGTCATTATGGCAAAAGAGCATCTGCTTCGAAGTGATGAGACGATGGCCGTTGTTGCCGATGCTTGCGGTTTTGAGAGCCTGCCCCATTTTTATAGACAATTCAAGAAACTGACGGGTACCACACCCGCTGCCTACCGTAAAACCATGAAGAATCAGGATCAAACGTGATTGTCACGACATCCTGAAATGTAGAGATTTGTCTGTGTGTAACATATTCTTCCATACTATTCGTGTGGTATGTTATAATACTGAATTACAATGTCGGAAACGATGCGTTTCTGCTGCCAGAGGAGCCTTACATCCCATGTTAAACGAATTGAATCGCAGAAATATCGGCATCTTCGCACACGTCGATGCAGGGAAAACAACAACGACAGAACATATGTTATTTCAAAGCGGTGTCGTACGCATTCCAGGTCGCGTAGATGACGGAACTACAGCCACAGACTCTCTGGATATTGAAAAGGAACGAGGCATTTCCGTGCAGGCAGCTATGACCTCTTTGATCTGGAAAGATACGATTATTGATCTGATTGATACGCCGGGACATATCGATTTCAGCTCTGAGGTAGAGCGAGCCCTGCGTGTTATGGACGGAGCCGTACTGATTGTGTCCGCCGTGGAAGGGGTCCAATCCCAAAGCGAGACCATCTGGCATGCTCTCCGCTCGCTTGGAATTCCTACCCTGATTTATATGAACAAAATGGATCGGGTTGGTGCCTCTGCTGAGACGGTTATTGATCAGATCCGCTCCAGCCTATCTCCTTTCGTATGCGAGATCCAATCCTTTCGTATGAATGAAGATGTATTTGAGGGCATTGACTCCTTATGGAATGATAGCCAAACGCAAGTGAAGGGTTCTTCTTCATCTATCCCTGGCCTTTTTGAATTACTTGCCGAACTGGACGAAGATTTGATGGAAGCCTACATTAATGGTGAAACGCTGCCTGCTGACCAGCTAGATGAAGCATTTCGCAAAAAGGTGCATCAGGGCGAAGTGTTCCCCATTTGTTATGGTGCTTCTGGCAAAGGGATCGGCGTAACGGAACTGTTGGATGCCATCATCGAATTTCTTCCTGCACCTGCACAGCCTCAAGAACCTTCAGTATCCGGGGTTGTATTCAAAATTGAACGGGATAAAACGATGGGCCGTACAGCCTATGTTCGCATGTATGGTGGCAGCGTGCATAATCGGGATACGATCTATAACTCCACTCGGAAGCTGGAAGAGAAAGTGACACAGATTCGCCGAATGGATGGTCGGAAATGGGCGGATACCGGTGCTGTTCATGCCGGACAGATCGCCGCACTGTACGGACTAAGCGAAACCCATGTTGGTGATATTATTGGCAGCCCCGAAGGTGTGCCTCCTGTACCCCAGCTGGCTGTTCCCTTGTTGACCGTGCAGGTCCATGGTAAAGACACAGCTCGTTATCCTGACCTTGTAGCGGCATTGCAAGAGCTGACGGATGAAGATCCTCTACTCGATTTGCAATGGTTGCCTGAAGAACGGGAACTGCATCTTAAAGTCATGGGAACCATTCAGCTTGAGATTCTGTCCAGCCTGTTGATGAGTCGTTTCGGACTGGATGTCGTATTTGACCCACCGTCCGTCATCTATAAGGAAACCCCTCGTTCTTCCGGGGAAGGATTCATCGCATATACGATGCCCAAGCCCTGCTGGGCCATTCTTCGATTCAGCATTGAGCCTTTGCCACGTGGCAGCGGTCTGATCTACTCATCCACTGTCCGGACGGATCATCTCCTGCTCCGTTATCAGAATGAAGTAGAACGCCGTATTCCCGAAGCGCTATCTCAGGGATTGTTGGGGTGGGAAGTTACCGACCTGCGCATTACGCTAATCGAAGGAGAGCACCATGTCTGGCATACCCATCCCCTGGATTTTGTAGTAGCTACGCCGATGGGAATTATGGATGGGTTGGCAAACACAGGTACAACCCTGCTGGAACCCATCCTGAATTTCCGGTTAACGGTTCCGGAGGAGTACGGCGGCAAAGCGCTTAGTGATCTGGTACATATGCGAGCAACCTTTGAAGCGCCGATCATCGGAGGCGGACGATGCATCGTTGAAGGACGTATGCCTCTGGCAAGCTCCATGGATTATCCGGTGAAGCTGCGTTCAGAGACGAGCGGACGCGGGGTACTCACGACTTCTTTTGCCGGGTACCAGGATTGTCCTTCGGATCAGACCCATACGCGGAAGCGCAGAGGAGTTAACCCGCTGGACCAATCCAAATATATTTTAAGTGTTCGAAATGCGATTACATCATAATTGGAGTTGACTTTGTCGTGCTGATTAAATTTCTAATCTTTGGCCTGCTGTGGCGGATTGTAGGCAATCCATTCTTGGCGGTTATTATTTTCCTCATCATTCTGTATTTCCTGGATCGTCGCTATGTTGGGGTGATGCCAAGCTTCATGAAGCCACTTAAACGTATGCGTAACATCTCACGGCTCCGGCAGCAGCTTGCCATGAGTCCGAATGAAGTCTCTTCCAAGCTGGATCTGGCCCGTCTGTTGATGGAACGCAAACGTTATAGCGAAGCTCATGCCTTGCTGCTGGAACTGGAGCGTCCTTATGAACAATCAGCCGAATATTGGGAGGCGCTGGGCACTACTGAACTCCATCTGGGTCAAACGGAAGAAGGCGAGCGTCATATTTTGCAGGCACTGGATATTAATCCAAGAGTGAAATATGGACGTCCTTATCTAACACTTGCAGGTGCGTTCAAGGATACTCACCGGGACAAAGCGCTGGCATACGTTCAGCAATTCCAGGAGATTCATTCTTCATCCAGTGAAGCATTCTATCTGCTCGGCTCGGTGTACCGCTCCCTTGGACGTACTGCTGATGCAAAACAAGCCTACGAGCAATCACTGAACGTGTATCGCTCCCTGCCAAAATATAAGAAGCGGCAGGAGCGTCGCTGGGCTGTTCGCAGCTGGTTCCGCAAGCGTGGACTGTAAGGGTACTTGATTACGTTAGATTGGACATTGGATTCGACGTCGTGAATTTGCAATGTACGCATCCCTTCCATTCATTCGTGATAAATATTTCACCAAATAAAAAGAGCAGTGATTCTTGCCTCAAGGCAGAAATCAGTGCTCTTTTGTTATACATCCACATGTTGCAGAGTTAAATCAGCAGCTTACGCAGCCGTTCCTCATTACCTTTCATCCAGTCTATCCGATCCCTCAGCTTCCTGATTTGCTGCACAGCCACTTCAGGCCCATCTGTACCTTCGAACAATCGACTGATAAAATGCATCACCACATCCAGACTTCGAAGTAAAATAAGCGCTGGAATCACGTTCAGCTCCTCTGGTTCCAAGTTGACCTGTTGCCTGAATCCCTGAATCATTCCCTCCAAAGCCTCCCACATCCATGCCTGCTCCTTGTCCATCGTCAGCAGGTCAGACATGGGCACAGCAAGCTCCATTACCCGCAGATCCCATGTGGCAAATTCAAAATCCAAAATAGCACATATGATATCCTGAGAGTCTGCCAATACATTGGATGCATTTAAATCTCCATGGACCAATTGATGTGGCAAAAGCTCCATACCTCGCAGCGTATTGAATAAGTCTGGCAATACAACTTTCAGCTTCTGCAGATCATCTGCACATGCCATCAGCGTATCCGGGGGTGAGGTGCATAGTTGTAACAATTTCTCCGGTGAACAGAGCGGGTAAGCCTCCTGAATCTGATAATAGGGCGGATAAACGGGAGCCAGGGATATGGGAATGTGCGCCATAACGGAAGACAGCATGCCAGCCGCCCTGCCCAGTCCGCGCAGCTGCTCTGGTGTATTCCACACGGGATTATGTCCCTCACGATAATAGAACAACGTCACAATTTTGCTCCGGCCCGAGGAACGATCCTGCACAGCTAGAAATGTTGCATGCTTATCATCAGGAAGGCTAACGGGCGCAGGCACATGAAGCTCAAACTCTGAACGTGACAAGGCAGACAGCACCTCATGTTCAAAAGCAATTTTCATTTGATCATTATGCGTTTCATACTGCCTCAGCACGTAACATTCTTCGTCTATCTCTACCATGAAGGTAGAGTTGTTCATGCCTCCCTTTCCACGCTGAGCTTTCCAGTTGGACGTGAAGCCATATGAGGATAAAACGGTGGATATGAGCTGCTGTTCTGAATCATTTAGGGAACCTGAATCGATGATGTGCACCAAAAATAACTCCTTTACCTCACATAATACAACCTCTATATGTCCTCATCTTAACGGAAGTATTTCTTACGGTCTAGTCAGCTCCAAGTGAATACTCATTCTAAGCTTAACTGCCTGCTAATCAGGCAAATGGATAGTACCCTGTACGATTCAGCTGTTCTGCAATCACGCGATAGCCTTTTGCATTTGGATGAACCCTGTCCCAAAATAACAGTTCACGTTCACGCCCTTCAAACCGGTCATAGACCTGAGCACAGGCATAGTTCCCCGATCCTGCACTATTCAGAAAGGAATTATACTGCCGCACCCAATATGCAGCTTCCGCCGCTTGCGGATACGGGTTGTACAACCCAATCGTACGAACCATATATACACTGTTTCCTTTCAACTGCCGGATATGCCTCATAATCTGGGACACGTTACTGCGAGTATCCCCAAGCACCTGTGTCATTTTACTTGCATTCGGGATCCCGCCACTTGCTTTGAAGGTACGAATGAGATCGTTCCCACCAATGGACAACGTAATAATATCCGCCTCACGCAGTGATTGGCGTACTCTTGGATTGTTGGATATCATCTGCAGCATTTCCCCTGACGTAAGTCCATTCACGCCCAAATTCTCCATGGATACAAACGTACGCACATTCGTTTCTGCCATTCTCCGATATAAAGGAACAAAGCCGGTGCCCAGCAGCGCTCCTGTACCTACCGTTAATGAATCTCCTATAGCCACATATCGATATACCATCCCGCCGCCCCTCTCTGCTGTGTTATAAACCACTCCATATACAATTCCTATATATCGTATGAGAGGAACGGAGACAAGGCGCGGGATGGTGTCCGTAGGCATACACATTTATTTGTCCGTTTCATAAAAGATTGTTCAAAACAACACAGAAAGCCCCGCCGGGGATCCAGCGGGGCTTTCATATATCATTACATTACATGCCTATATTACGATCCGAATCAACGGAATCTGCCTGTTCCTTGTTCGGGAATGGCCACCAGTTGGCACGGCCAAACATTTTCACCATTACAGGAACGAAGAATGGCAGGAATAGCAGAGAATACAAGATCAGTCCGCTGAGTACAACCGTCGCAATTTGCATCATCGAAAGAACTCCCGATGGATACATTGCGGCAAAGGTACCACTCAGAATGACGGCTGCAGACAGGATGACCGTACCCATGTTTTTCATGGCGTACAGTATGGCATCCTGGACTCTCATACCTTTGTTCTCATTGAAACGGTCCATCAGGAAGATGCTGTAATCCACACCCAGTGCAATCAGCATGACAAAGCCGAAGAACGGCGTAACCCAACTGATACCCGAGAACCCAAGTATATTCACAAAGATCGCTTCAGTCAGGGCCATCGATGTGAAATACGCCAGCAGCAACGAGACGATCAGATACAGCGGCATAATAACTGAACGGAGCAGCAGAACCAGAATGATAAACGTTCCTGCAAGCATCAGCATAACTGTGCGCGTGTAGTCGTTGTTGGAGACTTCCTGCAGATCTGCAAAGATACTGGTTACCCCACCAATTGCAATATCCGCTTTTTCAAGTGAACTACCTTGTACGGCACGATGTACAGCAGCTTCAATATCCGGAACACGATCAATCGCTTCAGTTCCATATGGATTTTCCGCAAAAATAACGTCAATCGTCATCGTTTTCCGATCTTTGGACAGATACGTATCGAATACCTGTGTAAAGTCTTTACTATTCAGTGCTTCTTCAGGAACATACCAGCCTGCCAGATCGGAATCAGGAGAGTTTTGCAATTGTGTCAGGTAGTCCTGTGCTGAATCGAGTCCACCTGAAACCTGTTCGATTCCATCTACACTCTGATTAAGACCATCTGTCAATTGAGTCAGTTGACCACTCAGATCCGAGAAGCCTTGCTGAATTTTCTCTTGGCCACCCTGAAGCTGACCAAGCCCTTTCTGAATTGAAGGAATTTCACTAATCACTTTACCTTGACCGTCAGCGGCCTGTTTGAGACCGGATTGCAACTGACTGATTCCCGTCACAATCTGACCCAGACCATCGGCAAGTGCCTTCTGTCCGGAAGCTGCGGAGGCAAAGCCAACGTTCGCCTGATTAATTCCAGCCGCGGCTTCTCCCAGCTTGGTTTGAATTTGACCCAAACCTTGAGCAAGCTGTGCCGTGCCGGTACCTGTTTCACCAAGGGTGCCTTTGACCCGCTGATAATCGGCGTCTTGCAGCAAATCAGGATAGCGCTCTTCAAGCGCTGTGAACGATTCATTCAAGCTGGTCAACGCTGTAGATACACCTTTGAGTTGTTGTTGCAGTTCACCTACACCATCACCCAGCGCTGCGACACCTGCTCCTGCCTGACGATAGGCTTGAAGCAGCTGATTGTTGGCCTGTGCAAGTTGATCTGCACTCGTTTTGGCTTTCTGCAGACCTGCTTTTAGATCACCGGCACCCGAGGAGCCGTCACGAATTCCTTTTTCAATCTGCTGAAGTCCTTCCGACAACTGTGTAATACCAGACTGCAGTTGGGAAGTACCTTTGGTCAGTTCTCCAGCCCCATCCGCAGCTTCTTTAAGTTGTGGTTCATTTTTGCTTAACTGACTGCTGGCTTCGCTCAGGCCATCACGGATTTTATCCAGACCCGTTTTACCTTCGCCCAAACCATCAGACAATGTCCCTACTTGTTGTGTCACTTCAAAATCTTTGATCTCATCACCGGTTGGACGTGTCATACTGCGGACACCAGAGATCCCTGGCACCTTCTCCACTTCCCGGCTGATTTTTTCAGCGAGCGCCATGTACTTGGCGTTATCCATAGCTTCATCATTCTGGATCACGACCTGACCCGGTAAGGATTCACCCGGACCGAAGCTGTCCGAAATGATATTGAATGCTTTGACCGAATCATATTTCTCACCAATCTCATCGAGACTGTTAAACGACAGTTTGCCATCGTAAGTTGCCAGCAAAGGCACACATACCGCTGCAACGATGAGAAGGGCTGCCCATGGACGTTTTAGGGAGAAACGGCCGGCTGCACCATAAATCTTGCTCTCGGCATGTTCCAGTGAACCCTTGGAAGGCCAGAACAACCTTTTGCCCAGTACTGCCATGAAAAATGGAACAATCGTGACTAATGCCAGCATCATCACCGCAATACCGACAGCAACTGCTACCGCGGAACGATACAACATAAACTGCGCAAAACCAATGGCAATGAATCCAACCAGCACGGCCAGTGCTGAGAAGAATACCGTTTTGCCTGCTGTGCGGTACGTTGCAATAATGGCATCCCAAGTATTTTCATGATGAGCCAATTCTTCCTTAAACCGGCTAATCAACAGGATGCAATAGTCCGTACCGATCCCGAACATGACTGCCACCATAAAGATCTGCGTAAACGTCGATATAGGGAAGTCAAGTCCGTCCACAAGGAACGCGACAATCTGCTGTGAAACAATGTAGCTGATTCCCACCGTAAGCAGTGGAACAAATGGAGCAACAAAAGAGCGGAATACAAGAAACAAGATGAGCAAAATAAATACTACAGTAATGTACTCCGATTTTTTGAGTCCTTCTTGGGAACTTTCCACCGTATCCTCATCAATCAAACCTTTACCGGTTATGTAATGCTCCACATTGACCGATGACAAAGCTTCATTGAGGTCTTCGCGCATTTCCTTGACTGTACGGTCTCCCTGATCAATAGAAAGCGACGTCAAGATCGTCTTGCCATCCGCAGAGATCATTTTGTCTGATAATTCAGGCTGAGAGAAAGGTTCCAGTATGGACAGAATGCCAAGTTTCTCCTTTTCTGCCTCCAGTTTCTTAACGGCCTGTTCTGCCTCTTCTTTACCCTCGGCACCCAAACCATCCGGATTATAAAAGACAAGAGCCAACTGGCTGCCCTGCTGCTCACCCTTTTGTGCTGCAGCTTCTTCCAAAATCGCCGCTGCCTGGGTGGAAGAGTGTCCTTCAGGAACCGAAAACTGCCCCTTTTCCCGAATCAATTCACTCATGTTAGGGGCGGTGAACATTAATACAGCAGCCACAACAACCCATAGCCCCATCAACCACCATCGCGTTTTCAAAATCGTTCTCATTCGTTCTCCTGTCCTCCTTCATGCGTTAGTAGAGCTGCCAGCTTCTCAAAAGATTCAATGAAATTCTGAACCTCTTCCGGTTTGAAATGGACCAAATATGGCTCCAGAAGCTGCTGTATTTCCTGTTCCGTTTCCTTGTATACTTCACGTCCATTGTCTGTCAGAGTCAAATAGACCACTCTACGGTCGCGCTCATCCCCGGCCCGATGGACCAGATCCCGATCCACCAGCTTGTTAACCAGAGCAGTGATACTGCTCTTGCCCACACATAAAAGCTCTGCCAGATCAGAGGGCGTGCATAACGGCTTCTCTTCGATCAAACGAAGTGCACAGAACTGATCAGTAGTAATCGTTTGCCCCAAGCGTTCACGTATCTGGGTATCAAACCGTTTGGTTACCAGGAAAGAAGCATCCAAATAGCGGTTAACCAAACTTCTAGCATCTGGTGTGTTCATTCTTCATTCTCCTTCCCTCAAAATATAGTTCACTTATAGAACTATTCTCCAATGAAACTATTCTATAATGAAACTATATTGCAAAGCAATACGTTTTTCCTATTTTTTTTAAACAAACGACAAAAAAACAGGACGTCCGACTCAGCTGCTTCGCCAAATCCAACATCCTGTTATGATTATGCTCTCTTTACGTTACACAGTAGTAGACAGTTACTAGTCTTCGTCTTGCTCCTCTTCTTTTTCCAGCACACAGCGGAATCGCTCCACACCCGGATACAGCTCACCCAGGCTGTACACTACGAATCCGGTATTTCGATAAAACTCTACCGCTTCCACATCGGTCTCTGCGATCAGTCTGTCGGGGTTATATTTGGCCAGCACCTGTGATATCATGCCACGACCATAATTTTTAAAACGATTCTCAGGCAGAACTGCAATATGATGAATGGTGATCTCACTCGTTCCTGTAGATTCATATCCAATCAGACCGATCAGCTGGCCTTCGTCTTCATAACCGTCCAAATGCAGCTCTTCCTTATCAACATACTGTTGTAACGCACGATTCAGGTGATCCGGGTCGGGAAAGACCGAGTAGGACAACAGCTCCTGTACTTCCGGCTCCTGTATGCGTGATTTCAATTGAATTAACACCCTGATTCCTCCTATAACTTGCTTGATTCCGTTATCGTATTGTAGTCGTTAGCCTTTAAAAGTTCAAGTCGTATGCCGTTTCAGTTCCGATTGGAGATCAGACGTGATGCCTTCAGGCACCTGAATTCCTGCCAAATGATATGCATCCAGCAGCGCACCTCCGACTGCCGGCACATGGCTGGTAATGTAATGAATCTGTTGTCCACCCGGTGTATAGGCTGCATCCAGCCCCTTTCGAACGGCCTCCACCATATAAGGTGTACTCAGACAACTTCCTGTAAGCGTCATGCGCACCTGTTGATCTTCAAAACATGATGCAAGCATGAGAATACCCACAACGGCCGTATCCGCTGCTGAATCACATACTCTGACCGCAAGGGGAATATTTTCGGCTGCTGCTTCGGTAACTAAAGGAGCCATTTGACCAAATATCCGATTGATGGCCTGTCTATTTTCAGCAAAACCTGATACGCCCAGTGCAGCAAGCTCCGGAATCGAAGTTACATTCCAATAGGCTAATAGCTGTTCGATCCAGGGTTGGTCCTGCGGACCATAACGTCCCGCAAGGATGGAATGCACCGCGTCATAAGCCAAAAAGCGAGCTGCTGTTGGCGCATAGTGGCCAAACTGGTCATTGCGGAGCCAGGTCCCTTGTTCCGTTTTACCCAGAATCAGAGAGCCTGTGCCTCCAATAGCTACAATGCCCGGCTCACCGCCAAAAGCTGCCGTATGTGCAATATGTGTGTCATTTACTGCGCTGATTCTGCCTAATATACCGGTTTGGGCGAGTAACGCTTCAGCCCAGACTGTATCTTCAGGCCGATCCAGGCCTGCCATCCCCGCCTGAATGGAAGCAATCTGATTCACTTCTAACCCAGCTCCGCGAATGGCTTCAGCAATGCCCTCCAATACATTCTGCTCAGCATTGGCATCATGATAGCGGTTGCAACCGCCTTTTTGCACATAAGTCAAAACCTTTCCGTTCTCATCGGCTAATGCTACACGTGTATGGCTTCCCCCGCCATCCATCCCAATCACATATGTACTCATTCTGATCCCCCATGTTCTGGTGTGATGATGTCTCCTGTCCCATGATGCTTCTCGTGATGTTCCTATTAAGCTACCGAGTAATACGAACTGCCGGGACCTTACTACGCGATCCCGGCAGGCTGCTACTGTTTCTGTGCAGCGAAACGAAGCAGTTCACAACGGAACTGTGTCGGTTCATCATATTTTTCCTCTTCGATCGTCTGTGTTACATATTCCTGAAGAAGAATATTCCAATTCGTATAAGCCCTCTCCAGTAATGCGATAGCCTCCGCTGTGGGCAGATTCAATTCAATCAACGGCTCAAGCTCCCGTCCTGTGTTGATTTCTTTTTCCTCTACACTTGTACTCATCGTGATACAATGAATGCCGCCTGTACGGGTTCCCGCTTGCAAACGTTCAATAGCTTCCACTAAAGCTTGTTTATTTGATACATGTTCCAGACAAGAGCAAGCAGCAATATAATCAAAATGATCCGGCTCGATAGCGTAATGCTCAACATCTGCTTTCTCTGCTTGCACGATATGATCAACCTGATATTCTTTCGCATATTTGCGAAGTCCATCTACAGCCTCATCCAGCAAATCCACGCCGATCACTTCACTGTTTGTTTGCCCGAGACGCTGTGCAATGGGTATCGTATGTCTGCCTACACCACATCCCAAATCGAGAACTCGCAGTTCCGTCTTATGGGCAAGCAGACGCTCCAACATATCCATAACCATAGGCATGGGCCTCGCCATCCAGGTACCGGACGCGAATAATTCATTATTCTGATAGAAGTTAGAATGGTAACCTGCCTCTGCTTTCCGTGCAGCCTTAAATTGTTCATTTGCCATAAAAGCACCTCCATAGATTAGATATTAATCGTCAATGTCCCCGAACCTGCAAACAGAATAATGGTGAGAATGACCATCACTACGAATGCCCCAGTTACGAGTAATTTACCTGTATCCTGCTTATACGTATTGTCACTAAATAACATCACGCCGCCGATGGTCATGGCTACCGGAGGAAGAAACAGTGTCATCAGAACAAGCAACACAATTGAATATCGATCCAATATCAATTCATCATTTTCAATCATGTGCGGTTGTTCAGGCTGAACCGTTTTGGTAGTAACCAGATTGCCACAAGATTTGCATTTGAACTCATTCTCTGCCATTTTTTCATGACAATATGAACAAACTCTAGGTGTATATGGCATCTCGCACCTCCCCTTAAGGACATCTTCTACTTAATACCCAGGTTGCTTTATTGGAATCAGATGAATGATGATACTGCAGAAGAATTCGATAGGTTCTTTGTCAAAAAGGATTCCAGCACCTCCTCGTATCGGGGACGATCCACTTGAAACGCTGTTCCATGACCCGCACGGGGGATAGTCAACAGTTCTTTTTCTGTCGGACAAGCTTCATATAGTCTGTAAACCATTTCTGTCGGAACAAACCTATCTGCCTCACCATGAATAAAAAGAACAGGAACTTGAACTTTGGTGAGTTGATTGAGTGCCGATGCCTCCCCAAAGAAGTAACCTGCCTTCCATTTAGAGATAAGACTGGTAACGGGTATAAACGGAAATGCGGGCAGCTTGTATAGCTGCTTGAGCTGGAAGGTCAGTTCATCCTTCACTGAGGTATACGCACAATCCGATACGATGGCCTTTACCTGATCAGGGAGAGCTTCACCACCTGTCATCAATACTGTAGCGCCTCCCATCGAAATTCCATGCAAGATGATCTCCGTCTCTGTGCCAACCTTGCCCAGAACCCAATGGACCCACTGAACATAATCTCTACGGTCCAGCCAGCCGAATCCGATGATATTGCCTTCACTTTGGCCATGACCCCGATCATCCGGCATCAGCACATTGTAGCCCCGCTTTTCAGCATAAAAGCGGGCAAAGCCCGCCATCTCTCTGCCTTTTCCCGAATAACCATGCGCCAGGATAACCGTTGGATGCTGCGATCCGTTGGGGGAAGGAAGCCATGTTCCATGCAGCTTTAATCCATCATGGGATTCAACAAATATATCTTCGATTGGCTGCGTATCAAGCCACGTCAAGTCAGACGCACTGCTTATTATTTCGTTATCCGGTTCGGGCATCAGATTCGGATTGTCAACCAGAAATGATTTTGGAGCACGCCGAATGGCGGTTTTGAAGAAGTAAAGTCCACCTAACCATAGT
The DNA here is from genome assembly GCF_002750415.1 of Paenibacillus sp. LK1. NCBI lineage: Bacteria > Bacillati > Bacillota > Bacilli > Caryophanales > Paenibacillaceae > Paenibacillus > Paenibacillus sp. LK1. Next base: position 560,075 of record NZ_PEII01000001.1, read on the forward strand.
AAGGCAAGAACGATCAGCACCAGAACCGCAAGGCTGTATAATAACATGAACATCCCCTCTCTTTCAGTCGATCTTCCACGTGAAACAAGTATGTATACTATCTATCATTTCGTAATTTCTCTGGGCTGTGATGCTTGTTGCCACTTCTGAATCACGTTGTTTAGAGCTTCAAGCGTGAAGGGTTTACCAATAAAATCATTCATCCCGGCTTCAAAACATTTCTCTTTCTCTCCATCCATCACATTTCCTGTCATCGCAATAATCGGAATAGGGTGCCACATCTTATCCTGTTCTATGGCTCTGATATGACGTGTAGCCTCCAGTCCATCCATTACAGGCATCATGTTATCCATCAGGATCATACTATACTTATTGCTAAGAAAGGCCTCGCTAGCCTCTTCCCCATTAGAGACGGCATCCACTTGCGTCATGCCCAGCCTTTTGAGTTGCATCTTCACAACTTGCCGATTGATGACGTTATCATCTGCAAGCAAGATTGATATCGGAAGAGATATACAACTCTGCTCTTGGCTCCCCTTGCCGTGAACCATCTGATTGGATAACGGTTCAATCGTTTTGTGCGATGAGTTCTTCTCTCCATGTTCATTAGACATCACATGATCACTCTCCTAATCGCGAATTAAGCCCTACTGCTTATACAAAGGCTTTCTCAATCTCTTGCAGCAGCTTCAGCAGCCTCGATCGTCCCCGTTCAAATACAACCTATTTATTCATTATACATGAACGACGAATGGCATACATTCATATAAAAAAACTGACCTGCGTTATTAACGCAAGTCAGTTTTCCCCTCTGCGGCGAGACCAAGCTTTTTTAACAAACGAATCGCATCCGCCTTTTCCGAAGGTTCCAGCCCATCCACCGCATCAATGATCACCTGGTGGTGCTGAGGAAAGATTTGTGTGAACAGATGTCTTCCTTCCTCCGTCAATTCAGCGTATATGACACGCCGATCTTCCTTGGATGCTCGACGAATCAGCAGATTTTTGTTCTGAAGCTTGTCCACAACATACGTGATATTGCCGCTGGACATTAACACTTTTTCACCGATCTTTTGCAACGCCTGCGGCCCTTTATGGTATAACAAATCAAGCACGCCAAATTCTGTTGTATTCAGTCCATGACTCTGGATATCCCGATTGGATCTGGATGTAACGGAATTATATGCGCGAGCGAGAACCACAAATAATTGTAAAGACAGTTCCCGATTGTCCTCGTTGTTCGGCATTTCTTAATCCTCCATCACTTGTTTACATTTCGATCTGCGCCTGAAGATCGTATCTGCTCCCACTCTTCGCGCAGCATTCCCATACGAATCGAATCATAATACTTGCCATCCACAATGCGGCATTTGCGCATGCGTCCTTCTACCTGCAGTCCCGACTTCGAAGCTGAACGCATCATCCGTTCATTGCCTGACCAGGTCGTCAACCCAACCCGGGCCAGTGGCAATTGCTCGAATAAGTAGCTGGACCATATCTGAAGTACTCGCGTGCCGATCCCGTGCCCCCATTGGGCTGAACGATACAGCACTATTCCCATTTCCAGCCACATGGATGGACGATGTTCCCAATAGTAGCTGATTGTACCGACGATTCGTCCATTCAGCTCAATAATTCGAATGGAGTCCGGATCAGCATTGCTCTGAGTTGCTTCAAGTCTTCTTAACATGCTCCGTTCGAAGTCTTCGTAGCTCTCATGTTCAAGGGCATAATATGGCGCATCCCATTGCTTCCATTCCGGTACGTCTTCACTGTAGATCAATTCATAGAGTTCAGTCAGATCTTCTTTCTCCACACATCGAAGAACAATCTCACCATCCACTAACGGGTTTTCCCTCATCTATGCAATGACCTCACTTTCCGTTCATGAACGATGACGCTCATCGATGCTGCCATCATCCTTCGCAAGAATGACGGTGTCCGCCATTTTGATAAACAATCCATTATCGACAACACCTGGGAGCATATTTAACTGAACGTTAAGCTCCGCAGCATGTTCTATGGCTTCCATGCGGCAATCTGCAATGAGGTTTCCATTATCCGTAAGATAACGTTGATCCCCATCCATACGCCATTCCGGATGACATCCGAGTTTCTCCAGCGCCTGGAAGGTCCATTCTGAAGCAAACGGAACCACTTCAACTGGCAACGGGAATTTCCCCAGCTTTTGTACGGCTTTGCTGCCATCCGCCACAATAATCAGTTTGTCACTGTTTGCAGCTACAATTTTCTCACGCAAAAGCGCCCCGCCGCCACCTTTGATCAGGTTAAACTCAGGATCAACTTCATCTGCACCGTCAATGGTAAGATCCAGACGTCCAATTTGATCAAATGGAACGATCGGAATTCCCCACTCTTTGGCGAGCTTGTCCGATGCTTCCGAAGTAGCTACAGCCTGAATGTTCAACCCTTCACGTACTCGCTCACCAATTCGACAAATAGCGTAATACGCCGTTGATCCTGTACCCAATCCAACCTTCATTCCATCTTGAACATATTCTGCCGCGCGCTCAGCTGCTATCTGTTTAAGATTCATCTATAAACCCCCGCCTGCTCATGATTTGAGAAATGCATACTGTAGTTATTATAGATAAAACCGCTTCCGATGTATATCTGTGCATGACTTGTTGAACTGGAAAACTTGGCCTGTTTCTCCGCTTCACATGTATCATTGATGTTGCTTATGTACATTCTTGGTTAGCTTCTCCTCCCTGATATCTGATTTGTGTGGCAGAAGAAAGTCCGTTTTCTGTCGTTTTCACTATTTTTTCAATGTTTTAGGATGTTTTTTAACCCACCATGTTATAGAATACAGAATGAAACTAAAAAATGGGAATTATTTTAAATAAACAGTTCTAAATACCTAAATCACTCCTTCATATGTCCATAAATACGTAAAATATTAAAAAAGTTTTAACAAAACTATTCAATTTGACGACATTTTATACGACATATTAAGTATAGATGTGTTTTAATAATTAGACACCCATGGGTATCTAGGTAAAAATATCTCTACATAGCGACTAGAAACCCAAGACCATGGTCGCATATTATACCTTTGGAGGGGATACGGGAATGACTTAATTTGCATCATGAAGGCTTCAGCATATTATCAATTCAAAGAAGATCAGGAGTGGACTTTAGTGAAATCATTAAGTTGGAAAAGCATGTCTTTTTTCTCCAAAAATCTGTTACTTTCATTTACTAACATCATTATTATCGGCGTGGCACTTATTGCCAGCAGCTATTACTTTCAAAAAACGATTCTCGTTGACCAGCTACATGGTCAAGTAGAACAAATCACCAAAAAATGGGCAGAGGGCATTAATTCCACCGAAGTACAGGCTGCTATTACAGAAGCCAATTACGATGGAAAAGCACAAACCAAATTGCGTGCCTATTTCGATGAAATGCAACAATATTATCCCAACATTGCACAAGCCTACATCTTTGGTGTAGAGCTGGGTGGAGATAACAAGCGGTTAACTTCCCTGGTTGCCATGCCAACCAATCTGAAGGAAGCCTTCCAGAGTGAAAATGTAAATATCGGCGACATGTATGAACAGCCTGTCGTTGTGGCAAATGCACTTAAAGAAATGGTGAATACGGATCGCCCAACGTTCACCACATTTTATTCCGACGACTTCGGAACCTGGACAACCATTGCTTATCCGATCAAGGATAGTAATGGCAAGATTTACTCTTACTTTGCAGTCGATGCAGACGCATCAGCAGTACCTGCCGGACTGAACAAATTGCTTAAGAACGGAATAATCATCCTGGTAGCGTTCCTGCTGTTGTTCCTGATTATCCAATATCTTGTTGTCAAAAACACGCTCTCCCCTATTCGTCACCTGATCAAAGGGATTGATGACGTAAGCCGGGGTAATTTGAATGTCAAAATTCCGACAGGCAAAGACGATCTGGGCATTGTGAACGAAAAGTTCAATACCATGGTTCGCAAGATCAACGATACGATCGTCAAAGTACAAATCACTTCGCAAGAAGTTAACGAGTCTGCCAAGGAACTGTATGAAGTCTCCGAGAGAAACAGCGAGAATGCTGATAGTATTAATAGTAATGTTACTCAGATTACATCCAACATTCGTGCGCAGGAACAGGCAACCCGCGATAGTGCCCGTGCGATGTCCGAGATGGCTGTCGTCATTCAGACTATTGCCAGCAGTTCAGCGAGTGTAGCTGACGAGGCCTATGAGATGGAACGTCGATCTCAACAAGGAAACAGTGTGGTTCGTCAGGTATCCGAACAGATGAATCTGATTACGGAATCTGTTAAAAACACCGCATCGGCCATTCAGGTTCTGGAGAGCCGCTCGCAGGAAATTGGCGATATTCTGAATATCATCTCAGGCATTTCCAGCCAGACGAACTTGCTTGCACTCAACGCATCGATTGAAGCAGCACGTGTTGGTGAAGAAGGTCGAGGATTCGCGGTTGTAGCAGGTGAAGTACGTAAGCTTGCTGAGCAGTCTGAAGAATCCACGAGCCAGGTTGCCGTACTGATCCAGGAGATTCAGGCTGAAATTAGACAAGCCGTTCGTGCGATGGAACAAGGAACGTCTGAAGTGGATACAGGGCTCAGCGTAGCTGATCAAACGGGTCAGTTGTTCGAAGAGATTCTGGAAGCAGCCAAGAAAGTATCGAATCAGATCCAGGAAGTATCCAGTGCTACAGAAGAAATCTCTGCAGGTACAGAAGAAATGACCGCAACTGCGGATGATTTGTCTGCGAGTGTGAGTAAGACAGCTGATAATAGTGAACGGATTTCTTCATCTGTTGATGAACAAAAAGCATCACTGATTACACTTGTTGATTCCTCTACCCGTTTGAACAGCATGTCTGAGGAACTGCAAGAACTGATTTCGCATTTTAATGTAAGTAAACAATAATTCAACCCACAACTTGAACGGTTTGAACCAAGGAGGAACAACTGAAGTGGTCGAAAATCAATCATCATCTCCCCAAACAGTGGAATCTAGCCTGCCGGTTCTTCAGATTCCACTGGATTTTGGGCGCCGTCAACAATCATTCACTTATGAGTCTGCTCATCTTTCACTGGAATCGTCCCTGGGTCGGGAACTGAAACAAAAATTCGGGTCAGAGGGTGTGTATCCAGCATTATTGTCTGCCTACGCAGCCCTGTTGTTCCGTTTATCAGCTGAGCAGGAGCTTGCCATCGGCACGCTGGCTCCCGATCAGGCAGCCTCCCCTGTGTTATTGCAAATTCAAGGCAAATTAACCTTTAATGAACTGATTCATCAGATTTCCGATCAACTCCAGCTTCATTACACGCTGCAAGCGGGAGGAAATCCGGAAACGCTGTTCATGTATAACAGTGTGCAGCTGCCTAAAGCTCCTCAATTGTTAAATTGGAATATCCGTGATGATCAGGATATGCTCACACTGGATCTGTTCTATGACAGTTCACTTCTAAATGAATCTACGGTCACAAGATATGCAGAGTATTATCAGACTCTTCTTTTGGCTATGCTGCGTGACCAAGACAAGGCCATCGGTACAGTGGACATTTTATCCGCTTCAGACCGATTGCTATACCGAGAAATGAATGATACCGCCGTTCTCGAACCAGAGCATCAGACAATTCATGGCTGGTTCGAAGCAACAGCAGCCGAATATCCTGAATCTCCAGCAATTACTTCACCAACTGGCCGGTACACCTATAGAGAATTGAACGAACGTGCCAATCAGGTAGCCCGTGTGCTGTTATCCAACGGATTGCAAAAAGGAGAATTCGTCAGCATCTTTATGGAGCGGAGTCTGGAAACGATTATATCTTTGCTCGGTATTCTCAAAGCTGGCGGAGTATACGTCCCTGTCGATCCTGAGCATCCACAAGAACGCAACAGTTATATTGTCGAAGATACAGCTTCATCCTTTGTCCTAACCAAAGAGTCCTCTTTACCTGAAGCTTCACGGTTATTCTCAGGAATTACTACCGTTCGCCAAATCCTGGCCGTGGATGGACGCCTTGCCGGATTCGCAGCAAGCAATCCCAATCTGGATATTCAACCAGACGACCTGGCGTATATCATCTATACCTCGGGATCTACTGGCAAACCGAAAGGTGCACTTATCGCCCATCGAGGTGTTGCCAATCTTGGTAGTGTGGTGCAACGGGATTGCGATATTCAGCCAGGTGACGTATTAACCCAGTTTGCTACATACAGCTTCGATGCATCAGTGTGGGATACGATTGGCGCCTTGTTCTACGGAGCAGAACTGTACCTGTTGTCGGCGGAAGAACGTGTATCCGTTGAAGAATTTGCAAGTGCCATTGAGCGCACAGGTACAACGATTATTACAATACTGCCTACCATCTTTTTCAACCAGCTTGCTTCCTTCCTGTCTGATGAAGGCTTCCACAAGCTGGCCAAAGTCAAAATCATTACCGTGGCTGGAGAAGCACTGTATGGTGAGCAGGTTCGCGCCTTCCAGCGCAAATTCGGCAACCAAATTGATATCGTCAATGTATACGGACCTACGGAATGTACAGTAGCAACAGCGACTCACCGAATTAGCGAGCAAGTTCCGGAAAGTGTTGTTAACATTCCAATCGGCAGACCGATTCATAACTATAAAGTGTATATCGTTAATGAAGAACAGCAGTTATGCCCGGTAGGCGTTCCTGGCGAGGTATATATAGCAACACCCGCTCTAGCCAAAGGTTATCTGAACCAGCCGGAGCGTACAGAACAGGCATTCGTTGATAATCCATTTGCAATTGATGAGAAAATCTATAAGTCTGGCGATATTGCCAAAATGCTCGATAGCGGACTGCTGGAATATGTAGGACGCAGCGACTCTCAGTTAAAAATCCGGGGTCACCGGATTGAAATTGGAGAGATCGAGGATCATTTTGCCCGTCTGGATCAGGTTCAGGATGTTGCCGTGATTCCCAAGAAGGAATCTGATGGTCAAAACATGCTCGTAGGATACTTTACTTCTAAAGATGGCAGTACACTTTCCGTTGCGGACATTAAAGCGGAGCTAACGGTGAAGCTTCCTTCCTATTTTGTACCCAAATGGATCTGCCAGCTTGATGAAATGCCGATTGCACCGACAGGCAAAATCAATCGCAAAGCGATGGTAGCTCTGCCTCACGTAGAGCGTCATGAAGACCGACCTGATCGGGTACTGCCAGAGACGGAAACCGAAGCGATTATTCTGGAAGCATGGAAAGAAATTCTTCAGCACGATGACTTTGGTGTGGAGGATAGCTTCTTCGCCATTGGCGGTGACTCTCTACGGGTCATCCATGTGCTGGTCATTCTTAAACCGCATTATCCGTTGCTGAAAATTGCCGACTTTTTTGCCGAGAAGACGATTCGTGCCTTGGCGCAACGCGTGGAGAAGCTGGCTCAAACTACAGAAGAAACTGCCCATTCCTCAGGGAATAACGGCGTAATTACCCAATTGTCTGAACATCCTGTAGAGCTGAAATCCCAGATTGGATATCCTGAAATTCTGAATCCCGAGCATGTACTCCTGACCGGGGCTACCGGATATCTTGGATCCCATGTGCTGCAACAGTTGATTCTAACTTCGAATACACGCATCTATACTCTTGTTCGCCGCCCAGCAGATGGAAGCTCTGCGATGGAACGACTGAGCAGCGTTATGAAAAGTTACTTTGGACCAGAACTGCTACCCCTCCTCGTATCCCGCGTCGAGATTATCGAAGGCGATCTGGAGCAACCGAATCTTGGTCTTTCAGTCGAGCAGACAACTTACGTACAAGAACGAATTGACCGTGTAATACACTGTGCTGCGGATGTACGACATTTCGGGGATGCAGCACAATTCGCCAAAACCAATGTGGATGGAACCACCGCATTGCTTAAGCTCGTTCGTAGCAAGCCAGGTGCCTCCTTCCACCATGTATCCACGATGGGCATACCGGAAGATCTTGCACTTAGTGGACAGTGGGAATCCTCATTGCAATACGATCGCTTCCCAGCCGACTTGCATGTGGAAAACCTATACTCCGACAGCAAGCTTGAAGCTGAGAAAGTGCTTATGATTGCTGCTGAAGAAGGTGTACCTGTGAGCATCTATCGTGCAGGTAACCTGACATGTCATTCCGAGACGGGTCGTTTCCAATCTAATATCGATAGTAATGCCTTTTATCGTATGATTAAAGCAATGTTATTGCTGGGTAAAGCACCGGCAGCCGACTGGATGGTTGATTTTACACCTATTAATTATGCAAGTCAGGCCATTGTACATCTGGCATTACGCCAGGATACAGCAGGACGTGTATTCCACATCTGTAATCCGGAGCCTATCAGCTACGATGATCTGATTCGTTCTGTGAATCGGGCCGGTTATGAAGTGGAGACTCTGCCTTTTGCAGAGTATACCAACTGGTTGTTCGATGGCAGTGTCAGTAAGGACCCTGAGGCGCTTCAACTGGCTATCGCCCAGCTTGAAGGAGACGGTGCAAAGGATTCTGCATACGTGTATGCCTCTCCTGTAACAACTGCTTATGTGGAACCAGCCGGCATTATATGTGCAAAAACAGATGACCGTTTCATCTCAAAAATGCTGGAACATGCCATCGAGATTGGTTATTTCCCTAAGGCCGTTCGACCGCAGTTTGGCACTTCTCCAACGATGGAATAAACTCAATAAAGTGAATGCATATATTGCATCCATTAATGAATATAAAGAAGCCACCTCAACGTCAATGATGACGGTTAAGGTGGCTTCTTTTCTACGTAAAGAAATCTCAAATCAAGCGGATCAAAGCAATGACAGCCAAATGTGCAGGATAAAAATAACGCCAAATCCAACGCGGACCCTTCAGGCGGAAGCCTGCGTTATAATACTGGGCCATTGCAATTCCCGCTGTAGCAATCACACTATACATCTGAATAGAGCTGCTGTGCAGGTAAATATAGAGCACATTTAAGAGCAAATGAGCCATTACCAATACTGGGCCCTGGAAGTAACGGAATAGCAATACAAGCAGTAAGCCATACATACCATAATCCATATGGGTCATCTCCATGACCAAACCAGCCACGATCACAATCGGAATTCCCAGCAAACGGACCGGAAGTTTATCGAGCACAAGCAATACAAGTAGAGCAGACCATAATGTCCATACCACATTCAGCGAAAAATGATTAAAAGCCGCCATAAAAGGTAATTGAGAGATCACTGCTATCCAGAACAACCGCCATATGTATTTTTGTACGTTGCGAGTATGTTTATAACCGATATAAACGGCAAAAGCATAGATTGGGAAAGCAATCCGCCCTATGATTCTTAGCTCCCCCACCTGTGGATAAAAGACGGCCCCTATATGATCGATCAACATCGTGATCATGGCTATCCATTGCATCATTTTGTGCTAATCCCTCCTGCTTATCCTGAACTTCAGGGTTCTCCAAGTCTTTCTTATATCTGAAGTTCATAATACATGAACTTGGTGTCCAGCGTATAGCCTTCCGACTCATATAATGCCCGAGCTTTCTTGTTGCTGATCGCCGTAGAGAGCACTATTCGCACAGCTCCACTCTCATTTCCCCATCGTCTTGCAGCTTGCAGCAGCTTACGCGCAATTCCCCTCTGTCGATAATCCGCATGTACGTACAGATCATTAAGTACCCAGATTGTCCTCATGGATACTGAACTAAAGCTGGGATACAGCTGTACAAATCCACCAAAATCACCCGTTAAAAGTTTATCCGTCAAACTGCACTCCACTTCCGATTCTGCAATTAAAATAACGGATTCATTGCGTTCCATACGTTCTCTAATATATTCATTCGCTCCGTTCAAATCAGTAAGCTGATCGTAAAACATCCTATACTCATTGAACAACTGTGCTACTCCGTTAACATCGCTAAGCTCGGCACGTCTAATCCGATACGCCATCTTTAACTCAACTCCTTATATAAAACGTCTCCCTGCTTAATTCCACCCTCTTATTTTAAAGCAGATTTCACGATCTCCCCATTCATCTTCTGCATCAAAGTTTGTAATATATTTCGATAATCTAAACTTAAAAGTATATTTCATTGGAAGCGTCGCACACTATAGTCAGATTACAGGCTCAGCATTACAGCATAGGGAGGCGAAACTGAAATGGAAAAAGACAATATCTATGAACAGGTTAGAGCTAGTCTGTTGGGTGTTGCCGACATGATCTATCAGCCTTTTCAAATTGGACCTTTTCATTGTGAACTCATCTATATTCAGTCCATTGTGGATACCCCTACTATGCGGGAAGCCATCGTTAAACCATTGCTTGAGGAAGCCTCTCGAAATGAAATAGATCATCAATTCATTACTCGTGTCGTGACCGGATCATTTTTCACACTGAACAGCCATCACTCGAATTCACCAGAAGCTATCGTTACTGATATCGTATCGGGCAATGCAGCCTTATACATCGAAGGCATTTCGGGAATGATTCATTTTGCACTTCAAAATTATCAAAGGCGTTCCGTAGCGGAATCAACCAACGAAGTTGTAATTGTTGGCCCTCAGGAAGCCTTTATTGAAGATATTCATGTGAATATGTCTCTGCTTCGGCACAAAATTAAACACCCTGATTTGAAGATGATCAAATTCACCGTTGGAAAATATACCAAAACCGAGGTGTTTGTAGTCTATATCCAAGGATTATGCAAGCCAGACATTTTGGAAAATGTATTAGAGAGCCTTGGTAATATTGATATGGATAGTAGTTTGGGCGTCAGTTATCTATCTGAATTTCTGGAGGACCATCCCCTCTCTCCTTTTCCACAATATCAATATACCGAACGTCCCGATACGGTTGCAGCTGCACTGGTTGAAGGGCGGATCGGGGTCATGCAGGACGGAACACCTTTCTCCCTGCTCATTCCGGTTACTTTTTTCTCTTTAATGCAGTCCTCGGAAGACTATTATCAACGATTTTATTCTGCCTCTTTTATCAGGATTATTCGTCTCTTGTTTGCCTTTATAGCTTTTCTGCTTCCATCCTTTTATGTCGCCGTTACTACATTTCACCCGGAAATCATTCCGACCAACCTGCTGATTACGATCGCTTCTGCGAGAGAAAACATTCCCTTCCCTGCCCTGATTGAAGCGCTCATTATGGAAGTGACCTTCGAAGGTTTGCGCGAAGCGGGGATTCGTATTCCGAAGCCGCTGGGGCAAACGGTGTCCATTATTGGCGGGATTGTTATTGGTCAGGCGGCCGTACAGGCTGGAATAGTCTCAGCTCCACTGGTCATTGTGGTGTCCATCACAGGGATTGCCGCCTTTATCATCCCGCACTTCGAGCTCGGACTGGCATTCCGGCTGCTTCGTTTTCCGGTGCTTTTTATGGGTGGAACATTGGGTCTGTTCGGCATCGTGATTTCAATCTTTATGATTTATTGGTATATGGTTAGTCTCCGTTCATTTGGCGTGCCATATATGCAGCCATTTGCCCCCCTCGTGCTGCGTGATATCAAAGATACGATCGTTCGTGTGCCCTGGTTCTTAATGAAGAAGCGACCTGCAGCTTACGAAGATGCTAATAAGAAAAGGCAAAAGACATGAAAAGGTTAATGATTACACCCAAACTGACTGTCGCTTTGATGTGCGTTTTACTGTGCAGTGGCTGCTGGTCCAAAGTGGAGATAAATGAACGTACATTTATTACGACCATGTATGTGGATAAAGGGGAAAAGCCGGGTGAAATTGATATTTCACTAAGTATGCCACTGCCGAACCGCATCTCTCCGGAAGGAACGGGAGGACCCGGAAAAAACCCATATGCTCTCGTTTCGGCTACCGCATCCACCATCGCTGATGCCATGGAGAGAATTCAAACAGATCTCACACGAAAGATTTCCTGGGGGCACACACGAGTAGTGGTATTCGGTGAGGCATACGCCAGAGAGGGAATTCAAGATGCGATGGAATGGATCTCACGTGAACCTTTGTTCCATCTTAGCAGTTACGTCATGGTTGCCAAAGGCAGAGCCAGAGACGTGGCTGATCTGACACCGGTTTTCGAAGAAACACCCAGTGATGTGTTAAGGGAATTTGCAACTGAAGAAAACATGTTAAAGACGCAAATGCTCAGTGTACTTATGGCTGACAAAATGAATCAGGGCTTTGTCGCTCCCTTACTGGAATCAAAATCAACCGCGATGGCAAGTGAGGATAATAAACGAAAGCAATGGACCAGCCAGGTAGGGGGTGCTCTTTTCAAACAGATGAAAATGGTCGATTCAATCTCTGCCGATGAAACAAGGGGTATAGCCTGGGCCAATCGTAAATTGGATACCTTGGCTGTCTCCGTGGAAACCGAGGATGAAAAAGCAAGTATGACGGTCTATAATACGAGTTCCAAAATCAAGGTTAGACTTGTAAATGGACAGCCTTTCTTTGATATCACTTTACGGGGGCAAGCAGAACTGAATTCCGTAATCCCGATTCTCAAGGTAAAAGATATTGTGGGTGTCAAACAGATCGAGCAAAAGGCTAATGAAAAAGTAAGTGCCCATCTGACAGACGCCATACGAACCGGCCAACGTAAAAAAGCAGATATTCTGATGCTCGGTTATCGCCTGGAATGGGCATATCCTCACATCTGGGAACAGTTACGTCCCGTTTGGAATGATTATGTCAAAAACGAATTGCAGTTTAAGGTGCATGCCCAGATTAACATCCAGTTTGTAGGTTCGGAATCCAGCTACTAATAGGAACAGAGGAAGCGTCAGGCCACTTTAGGAGGTAAACCAATGATTGCTGTTGTATTGTTTGCCGTATTGTACATACTGGAGTGGCCCATGATCAAGTCCAGCAAAAAGGGAATGAAAAAGACCTATTTCGTTCTGCTGGGAATATTTCTGCTGTGGAATACGTTGGCTGTCTCTGTACCGGGCTGGCCTAATCCCAATGATGTCATCAGGCTGGTCTTTGGCTGGGCAGACCGCTTGTTTGGCTAAGAAAGGAACACGCCATGATCAAATTGTCAGCCGGACAAGCGTACCGTTTTATGTTTGTCTACCTTTACTCCGAACCCATTGCTTTTCTTCTGCAGCGCTTGTTCAAAATGAGCGGGTATCAAGGGTGGATATCCATCCTTGGTGGGTTTGCAATCAGTCTGATCCTTCTCTTTTTCACATACAGATTGGGAGCGGTTCACCCGGATCGACCCTGGATTGATTTTGGTGAAGAAATTGTGGGCAAGATTGTTCACAAGCTGTTCCTCGGTCTCATCGTGTTGCTGTGCCTGTATTTGATATCAGTTGACGTAGAGAATTTCATCGTTTTTCTGCAATCCATGTATCTACCCGAGACACCAATATGGCTGACAGCAACTATAACCATTTTATGTATCAGCCTTTCAGCACGCTCGGGTTTAATTACCATTGTCTATTTATCAGAAGGGATATTTCTGGTGCAAGTCTTCACATCTACTTTTCTCATGCCTGCTGTAATGGGTGGAGGAAATCCTGACGTACTTCTTGCCATGGTAACTCATCATGATCTGAAAGAAATATTGACAGGCTCGATTTCAACCATGCCTTGGTTTTCAGAATGGATGATGTTCCTGTTCCTCGCCCCTGCCATTGCTTTCAGGCGGCCGCTTCTACGAAGTATGTTATTTGCAGGCTCTACACTTGCATTATTCATTATCGTGTTCTGGATGTTTACTTTAATGAATTTTGGACCTTACGAAGCCAGCAGTCTTCGCTACCCTTTGCTGGAGATGATACGTTTTGCCCGTTACGGCGATTTTCTGGATAACCTGGATCCCTTCCTGATTGCCATCTGGTCTACGACCATGTTCACGCGCAGCTCGTTTCTGTTATACGTCGCATCCATTTGTCTTGCTAAACTTACTGGAGTCCGGAAGGATAGAACGGTCGTCTATCTGCTGGCAGGAACAGCGGCTTCATATGTACTTCAGTATGCAAAAGACGCGGCTTCTTACGAATTAGCCATTCGTTCTTTCGCCATTGCTACATATGGCGTGCTTATCGAATGCATGCCTATATTGTATGTTGTTGTTTACTGGCTGCGTTTCGGGAAAGGCAAAAAGACGAGCGAGGCTTCTCCCGCCCCGTCGCCTTGACTTTGGATTCAGTTCAGTTCAACTTTTTTCGCTTGTGGGTAAGGATCTGTATCTGGGAAAATGACCCCTTTTTTCAAAATCAAATTGGCATACTGCGCACGTTCACCGGTTGCAACAATGACATAGGCGCGAGAAGCTCTTTCATAAAATGCGAAACGCTCTTCATGATCAAATGCTTCCGTGATACCCTCATGGTCAAGGATCAGCCTGCGGTAATCTTCCCAAATGATGGGCACCACCTGATCCCCCTTGACGACCTGCATAACGGCTGCCGGCCGCTCAGCGTACGTATCCAGTGGATACAAGCTTAAAATGGCATCCAGTAACTCCACTGTACCGAGCGCATCACAGCGAATCAGCCGCTGGGCATGACTAGCTGCGGGGAAGTTGCAATCCGCCAGTACCAGCTCGTCTCCATGGCCCATTTCAGACATGATCTTTAGCAGTTCCGGAGGTATTATTGCGGGAATGTTCTTCAGCATACTCAGCTCTCCTCAGTCAGCTCCAGAATTAGCTGGAGCAGATTCGTCTTCGTAACCTCACCATCATGTAGCCCATTTACCGCGATACAGCGGCACTTCCATTTTATCAGTAATTTCCAACGTTTGCATATTTCAATGTTCGCATAACGGTTATTCCAATGTGAATTCACATATGAACGGATCTTATCACTGCGCTGATGTTCATAAATCCGTTTTGACAAAATTAATTGTTTAGCATATAGTTGTTATAACAAGTAAATGAGTTAAGGCTATTTTGCTTAAAGAAAGAGAGGATTATATGGGGAACGACTATTCGCTCGATCAATCCATTGGATTCATGCTGGGCATGACACATCGCAAGGCGTCGGCTTTACTAGCCATACGTTTCAAGCCCTATGATATTACAACAGAGCAATTTTCCGTTCTGTTCAACATCGGTAGAGGCGAAGGCGTAAATCAAAAGGAAGTCGCTACTCGCGTCTATAAAGATCAGCCCACAACTGCCCGTATTATTGATCTGTTGGAAAAGAAAGGCTGGGTCGATCGTCGGACCAGCGAACAGGATCGCAGAGCCTACTTGCTCTACTTGACCGAAGAAGGAAAAAAATTGCTCGACCAGCTTGTTCCGCTCGAAAGAGAAATGAATAAAAATCTGATTGAAGGTATTCCCGAAGACCAGATGGAAGCATTTAGGCATACTCTTTCCCTCATGAACAGCAATTTGTAACGAACTTTAACACCAGGGGGAATGAACAACTAATGAAATCACAATCAGCACAAGTCAAACTATGGACCACCGATTTTATTCTGCTCATGTTATGTAACTTTCTACTCTTTCTGCAACTTCACATGATTGTATCCCCACTGCCTTCTTATGTGCAGGACCGTTTTCACGCCAATGCCTTTGAAGTCAGCCTCTTTACCTGTCTTTTTGCCCTTAGCGCCATTGCTGCCCGGCTCTATTCAGCCAAAGCATTGGAGAAGGGTCTTCGTAATGCCATGATCTATATTGGCCTGACAATTGCCTTACTCGCTACACTCGGATATTACTTTGCCGCCGGGATTGCTGTCCTTTTATTGCTGCGCATGGTGTTCGGTATCGGATTCGGTATGAGTAGCACGGCTTTCCCCACAATGGCATCGGATATTGTGCCTGTGAAACGAATGGGTGAGGGCATGGGCTATTTCGGCCTTTCCACAAGTCTCGCTATGTCCATGGGTCCCATTATTGGGGTCACCGTGCTTCAAGGTGCCGGTTTCGTGACACTAATGTTATGTACGGCAGGTGTTATCGCGGTCATCTATCCGCTCAGCTATTCACTGACACGCAAGAAAGCTCGCAGGCTCAATGATGAGGTGGTCCCCACTCCACCAGTTGGAACAGCTGCGATATCAGGCACCAAAGTAAAGACACCTTTCAACCGCAAATTGATTCTGCCAAGTATACTGAATTGTTTATTATCCATCACGTATGGCGGACTGGTCGGATTCATCGTTTTGTACGGAAAAGAAGCCAACCTGGCTAATCCTGCACTGTTCTTCTTGTTTAATGCTCTCGCTGTACTGCTGGTCAGACCGTTTGCAGGACGGATTTATGACAGTAAAGGTCCCAAAGCATTACTGATTCCCGGAGCGATATTCATCGCTGCTGGACTGATCATGCTCTCATACGCCTCGTCGATGTCCATTTTGTTTGTCGCTGCATTTTTATATGGAATCGGATATGGTTCGATACAGTCTTCCATGCAGACCTGGATGATTCAGATTGTCTCCCCTTCACAGCGCGGTATGGCTAACGGCATGTTTCTGAATACGCTCGATCTGGGGATTGCTCTGGGAGCACTTCTGCTGGGCGCTATTGCATCCATAACCAGTTATACCGATATGTACCGTTATTCCGTTGTGTTCATGATTCTATTTCTCCTGATATACCTGATTCAAGGGAAACGTAATGGAGGTTTTGCGGTACCTGTGCATCCGTTATTGACTCATACACATATCACTGCGCAGGATTCCGATCGGCATGAGCTTACTGAGACTGCAACCGAAAAAAACACAACTACTCAGCAAAAAGATAGTTGATGCAACTACACTGCTGTATTTCAATTCATTAAAAACGCGTTTACTCTGTGAGGGAAAATACATTCCTCAGAGTAAACGCGTTTTTTATCTTAAAATAATTCAGAATGGACTTTTCTTCCGTCTCCCTGGCAGATAACCACTGGGCTGTTTTACTTCATCATACTCAAGTTCATGATTATTTTGACCACTACCTGATGTGGGCTGGTTCCCCTGGTCTGGCTTGACTGCCAATAAGGTGAGCAATCCCCCCACCGCTCCGGACGCGGCGAGAATACCAAATAAAAGGAAATGGTGGGAAGAGATCAACAATGACACGACAGGAGGGCCGAGAGACACGCCGATAAAACGCATGCTGCTGAATAACGCCGTGATGGTGCCCCGTTGTTCCTTGTCCACCCCTTCAGTAACCATAGCATCCAGACATGGCAGTGTAGCCCCTATTCCTGCCCCGCCAAGGGTGAACAAACCGACGACTACATAGATGTTGTCAAAAAGTCCGATTATACCGAGGGATACCGTTAAAACAGCAAGTCCGATAAACCCAAGCCATTTCATCCGTGTCTTGTTCTTTCCTATCCATTTTCCAGCAAAAAAAGACGCCAGACATAAGGCAGCCAGTGGTATGGCAAGTACAAGTCCTTTAAGTACCCCTTTTAATTTGAACTCTGATTCCAATGTCTCCGACAGATAAAAGAGCACACCAAAGAGAACAAACATACAAATACCGCCGATCGCAAAAATCGCATACAGCCAGCGGCCCTTTTCTTTGAGTACACTGCGGATGGAAGCCACAAACTCGGGAAAACTCTTTGGTTCTTCCTTCCGCTTCGGTGTTTTCACTAAGAAAATAACCAGAACCAGGGAAAGCACACAGAGTACCGGAATAGCCATAAAAGGTAAATACCAAATCCACACAGCCAGAGCTGCACCCAATATCGGACTTAGTACCTTGCCAAAGGTGTTGGAGGTTTCAATAATGCCAAGGCTTTTACTCACCTCGTTCTCATCATCAAACATGTCACCAACCAATGGTATGACAATCGGGAAAGCTCCGGCTGCTCCTATCCCTTGCAAAAGTCTGCCACCAAGAATGGCCCAGTATGCCGCATTTCCATTCAGCATCCAGGCTGCTCCACCTGCTACCGCGCCTCCTACAGCTGCAATGATGAGACTGGGAATAATGACGGCTTTTCTGCCGAAACGATCCGACAGATATCCTGCAAGTGGAATGAGCAGGATTGCGACGACCGCATAAACCGTAATTAACATGCTGACCTTAAATGAGGACACTTTCAATTCACGCTCAATTTGCGGTAGGATGGGAATCAGCATGGAGTTGCCCAGCGTCATTATTACCGGAATGGAAGCAAGTGCGACGAGGTCCCACTTTTTATCGTTCATGCCTCAACCACCTTTACAGAATCAGAAAACAACAACGTTATTGTGGGTTGTTCTGCAGTTGAATATACGGCTTATGTAAAAAAGGTCACTTGGGATGACAGCGCAAAAAGACTGTCGCACTAAATTCAGTGTCGGGACAGCCCTTTTCACTATCATTATGAAGATCAACAAATCAACATTTATTTCAGTACAAATTGCTGAAGAGCTGCACCGCCCTTGAAAACGATGCAGAGCTGTTCAATCTCACGCTCTGCCTTCAGGGAACAGCGAACTGTGCTCCACTGAAGATCCTTTCCGTTGACTGTTCCAGCAGAACCGGGAACGACACAAGTGCCGAGCAGCGGGCCTTCTGGACCTTCAGCCCGAATCTCCAATTCGCCACTTACTCCGAAGGCTGCCACACGACCTTCAAACCCACTAGCTTGCCGGAAGCCATTGTCGTGGAATGAAATCCAGGAAGAACGACCTTCATTATACAGCGGTTCACCTGAAACAATGGCACGGATGGCTGAACGGCCTTCCAGACACTCATCCAACAGAACGCCTGCATAAGCATCGTAATTTTCCGCAAACGTAGGTAGGTTCAGTGCTCGTTGAGGAATGGTTTCACCCTCGATGAGAATTTCTGCGGTCTGACGAATATCTGCTGAGGAACGTCCAGCCATGATCGACCAGGCGGCGGTTTCAAGACAATATTTGTCTCGAGTGACATCCCAGAAAGCCAGTTTCTGAACAGGAATTTCGAAAGAAAGATTTTCCACGGCGCCGGAAGCAAGATGAATCCGCCGGAAGCCGATCAACTGACGTTGTGGGCGTTTCACCCGTGAAGTTTGGGCGTGCCCATACAGCTGCACCACTTCATCGCTGGCACGTTCCCCTTTGTTCTCAACCTGCACTTCAATCTTCAGCACATCATCTCCAGAAGATCCCTCTGTCCGCTCCACTCGAATCGCCTTATACTCAAAGTCGGAATAGGTTAATCCATGACCAAAGGGATACAGGACTGGACCTTCATGATACATATAGGTTGTACTGTTATGAATAACGTCATAATCCATGATGTCTGGAAGCTGCGATTCATCCTCATACCATGTCATGTTCAGTCTACCAGCAGGAGCATAGTTTCCGAGCAGAACATCCGCAACCGCATTCCCCAGTTCCTGGCCTGCATGCGTAAGGTATACGATTGCCGGAGCCACGTCTTTTAACTCTTGCAGTGCGAATGGATAACTGCCAACAATGACAACGACCGTATTAGGATTCACTTGGCAGACTTCTCTTACCAGTCGGGCCTGCTCAGGCGGAAGCTGTAGACTTGGGCGATCAATTTCCTCTTTACCGTTAATATAGGGACTATTACCAACAACAACGACAGAAACATCGCTATTCTGTGCAGCTTTTTTCGCCTGTTCTATTCCGTTAGCAACAACGTCCAGCTTAAACACAGCAGGTTGCTTCTTCCCTTCTACGGCGTCCGGATTACCAGATGAAATCAGGTCTTCGTCTGTTTGTTCCGTCGCTGGGGATAGCACCAGTTGCCCCTGATGTTCATCCAACCTTAGTGGCAGTCCGTTCCACGTTCGCAGCGTACTTTTTCCATCCGGCTGTGAATCAATCTGTACCACTTCCTTGACGAACCAACCACCAATCTCCGGTGCATTCGCCTGATAGATACCCTGTTCGGTTAACGAGACAAAGCGATTGTTTTTCACACTGCGAAGCGAGTGACTTCCCCAGCCCCAGTCCTGATGAATGAATTCAGTAGCTTCTGCACTGCCTTCCGGCACGGCAACAAGCTTTCCTTCTGCCCCAAGCGTGATTACCTTGCCATCGGCTGTCTTCAGACTGATACGATCATTCCCATCTGCAAAAGATACTTCCGCACCGCCAAGCTTCTTACGCAGCCCTTCCAAAACGGTAACACGATAAGGCAGTGTGCCACTGTACCAATCGGTATAGACTACATCCGCAAGGGGACCGATTACGCTAACCTTCTGCAATCTTTCCGATTGGAGAGGAAGCAGTCCATTATTTTTAAGTAAAACGATAGATTCTGCTGCTGCTCTATAACTTAATTTGGCATGTTCAGGCGCGCACAATACAGATTCCGATATCGAAGCATACGGGTTAAGTCCCGTCTGATCCAGTTGTCCAAGCCGCATCCGCACGCCAAAAATATTTCGAATGGCCCGGTCAAGATCCTCGACCTCCAGCAAGTTTCGCTCAAGCGCCTCTTCCAAGGCAGATACGACTAAGTCAACCTCGTCCGTCAGACAGTCCACACCTGCCTTTAAAGCCCCTGCCGCCGATTCCGCATGCGTGGCATGATAACCGTGATAATTGACCGTCTGGGACAAATCTCCCCCGTCACACACGATAAATCCAGGCATGGCCCACTCACCCTTGACCACATCATTCACATATGGGCTTTCAATGGCGGGTGTACCGTTGATCGAATTGTAGGCTGTCATCATGGACAAGGCCCCACCTTCTACGAAAGGCGTCTCGAAGGCTTTTAAATAATATTCACGCAAGTTACGCGGATCGATGCTGGATGAACAATTCAACCGGTCCTTCTCATTATTATTGGCAAAAAAGTGCTTAAGCGTCGCAACCATTTTAAGATAGAAAGAGTGGTTACCCTGCATGCCCTTCACAAGAGCAGCTGACATTTCACCTGTCAGTACGGGATCTTCACCATAACCTTCTTCCGTTCTGCCCCAACGCGGATCTCGTTCCAGATCGACGGTTGGCGCCCATAAGGTCAAGCCGTGACGCTCGGGTGCACGATGGTGGTATGCTCTGGCTTCATCTCCGATGACGGAACCAATTTCGCGCATGAGCTTGGTATTCCAGGTGCTCGACAGACCGAGCGGCTGCGGAAAAACGGTAGCCTCACCTATCCAGGCAACCCCGTGAGCCGCTTCGCCACCCACATTGTAGCCGGGTATTCCCAATCGGGGTACTGCTGCTTCGCGTGTAGGAATTAATCGGATTTTCTCCTCCGTTGTCAGACGCGCAATCAAGTCATTTAATCGTTCTTCCAATGGCAATGTTGCGTCCCACATCGGATATTGAGTATACTCTTTCATACTAACCCCTCCTACTTATTCGTTAAGTTTGAGTCCCTTCCATTCTTCCAATAGATCCAGTGTACGCTCGCGATACTTCTGGCCTGCCTCCGGCTGATCAACCTGATGTTCATGCACATATGCGTTAAAATAAGAGGAAAGTATGCGGTAGGCCAAAAGGCGTGCCTGACCCTCATCTGTCATATTCTGTGACTGGCCATAGCCTTCATGAAAACCAGCTGATGATTCTGTCGATAAAATAGCCTCAAACTGCCTGTCCGCAAACATGGAACGATCCCCATCAATGATGGCGGCTATGTTTAGCTGCCCGTTCTCCTCATGAACAAGCACGTTAGCTTCCCACAGATCGTTATGAACAAGAACCGGAACAGTCACCTGATCAAATAAATCCTTATTTGTTATGAACATATCTGCGATTGCTTCTCCCACACCTGGCATATAGCCAACTTGTGACGCTTTGAGTGCCGTCTCTCCTGCAAAAGCGTGCAGCACCTCGGACCAATGATCCGAGCCTTTAATCGTCCCATCGCCCTGCGGCCAGCCAAACGATTCACCCTCAATCTGATGCATTACAGCCGTATAAGCGCCTAGCTGATGATATAATCGTTCTTTATCTGCTTCCGAAATCGATGAATGATCCAGCTGCTTACTAGGTATAAACTCCATAAACATATAGGTTCTCGGAATGATCAATCCGCTGTCATCACAGGCAATAATATTTGGAGCAGGAATGCCTGCTTTACGGTAATATTCATAAACAACAGGTTCAGCAGACATCATTGTACGTTCAAATGAAAATAACGGATCGCCAGCAGAGCCGAGCGGCATCTCTACCCGCTCTGGAGCCAAACGTAATATCACATCCGCGTATGACGCATGTTCAAGCTGAATTCGATACGTTGTATTAAAAAGTCCACCCTGCAAAAGTGCAAAACTCTTCACAATGGTAGCGGTTCCAAAAGTGTTCTCTACCAACTTATACAGCATCTCGGCAGTAATGGTTTGGTGTAAACCTGAATTCGTTGTACTCATTAGATATAATCCCCTATCTTTATCTGTCGCTTTATAAATTGAACTAAAGAATATTTACATTTGCCACCTCGATGACAGAACAACCTTCCGATCATGTAAAAGCTTAGTTCAATCTATAAATGATACTACCATTTCTTTTCTATAACCATATCTTCCAATGGCACGACAGTAGACAAACAGACGGAACCTTGCGGCACCGTCCTTCTGTTTATCCAATAAATTTTACAGTTGAATTGTAAGCGAGCTAGCACCTGCTGCTGCCGTAACGACAACACCATTTGTACCAGACGCTTGGGAACCGCCCTCTACGCCGGATACACTTTCGATGCCACGCAGCACGATATTCCATGGTTTGCCTGCACCTTCAGCACGAACTTCCAGAACAGAGCCGTTACGGGATACGTTAACAACCAGCTCCTGCTCAGCACTTTGGTTTACAACCACCGCTTGAGCGGAGTTGCCGTCAGCCAGTTCGAACAAGTGAAGGGACACATTATCCGCAAAGTCATAATCCGGTTTGCTATCCACAGCACCAACAGCAATCAGGCTGTTTGGCTTAACCATCATTGGCAGTGTTTTGAAGTCATGATTTTCGCTAATCCAGCGTCCACCTTCAACTTTAGCACCTGTCAGATAGTTGGTCCATGTACCTTCAGGCAGGTAATAACGAACATCACCCTCCTTGTTGAAGATTGGAGCCACCAGGATCGAATCACCAAACATGTATTGTGTATCCAGGCTGAATGTTGTTGGATCCTCTGGGAAATCCAGCAGCATAGCGCGCATCATCGGAATACCTTTTACAGTCGACTCCACCGCAGAATTGTAGAGATACGGCATCAAGCTGATTTTGAGTTTGGTAAAGTCACGAACAACGTCCACGGATTCCTCGTCGAACAGCCAAGGCACACGATACGAAGTGCTTCCGTGTAGGCGGCTGTGAGAAGATAAAAGTCCGAATTGTACCCAGCGTTTGTATACGTCAGGGGTTGCTGTACTTTCAAATCCGCTGATATCATGGCTCCAGAATCCGAAACCGGAAAGTCCAAGCGAGAGACCGCCCCGAAGTGATTCAGCCATGGATTCATAAGTAGAAGAGCAGTCTCCACCCCAGTGAACTGGGAACTGTTGACCACCTGCTGTTGCAGAGCGTGCAAACAGGGCAGCTTCGTTTTTGCCAATCTTTTCTTCGAGCAATTCAAATACAGCTTTGTTATAGAGCTGTGTATAATAGTTGTGCATTTTAACCGGATCAGAGCCATCGAAGTACACGACATCTGTCGGAATTCTTTCACCGAAGTCTGTTTTGAATGAATCAACACCTTGATCAAGCAGAACTTCCAGCTTACTCTTATACCAATTAACAGCATCCGGATTCGTAAAATCAACCAGAGCCATACCTGCTTGCCACATATCCCATTGCCATACGCTGCCATCCGCTGTTTTTACCAGATAACCGTTCTCCATGCCTTCATCGAACAAGTAGGATTTTTCTGCAATATATGGATTGATCCACGCACAGATTTTGAGTCCTTTCTCTTTCAGACGTGCAAGCATGCCTTCCGGATCTGGGAACATCGCTTCATCCCATACGAAATCAGACCATTGGTATTCCTTCATCCAGAAGCAGTCAAAATGGAATACAGACAGCGGAAGATCACGCTCAGCCATGCCATCCACGAAATGGTTAACCGTTGCTTCATCATAATCCGTTGTGAATGATGTGGTCAGCCACAGACCAAACGTCCATGCTGGTGGAAGCGCTGGTTTACCTGTTAATTTCGTATAATTATCAAGTACATCCTTTGGATTGTCACCGCCGATAATGAAGTATTCCAAAGTCTCCCCTTCTACGCTGAACTGCACTTTAGATACATTCTCAGATGCAATCTCATACGATACGCGTTCAGGATGGTTTACAAATACGCCATATCCTTTGTTGGACAAGTAGAAAGGAATGTTCTTATATGACTGCTCACTGCTTGTACCGCCGTCCTCATTCCAAGTGTCAACCACTTGACCATTCTTAACAAACGGCGTGAAGCGCTCACCGAGTCCATAAACATATTCACCAATGCCGAGATCAAGCTGCTCGCGGAAGTACGCTTCCTTACTTGGACCAGTAATATAACCAGCCGCTCTTTGACCGCTACCTGTAATCCGTTTTCCTCCATACAGGAAGCTGACGTCCCAACCGTTCGTTTTGTCGATTTGAACTTCCAGATTGCCGCTTTTCAAAACAGCACCTTGTTCATTTTTCGAGATGTCAACGTTTGCATCTTGAGTATTAAGCTCAAATACAGGCCCTTTTTTCACTCCGCCTTTATGGTGATTCAAAGTTACACGAATAACGTTAGGCATAGGTGAACTGTACGTTGCTTTAAGCAATGTACCATTCAACGTGTCGCCTTTGGTGCGAATATATTTAGTTGCCGCATATACGGTCAAAGAATCCTCTTTTTGCACAATATCACGAATGTCAGTCGGGTTTTGAATGTGGTACCCTTCACGAGTCATCCAGAATCCATCAGTAAATTTCATGTTTTCTTTCCCCCTTCGGTTATACTATAATAATATTGACATTAATAACGAATTTCTTCTCATATTTTGACCAAATATATCACGATTCTGATATTTCTTATCCGATTCTTTATAAACACCACCAATCTATGGGAACGTTTACATTAATAATGATGCAAAAGGAGATTCTCATATGGAACGTGAACGATTACGGGAAGACCGGATTCACGGCAATGCCATGTATCCAGTCAGTGTATACCCGGATATTCAACAATTGAATGGGGACAGCATTCTCGATTGCCATTGGCACGATGAGATGGAGTTCACCATGGTGACTCAGGGCAGTGCTGTTTTTCAAATTGATATGAATACGGTAGAAGTCCAAGCGGGAGAAGCCATCTTTATCAATCGGGGCGAAATTCACGCCGGCTATCTGAAAGGTGATGTCCCTTGTGTTTTTTCATCCATCGTATTTAACCCGGAGCTATTAGGCAGCCGTACATTCGATGCTGTACAGGAGAAATTCGTTGGCCCACTGGTGCACAAAACGGTTCTCCCCCCTTACCATATCCAAACGGATGAAGCGTGGGGCCAAGAAATCATTTTACATTTGAAACGGATTTTCGCCGATCATGCCGCCGGGACACCAACCTGCGAGATGACAACCAAAGCTTACCTCTATTTAATATTTGCACAAATGTTTGAACATATGAGACCTGCTGCACTCAAAGGGACCATTCCGTCAGGCAGTCATGATAAAGTGGAGCGTCTGAAATCAGTGTTAAGCTATATTCACAAGCGTTACCCCGAACCACTCAAGCTAAAAGAACTGGCAGATGAGGCCAATATGAGCGAAGGACATTTTTGCCGCTTTTTCAAACAGATGGTGCAGAAAAGTCCGGTCGACTATATCAACTATTATCGCATCCAGCAGGCCTGTGTTCAGCTTGAGAATACCGATCACAAAATTGTGGATATTGCCATGGACGTTGGGTTCGAGCATTTGAGCTACTTCATTACAACATTCAAGAAACACAAGAATATTACCCCGTCCCAATATCGCAAAATGTTTTATGAGAAAGTGGCGATGGAACCTGCACTGGTCTAAGCTTAAACATCTTTCAGGACCAGCATTCGGCACTCTGAACTGATGATACTTCACTGTTCTCCACTTTTATATGAGTTAACAGATGCAAAGAAGGTGCTTCAGCCCGTTCGGCCGTAGCACCTCCTTTATCTTTCTGATGTATTGGAATTTCATTTTACTTTTTCAATGTCTCCCATGAGCTGTACTCATGCACCGAGAATCCGTTAAAAGACGAATGCACACTTGCCATTTTCTCTACCAACTTGAGCTGTGCTTCCATATATGCTGTACCCTCTTCATAAAAGGTAATAAAATCGCCTTCTTTGCTTTGCTTGGTCTCCACGGCGATCGATACCGTTTTACCCAAAAGTGACGCTTCCTGAAGCTCATCCTTCGCCACATTATAGATGGCCGCAGCCGTATCCCGGTAAGCCATAATGGTAATCGAGTCAAACTTGCGGATCATCCAGCTGCTTACATTCATCGTGGAACCCGGAATCTTGTAACCATCCAGCCAGAAAGGCAGGTCAGCGGCTACCGGCATCTTCATCCGTGCGGCCCGATCGACGATGTATTCAACGTTCCCCTGCCACTGCGTGATCACACTGGCCTGATTGGTTTTCCACTCTGGATGTACATGAGGTTCAATGTCCAGATGTATGCCGGCAAATTTCTCATTAGGCTCTACTTGATTTTGATACGCTTCAACCCAGTCCAGAAAATCTGCAATTTGACCCCGACTCTCCGTCAGTCCCCAAGCAGGTCTTCCATCCATAACGTCCACGGCAATATTTTTCTCTCTGGCTTGACGAATGAAAGATGTATAGTACGGAAGTTTTACATCCCGATTCATTTGTAGGTAGATCGTATTGATTTTGTTCGTTGTGGCAAACTTCAGCACTAGCTGAGGGTTATTTTGAATCTGTGTGGTATCCCATACCCAGGTTGCTCTTACCGATCCCTGAACCGTTCCATGGATGGTTTCATAACTGTCGACTGAGCCAAGTGCAGTGGCTTTGCAAACATAAGTATTTCCCGTAAACAGCATGAAACAACTAATTAACAAAATGAATTGGTATCTCTTTTTGCTTTTCATATTTGTACACTCCCTTTGATGTTATGCAGCTCTATCGTGCAAATCTCGATGAAATTCTGTCGTTTTATATTCATTCATTGGATACAATTTCGATGTACGACTATTTACATTGCTTTTATATGCAACATCATCTCTTAGACTTACGACGAAAGAATCATATAACATTATTTCGGGTATTCACACTTCTGTATTTATAGTCCTAAAGTCTCATTTATGAAAAATAATTTAATTTTGTCCTAATTTCACCCTAACATGGGTCATTTTTTGCATATGTACAACAGACGACTCAAGACCTAGTAAGCGTTTTCCTGTGAAAATAAAAAAAGGCCGCCCAAAGGCGACCTATACTTCTCTCCCGGTTCAAGGAAGAATGGACACGCTATTATTCTTTAATTCGTTAATTACCTGCCGGAGCAGCCGGTGTATTCTCCACTATGTCATCAAACAGAGATACCAGCTCAATGCCTTCTGCCGAAATGCGTACCAAGCCTTTATCAGACAAGCGCAATTCTGGAATAACGACAAGCGCCAGCAAAGACAGCGTCATAAATGCATTATTTAACATACAACCAGCAGACCGTAACGCTTCACTTATAGCTGCAGATTGAGCTGCTACCACTTCAAAAGATTCCGTGGACATCAGGCCTGCAATGCGCAGCGGAAATTCGGTCACACCAGAGGCAGTCACGACGGCTACGCCTCCCTGCATCCCAACGACCCGGTTGCCCGCCTCGGCCATCAATGCGTCATCATTACCGATAATGAGCAGATTGTGGCTGTCATGTGCAACGGTCATCGCAATGGCCGCAGGACCTGTGAAGCCAATTCCCCCAACAAGAGCAACGGCGCGATTGCCGGTTTGTTTGTGACGCTCCAACACTGCAATTTTGCAGATTTCACCTGATGTTGAAACGACGACATTGCCATGTTCCACCGTGACATTAACATGCTTCTCCTTAGTATCCACATGATTCTCCGTCACATGAATCACTCTTGCTCCAATCGTCCCTTCGGTAATCGGCGCAGACAGCTCCATGTCCTTCGGCTGGATATTGGCTTCCAGTTTTATGGTGTTCAGCGCCTCTTCCGGGTATGTGAAGCTGTCCCAGACTGCTGTCATTTTGCCGTTCTCTGCCACGACATGCCCTGCGGCAATCGTCATGCCTACATGGACATCAGCCAAGCGTCCATCCAGCAAAATAATGTCGGCGATATTCCCTGGAATAACCGCACCAATGTCGCGTGCTACGCCGAAACGTTCAGCCGTATTAATCGTCGCCATCTGGAAAGCGGTAACCGGCTTCACCCCTTGAGAAATGGCCAAACGCACAACAAAGTCCATATGACCTTCTTTGAGCAGTGATTCCGAGCTCCGGTCATCCGTCACCAGCATCATGCGACGTGTATCCAGGCCAAGTTCTGTGCACGCTTTGATCGTTTCCGCCACGTCATGCCATGCAGAGCCCTGACGCATTTTGGCATACATGCCAAGCCGCAGACGTTCCACCACATCTTCCTTCGTAACACATTCATGATCCCCCGTAACGCCGCTTGCAGCGTAGGCTGGCAGACGCCAGTCATCCGCTGCCCAGGTAAAGTGACCGTCTGCCACCTTCCCTGCTCGGAGCGTCGCCTGGATCTCACCGATCATCGTCTCGTCCCCGTACACGACCCCAGGGAAGTTCATTACTTCACCTAGACCAATCATATCCGGACCCCAGGAGAGGGCTTCGGCCACTTCTTCCGGTCCAATATAAGCGCCTGTTGTCTCGAGTCCAGGATGTGTGGAAGGAACACAGGAAGCCACCTGCATATAAGCAGCCATTGGTGTCGTCCGAGCTTCATCCAGCATCAATCGCAAACCTTTGAGTCCAAGCACATTCGAGATTTCATGCGGGTCAAAGAATCCTCCCGTTGTACCGGAAGGCAGAACGGCTCTTGCAAACTCGGTTACTTTCATTTGTGTACTTTCTATGTGACAGTGCCCATCCAGCAATCCGGGAGCAATATATTTGCCTTCTGCCTCAATAATACGTGTATGCTCACCGATCGTATGGCTTACATCTTTGCCAACATATGCAATCCGGGCTCCCTGTACCGCTACAGACATGCCCGGTATAATTTCACCCGAAACCACATTAACCAGTGTTCCGCCCCGAATTACCAAGGTCGCAGGCAAGTCTCCCCGTGCTGTTGCCACCAGATCCGGTACGCAATCCGCCATTAAAGGGCGTTCAAAAGATGGTGTATTCATGCTGCTGCCTCCTTCATTAAATAAACGATCCAAAAAAATAGATTGTTACGATTATATGAGTCTCGCCGTCATGTGTAAAGATAATTCACACCTATTGTGCATGCACACAAAGGATGGATCATTTTTTATCCATAAAACCTAATCCTTCTGATTTCATGTCAGAAGAGATGCAATTATCTATGTCCAGTGATCTACTTCGTACCACTCACAGCAGAGCCCAACCTCATGGAGCTTCTTATTCCCCACATCGTATTCCGCAATACACAGAAAAACTCCCGTCCCTTCGAACGGAAGTCTTCTTCATGAACATGAAAGACAAAATCAATCGGTTTGAACCGCAGACACCTTACCCATATCATACAATTCCTCGGACTGGGACGTAATGAATGGGCTCGGTTTACCCATGCAATAGACATGCAGCAAATGCATGGCACGGGTACATGCCGTATAGAACAGCTTACGTTCATGTTCCTGCGCATATTGCGATGCAGATCCGTCATAGATCAAAACGGCATCAAACTCCACACCTTTGGCCAGATATGCTGGGATGACATGCACACCCCGTTCAAAGGCTAACGTTGTTTTCTTAATTAGCTTCGGTGCCGTAGGCAGTACTTTGCTTAACGCTTCATGGATGTCCTTGCTCTCTTCCGCGGTTTTACAGATGACCGCAACCGATTCATACCCTTCCTGAATCAGATGTTTGAGATCGGCTGTAATAACATCCAGATGCTTCTGTTCATTGGAGGAAACGATCACTTTCGGTTTCTCCCCACCCCGATTAAATGGAACAATCTCTTCTCCACCCGGAACCATCCCGCGTGTAAACTCCACGATCTCCTGTGTTGAACGATAACTTCTCGTCAGCTCGATCACTTCCGTATTTTCCGGTCCATACAAGTTGGTCAGCGGCCCCGTCCCACTTAATACCGAAGAGTGTGCATAGATAGCTTGATTAAAATCTCCAAGTGCGGTGATTTTGGATCTCGGGAACAATCTCTTCATAAAGGCCAGTTGGAAGGCAGAGTAATCCTGTGCCTCGTCAATGATCACATGGCGGATATTGGAGTTAATATGGAAACCGAGAAGTAACTCACGCAAATACAAATATGGTGTGATATCCTCATAGGCCAGCTCCTGTACTTTTAATCTGCGAAGTGTCATCTCACCAATCTCTTCCCAGTGTGAAGGCAGTGCTTCCTCTCCCAACAGGCGAACCATCTGAGCCCGGTCGTTGAATAAGTTAGCGTACAGTTGACGGACATCGACAAAACGTAACGATTTGATCCATTTGCGCAAAGGCTTGAGCCGATCACTGACCACCATCCGGGCAAGGATCTCCCTTTCCTGCTGGAAATCATCGAACGTGTCTGCCTTCCCTTTTTGCTTTCGCTTGAGACGCTGATAGGCCCGCTGCAGATCTTCCGGCTCCATCAGATCCATTTGTTGATCTACCCAAGGGGCTTCCAATTCACCTTTGCCAAAGGCCGATAACTCTTTCAGCATCCAGTCCCGCAGGATTTCCAATCGATTCACCAGTTTGACGGATGGCTCGAAGCTATAGAATTTCTCCGCCATGGCCTCAGCTGTAACCACAGCCCGTCCCTGGAAACGAACTGGCTTGAATTTCATACCTTCAGACATCATGCTGTCCTTATAACGCGTTATCACCTTCAGGAAGGATTCGGATGACTTGAATCGAATGCCAGACATACGCGCTTCATACTCAGGATCTTCTGTTCCGGTCAGTACGTATTCAAGCTGAATGAATGGGTCTTCCAGCTGATATTCACGGCCCAGACGGCGTTCCAGATATTCCTGGAAGGTCGTTTGCAGCATATTTTCCTCCCCAAGCTCAGGCAGTACGGTGGAAACATAACTGTTGAACATTGGGTTTGGCGAAAAAAGAACCATCTGATCCGCTTGCAGATGCTCGCGGTATTTATAGAGAAGATACGCGACACGCTGAAGTGCAGCAGATGTTTTACCACTGCCAGCAGCTCCCTGCACGATCAGCATGCGAGTCCGGTCATTACGTATAATCCGGTTCTGCTCCTTCTGGATGGTCGCCACAATACTTTTCATCTGTGCATCCGAGGTTCGACTAAGAACGGCCTGTAACAGTTCATCCCCAATCGTAACTCCGGTGTCGAACATAAAGCGGATACGTCCATCCCGAATGACAAACTGCCGCTTCATCTCAATATCGCCACTTATTTCACCGCTAGGTGTATGATACGTGACCGGACCTGGCGCACCATCGTAATACAGGTTCGATATGGGTGCACGCCAGTCATAGACAAGGAAGGATTCCTCCTTCTCATCCAACAATGATGCGATCCCCAGATAGATTCGCTCTGCATTTGGATAGCCATTTTCCTTAAAATCAATGCGTCCAAAATACGGTGAATGATGCAGCCGTTTCATTTTGTCCAGCGCTGCTGCCGTATTCAGATGACTGCGCTCCCGATCCGATAGAACCTGTGATTGCTGCCTCATACTGGTGGAGGTCTCACCCACGTCATCCGCTTCGCTAAAGTTCATGGTGACTTCGTCCCAGAAGTCTTTTCTCATCCCCACAACTTCGTCCCTGAAGGAACCTACCTCTTTTTCTAGGATGTCGATTTTCCGATCAATCTGTTCCGTTACAACGTTGACCCGCTGTTGCTCCTCGCTCCATTGCTGGTCTGTACTCATATGTTAATACGCCCCTCTTTCCCCGGATTGTGTCCTCAAAAGCCCATTTGACAAGCCCGAAAAGGCTATGGTATAATTAATTAGAAAGTAAACATTTTTATTTTATGTTAATTAGTTCTAATTTTCTGAAAACCATTTTTTATTGTACCAGTGACAACGTCCCGATGCAAGCGGAGGCGTTTTTTGTTTTTTTCATTCTATTATTACCCTCGAATAGGGTGAATATAGAACGTTTACCATTCTATTGTCGTAATTCTTCAATGGTCTCTCTCCAACGTGTAATTGCCCCAGACTCATCTTTTAATTGAAATGTGATCCCTGAAGTAATCTCCGCATAGGGTGCATGATCTACTCGAATGTTTAACACCTGAGCCTCAAAACGATCTCTCGGATGCACAGCTTCCATGAGTTGTGGCAGTGAAGTCACATCCAGACGAATAGATAACAAGCTTTGCTGAAGGACAGCAATCAAGGTAGCCTTGCCTGTTCGACTCATATTCATACTTGTCTGTGTTCCCGGCCATAAAGCCAGTCTCAGCAAGTTGGGCGCAATAGCAATGACTTCCCCCATACTAATCATCGCCTGATGCGGCCAGCCATCTTCGGACACAGTGAGCAATTGCATCGCTTCGTGCTGCTTCTGCTCCAGATCCTGTCCATTGAACCACTCCATCCATTCAGTGCTAAGCTGTGTTACATTCATACGTATCTACCTCGGTTCGATTGAGTTGGTTGCGCAAGGTTTGCGCTATGTATACAAAACAACCCGGACACGCTGTCCGGGCTGGTTGTGGTTCCATTGTATATGACAAACCACATCACCGCAAACCGTATTACCATGTTTACGGCCATTTAAGCCAATTCAGAATTTTATCCTGTGACTCCTTGTCTTCACTGGCACTATGCACATGTTCGGCAAGCCGGTTTAATCGTTCCAGCTGATAGCCATAGTCATAGATTGCAGCTGCAACGATGGACAGTCTCAGCATCCCTTCCTGATCGATATCAAACTGGGATATGGCCTGCTCCATAAAACGATCATTATCCAAAATGAACTGTGCCGCTTCTTCTCCGTTCGGTTTCAGCTTATCCTCGAATTTGAGCAGCGCATGTTCATGGAATTTGATAACAAGTTCCAGATGTGTATCAAAGAACTGATCCATTTCGGGCGTGCGCTGTGCCTGAAAATAATGGCGTTCTACCGAATCCAGCACATCGAATCCTTTTTGAAGGCTCAGTAGCATCTGTTTGTATACGACCATCTGCCGGGTCTCACTGAATTTGGAACGTTTCATCTTCTTCTGTTCTTCTTCAAACAAATTATATTTATCTGACAAAGATTTAATCGAACCGCCCAGATTGTTTTTCTCATCCCGGAACACTACTTCCTTGATCTCATCCGAGATCGAAGTACGCAGTAGCAGTGACATGCCACTGAACACACTCTGAATCTGCTTCACGAACTGAATCTTCGGCTTGGGTGGAAATACCGTAATGTTAATAAGAAACGCAGATACAATGCCGACAAGTGTCAGCAGGAAACGGTTCAATGCAAAATGCCAGTCACCCGACGCTTCCATAATCGATACAACGGTTACCAGCGTCAGACCAACCGTTTCGCCCATATTCAATTTAAGACAAATCATAATAACCAGCACAATAATTAACCCGACGGCAATCGGCTCATTGGACAGCACCATGCCTCCCAGCAAGGCCACAATTGCCCCAAGTGTGGTGGTCTGCAGCTGATCCAGGAAATACTTCCAGGAACGATATATGGATGGCTGCATCGCAAAGATGGCCGCAATCGCGGCGGGAACGGGAGATTGCGGGTTCAGGAACATGCTGCTAAGGTACAGGGCCAGCGTGACCGCAATCCCTGTCTTAAGTACACGTGCACCAAATGACATGGTGACCCCTCCTCTTTTTCGAAACTGATTTCATTCGTTGGATGATCATTATCATTATTACCCCATATTTCTTTTTTTGCCCGAATCAATTCAGGAGAACGATTTATTGTATCATGGAAGCCTTTGGGTTACCATGCCTTGTATCCTGTTGATGAGTTAAATTCAATTTCCTACTACTTCTATGTACACAAAACAATACCCCACACTCCACTTTCGGAAGTAGGGGGTATTGTATGTTTAACTCAAACGGAGAAAGTTATGAAAACCTTCCTTCCCATTCACGCTTGAACTGCTCCACAAACTGCACCATAAAGCCATGACGCTGCTCCGCCAGTTCCTTGCCGTAGGACGTGTTCATCAGATCTTTTAGCTTAAACAGCTTTTCGTAAAAGTGATTGATCGTTGTACTGCGTCCATTCCGGTACTCCTCCCGCGTCATCTGCTCTCGTGGCGGAAGGGCAGGATCATACATCTCACGACCTCTCGCACCGGCAAAAGCAAATGTACGCGCAATACCAATGGCGCCCAACGCATCCAGGCGATCCGCATCCTGCACGACCTGAGCTTCCAGGGATGAAACAGCAGGGCGCTGTCCTCCTGCATAGGAAATAGAACTAATGATGTGTACCACAGCTTCCCGTGTACCCGCTTCAAGCGGCTGGGTATCCAGCCATGCATTCAGCTTCGCCATCCCGGCTTCGAGACTTTCGTTCAACTTCTCATCCGGTACATCATGAAGCAATGCAGCGAGTTCACAGATAAAGGGATCGGCACCCATACGGTGTGCAAGCTCGACCGCAAGTGCGGTCACCCGCTCGATATGAGGCCAGTCATGACCATCTGTATGTGCGGCCGCATCTCCCTGTACAAAAGCACGAGCCGCCCGAAGAATAGCCTCTCCTGTTAACGTTCCATCAACCTGATCCCCATACCCTGATTGTTGCGTGCCTAGGTTCAGATGTTGAGGGGATTTCTCTTGCATCTTACACGTCCCCGCCTTCGCGAGTTTGT
This sequence comes from Paenibacillus sp. LK1, assembly GCF_002750415.1. NCBI lineage: Bacteria > Bacillati > Bacillota > Bacilli > Caryophanales > Paenibacillaceae > Paenibacillus > Paenibacillus sp. LK1. Next base: position 594,870 of record NZ_PEII01000001.1, read on the forward strand.
TCACGTGGTATACGTCTTGCCACACCGGTCTTGACCGCTGCTTCAATCACGCGATTGCGCATCGATTTGACAATTTTATCGTTAAACACACTCGGAATAATATAATAACGGGTGCGCTCTTCATCCGAAATGGCTGAAGCAATCGCCTGAGCTGCCGCGAGCTTCATCTCCTCATTAATCTCACTGGCACGGCAATCCAGAACGGCTCTGAACATCCCCGGGAAACACAATACATTATTGATCTGATTCGGATAATCCGAGCGGCCTGTCGCCATGACAGCCACGATGTCTTCTACCACAGATGGCATAATCTCCGGTACCGGATTCGCCATGGCGAAGACAATCGGGTCAGTGGCCATAGTTTGCACATCTTCCCGGGTTAACAGATTACCGCGTGACAAACCAATGAAGACGTCTGCTCCGCGAATCACGTCACGAAGTGAACCTGTCTCCAGTTCCGGGTTGGTACGCGCTGCATAGTCGCTCCATACTTCATTTTCATAGGTAGTCGTCCGTACCAATGCACCTTCACGATCGACCCCGACAACCCGACTCGCACCAGCGGACAGCAGAATATTACTGCATGCCACACCTGCTGCACCGATACCACAGACAACTATTTTTACATCCGTGATGGACTTGCCAACCAGCTTGAGCGCATTAATCAGACCTGCATACAATACAACTGCTGTACCATGCTGATCGTCATGAAATACTGGAATGTCCAGTTCCTCATTCAGGCGACGCTCAATTTCGAAGCAACGTGGTGAAGAAATATCCTCCAGATTAATCCCGCCAAATGCCGGTGAGATCGCTTTCACAGTTCGAATGATTTCCTCGGTATCCTGTGTATCCAGGCAGATTGGAAAAGCATCCACTCCTGCAAACTGTTTGAACAACATCGCTTTACCTTCCATGACCGGCATCGCGGCACGTGGTCCAATATTGCCAAGTCCGAGCACTGCACTGCCATCCGATACTACGGCAACCGTATTCCGCTTGATTGTCAGCGAAAATGCCTTTCCAGGCTCTTCTGATATAGCCGAACATACCCGGGCCACATCCGGTGTATATACGCGTGACAGATCTTCCCGGTTATGAATCGGGACCTTCGGAGTAACCTCGATCTTGCCGCCCAAGTGCAGCAGGAACGTCCGGTCCGATACGTTTATGATGGATGCCCCTTTAAGCTGACGCACCCCTTCTATAATTTTGTTGTTATCTTGTGCATCCGTTACAGCGACAGTTAAGTCGCGCACACTAACATCCTGATTGGTCGAAATTACGTCGATGGCGATGATGTCCCCGCCGGCTTCCGAGATGGCCGAAGCCACTTCGCCAAACTTGATGTCTTTTGTTGTCATTTCCAGCCGAATAATAAAGCTGTTACCGTCTAAATTCCTTTGATTCATTCCAATTCCTCCCAGACTGAAAGTCATGAGTTGCAATGTTACCTGTTTGTCTTCGCTGCGCGGACACGTTTATCCTTTATCTTGCCCAGAAAAAGTACTCAACGTGATCTAAATACGACAAAAAGGACCACCCTCTCCGTCTGATCGAGACGTTAAGGGTGACCCTTCTGCGTGCTATATATAAGTTGAACTAAGAATATTTACACTTGCCACTCTGATGACAGAACAACCTTCCACTCGTTTTATCCCCAGATTTTCCAGTCAATTGAGTAATATTATATTATTTACGCTCAGCAGCTCTGCACAGTACCCGGATGTCATATGGCTGCAAATCCAGGCTGCCCTCCACAGCATCATCACTCAGCAGATCACGATAGGACTGGTTGTCCAGTTGTACTTGCTTCGGCTCCGGTGTGTAGTTCTGCACAAATACATAATCTGCTGTTCCATCAGTACGAATGTGTGCTGTAACTCCAGCAGGAAGCTGAGTTTCAAGAGCACGCTCAATACCCAGATCAGCGATTAAACTGCCATAGAAATCATCGTAAAATGGAGCTTTGAAACGTGTAGCCATATAATAAGCTTTACCTGAACCAAGACGATTAACGGTCAAAGCAGGCCGTCCAGCATAGAAGTCGGAGCGATATGTCGCTAGCGCTTCTGCACCTTCCAGATGAATCAGGTCGCATAATTCGAAAGCATCATACTCGGCATTCAGTTGAAGCTCGTTGTCTTTCACAGGCACAACCCCATTCAGATCACGGTCATGCAAGCCGTCAATCTCTTCTGACCAAATTCCCAGCGTCTTGCGAAGCGGTCCAGGGAATCCTCCCAGGAAGCATAGATCATTCTCATTTACGATACCTGACCAATACGTGGCTACAAATGTACCGCCATTTTCTACGAATCGCTCAATGCGTTCGCCGACTCCTTCACGTACCAGATAGAGCATAGGTGCGATGAGCAGTTTGTACTTGGAGAGATCAGCATCCATGTCGATGACGTCCACAGGCACACCTTTTTTCCAAAAGGCATCATAATGCCATTCTACCGTCTGCTCGTACTTCACTCCGATGTTACGTGGTCCTTGGGAATCCTTTACTGCCCAGCGGTTTTCCCAGTCGAAGATGATGGCAACTTCAGCCGGAACGGACGTTCCAACCACCGCCTGCATTCCTTCCAGCGCCGTTCCTACGTCAGTAACATCCTGGAACACACGGGTATGTTCATGTCCAACATGGTCCACAACTGCTCCATGAAGCTTTTCACTGGACCCCCGACTCTTTCTCCACTGGAAGTACTGTACACTGTCCGAGCCGTGTGCTACAGCTTGCAGAGATGCCAGCAAATGCATGCCCGGACGTTTCAATTTGCTGGTCTCTTGCCAGTTGGTTGAGCTTGGTGTACTTTCCATCAATAGAAACGGCTGCCCGCCCTTGATGGAACGTACGATATCATGCATCATCGCCACTCTGGATGCCAGCGTATCTTCTTCATCCGCATCATGCCATGTCGGGTAACTGTCCCATGACAGGAAATCCAGAATGTCAGCGAACTTCCAGTAGTTCAATCCTTCATAAAATTCCATCAGGTTGGTCGTTACCGGCAGATCGGGATTTTTGGCCTTCAGCGGTTTCGTTTCGTGCACGATAAAATCAGCAGTCTGATCGGTGACAAACCTGCGCCAGTCCAGATTCATCGCATGGACCTGTGTCTCTCCGTGCGGGGCAGGAGACTCCACTTGCTTCCAGTCTGTCACGGTATGGCTCCAGAATGTCGTCCACCAGGAGTGATTCAACTCATCCAGTGTGCCGTATTTGTTTTTCACCCAGCCGCGAAAAGCATCCTGGCAATAATCACAGTGGCAGTCCCCGCCGAATTCATTGGAAATGTGCCAGCCAATAACTGCGGGATGATCCGAGTAACGTTCTGCAAGCTTGGTATTGATTGCCGTAACCTTCTCCCGGTATACCGGAGACGTATAACAATGGTTGTGACGGAAGCCATGCAGGTTGCGAACCCGATTGGCCCCAACACGCAACACTTCAGGATACTTGGCCGACATCCAGGCAGGTCTTGCACCGCTTGGGGTAGCCAGAAATGCATAGATTCCATTCGCTGCAAACGTATCCAAAATATGATCCAGCCAGTTAAACGTGTATACACCTTCTTCTGGTTCAAGGGATACCCATGAGAAGATGCCAACGGACATCACGTTACATTTGGCAAGCTTCATCAGGCGGATATCCTCTTCGAGAATTTCAGGATAGCGGAGCCATTGCTCCGGGTTATAGTCTGCACCATGTAACATATGAGGTGCTTTGGAACTTACAGGTGGATATTTGTATGTCATGCTGACAACTCCTTATTCATTTCATTTTAATTAATCTATTTGATCAATGCAGCACTCGGCTGCTCATCCAATGTAGTGTCATTTTCCTCTCCAGCCTTCAGCGCTGAAAACGATTGCAATTTCTGACCCTTGAAGTCAAACATCGTCAGGTTGCCCCAGTTATTCGGATGTCCAACAGACCACTCTTCCTTGCTAGGAATCCAGGCAGGCTCCCAGTAATAGAATCCCGCTCCGAGACCGCCGGGAACCTCACGAATAATCTGCAGCAGATCCTTCAGATAACGTGTCTGTCCTTCCACACTCGCCGGATATCCTGGCAGTAACAGGTCTTCCTGATTCAGAATCCACTCGTGGCCTTCAGGCTGCTCCAATGTCCAAGGATAAGCGGTTTCAACCACATTGATTGGTTTGCCGTAGCGTTGAGCCAGGTCATGCAGATTATCCCGCAGTGCATCCAGTGTTCCGTGCCACCAAGGGTAATAGGAGAGCCCAATGATATCGAACTCCACACCTAGCGCCTCAAACCGATCATAGAACTTGCGACTCTCTGCATTGTCACCACCGCGGTCTATATGAATCATGATCTTGATATCAGGATCGATGGATTTAACCGCAGCTATCCCATACTTCACAAGTCCGGCAAAACGTTCCCATTGTTCATCCGTATCATGCTCTTCTCCGCTCACACGTCCCTCATCCCATAACATGCCCGGTGTTATTTCGTTGCCCACCTGCACCATGTCCGGTAACGCATCATGCTCCTTGAGTGTTCTCAGTACATCTGCCGTATAGGTACATACCTCACGCTGCAGTTCTTCATAGGAGAGCTTCTCCCACGCCTTTGGCTTCCATTGATTGGCTGGATCAGCCCAACGATCGGAATAATGAAAATCCAGTAAAAATTGCAAGCCTTGTTCCTTAATCCGTTTGGCTACCGCTACCGTCCGCTCCAGATTACAGAATCCTCCTACAGGATCATTCCAGATTCGCAATCGGATTGCATTGGCATCACCCAGCTTGAGAAGGGTTAGCAGGTCCGCCTGCTGCCCATGCTCATCACGATAGCTCCCACCATGCTGCTCAATTTCATCCATAAATGACACATCCATTCCGAGAATGAATGCCTCTTCCTTTAAATTGCTCACTTCATCAACCTCCGTTTAATTTAGATGCAGGCTCAGCCTTTAACCGAACCCAAGGTCATACCTTTGACAAAGAAGCGCTGCAGGAATGGATACACAATGAGGATTGGCGCACTTCCGATAAAAATCTGTGCCGCTCTTACTGTGGTTTGAGAAATGGTTTCCATCTCTTTCGGGTTCATGGCCATCGTACTCATATCACGTTTGATAATTACGGTCTGCATGAAAGTAGCCAGCGGATAATCCTTGGCATTGTTCATGTAGAGTAATCCGTCAAACCATGAGTTCCAGTGAAACACCATGCTGAACAGTGCAATCGTTGCGATAGATGGCATGGAAATCGGCAGGAAGATACTGAACAACGTTCTGAAGTGATTGGCACCATCCATCAGCGCCGCTTCCTCAAGCTCTTTCGGAATGCCCCGGAAGAAGTTTAGCATCAGAATGACGAGGAAGGTGTTGACAGCTCCCGGAAGCACCAGCACCCAGAAGGAATCCATCAGGCCGATCTTCTGAATGACCATGTAGAAAGGAACGAGTCCCCCATTAAAGATCATACTAAAAACAAAAATCCATGAATATACGGTTCTGCCTTTAAATTCACTATTTTCTTTCGACAACGGGTACGCCGCCAAAAAGGTAATCAGCAACGTAATTCCTGTACCAATGACTGTCCGCAACAAAGAAATCCAGAGAGAGTTTAGGAAAATCGGATTATTCATCGTTTTTTTGTATGCTTCAAGTGAGAACCCTACCGGCCAGAGATTGACGAGATTGGCATCTGCGGCAGCCTTGTTACTGAAGGATACAGCCAGAACGTGAATCATCGGTACAATACACATAATGGCAACCAAAATGAGAAAACAAATATTGATGACATTGAACACGCGGTAAGGCATTGATTTATGATACATCGTGGTCCCTTCTTTCTCTGTTCATTCGATTAGAATATGCGATATCCGGCGTATTTTTTGGCTAGGCTGTATGATACAAGGATCAAGACCATGCTGATGACCGATTTAAATAATCCAATTGCGGTCGCGAAGCCCATCTCTCCATTTTCCAGCGCCGAGCGATAAACGAATGTATCAATAATGTCACCCGTTTGATATACAAGCGGGTTGTACAGATTGAAAATCTGATCGAACCCGGCGTTAAGCACGTTACCCAATGCCAGTGTTCCAACCACCATTAGCATCGGTACAAGAGACGGGATGGTGATATGCAGCGTCTGCTTCCAACGACCCGCTCCGTCAATCTCTGCTGCTTCATACAGCGCCGGGTTAATGCCGGCAAGGGCAGCCAAGAAGACAATCATGTTATAGCCGAATTCCTTCCACACATCCGTTAGAATAATTGTTGGTCGGAACCAGCTGTTATCTCCAAGGAAGAAGTATGGCCCAAGTCCGAATGTTCCGAGTACCCGGTTCACCAGTCCACCGGTGGATAACAGATCAATCAGAATTCCGCCCAGGATAACCCAAGACAAGAAGTGAGGCAGATACACCAAGGTTTGGATCGTTCGCTGGATCGCCATCTTGCGAACTTCATTCAACAAAATTGCGAACACAAACGGGACAAACAAGTTAAAGATGAGTTTGAGCACAGCAATGATCAGTGTGTTCCAAATGACTTGCAGACTGTCCTCGCGTTCAAACAAATATCTAAAATTATCTAGCCCGACCCACTCCGAGCCGCTGATGCCGAGCCATGGTTTGTAGTTCTGAAATGCCATAACGATTCCGCCCATAGGCACATAACTGAATATAATCAGAAAGATGATGGCTGGCAGCAGCATTACGTGAAATGGCCAAGTTCGTTTTAAAGTTCTCATGATTGCTCCCCCTGTAATTCTTCCTACTCAAGTGCTCCCTGAGTGGCTTATACTGCGATTATATCAACCGTTTGCATAGGTCAAACAGCACATAAAAGCAATATAAATGGCACAAAAGCAACCAGTTTGGACTCGCTGTCTTTTCAATCATTCATCCACTGCTGACCCACACCTTTCCGAAGCAAATCAGGCTCTCATAACGACAAAAAAAGCGTGCAGACCTGGTTGGTCTGCACGCCCTTAGATCCTTATTTTTTCACACTGTCATACCATTCGTTGACCTCTTGTGTGATTTGGTCACCGCCACCCGATTTCCACGTTTGTACAAATGTATCGAACGCGTCTACCGGATTTTTGCCATAAATAATTTCGTTGAATGCTTGATTCTCAATTTTGTTCAGGTAGTCGAGCTTGGATTTCATTGTCGCTGTTGTAGGACCTGTGAACATGTTTTTGAACGAGATTTCTTCCTGACTGAGCAAAACTTTTGCAGCAGCAGGGGTTTCTGGCCCATAGTTAACGGCTACGTCTTTCTCCAACTTAGTTTCCGGCTCTTTGCCATCTGCCAGATTCAGCAGGGCTTTCATCTGAGCATCCGGAATACGGGCACCGTCACGAACGAGCAAATAACGTACAACGTTCACATAACCGCCTTCAATTTGGTCAATCGGCATTTGTTTGCCATTGGCATCCAATTGATAGTCATACTTTGCAAATAGACCGTTATCATATTGGCTACCTGGTGCCGGGTCTGCATAATTGTCGAACAGGTAGTTCTCATACGTGAAGAATGCTTCAGGGTGCTCCATGTCTTTCTTGATCAGAATGACGCCGTTAACAAACTGTGTACCATGACGCATAGCTTTACCTTCTGGACCGGTCGGGATTTCAATCGGTTTCCAAACGGCACTTGGCACATTTTTCACTGTATCCAGAAGCGGCCATCCACTCATCCAGTATGGACCTGGGATAATACCCGCTGTACCTGCCACTGCTGGCTCTGCTGTTTTGTTTTCATCCCATAATGCTGCTTCCTGCGGGATGTAACCTTTTTTGAGCCATTCGCTCAATTTGGTCAGACCTTGCTTCATGCCAGGATTGATGGAACCATACTCCAGCTTGCCATCTTCAGCTACATTCCACTGGAATGGCAGTGTTCCGTATGCACCGAAAATCCAGGATGGATCACCCATCCATGTGTTCATGGATGTTTTGAAACCGATGCTGAGTGGAACGACCTTGTCTGGGGCTAAGCCATCCGGATTTTGATTTTTGAACGCATCCATGACTTTTTCCAGTTCATCAATCGTTTTTGGCGCCTCCAGATTCAGCTTGTCCAACCAGTCTTGGCGAATCCACAGTAGGTAATCATTGTTGTACGCATAGTCCAGCACGGGAATACCCATTCTTTTACCGTCACGGCTATACTGGTTCCATACATTGGGATCCTGCTCCATCGCTTTTTTCCAGGTGTCGGAAGCGTATTTGTCGAACAGCGGACCCGCTTCCTGATACATGCCAGAATCAATCAGATCCTGTGCAAGCAGGTTGTCCCCTACCACTACCACTTCAGGCATCTCCTGCCCGGATGACATCGCAAGACGAAGTTTTGTGGCGAATGCGTTGTTCGTATCCGTCACAGACCACAAGGATTTGATGTCGATTCCGAATTGATCTTTGGCCCACTTGGTTGCTACGTTATTTTCCATTGATTCGCCATTTTTGAATTTTAGCTCAGGGTCAATTCCCCATGCCGTTGTAATAGTAACTGCAGGATCATATTTTTCTTTGTATTCGTTTTCAACAGCTGGCGCACTTGATGCCTCGCTATCTCCTCCGCTATTTCCTCCTGTACAGCCTGCAAGGACGCCGGTCAGACACACCGCCGTTGCGAGAAGCGACAGTAATCTCTTTTTCGTGGATTTCGCTCTCAATGTTGTTCCCCCTTCAATCATTTTGGTTACCCTTTCATTATAGGCCTGCCGGGTCTTTCAGCCTATGTCACGAAAACAAGATTTCTGCACCTTTGGCAACCTATATATTGGAATGATGTTGAAATTATGCCTGATCCCGATATTCATTCGGTGTCATCCCGTAATGCTTTTTGAACATTTTGCTGAAATATTGCGGATTTTGGTACCCCAGTTCACTCGTAATCTCGTATATCTTTTTGTTGGTGTTTTTCAGCAAATACAATGCACGCTCCATCCGCATGCGAATCATATAATCGCCCAACCCCTCACCGGTCTCTGCTTTGTAGATCTTGGACAAGTAGACCGGATGCAAATACACCTTGTCTGCGATCATCTTCACGGACAGATCCTGTCCTGCGTCTCTCGTTACCATCTCCTGAACCTGCTTGATGACGTGTCTGCGGCTCTGTACGCCTTCCTGATCCGACAGCTCCTCCTGCAACTTGGCAAGCATCTCAGTCGCCCAGCGGCGAAGTTTGTCAGGTGATTGAATCAACTGATGCGCGAGCAACAGGTCAAATCCCGCATGATCAATCTCATGTACGAGATGTCCCTGCTTATGAGCGATATACATAAAGGCATTCGTTACAGACAAATACATCTCATATACATGCTCTCTGGAAAGACATACGCGGTCCGCTGCATCAAATACGGCATTCAGTTTACGTGCCGCTGCCTCCCACTGTTTGGTTTCAAGCAATTGAGGCAGTACGGGTGGCTTATAGAGCTCTTCAAGCGCTTGAGCCGCATCGTTCTCCGGTCGTTTCGACAGTTCTTTATCCATGTAAATGATCGTATTTTCCTCTGGACCCGATAGAACAAGTGATCCCAAACCTTTACGATAAGCGGTCGTCAGATCGGCAAATTGAAACGGTGCTGTGACCACCATGGACAGATCGCCTTGCAGATATCGAATAACATGCTCGCGGAACGTCCCAACTGGTTGCTTCAATTCTTCCACATTGGTCTGAGCAGGCTCCGTCCAACCCTGATTCTGTATAATCATGACTAGACTCTCATGAGGACCTCGTCCAAACCACACGTTGAAATGCGGACCAAACACCTCTTCTGCAATATTACCAACCGCAAACTCCATCAAATCCAGTGATTGCTGATCCATTGCAGAGAACCGGCCTGTAAGGCGAATTAGCATCATAACTGCCGGTTGATCCGGCTGAAGCAGAATCTCATACTTTTCAAGCTGTTCACCCAGTGCTCGTGCTGTAATTTCGCGGCCCAATAACAAATCATGCATCAGATTCTCCCGCAAAATTTTATAATCTGACTTCCGGCTGTATAACAACCGATGGTATTTATCAAATTCATCCCAATCATCCCGAAGGGACGTGATGGCAGCAGAGACCGAAGCCATGAATTCCTCATCGTTCACCGGCTTGAGAATATAATCGGCAGCCTGCAGTTGAATAGCTTTTTTGGCATATTGAAAATCACTGTGTCCGGTCAGCAGAATACAGCGGATATGCGCCCACCGACTGCTTACCTCCTCAACCAGCTCCAGCCCGGACATGCCCGGCATTCGAATATCGGTCACCACGAGGTCCACTGCATTCTCTTCCAATATCCGCAGCGCTTCCTTGCCAGATGCCGCACGCAAAACCGTCGTAACACCGAGCTCTCCCCAGGGAATGGTCAATTCCAGACTTTCCGTTACATACGTTTCATCATCCACCAATAAGATATCAATCAAGACAGTCACTCCCTATCCGCTTCGTTATACAATGAAATCTATCGTTCTTATGCTGTTGTCATATAAACACACTAGTTCTATCCTGCTATTCAAGAAGATGTTCTTCGTCAGCGGGCCAGGACAAGGTAACACGCAGCCCACCAAGAGGTGATTCCATAATGCTAATTCCCGCCTGCTCCCCATATCTGAGCTGAAGACGCTGGTTGACGTTCCATAACCCACAACCCATTTCTTGATCCATACCTCCTGTGAGTTTGTGGAGCAGCATCTGCCGAGCCAGTTCATCCATACCTTGTCCGTCGTCATCGACGGTAAGAATCATCATGCCATTTCTCTGTTCTCCCGACACCCGTATTTCCCCAGCTTCGGCATCGGTTTCAATCCCGTGGATAACCGCATTCTCTACCAGTGGTTGTACGATGAGAGGTGGTACCTCCTGCCTCAGGATATCTTCGGATAAGTCAATTTTGAAACGTATTCGGTCCATACGCATCTGCTGAATCTCCAGATAACAGGTGACGAACTCGATTTCTTCTGTGAGCGGCACCACATCACGTTCCTGCCTCGTTGTATAGCGATAGTATCGGGACAGATTATGCGACATGGCAACGACAGCATCGACACGCTTCAGCTTGGCCATGCTCGTAATGAATGAGAAACAATTATAGAAAAAGTGTGGATTAATCTGAGATTGCAGCTGTTTCAGCCGGGCTTCACGCACATGAATCTGTTCCAGATACACGTGTTCAAACAACTGCTGAATCTGCGCCACCATGGAGTTGAATCGTTCGGACAAAAAGCTGAATTCATTGCGTCCCTTGGGCGTAATTCGAACTGAATAATCCTCCTGCTTCAATCGTTGGAATCCACGAATCAACTGTTTGACAGGGACTTGAACCTGTACATATAACAGATAGGCTACGGCAAAGCTCATCAATAGCAGACAGATCATAGCCGAATAAAATAGAATATTGGACTGATGAATCGGCTTCAGAATAGCTGATAGTGGCATGTAATCAACCAGATACCAGCCTGTCGTGCTGGACTTTACCGTATTAACCATGTAAGGTTCACCGTCGATAACTACCGTCCGGTTATCAACATCTTTAAGCTTATCAATGGCCAGATTATCCATCAGCTCACCTGTCAGAGCTCGATCCGAGGTTCGGTTATAGATAACCCCCGTCTCTTCCCGGTAATAGAAGGGGTCATGGCGACCATCATCCTTGAATTTGTCCAGCATATCTCGAATGTTGTCACTATCGAATTCAAGCTTAATTACGGTCTGCGCATTGGCTGCGGGATCGCTAATGCCGTATGGAGATACGGTGATCCAGCTGAAGATGAATTTATCATCTTCCCCCTCCTGAGTCTTTCGAACATTCCATCCGGATGATATGTTGCCTCGCAGCGTTTGCTGATTGTAATAACCGGCATCTCGTTCAGAGACGACCCTGCCAAGCGTCGGCGAATAAAGGTACAATTTCGTTGTCCAGTTGGATGAACTTTCCTGGATACTCAGCTTGTTCTGAATACGTTTTACCAAATTGATCGTATCCAGATCGAAATATTTGGAATCCGCGTAGATCCGCCGAAAGCTCGCAATATCGGGATCATGAATGAGCAGATTCGGCCATGAGGATAACAACTCGATGTGCGTATTCACCTGATTTTGAAAAAATTCAAGTTGGTTACTGTTGGAGCGATTGAGTTCATCCCGTAGAACTGCTGTTGTTTTATGGTTGGAATACCAGTACAGCAGTACGACTGGAACCAGCATAATTAGAATTAAAATGACCATTTTGGAAAATAGATTCGTCCGGTATGACATCTTCTTACCTCACCTTGCCTTCATTAGTCAGTGAATCTAATTTTAACGATGAAAGCGTTAAACATAAACTGTTTTTTCTGGGCGAATTCGCATCACAGCTCATCTGTTACTCCTGACTTAACCTCTTTAAAGAGGTTATCTATATATCGTAAGCGTTACCATATAGATGCATAAAGGTGACAAAACCAACTTTTCTGCACTAATTGCAACTTCCACGCAAAAAAGAGCTGACAAAAGTCAGCTCTTTTCTAAAGACAATATATGGCTTAATCTCTTTTAATCCAAATACTCTTCTTATGTATTCATTCTATCTTGCTAACGCAGTATCTATTATGGAATATCGTAATCAAACACCGTATTCTCTCCATCCACGGCGACATCCAAAACAATATCGGTTAGCTTTCCATTCACTTGCAACGGGGAGTCAGCTAATCCGGAAAACGCCAGTTGACCCTTAAATGTTCCATACGGCTCAATCTCTATATGTACAGGTTTGAGCTCGACAGACTGCAGGGATTCATAGAGCGGATCATCATGTTGTTTGTAACTGCGGCCCAAGTCAGGCAAGAGAACAGCTGCTACAGGCTCTCGGGTGTAATTTTTGAGTGTCAGGTCACAGTTTACTCGTGTAATACCATTGTCCAGTACGTCATAGGTACAGGAGCTATCATTTTGGACATAGGAAACTCCATCGATACCGGAAGCCCCCCATTTGGCTACGTACATTAATTTATCCGTCATGTAGGAATAACTGAGAACGATAGCGAGAACGATTAGCCAGAGCCGTTTAGCCAGAACAGGATGTAATGACATGATTTCTTTGCGTGTAAGATAGTAGCTGGATGCTAATATGCCCATTCCAAAAAATAACGTGATATGCACACCACTTACGTAGGATGTGGTATAAGGCGACATGCCTATAGCAGACAGCATCGTGTCCCCCACTGAGAAACCAAGGTGATGCTTAAACGTAAAAATGATGCCAAACAGCAATAACATCGCAGAGAACACAAGTCTGGTTCTCGACACACGAACACCCCCTAATCAACCACCTGATTATATCATATTTTTCCTTATTATGGTTTGTGATCCAAATAAAAAAAGACGCTCCGGTTTTTAACCGAAGACGTCTTGGGTTTTGCAACTCAAGTCTACTTTTTGGACAGGAATGCGTCGAGCTGTTCTTGTTTGGCTGCAATGATTTTATCAATACCTGCGGCTTTCAGTTTCTCCAGATATTTCGGGATCATCTCGTTCGGATCTACTGCACCCGAGGTCATGCCCGGTTTGAACTGTTTGTTCACGTTGTTGACCGCAGCAATTTCGTTTTTGACGGATTGGCTATTGAACGTAAAGCCCAGTGCAGGTGACTTAACGCCTTTGGCATTAAACTCCTTGAACTTTTCCCATTTCTGCGGATCTTCATTATCCCAGAGATAGTTCAGGAACTGGTTACCCAGCTGCCATTGTGCGCCCGGATTGTAGGTGCGACTGTTCGCATCCACCCCTTCCGGGAGGGTAATAATGTTGTCCTGTCCGTCTTTTTTCACATAATGTGTGCCTTCAATACCGAAGTTGAGCAGGTTGTTGATTTCTTTGTCGGAATGCAGCAGGTTAATGACTTGCATCGCCTTCTCTGGCTGCTCAGAGGAACGGGAGATCGCCAGCATCGCACCGGAAGCATCACCGGTTGTAATCGTAGGCTGGGTCATCTCAATCTGAGTCAATGGATATCCGACATACCCTTCTTCTTCCTTATCCTTGCCGGGCTTCATGCCATCGGTCCACAGGAAAGCCTTACCTGCCTTCGCCTGATCTTTTGGGAACACATTGGAAGTCGCTGCATCACTGTTAATGTATCCAGCCTGATACCACTTGCGTGCAAGCTCAGCCGCTTCCTTAAATTCAGGTGTCTCCACTTCGTTCAGTACCGTCGTTGTACCCGCTGTTTTGGAGATGACGCCTGGAACGGATGCATCCCCGAGATAATCCCAGTCCAGATTTTCCAGCAAACCGTTACCATTGGTATTGGACATATAGAATGGAGTGATGCCTGGTTCGTTTTCCTTGATCGTTTTGAGCAGCGGCTCCAGGTCAGCCCACGTTTTCACTGCGGTCAGATCGAGCTTGTATTTGTCAGCCAGATCTTTGCGCACCAGTACACCACGCGTCGCTGCCAGCTCCTTGTTGGTAGGAACGCCGTAATTCACGCCATCCACCTGAGAACCTTCCAGAAAGGCTGGATCGAGATTCTTCTTGATATCCTGCCCATACTGGTCAAGCAGATCATTGAGCGGCAAGAACGCACCTTTTGCTACATTGACCGTATAATTCTGCCAAGCCGCTGTGAAAATAATATCTGATTTTTCGCCGGAAGAGATCATAAGATTCAGCTTGTTGTCCCACTGACCCCAGTCGATCGCATTGATCTTGAGAGTTGCCCCGATCTTTGGCTCCATCTTTTTGTTAATCTCGGCTTCGACCAGAGCTACATCTTTCTGTGGTGTCCCTGGATAATACAACGTCACTTCATAGGGCTTGCCCCCACTCTCCGCTGCGCCACCACCTTGTGCTTCCGGTGTTGTTCCGCCTTTGTCTGATGAGCAACCTGCCAGCACCAGGCTCAGCGCCATAACTGCTGCCGCGAAACGCGGCCATACCTTAAACGTTCTAACCAAGTGAACCCCTCCCGTCATATGTTGGACCCTGCAACCGATTGCCCCAATTCGCAATGTTCCCCAATCTGCAAAAGTCCGTTCGCTTGCCGGCCCTCCGGCGTGTCTGTACTCGCTGCTTTTTGTATATGCCCTCTCAGGTCCATCTTCAATTATCCGTTGCCCTCTCCGCTAACCGGCCGGAGTTACCCCTTCACTGCGCCTACGGTTAGGCCTTTGATGAAATACCGCTGGAAGAATGGATATGCCAGTACGATTGGACCAATACCGACTACAGCCATCGCCATTTGCAGTGTCTTATTTGGCAGATTCAGCAATCCGCCCTGCGAGGAAATCTGTGAAGAGACATTGGAGTTGGATGTTAAATATTGAATATCGAGCAGCGTCCGGTACATAAGGTACTGAAGACTGATCGTCCGGTTATCAGATATAAAAATCATGCTGAGATACCAATCGTTCCAGTAATTCAATGTACTGAACAGTGCAACGGTCGCCATCACTGGAAGGGAGAGCGGAAGCACGATACGTGTAAACGTTCTCAATTCACCCGCTCCATCAATCCGTGCCGATTCAAGAATCGATACCGGAATGGAGTTAGCGAAGAATGTACGCATGACCAGCACGAAGAATGGTGACAACAGTAGCGGCATGATCAGTGCCAGAATCGAGTTTTTCAAATCCAGTACGTTCACATAAACGAGATACCACGGGACCAGACCGCCATTGAATAGCATGGTGAAAAAGATGAAAAAGGCGAACCATCCTCGATACGGCAAATCCCTCCTGGAAAGTGGGTACGCGTACAATGCCGTCAGCGCTACACTCGTTATTGTACCTATCACGGTTACGATAATTGAAATGCCATAGGAATGGATGATCTGATCCATGTCCTTGAACAGAAACTCATAGGCAGTAAGGCTAAACTTCTCCGGAATCAGCTTATACCCGTTCGCAATGACCGTCGTCTCGTCCGAGAATGAGATTGCAAAGACAAGCAGGATCGGCACGATGCAGGCAATGGCATAGAATATAAACATAGCGTGTATGATAGACGCGGAACGCCGCGACACGGCTAATGGATCACGTGATTTCACAGCTGGCTTGCCTCCTCTCAAAATAATGCATTATCTTTGTCCATTCTCCTAACGATGGTATTGGATACGAGAACAAGTACAAATCCGACAACAGCCTGATACAGCCCGGCTGCCGAAGACATCCCGATATCGCCGCCAATAAGGAAGGTTCGGTACACGTACGTATCCAGAACGTTCGTCACCGGGAACAATGCACCCGATTCCAGCGGAACCTGGTAGAACAGACTGAAATCTGCGTAGAAAATACGACCGATCTGCAGCAATGTCATAATCACGATTAGCGGTACGAGAAACGGAACGGTAATGAAGCGAATCTGATGCCACTTACTCGCGCCATCCAGCACGGCCGCTTCATAATATTCCTCATCGATACCTACCACTGCTGCCAGATAAATGACGGCATAATAACCAATATTTTTCCATGTATTCACCAGCGGCAAAATGTACGGCCAATACTTAGGCTCTGAATACCAGTCAATTGGTTGTCCGCCAAAGAGCTGAAGAATCGTTGAGTTCATGAAGCCCGAATCCTTGCCGAGAAACGCGAGCACCAGATAGCTGACTACAATCATCGACAGAAAATACGGAAGCAGCATGAGTGACTGATACAATTTGGACATCGCCTTGTTTTTCACTTCATTTAACAAAATCGCAAGCCCTACACCTACAAATAAATTCAGCGCAATAAATACCGTGTTATAAGCGAGCGTATTACGTGTGATCTCCCAAGCATCGCTGGTGGAGAATAAATACTTAAAATTATCCCAGCCGCTCCACGGACTGCCCCAAATACCGTCGGCATAGTTTACATTTTTGAATGCAATCAGAACGCCAAACATCGGCATATAGTTGTTTACCAGCAGAAATAGAATGCCTGGCAAAAACATGAGATACAAAACCTTGAATTTACCTAGATTGTACAGGACAGACTTTCGTTTTCGAACCGGTATGTCCCTTCCATCCGATAGACGTGCTGCCTTACCCACCTGGGGTTGTGTCTTCATAACTTGTTCTCCCTCACTCCTCTTGAATTTCATCCTCAGGATGAAACACCGCTGTGTCTCCTGTGGTTCAAGTATACGGCGGGGCGTTCAGGTCCACTATCTGCTGTGGTGACCTGTTCACTTATCAAATTATGACTTTAGGGCACAAAAAAACAAAAGACGCAGCATGCTGCGTCAAATCTGTACCGTTCGGGACTGTTTGCGAAACTCCTGTGGGGTAATGCCCGTGCACTTTTTGAACATTTTCGTAAAATGAGAGTAATTGTAATACCCGACCTTGCCTGCGATATCCGTCACCTTCACGGTAGACTGGGACAATAATGTCTTCGCTTTGGCTACTCTGCGCTGGAGAATAAATTCGGAAAGTGACATGCCCTTTTCTTTACGAAACAGGCGGGATAGATAGGCTGGATTAAATCCGGCAAAGGATGCAAGTTCTTCTCGCATCAGCTCTTCACCAATATGATTTTCAATGTAAATGCATAACTGGTCCACAATCGTCATTGGACTGTGATCGTCCGGGTACAATACCGGGATGGCACGACTAATCAGGTCTGATGTCCACTGCTTCAGTTGAGGCAGCGAACGTGTCACAACGTTTTCTTCCGGCTCCCGTTCTCCGGGATACAGACTGCGTACGGATACATTTTTCTGATGCAGCAACGGGTAGATTACATGCAGCATTGCATGATAATACAAGCGCAGAATTTCGGGTGACAAACGCTCCTGTGAAGCCAGTAATTCAAAGATTTCGTCCACACGCTCGCGCAGGTCGTCAAACTTTCCCGTTTCGAACAGGATGGACAGCTCGGAGAACCACGGTATTGGCAGAAAACGATCCTCCGTATCTCGGCCCACCTCGTCATAGATAAAGACCCCTTCAAGCTCGTTGATATTGCGACGCTCCATGTCCATCAGCTCATTCAGCATCCCCTGTAAATCTGTAACTGCTACCGGGACTCCGACGTAACAGGACAATCGGCAATAAAAGTAGGTACCGCACTCCTGAATATAACTCTGACATCCTTGTGCCATTTCACTCGCCGTAGGTATGATACCGTTCTGTTCGTATGCAAGCACAATATTTAGTCCACTGTGATCCTGAAACACTTCCCCAGGTTTGTCACCAAGCAGCATTTCCTTGGCAGCATTGCGGAGCGCATATTCCAGCACCTCCTCGTCACGCAGATCGAAGTCTCGCACCCATTCTTCGACGGATATAACAATCGGCAACACGCGCACTTGCGGATCAATCTCGGCTCCATATACCTCGGCCAGCTCCTGAAGCTTTTGCTGGGTTAAGGTTACACGCTGTGAGATGGCGTCTTTCCAGAAACGCTCGGTCAACAGGGGTTTATGCGTTTGCCAGCGTTTATACACGGTCTCATATACTTCATTGGTGCGGGAACGCTGCTCGTCATCCTTGATTTTGTCCATTGCCTGGCTCACAACCTTGAGCAGCTGGTCTGCGGGAGCAGGCTTCAGTACATAATCGAAGCTGTTCAGCTTGATTGCCGTTTGGGCATAATCGAACAGGGCATGACCTGTAAGAAAAATCGTCAGCATGCCGGGATCATGCTTTAACACCCAGCTCTGCAGATCCAGTCCCGTTTCACCCGGCATCTCAATATCACAGATCATAATATCAATGGGATGGGCTTTCATCAGCATTCTTGCTTCTTCCGCATCACCAGCACTGAATACCTGGTCAATTCCGGCCAGGCTCCAGTCCACCCCTTCCACCATCGCTTGCAGGGCGTATACTTCATCATCCACGATCAACAGGTTCCGCATAGGCTCTCCCTTCTTCTTCTTCCGTCTGGGCAGGCATATGAATATGGACTGCCGCCCCTCCTTCAGTCTGATTGCTAAACTGCAATCCGGCATGTTCGCCGTACTTTACAAGCAGCCGATGGATAACGTTCCAGATGCCAATGTGCTGTCCACCCGGATCTTCGGCGTATTGCCCTTGCTGCAGGCGCTCCAGTATGTCTTGCTCAAATCCAACACCGTTGTCTGTAATCGAAAGTTGAAGAACCGAAGATGCTTCAGGATCAGATAACGTTTTCGACTTCCGTACTGTTATGCAAATAACAAAAGGTTCTTTGCGACGCTGAAAGCCATGAATAATGGCATTCTCCACAAAAGGTTGAATCGTTAAGGGCGGCAGCACATACTGCCCAAGATCCGGTCCAACATCCAGTACGAAATCCAGCTTGTTGGGAAACCGCAGCTTTTGGATCTCCAAATAATGACTGATATGTTCCAATTCTTCATCCAATCGAATGACACGTTTGCCTGCACGCAGGCTGAACCTGAAATAATCTGCCAGATGACCAGCCATCTGCTGCACTAACTCATGCTTTTGCAACGAAGCCAAGCTATGAATGATATTCAATGAATTCAGGTAAAAGTGAGGATTGATCTGCATCTGCAATTGTTTAAACTCTGCTTCCCTCGTGCGCAATTGCTCCTCATACACATCAATCTTCAAATGCTGGATCTCACTTGTCATCTGATTGAAGCTGTGCGTGACAAACTCCAGTTCAGATGAAGCAGGCGTCTCAAGCCTCACATCAAGTTCTCCTCGGCTAACCCTCCTCATCCCACGTATGAGCACATTCATCGGACGGAATAGGAGCTGCCTGAGAAAAATCATAGCTGTGATCAGAATGACCGCTGCACCAATTGGAAGCAGGCGAATGATCTGCTGAAAAAATGGCAGGTTACGCATCATGTCCTCCTCGGGCAGCAGGACGATATAATTCATCTCAGACATGGCTGAGGCAATGCCAAGCATCAGATACTGACGTGCACTGCCTGTGGACGTTACTTCAGAGATCACCTGGTAGGGATTATTTAATCCCGTGATATGGGCTGCGGCCAATTTGATTTGTGCCGGGTTCAGGGCTGAATCGGACAGTGCCCCGCCATCTGCTCCCACGATGACTGCGCCTCCCCGGTCACCGGACTCCGTAAATTGTTCGGGGTGATTCAGTGCATTCATGTCCACAAGAGCCCCCGCATAGAACTGGGCGTTGATCCGCACCGTTTTGACCAAGGCATTCCATGTGCCTCCCTGAACGATGCTCCACTCTGGCTTCTGGATTTCCCCCTCCAGCTGCTGCATCTGAACCGGCATGCTCTCCTGCACAATCGACATTTTGACATCATAATTGCCTGAAGTAGCGAGTAACAGATCGTCATTCACAGCATCGTACAGAAAAAATGAATCGATCAGATTATAAAATCCGATATCGGTCATGAATTTGTTCATAATACGCTGTTTGGCAATAATATAATCGCCGCTGCCGTATTTGAGAAAAAACAGGGAGATAATGTCCGGGTCTCGCTCGCCCAGACTGTATAAATAACGATTGGTCTCCTGCAGCACACGCTCGTTCTGCTCCACACTTTTTGCAAGATGATTCATATTGGTGAGAGACACTTGATCACGTACAACTTTCATGGCGTATACGTTGTTGTAATATAGCAGCATGAATAGTGGCAGCATGATCAATGTCAGACCCACGATAAACTTAAAGCGCAGTGAACGGATGAAGTTCATGAATTCCCGCCCTTTTGTGTAATCTGAATTTCAGTTCTGTTGCACATCGTTGTAACCGCTATCAATATCAAGCGATTTTTTCCGTGTTCTGATGCTGTACCTCTGCTTTTCTTCCATCTTCTTCCTTATAATGGCATGTTTATTGTAGTCATACTTGCTTGCATCTGTCTATGTGGTTCCGTGACCTGTCACTGTCAACTCTGGTGACTTGCACTTCTTGGCTTTAGTACGTGTTCGAGGGCCCATGCTCTAATTAGTTCTCCATCTGTAAAAAAAATCCTTCTCCATCCTCCACGAACGCCCGGTGATGACATGCATACGATATATCACTCCTTGGATTGACACCAAGGATGTAAGGAGGCATGTCCGATGAATATTCAACTCGTCCCATTGCATTATGTATATCTGGCATTTATCGTCTTGATTATCGCCGTGATGGTACGGCGTAGAGACACAACCATCATTTGTGTCGCAGGTATCATGACCATTGGACTCCTGGCAACTGAAACATTAAGCGGATCGGTTTCAGGAATCTTCAACAGTTTTATCTACGCAGCTAAGGAGCTGCTCAGCACCATTTTTATCATCTCGATCATTGTTGCAATGAGCCGGGTGTTAATTCGGACGGGGATCAATGAAGTCATGGTGACACCACTCACCCGGTTCATCCGTTCTCCACAGGTCGCCTATTGGGGAATTGGATTCATTATGATGATTGTATCATTGTTTTTCTGGCCCTCTCCTGCCGTTGCCCTGGTTGGGGCTGTACTTCTTCCGGTAGCCGTACGAGTCGGACTTCCTCCCATCGGCGCTGCCATTGCCATGAATCTGTTCGGTCACGGCATTGCCTTATCAGGGGACTACATTATCCAAGGGGCACCCAAACTGACAGCTGATGCAGCTGGCCTTCCCGTTACCGCTGTTATGACTGCAAGTATCCCACTTGTCATAGTGATGGGGACGGTGTCTACCGTAATGGCATTCTGGATGCTGCGCAAGGAGATGAAGTCAGGTTCCCCCGTTAAACTCAGTGATCCGATCTCTGGTGAAGCAGTAACCGTTCATCCACCTTCGTCAGACTCTGCGCCGATTTCCGAGGAGCCAGCCGTTCAACGTCAAGCAATGCCCCCACGTTTGCAAAAGGCATTCGCTCTGATCATCCCATTGTTATTCTTAGTCGACGTCATTCTGATGTTTTTACTTAAATTACAAGGCGGTGATGCCACAGCACTAATTGGTGGAACGGCCGTGCTCATTCTGATTGCCGTATCACTTGCCGCGCATCGTCATACAGGTCCGGAAGAAACAACAAACTATTTAATTGAAGGATTTCAATTCGGATTCAAGGTGTTTGGTCCTGTCATCCCGATTGCCGCTTTCTTTTATCTTGGGGATGCTGCGATCACAGAACTGTTCAACAACCCGCTTCCTGCTGGATCACACGGTATTGTGAATGATTTGGGGGTTGCTCTTGCAGGGCTAGTGCCATTGAATAATACGGTAGGTGCTATAACGATGACTGTGACCGGAGCGGTCACGGGAATGGATGGTTCGGGGTTCTCTGGAATATCCCTGGTCGGCTCCATTGCGTCCATGTTTGCAGGATCGGCAGATTCCGCACCTATATTGACGGCACTGGGTCAGGTCGCCGCCATATGGGTAGGCGGTGGGACCTTAATTCCATGGGCCTTAATTCCAGCTGCGGCCATTTGCGGAGTCAGTCCATTTGAACTGGCACGCCGCAATCTGAAACCTGTACTGTTGGGGTTAACCGTTACAACTATTGTGGCTATCTTTCTAATCTAATTGCTTAACCGTGCTATTCGAACTGAAAAGACGTACGCAAGCGTGCCCATTGCCAAAGCTCATCCTTGCTCATTGAGGCCAGATGAAGCATTTCCTCATAAGGGTCTCCCTGAAGTCCCAGGACCGCAGCGAATGCAGGCTCCGTCTTCCAGCCTTCCAGCTTCAATTTGCGAATCTCCCGATGTCCTGCTGCACCCCAGAGTTGCAATAATTCCCACTCTACCAACATGTGAATATAAGCATTCTGCTTGCGTACAGATAGGGATTGAGCGAAAATCTCTATAGGCCAGTTTCCAATTTCCATACTACAGGTCACATAAGGACGCTGGCCAGCACGGCCATCCCCCCGGTCGCATCGAAAACCCTGCATTCCGCTTAGTTGTTGGTACACCAAGGTTTCGAACGCCTTCAGATCCGCTGCCTCACATAATAGATCAAGATCACTTCCGGGAATATCAATATCAATTGGCACTGTTCCAGCCGGATAAGGCTGGTAAGCAGCCAATATGCTGAACAATCCACTGGATTGCAACACCTTATACGCATCCTGCTGACGCTCGTTACCCGAGGCCAGATGTGCCATTACATCCGTAGTTGTAATCATGTCACAACCTCGGGAAGCGGCTCATTCCGACGCTCCTGTAACGACTTGTTTCACTCGTCCCACCTGTCCACTGGTCAAACGTACTTTGATCCCATGCGGGTGTGTGGGCGATTTGGTCAACAAATCCTTCACGATACCGCGTGTCAGTTTGCCTGTCGGCTGATCTTGCTTGAGCACGATATCCACTTCAAGACCCGGTTTGATATTTACTCGTTGTTGTCCATTCATGGTTTTCTCTCTCCTCTTCAACGTATTCCATGTCATGTAGCCATAATTTACAAAGCTTCATCTATTGTAGACGTTTTGAATTGAAAACGAAAGCCATGTCCCATGTTCAAAAACATAACTGAACTGTTATTTTCGCTTTGGAGAGGGATCAGAAGATTTGCTTTTCATCACTTTCAGAGCTGATCGATAGACTTCATCTGCACTCTGTTCAGGTTCTTTTGTCTCCGTCAGCACCGTTTCGTCTTCCACTTCGGCAGGTTTACGGAAATGAAGCAATGCTTGGCGATAAGCTTGATCACCATCTGTAGTCTGCATCTCTCTTTTCTGTGGTGAAGGGGTCACTTCCGATGTAGAATCCATCTGGTGAGTCTCCGTTTGCCTATGATCCGCATGTTCCAAAACCTCTGCATGCTCTGCCTCTGCGTAAATTCGGTCTTCCTTTTGGGCTTGGTCTTCTTCATGTAGTAGGACAGGCCCTTCATCCACTTCTGCTATTTTGGAAGCTCGTGCTTCTGCAGCCTTGCGGGACGATCTGGAGTTATAAATCATCAGAAACACAACCCCGATAACAACGATTACCGCCAAAATGATCAACATATGAGCATCCTCCTTATCATCCGCCTGTAGGCAGCCTTAATCAATATATTGGTGCCCTATTCTGCGAATAATATTTCATCTTGTTTCGTATAGAGCGACAAAGTAGCGGGAATGCTCCAAACAGGATTGTCAGCAGAAGACTTTCAACACCTAGCGAAGAGAATGTTTACAGAAAACCGAATTGAGGAGGGAATGATCAGCATGAATTCACGTGCCATTTTGATCAATATCATTGTTATACTGGTGATTTTGGGAGCCGGGGCCGCCGGGATCTACTATTACAACCAATCCACCAGTTACGTTAAAACCGATAATGCGCTTGTTACCGGGCAGCCGATCTCCGTGGCTTCCGCAGTAGGCGGTGAGCTTAGATCCTGGAAAGGTAAGGTAGGTACAACATTTAATGCAGGCGATACCGTTGCCACCGTTACCGCTGCGGGAAAATCAACATCCGTGACAATGCCGGTTGATGGTACCATTGTACAACAGACCGCCGTCGAAAATTCACTAGTATCTGCGGGTACACCCCTCGCACGGGCCTATGATTTCAATAACCTGTACGTGACGGCCAATGTGGACGAGACCGCGATTGATAAAATTAAAGCGGGTCAGATCGTCGATGTATATGTCGATGCTTTTCCGGATACGACATTGACAGGCAAAGTAGACCAGATCGGACTTGCCACTGCGTCCTCCTTTTCGCTGCTACCGTCGTCCAATACCAATGCGAATTACACTAAAGTAACACAAGTCATCCCGATCATCATTACGATCGAAGGATATAAAGGACTGGGTGTGGTTCCCGGCATGAGCGCTACCGTGCGCGTTCATATTTAAGGCTGCTGATGGATAATCAAGTACCTCTTGGAAAAACCATCGCTGTCCTGCTGCTCGGCGCCTTTATCGCCATTCTGAACCAGACTTTGCTCAATGTAGCCATCCCCCATCTGATGAATGACTTTAACGTATCAGCAACGACCGTGCAGTGGCTGTCCACAGCCTATTTGCTGGTGAACGGGGTACTCATTCCGATTACCGCCTACTTGATTGAATCGTTCGGAACCCGCAAATTATTCGTGACTGCGATGCTGTTGTTTACGTTAGGTTCGTTGATCTGTGCCATCAGTCCTGGATTTACGGTCATGCTCATCGGTCGTATCGTACAAGCCAGTGGGGCTGGTATTATTATGCCTTTGGTTATGAACGTGTTTCTGACTGTGTTCCCTCCTGAGAAACGGGGAACTGCCATGGGCACGATGGGCATTGCCATGATGTTTGCTCCAGCCATTGGCCCGACGTTATCTGGATGGATCGTGGAACATTATACATGGCGGATTCTGTTTTATATGGTCATCCCGCTTGCCTTGCTTGATATTTTGTTTGCCTTCATTTGGCTGAAAAATGTGTCCAAACTTACTTCGCCGAAATTTGATGGTTTTGGCGCTTTATTCTCCACCATCGGTTTCGGCTTTCTACTATATGGATTCAGCTCTGCCGGAGATAAAGGCTGGACCAGTGCAACTGTGCTGTTGACACTGATTATCGGCGTGCTCTTCATCGTCTTCTTTGTACTCAGAGAAACGGCCATGAAGAACCCTCTGCTAGAATTTCGTGTATTCAAATACGATATTTTCACCATCTCAACGCTGGTCAGTGCAACGATTAACATGGCACTCTTTGGCGGAATGCTGCTGTTACCGATCTACCTGCAAAATATAAGGGGATTCTCTCCCCTGCAATCCGGATTGTTGCTGCTGCCTGGTGCATTGCTAATGGGCGTTATGTCTCCCATCTCAGGAGCGCTGTTTGACCGGATTGGCTCTCGCCCGCTTGCCATTGTCGGTTTGATCATTACCGCCATCTCAACCTTTGAGTTTAGCAAATTGACGGGGGAGACGCCCTATGGTCACATCATGATGCTATACACGTTTCGTAGCTTCGGCATGTCCATGCTGATGATGTCTGTACAGACAGAGGGGCTAAATCAATTGCCGCCTCATCTCACCAGTCATGGTACGGCCATGTCCAATACGGTCAGACAGGTCGCTGGTTCGATCGGGACCGCCCTGCTCATCACCGTGATGGCGACACGTGCAGGTATTCATTTGGCGGATTACAGCAACACCGTGACCACAACCAATGTCGCACTGACAGAACAAGTGGGTATTCTCGGCACGCAGATGGCTACTGCGGCTGGAATGCCGCCTGAGCAAGGTTCAAGCCTTGCATTACAGCAGCTCTATGGTATCGCTGTTCAGACGTCAACGATTGAAGGCATTAATGATGCTTTCATTGTAGCGACCTGGATTTCAATCATTGGTCTGTTTCTCTCATTATTCCTGCGGAGGGCTCGCTCCCGTCCTCGTAAAGTCAAGCCTGAACGCTAAAATGGCCTTGGGCAACCTATACCTACCCTTTTTAAATAAAAGGAAACAATAAAAAACCGCACGTCTCTTCAATCCAGAGACGTGCGGTTTTTGGCTTGTACTATGGATGCTGCGGTAAGGATGAATTGTCATCCTTTGCAGCCTCTCTCGCCTTAACGGCAAGCAGTTCCGATACAGTTACAAAACGATAACCTTGTTCCTGCAACTTGGGCAGAATCGTTTTTAGCGCAGCAACCGTCTGGGACTTGCCCTCCACCTTGTCATGAAACAGAACAATATCCCCGTTACGTGCGTTCTTCAGCACTTTGTTCACAATGGCGGATACACCTGGTGAAGCCCAATCACGTGTGTCCTGATGCCAGGACCATAGCACAATCGTATAGCCTTGCTGCTTGGCGACCTGAATGACCATGTCATTGTAATAGCCTCCCGGGGGTCTAAACAACGTGGGACGCTGCGCCCCTGCTCCAACAATGGATTTCTCCGCTATGTTCATTTCGTGGCTGTACTTATCCGCCCTTGTTGACCTGACCGCGTACGTATGTGCATACGTATGATTGGCGATTTCATGTCCTTCCCGTTGCTCCTGCTTTATCAGATCAGGAAATTTTTCCGCCCATTTGCCAAGCACAAAAAAAGTGCCTTTGGCCTGATACTGCTCGAGTAAAGCCAGAATCTGCGGGGTCTGGACCGGATCGGGCCCATCATCAAAGGTAAGTGCGATGAGTTTATCATGTGTGGGAACCTCCCACACAATCTCTCCCCGTTCCTCATAATACTGTCGATTCTTCTGCACAGGTTTGGCGTAGGCAGAGCTACTTCCAAGCAAAAAAACAAGCGCACACAATCCGATGCATCGGGCTGCCTTCAGGTTCATGTTTATGTCCTCTCTTTATCTTCAAACGTAAACTCCCTGTTAGCATTTCCCGATTCACCAGAACTATTTAACGAAATATTTGATCAATGACTGCAATTTCCTCAGCTGTGAGCTCAACATCCAGTGTTTTCAGATTGTTGATGACCTGCTCCGGTTTCTTGGCACCAGGAATGAGCGCATCAATGGACGGCTGAGTCAGATACCAGGCCAGAACGAGATGTGCGACCTCAGTCTCCTTGGACTGTGCAATGCTGCGTAGTTGTTCCACCTTGTCCAGATTCTGAATAAAGGCTTCCCCTGTGAACAACGGGTTCTTCGCCCGCCCATCCTGAAAGGTTGTATCCCGATTATATTTGCCACCCAGCAGCCCTGCTGCCAGAGGGAAGTAAGGTACAAAAGAAATGTCATGCTCTGCCGTATAAGGCAGCAATTCTTTCTCCGCTTCTCTTTTGAACAAATTATATTCAGACTGAAGTACATCCACAGCTCCATCCTGATTCGCCTCACGCAACTGGTCAATGGAGAAGTTAGAGACTCCGATGGCACGGATTTTACCTTCGTCCTTCAAACGTTTCAGCGCCCCTACAGCCTCATCCTTCGGTGTATGTTCATCCGGGAAGTGAATATAAAACAAATCGATGTAGTCTGTCTGCAGGCGTTTCAATGCCTCATCAACCGAGGTTTTGAGGAAAGCAGGTGAGTTATCAAAAACTACCTTGCCATCCACGAATTTATGTGCAGCTTTCGTTGCAATGATGGTATCTTGGCGCTGACCCGTTTCTTTCAGCACTTCACCAATTAACCGTTCTGAATGCTCAGGTCCATAGATGAAAGCAGTATCCAAAAAGTTAATGCCCTGTTTCAAAGCCGTACGAACAACATCCTTGCCTGTCTCATCATTCAGCATATTCGGATAGATGTTATGTCCTCCTACTGCATTTGCCCCCAATCCAATCGGGTTAACAATCAGATCGGTTTTGCCCAAGCGAGTACGTTGTTCTGCCATGTCTCATCCATCTCCTTTTCTGAGCGTTGGTAACTCACATATATTATATCAAAGGATTAAGCATATTTAAAATATCGGGTTTATCGGATTAGGTGTTTTTCAGCGCAGTGGCTTCCACGTCATTAATGAATCGACGGAGTTTTGCAGCCACATCGCGATTAATTTCACCATTTTCGTATAGCTGCTGTATGGTATTGCGCTGCTCCTGCATGGCCACCATTTGCAATTCCAGCTTTTCCTGATCAAATGGATCTTCCGTTTTGCCCTGGTTCCAGGTGCGTAATTTGGCAATAACCCGCTCATATCTAGAGATGACCGACAGAGCCACAATCCGGTTACTATCGTTCATGTTTGCACGAATCGCCTTGATCGCCGCTTCAGAGGTTCGCATCTTCACTTGACGGAACAGATCCGCATTCTCAATCATAAATGGCTGATCCGGCTTTTTTGAACGATTCATAAACACATGACCAAACACGCGACCAATTTCACTGAGCGAGAACATCATCTGGGTATTCGTACGGTTCGCAAGCATCATTTCCTTCCGATCCAACCAGCTGTTACATCTAAACGCGGCTTCCGAAGCAATTACATTTTCATCCATCATCTTCTCAATCTCTTTACGTTCAGCCCGCGTAGCGATGAGATTTATTGCTGTTTCCTGTTTCAAAATGTCCTTGCGCTTACCGGCAGTAAGCTCGCCAGCCGCCTGCCTGATATATTTCGACAGATCGGAAACAACCGCAAGCGCAGCAGCTTTGTTCTGGTCGTTCATTTCCGACTTCACTGCACGAATGGCAGCATTCAGCATAATATCCTGTGCTTTTCGTTCCGTCGTTTGCGGTGTACCTTCTTCCGCTTTTTCTTCGTTCTTCGCAAGAATAGGAAGGAACACACTTGCAGCAATCAGAGTGAACAGAATCACACCTGCCGCCAGGAATATGATCAGATCCCTTTCCGGAAAAGGAGACCCGTCTTGGAGAACATACGGGATGGAGAAGGCCCCCGCCAGTGTTACAGCCCCTCTCACACCCGAAAGAGTAATAATCGTAATTTCTTTCAGCCGAGGCTTCCCGCTAGACAACGCCTCACCGGAATTTTCATTACCTTTCCAGAACAGATAGATCCAGACAAAACGAAGCACCAACAATAGCACTGAAATGAGGCCCACATAGCCGAGTACTTGGAGGTTATCAAACGAGACATTCTCGAAGATGGTACTCAGTACATCCGGGATCTGTACCCCCAAAATGACAAAGACCAACCCGTTCAAAATAAATAAAATAACTGACCAGGTACTGGCAGATACCACCTGCATCTTCAGTTGTACGGACTCGGTCCGGTCTCGCTCAATTGCATGAATGATTCCGCCTGCGACGACCGCAAGAATGCCCGAAACACCCACCTCTTCACTTACCAGATAGATGACGAAGGGCGTAAGTATTTGCAATAACATATGAATGGTGACATCTTCCATCCCCAGACGCCGAATCCAGACACCGAGTCGGATCAACAAGAACGATAACA
Source organism: Paenibacillus sp. LK1 (assembly GCF_002750415.1). NCBI lineage: Bacteria > Bacillati > Bacillota > Bacilli > Caryophanales > Paenibacillaceae > Paenibacillus > Paenibacillus sp. LK1. The sequence goes on from NZ_PEII01000001.1 coordinate 624,496, forward strand.
AGGCACCAATCAGCAACCCGCCAATCGCGATAAGTATAAAACTAAATGACGCCTGAGCCAGGGAAAACACCCCTGTAACCGTGGCGGCAATCGCAAATTTGAATGCAACCAGACCCGATGCATCATTCATCAATGCTTCTCCCTCAAGAAGCCTATGTATGCTCTTGGGTAAATGCACACGACCTGCCATAGCGCCTACTGCCACAGCGTCTGTCGGGGACAGAATTGCTGCGAGTGCAAAAGCCGCAGGAAGAGGAATGGTTGGAATGAGCCAGTGAATGGCATATCCTGCCACGACAACCGTAACAAATACAAGGCCCAGGGCCAGCAAAAGGATGGGCGCTCTTAGATTCCACAGCTCGTGCCTCGGTGTTCGCTTCCCGTCGTTGTACAGCAACGGAGCGATAAAGAGCACGAAAAACAATTCCGGATTCAGTGGCAGATGCACACCCGCAGGTAATAGTGCAATGGCTACACCGAGAACAATCTGAATCAACGGAACGGGGATAAAGGGTACAAACCGGTTCAAAATATTCGATAAACCGATCAGTACCAGCAAAACAAGCACGGCGATAAATAGTTCCATGATGACAATCCCTTTCCGAAAAATGAAGTGGTGAAAACCATTTTGTATAGCCTTATTTTAACATAAACCAAAGTTTATTATAAAAATGTTGTCATATCGATCCCCGTCTAATGCGAATGGATAACAGTCCGATTGCAGATTTCTGATTGGTTCTGTTTATAAGATGTTACAATATGCTCAGGACAATACCCGTTTGGAAAGGAACTTGGTGTCTATGGCATTTGGAATTAAACGACAGGAACTGGCCGAGTGGAAAGAACGTGTATCTCGTGGCGACCTTGCCTATCTCACTCATTTCTGGATCGACAATCGTTTTCCGGGCATTACCAGTGTGACCAAAGTAGGCTGTTCGGATCTGAAACGGCTTGAGGATTGGTGTAGAGAGCATGAACTCGACCCACGTTATATCCATCGGCGTCAGCCTTTTCCCCATTTTGACCTGCTCGGTAAAAAACAGAAGGAAATCCTGATCCAGGAAGGTCTGAACGATCACATTCAACGCTTCCATCTCTGACTGGAAAAATTAAAAGCCAGCCTTCAAGATTTAAGTCCCAAAACGGGCTCATTCTTGAAGGCTGGCTTTTTACATCCCAAATATTTAGCGATGCGTTTGTTCCAACGTTTTCATTTTCTCTAATAATTTTAGCTCAATTTTCTTCAGCATGCCAAACATCTGCAGTTGTTCCTCTTCCGTAAGCGCCTGCAAAAGTTCCCATGTCATTCGACCGCGATTATTAATTAACGTTTTTGCAAGCTGCTGCCCATCTTCTGTTAAGGATAACCATACAATTCTTCGGTCCTCTTCACTGCGCACCCGCTGAATCAGACCTTCGCTCTCCAGTTGATTCAGTACAATTGTGGTTGCTCCAGAAGATAGACTAAGTTGTCTGGCCACATCTACAGCCATGCAGCGTTCTTCACGTAAAATCATGCCCAATATATGACTTTTCGTCGGGTTCAATTTGCAGTTTGTTTCATTCTTTTGCTGCTGATCCAATACTTTATTTTTATATCTGAAGAAGGCCTCCAACAATTGATCCACATTTGCCAATTGAGAGTTTCGCTCCGTATCCGGGCTCATAAACGTTCCTCCTACCTTTGATCATAACCTACCTTATATTGTAACATATTTGTACTATTTTGTTTGTGAAAAATGCGCTTGTTTCCCAGAACCCTTTACTTGTCTGTAAAGTTCATGCTTATTTTGCGGTTTCATGTGACAAGCTACCTTATAGCATGAACAGATAACCACACAAGGAGGAATCAAGCAATGAACATTTATATTGTTTTCGATAGTGAAGGCGGGCATACACGAGCGCTTGCCGAATCGATTGCTGCTGGCGCAGCCAGTGTGCATGGTGCAACCGTTCATTTGCATTCCACAGAAGAAGCCGACATCTACAAGCTGGTGGAAATGGACGCCATTATCTGGGGCTGCCCCGGACATTTTGGCTCCATCAGCTCCGGGTTGAAAAAGTGGATCGACAAGCTGGGCTACCTCTGGGCAGAGGGCAAGCTTGTCGACAAAGTCGGTGCGGTGTTCTGTACCATCGCGACCGAGCATGGAGGACTGGAGTCAACGTTGATTCATTTGCTGACACCGATGCTCCATCAGGGCATGATTATTACCGGGCTACCTGGCAACTTTGCAGATAACGCATTATATGGCTCCTATTATGGTGTTGGAGTGACTTGTCCGGTGGACAGTGATGATCTGCTCAGCGAACAGGGCATAGCACTGGGTAAAGCTCTGGGAGAACGCGTGGCTCGCATAACCAACCGATTGATCACATAGAAATCAGAGTATTTCACATAAAAGAAATTGCTGTTCTTATCAAGCCTGCGCTCATAAGCTGAAAAGCAATACAGCAGGCTTGAACTCCTCTTCCTGTATAGAAATAGAATGATTCTGTTGCAATCTTGGATTGAATTTGTTTATAATAACGTATATCTTTAAAGTTACTTTTAGTTACTTAATGATTTTTATAAATCTGTTATTATAAAGTAATACGATATTCATCCATTATATTGCAAGGGAATTTTACACATGAATCAAAATACGCATTTAAAAACTGACGTTTGTATTGTCGGAGCTGGTCCTGGTGGGGCTCTACTCTCATTCCTGCTGAAACGACAGGGAATATCCACCATTCTGATCGAGCGCCAGCCGCACCTGCTTAAGTCGTTTCGTGGCGAAGTACTTAATGCAGATGGTGAACATGTATTGAATAAGCATGGGTTATACACTTCTGTTACCCAACGTGGCGTGCTGCCCCTGGAGCAAATTCAATACTGGGAGAATGGTCAGATCATCCACACCATTTTCCCTGGAGAGCAAGAATCCCATGTAGGCATTCATGTGCCGCAGGATCATCTGCTGGAAGTCATCGTGTCACAATCACAGCACCAGAGAAACGAACAGGTTCTTTATAATACGGTTATGACTGGATTGTTACGAAATAAGGCTGACCATACGGTTGGCATCAACATTCGGCAAGAAGGACGGCCTGCTTCCATTGAAGCAGCGGTAATCGTTGGTGCAGATGGCAGATATTCAGCTGTACGCAAACACGCTGGTCTGACCCCGGATATCCGCAAACATGGATACGACCTGTTATGGGCTCGCATTCCTGCTCCAACAGGCTGGGAACCTGCTGTTCGAATGGCCAGTATGGATGGTCAGCAGTTGGCGTTATTCTCACAATTCGGAGGATACGTGCAGATTGGATGGAACATTCCGCAAGGGTCCTTCTCCAAGTTGCGTGAACAGCCTTTTGCTCCCTTTGTACAGAAACTCGTGGCGGCCTTCCCCTGTCTCGCTGATTCGGTAGCTCAACATATCCAGACATGGAGTGATTTTGTTTTGTTATCCGTAGAGAGCAGTTTCGCCGAATTATGGGCGCAGGACAACGTGGTCTTGCTTGGTGATGCCGCTCACACGATGACTCCAACGGGCGCTTTTGGATTGAATGCAGCATTGGAAGATGCAGACGTGCTCGCTGAGTTACTCATTGATATGGCCGCCGATCAATTCACTTCTACAGAACGACTGCAAGAGCTGCAGGCCAGACGTGGAGAAAAAGTGAAGCAACAGTTGGCTAGGCAACTGGAAATGGAGTCTTCGTTCCAGCAGCGGTACGAATCTTTTCAATAATGATGCGTGTATTTCAAGCACCGCGTAATCAACAAACAGCCGATGACTCCCAGTTGGGGAAGCATCGGCTGTTTTGTTTTTTTTATGGAGTTAACCTGAATGTCTCTAATTTGGGTCCGTAAACATTCATGAATTTATAAATAAATGAATAGATAAGTTCTGATTTATTTCATACTGTCTTTCACAAGTGCTGCAAAAGCTTCCGAACCTTCCTTCGTTAGATGTACGCCATCTTTTTCGAAATATTCGTCATGCCCCTCGCTTGCAGTGTGCCAATCAATAAGAGATACATTGCTATAATCGGAAGCAGCTTCGTTCAGTGCTTTATTCACGGTTCGTTCCCATGGGCGAGGGACTCGCACGGTAACCAGATAAACATGTTCTTCATCTTTCAAATAATCCAGCACAGAATTCAGACTTTTGGAATTAAAGGAACCGTTCGTTCCAAGCTCCAATACGACCTGACTGCCCATTTGGTTATTTCTCTTCAGGCCATCCAGTACATCGGCAGCTTCCCACATCTGACGCCCGATATGACCGTCCACGTGCACACCCGAAATGGTTTGTTCAAGATAAGGCTTGGCGTCCAAAATAACCGAATCTCCAATGACCGTATAGTGAATCTTGCCGTCTTTGGTTGGAGGAGCTGTTTCCTCTTGTTCTTTGGACGAATCTGACGTATTTACAGGATCCTCTGGATGTTCATTACCGTTGTCTTCTGGATTTCCTGGATTGTCGGTGCTGCCTCTGGGTTTACCAATAGCGTGGTTCGAATCGCCAGGAGTTGATCCTTTCTGCTCACCTGAGATTGGTTCCTCCGATTTGGGAGCATTATCTGGCTTCACCGTTTGCTGTTCTTCTTTGCCTGCTGGATCTCCAGCGTTCGCCGCTGGTTTGTCGTTTTTCTGAGGCGCAGGTTGATTGTCAGCCCCAGAAGTGCTCACTGTTGCTGGAAGAACGTCCTGCCCTTTTTCCTCCGTTACGGAATGTTCTCCATTCAGCGTGGCCGACATTGATACCGAATGGGAATCAGAATTCGCTGCAGACGTAATCATCATCTGTGACACCGTAAAGCACATCAACAGAATGCTCATCAGCAAGCCAGCTCGCTTCCACCATACGTTGCGAATACCTGTTGTATTGCGCCCTCTTCCCCATAACCGGGACCAGGAATCACGAAATCCGTTATGACGTATTGGATTTTCAATATATTTAAGTGACAAGGAGGCCAGTGCAACCGTTGCTGCAACCTGCAAAACCATTCGCACAGGATGTGCTCCACCCGTGTCTACCGTTGGACTCGTTAGAATAATAACAGGATAGTGCCACAAATATAAACCATAGGACCTTTCCCCAATCCAGCGCAATGGCTTAGCGCCAATGAGCCTTGCCAGGAAGGATGATGGATGAGCCAGTACACTTACGAGCAATGTCGTCGCTATGGCCTGAAGTACCATTCCTCCTCGATACAATGAAGGGTCGTACTCGCTGCTATTCAGCATCATGTAGATTAACCAAGCAAGCGCAGCTAAACCTAACGCATCCAGGACAAGGCGATTGATGCGGGCAAGGGATGACGATAGCTTGCGACTCGGCCATACCACGGCCAGTGCAGTACCAGCCAGTAGAGCAAATGCTCTTGTGTCTGTTCCATAATAAACACGGCTCGGGTCCAGATCCGGATTATACATGATGGCCATTGCACCAGCAGACAATTCAGCTGCTACGACAATAAAGACGACCAGCCATCCCTTTCTTTTGAACAATATGATTGCTGCGACCAATAGAAGGGGCCATACAATGTAAAACTGTTCTTCCACAGCCAGCGACCAGAAATGCCCAAAGGGTGATGGAGGGCCGAAACTTTCGAAATAGGAAACGTTATGAAAGATATACCACCAATTGCTTATGTATAATACTCCCGAGACAATGTCACCACGCAACGCAGCGAGTCGAGATGGATCTGTGCAGAGCAACCAAATCATCACCACTGCTGTCATCGTGATCATGCCAGGTAACAAGCGCCTTACTCTTCGCACCCAGAAATCACCGAGCGATATCCGGCCATGATCCTGCCATTGTGTCAAGAGAATGTCTGTAATCAAATACCCTGATAGAACAAAGAAAATGCCTACACCGAGCAAACCACCCGGAATAAAACTTAAATTCAGATGATACCCTATGACTGCAAGCACAGCGATGGCTCGCAAACCATCCAGTCCGTTCATATGCCGCTTGCTTTTCAACGATTGTGACATGCGAGCCCCTCCTTGACAATGTGAGTCGACATCATCCATGTCTGGGGCGTTCGAGAACTCCTTGTGGTTCTGGTTGTCATTAACATACGTATTGCACCTTCCATCATTCATTTACAACATAAAGAAGACGAGTTACTTAACCATGATGTTTATGATTACGATTTCTTTATATCTTTGTTGTTATCTCCCGTTTAGCATTATACGCCCGAAAGATTATTCACAAATTACAGCAATAGTTACAATCCAGTGAAACGATGTAACCTTTCCTGCCAAGCATATATAGCTGTAAAATCATACTCTAATTTTATTGTTAAATACAGCATTTTTCATGGAATGGCTAATATTACCTTGCCTTTTATTTCATATATGAGCAGATCCTTCTGAGGGTCTGGAGTGTACGCTTGAGCCAATAGGAAAAGGCTGCCGACTTGCTCAGCAGCCAATAACCATTATAAACCTATCTCTTGCCGGATTGAAAGTTTTGCTCATAATTGCATCTTGGTGCCTAGTCCCCTAGAGGTAAAACGGATGAACCTTCTCTTTCGCACTCCCATCAAGAATCCGATAAGAGGATCGTCCTACATACATTGGAATCTGCAATTTGTCCAGATTAACCATTCCATTTTCTAAGAAGTATTCCGGGTCTTGATACCGCTGTACCACTTCACCTGCAATCCATTCATGATCCCCATATGTTTTGATATCGATTACCTTGCACTCGTAAGCAAAATAAGCTTCGGTCAGAATGGGTACATTCACTTTGATTCCTTCTTCGTATGTAATCCCGAATTTCGAGAATTTGTCTGTGTCTCTTCCACTGAAGGTTCCCGCAGCCTGAATCCACTCCGAATGATGACCCGGAAGGAAGTGTACCCCGAATACTCCACTCTGCTCAATCAATTCATAAGAGTACGTTTCCTTCCTCAGCGATATCCCGTAAATTCCGGGAGACGATCCAATATAGGTATGCCAGCCTGAGGCCATCACATTCTGAATCCCCTTATGACGGGATGTCACTACCGCCACCATGCCGGGATACGAATAAAACATAGGTTCATCTATCGGTTTTCGCATCTGATCACCTCTTCGTTTTCAATAGGCCCATGAGATATAATAGGCTTTTTCTCATCCGTAATTATACAATATAAGTAAAGGATGAAAAAGAATTACTTCCTTCATCACTAATCACTATTTGAATATACGAAAATATTAGCGAAAACGGGGCCACTGCTGTATTTCCCCAATTATTTTTCTCTTGATATTCGAAGATAGGTGTATTAAATTAAAAAATACATTTTTACTATACATCAGTAAGATGAATCAACTGAGATGAAAGGATTGTGAAATGGAAGTTTATCTAAAATATTTCTTGATTGGTCTTGCCATTGCCATGCCAGTCGGAGCAATTACTGTAGAAATGACAAAACAAGGTTTAAAAAATGGGTTTATCCATGGATGGGCAGTTGGTCTCGGCGGTATGACAATTGATGTCACACTTATACTCGCCATGTACTTTGGCTTCGCTTCTGTACTGGCCTTGCCTTACGTGCAGATCCCGCTTTGGCTGGTAGGTGCAGGATTTTTGGCCTATCTGGGCTACGATTCCATTAAAAATGCGGATAAAGATATTACACCCGCAGACGAAAAGACTCAGAAATCATTCTTTAGTACATATCGCAATGGGTTGCTTGTCGCCGTATCTCCAGGGAATTTGATTTTTTGGGTTTCCGTATTCGGTGCAGTGTTATCTGATTCCTATAGCTCATCACATTCAGGCAGCTTTGCTATCGCAGCATGCGGCGTAATGAGTGGTATTCTAATTCATGATCTAGGGCTTTTGTCGGTGGTGTCTGTCACCAGAAGAGTGATGAGTCGCTCCATGATTCGCTGGGTCTCCGTCATAGCCGGAATACTACTGTTTGGATTTTCCCTATACTTCCTCTATGAGTTCATCATGGGGATCGTCGGTTACGTTTAGAAGAGAGATGCTTGTTATGTGAAGAAGGAGTCCACCACTGGCGGACTCCTTCTTCATTTTATTGATTATCTCTAATGAATGCTAAATCCCAATAGTGATCATCCTGCCGCAATGTTTTCGACTTTTACCCTAGCTTTGCCAAATACACTTCCCTCTTCTTCCAGTCTTTCTGCAATTTCAATGATTTTGTCGATGACATTCTTCTCTTGGCTCTCTACCCTTTCACTCGCAATCTGAGCAAGCTTCTCATGTTGCCCAACGCAAATGGAACGACTGGCATACTCAAACATGGGAATATCATTCGCATCATTTCCAAAAGCAATAAAACCATGGGGAGAGACCCCAAGTGCTTGCAAACCTGTCCATTTATTCACACCCTTAGGACTAATATCAATGATGTTCTCTGTTCCATGCATGTATGTAACCACAGGAAGGTTGTGCAATGCCTCCAGCATCTCCTGGTGGTTGCGGCTGCTTAAGACCACTACCTTCACTATCTCGGTTAATTCCTCCAGCAGCAAGTTCTTCGCTCTGCACTCGGGGTCCAGATTTCTTCGAATGGGATGCTCCGGCTTGCCTGAATAACAGTAATCCCATTGACAATCAATGAGATACTCTGCTTCATGCTGCTTCAATAACGCCAGTATATGGTCAGCAATAGATGCTTCCAAATAAACTGTGGAAATCTCAAGCTCGCTGCGATACACAAATCCTCCATTACCGCCTACCAGCGGAAATTGCTGCATATGGACAGGCAGTATAGGCAATAAATCACGAATCGGTCGTGCAGATGCAAAAATAAGTTCATGACCTTTCTCCACGAGAAAGTCCAATGTCTGAACCATTTCTCTGGTTAACGGTTTCCCTTGAAAACAGATGGTTCCATCCAGATCAAATACAAACTTCATCATCATTCCCCCTCGTTTTTCTAATCATATCAAGTTCATATATAATGAAAAGGACCGATGTCCATTCGAGGTGAAAAAAATGAAAATGTACAGGGGATACGAAAAGATAGAACCTTATATGTCCCTTTTTAATTTGGAACAAATCTTTGCTGACGCAGCTTTGCTTCCCATTCAGCTTCGGGAGTATGATTCAGATGAATATGTTCTTACGGAAGGCGATGAGCTAGAAGGGCTTTATTTCCAAGTGGAAGGTCTGACCAGAGTCTCCTCAAGTGTTGAGACTGGCAAGTCTCTTTTGCTGCGTTTCTGCCACCCCTTATCCATTTTTGGTGATATTGAATTGATTCAGAAAGTGGCTGTACAATCACAGGTTCAAGCTGTACAGCCCTCCAAATTCCTGTTTATAGACATACAAACCGTTGAACGAAACTTAATGCAGGATTATCGTTTTTTGAATGAATTACTTAAACATCTGTCCTATAAATTGCAGACATGTACAGCGGCATCCCGAATCAACTCACTTTCCTCCGTTGAAGAACGGTTTGCCATCTATTTGATGTCCACTCGTCTACCCAAAGAGTTTGGCAAAGAAATTAGCACGCCTCACATTCCAGAAATAGCATCCGTAATCGGTACAACGCCCCGTCACTTAAATCGCCTCATTCAGAAACTGTCCGATCTGGAAATCCTGTGCAAAAAAAGAAAAGGGTTTGTTGTGCTCGATTGGGAGCGGGTGGATGAACTATCAAATGGATTGCGTTATGACTAGCATTCATAGTAATCTTGATTAAACACAACTGAGAAATGGGGAATAGCAGTGATTGAAAAAGCAACGTTTGCCGGGGGATGTTTCTGGTGTATGGTAAGTCCTTTTGAAGAGCAGCCCGGCATTCACGGGATTATATCCGGATACATGGGTGGAACCGTAGAAAACCCTACATATGAACAAGTGTTGACCGGGGAAACAGGGCATTTGGAAGTCGTGCAAATCTCGTTTGATCCAGCCATTTTCCCATATGAGAAATTGCTTGAGCTGTACTGGCCACAGATCGATCCTACAGATGCCACGGGTCAGGGTAATGATCGCAAAAGCCAATATCGGGCTGCCATCCTGTATCACAATGAAGAGCAACGCCAATTGGCCCTGAAATCACGAGAGGAACTGGCCAAAACAGGCCGATTCGATAAACCTGTCGTTACCGCTATTGAGGAAGCATCCGTATTTTATCCGGCAGAAGAATATCATCAAAATTTCCATCGCAAAGATCCGAAATATTATAAAGAATCCCGAATTTATTCCGGACGCGATGAAATTATCAAGAAATATTGGAGTTAACTTCTTTAAATCATAAAGCGGCCACATGGGCCGCTTTTTTTGTTGCATCCATTTTACAGTACACCGATTATAGCCTTCAACTCCTCAATGCTATCAATAACCCGATCCGCCTGAGCTAGCTCATCGGCTTGAGCAAAGTCAAAATTACATCCAATGGAAATTAATTTATTATCCTTCGCAGCCTTAATGTCAGACAATCGATCTCCGATAACCATCCCATGAATGATCTTATATTTCTCCACGATGGAGCGTACGAGATCAGACTTATTTTGTGATGAAATCTGCTGTATGCTGAATGTTTCCTTTACCCACTCATTCAGATGATAATAGTTTACGATGGCATTCAAGTATTCGATTTGTCCATTACTCGCTATGTATATCGGTATACTCTTCTCTTTGCAGTAGTGAAGGAACTCTTCTACGTACGGGTACAGGGCACCATGGCCTGCGTCGATATTCGCAATCAACTTCTCATGAAACCATTCATTTGCTTGTTGTCTAATCTGGTCCGAGTATCCGGGCAATAAATTCTCCCAGACGACGGGCAGAGGAACTCCCATAATCTCACGATACTTTTCTATTGGTGTATTCTGCTCCCACAATCCCTTTGATCTCAGATGATTAAAAGTGTCATGCAGAGAAGTCTCCAATATTCGATCTGTCTGAAATAACGTACCATCCATATCAAAAATCAATGAAAGCATAAACGGATTCTCCTCCTTCATATTCAGGATATAGTTTGAGACATAATAGTCACTCTACTTAAGTAAAGTGACTATTCATCAACATACGTGAATACCTATCATTTTACAACCCTTCCAGACTTTCTGATTGAAATCACCCCTTATTCCAAGGTTGGTTATGAACTGCCTCTCATTCGTCCATACTATTACCTACGAATAAACCGTCATCACGAATGGCAGGGGAGGAAGCACCATGAACCGGAAAAAACCGCATCAAATTAATCAACCTGCAGCAGAACTACCCGTTCCGCTTGAATTCGATCGCAGCTGGATCACCCAACTGGAGTCCAGACTCGATAAAGGCGGCCCTTGGGGCGATTACAGACTATTTCAACTTGGCATTCAAGCCGAAGAGACGAATCTGATTCCCAACTTTGATGAAATCCAATGTCTGAAGCATTTACAGGGACTCACCCCTCTTCCACACCAGATGGATACTGCACGCAGAGTACTGTTTGAAATGTCAGGTCGTGCCATTCTCGCCGATGAGGTTGGACTTGGCAAAACGATTGAAGCCGGCCTGATTTTGAAAGAATATATGGTTCGTGGACTCGTATCCAAAGTGCTCATTCTCGTGCCCGCGTCCCTTGTACTGCAATGGGTTCGGGAGTTAAATTCAAAATTTGGCATCCCTGCGGTTGCACAGAAAAAGGCGTATTCCTGGCAGAACGAAATTGTGGTTGCCTCGATGGATACAGCAAAGCGTGACCCGCATAAAGATATGCTGCTGAATACAGATTACGACATGATTATTATCGACGAGGCTCATAAACTCAAAAATAAAAAAACGACCAACTATCAATTCATGCTGAAATTACGGAAAAAGTACTGCCTGCTGCTTACGGCTACACCGGTGCAGAATGATATGAGCGAGCTGTTCAACCTCATTAACCTGCTCAAGCCGGGACAGCTTGGCCGTCAGGGTGATTTTGCAGCCAACTTTGTCGTCGACAAACGCATTCCGAAAAATCAGGAGCAGCTCAAGGATGAGTTGTCCAAAGTCATGATCCGTAACCGTCGCGGTGAAGGACCTGTTCAATTTACCAAACGGAACGTGTCCAATGTGAATTTGCAGCTTTCTCCTGAAGAACAGGCCCTTTACGATGGGGTGACTTCCTTTGTGAAGGATCAGTACCAGGAAGCGGGCGGCAATCTGAGCAGCATGCTTTCCCTAGTGACGTTGCAGCGCGAAGTATGCAGCAGCCGGGATGCGGTGTTTGTGACGTTGGTCAATCTGTCGAAGAAGCTTCCACTGGACTCCCCACTGCGGGATAAGATTTGGGAGCTCGTTGCTCATATTAAAGCGATCAAGGAAAATACCAAAGCGGAAAAAACGATGGAACTTGTTCGTGACATGAATGAGAAGGTTATTATTTTCACCGAATATCGTGCCACGCAGGAGTACTTGCTCAATTATTTTCGCAACAACGGCCTGACCGCAGTTCCCTACCGGGGCGGCATGAACCGGGGTAAAAAAGACTGGATGATGGACCTCTTCCGTGGCCGCGTACAGGCAATGATTGCAACCGAGGCGGGCGGTGAGGGTATCAACCTGCAATTTTGCCATCACATGATCAACTTCGACCTGCCCTGGAATCCCATGCGTGTCGAGCAACGGATCGGTCGCGTTCACCGATTGGGACAGCAGAATGATGTGAACATTTACAACCTTTCGACGACAGGCACAATCGAGGAGCATATTCTGAATCTGCTTCATGAGAAGATCAATATGTTCGAGATGGTCATTGGTGGATTGGATGTCATTCTGGAGCGGCTGGAGAAGAAGGAGTCAATCGAAAAAAGTTTGTACAAAATCATGCTTGAATCACAAAACGAAGAGGATATCCGCCGTAAAATGGACTCGCTTGGACAATCGCTGAACTCCATTCAGCGCGAAGTTGCAGATGAGGCACCCGCCGTATCCGGGCTTGATATTCGTAAAGGAGGCCTCTGATTATGACCATGTCACCCCATGAAGTGCAGGCGTATGTGCTCACTTACCTGGAAACACTTGATTGTCAGATTATGGAGCGTTCTCCTGCCCATGTTACGGTAAAACTTTCACCTGAAGCTGACAAGGCGTTAACCAACCGTCCGTATTATTGGGGATTTGTGGAGCGAACCGGCGCACCTGCGGAAACGATGTCCTTTACATTCGTCTTTGATCCGGATGCCTATCAGCAAGCTTTGGAAGCTGAAGAAGCAAAAGCTGCACAGTTAGCTCCACCAGCCTCACCAGGTGCCGATCCCGGTACCCCCGAGGCTCCCAAAGAGACTATTCTAGGTCGATACTTCGGTATTGTCCCTTCTCTGCCTCAGCTGGGACCCGGACGGATTTTAAAAGAAGATGTTGTATATGGCAGCCGCAGGTTGCAGCAGATCTTCAATGCAGCGCGTGAAGGTGGTGCGTTCGTGAACCTGTTTGAACAGGCTGCAAAAAGGCAATTGCGCGCTACCGCACCAGCAGTATACGAGCCATGGCTTGGTGTGTGTTTTAAAGTAGAATTTGCCTGTGATCTGAAAAAAGAGGAACTTCATTTTATCGGCATCTCCCTCAGAACAGGGGAAATTGTCGAGAAGTTCGGCTCGAAGCTGAACAGGCGTGACCTTAGCCCAAGGCTGGCTGAGAATATGCACGTACAGACTGCCAAAGTATCGTTATCCGATGCCGGGGCAGCTCTGGAATCGCATTTGACAAACCGCTTGCTGGAACTCGACTATAGCTGGGCAGAGAAAGCCAAAGAACGGCTTGATCTGGAGCTTGCTGTTGTCGACACGTACTATGAAGCAGTTCTTAGAGAAGACACCCCTGAGGTCGACGTCGACGTAGATACAACCTCCTCCAGCACAGACGGTTCAACGGATCAGGAATATGCAGGGACCGGATCATTTGCTCCAATTCAGACTTCCCGCTCCGGCCCTTCCCGTATCAAGAATGCACGTCTGCAGCCCGTTGAATCAACTAATGTGACAATCGGATCAGATGTCGAACTCGCTGCTGAAGCTGCTGTTCAGGCAGAATCAGAAACGGACCCGGAACAGGATAAAGCCCGCCAAGCGGTCTTGGACCGGGAAGCCATGAAGCTGCAATACGAGACACGCCGTACCGAGATGATCTGGCAATATGAGCCCAAAGTGAAGGTGACTGCGATTAGCAGTGGCATGTTTCATTTAAGATAGACGACGAAGACACTACTTTTCCCGCAAATGACGGCAAAAGTAGTGTTTATTCATGAGTGGCATCCCGACAGGTTGCAGCAACCTTTGCATAACCTGTCCTCTAAAATGGAACTAGAAACGATCAAGCAGCGAAAATGGAGTCCGTTTTGTCAGGATATGTACCCCAGAAAAGTAGGTGTTAGCATGAAACGACCCTTCCACAAGGGATGGAACGTGATTCGCCGAATAACCGGAATTGTAATGTGCCTTCTATGTGTAATCACCTTGCTCCCCTTATTACAAGCTGAAGGTGCCGGAATTCAAAATGCATTTAGATCCGTACTCCCCACTACAATGGCTACAAGTACGGCGGAACTTCATTCCGACACACTGGCTCCTGATGCAGTACAACAATTTGCTCGCGAGCAAGCCATCATTCTAAGTACTGAACATGAAGGGAACCATTGGGATCATGCCCAATTGGACTTTTATCCCCTCGGTCCAGGCACACGTAGCTGGTTGGTATACGCTAATGTTGGACAGTCACCCGTTGGTTATATGATCATTTCAGCTAACGACCAAGGACAATTTCAACTTAGCGAGTATGGTCATGGAGAACAACGACCGTACAACTTTTCCTTGTTGGACCATGCTCTGAATCGGCAGCAACTGGACTTGAAGGAGCTAATTACTAACGGAGGAGGGCTTCAATTACGCTATGCGCCTCCCCTGCTCACTTATTGGAAAGTGGAAAGACCTAACGATGATGCAATCTATATTGACGCAACCAATGGCGATACCTTGCCAACGGGTGTTCTGAATGCATTGGATAGGGACTCACAGCAGGCTACGAAACGAATGAAGTCCATAAGGTCAATATCTGTACAAGCTGTCGTGATAACGCCCGAAGATTCACTACAAGTCTCCTCGTTGTCCGTTGACTCCATGGATCTGCAACCTCTGTTTGATCCCGCGGACAATCTGTTATGGATCACTTCAAAAGCACTTTCGATAAGCGGCGTAAAGACATTGAATCAGCAATGGAAAGAGCATAAAAAGATCGTTTTCTCTGCAGATCAGCAAAATGTCTTGTATGGTGGGCCTTTGCCTGTCAGTGGTTATCAGATCTGGCGTGACGACCGTGGAACCGTTCAAAAACAATATGTAGCTATTGGCGGGAATACTTCTGTAAGACGATTTGTACCTCTTCAGACCTTGCTGCGCGACGGGCATTTCTATGCTGTGAAACCGTGACCGATCCTCACAACAAATAAGACGCCTTCCTCTAATTCTTGATAGGAATGCGTCTTTTTCTTTGGAAGAAGCTACTACTACGCTGGTTCTTTGATTAACCTTTACCTGAAGAGCTTCGTTTCTGCATTTTCCCCTGCGAATCCATTGCTTTTTCCTTTTTCCCAACCCATAGAGATACGGCAAAAGGAATCATTCCAAACCATTTCATTGTCCACGGCTCTTTGGCTTTGGTGCGTCCTTTACGCTCATCCTTCGGAGTATCGATATAATGAACAACTCGCTCTGTAATGTATTTCACCAACTCATCACTTTTGGCCATAACCTCTGCCTCCCTTAGCTCCGGCAAAGCCGGGGCTTATGTTATTTCTATTGTGTGCAGAAGGGATCATCAATAAACATTTTTTTTGCTGCAAAGAGTATGAAAAACAGAAGAATGCACAGTCTAATGCCAAAGGTATCCATCCACTCACTTTATGGCATAAGATGCCTATTTCAAGAAGGAGCGTGTATTCTCATGTATAAGCTGCTGGCCGCGTTGATGGCATTGCTAATCAGCATCAGTTCCATCCCTCTAACCACACATGCCAGCGCGGCGACATTCGCCCTGACCGACCTGCCTACACTGCATTCACATCGATCGCCCATAAGCCCATCCATGCTGCCGGTAACCGATGGAGATGCCTATCACTCCACTCATCATGCGTTTGCAGCACCTGTCATCCTTCTGGACGTTGGTCATGGCGGCATTGACGGTGGAACAACAGACCATGGTGTACTGGAAAAAGACATCAATCTAGCCATTAGCCAAAAGGTGTATCTCCTGCTTCGCAGCAAGGGTTACGCAGTCATCATCAACCGACTCGGCGATTATGCGCTGAGTGACGAGAATCGCTGGTTAAACAGTCGCTCACGCCATCGCAGAGATTTGGCTCAACGTAAAAGCCTTAGCGAAGAGGTTAGTACCGACATCGTCGTCAGCATCCATGCCAACTGGAGTCCAAGATCAGCTGCGCAAGGCCCTGTTGTTTTACATCAGAACGAAGGACGAAGCTACATGCTCGCAAGCTCCATTCAGAATCAGCTAAATCAATTGTACGAGACGGAGCGCGATGTTGTATGGGGAAAGCCCTTTTACCTGTTAAATCATGTGAAGCAACCCGCTGTAATTGTTGAAACCGGATTTCTGAGCAATGCACATGATCGCGCAATGATCAGCGACCCAAGCGAACAGAAACGGATTGCACAGTCCATTGCTAATGGCATTATTTATTATCTGTCGGCAGTTTAGGCTCTGCTTGCCAATGCCACACATCTCGAACCAGATCGCTAATACCGACGAACTCAATCTGATCTTTGAGCCGAGATACGGATTCATGGACGATAGCAGAGGTATTTAATCCGGTATGGCCAACGTGACCAATCACTACACACACATCTTTGTCGAAAGCACGTTGGGCTGCCAAATCCATTTGCTTGCGTATTTGTTGTTTGGAATTGTGGTCATCCAGAAAAATATCGTTGCCGACGGGTGGCATGTTTTTGGTGATGGCCAATTCCCCTACCACAGAGCGAAAATTGGTTCGACTATCCACAAAAAACAATCCACGTTCTCGACATACATCCAATACAATGGACATGATGCGTTTATCAGACGTAATTTTGGAACCCATGTGGTTGTTCATGCCGACGGCATAAGGAACTTCATCTATGGCTTTCTCGACTCGTTCACGCACTTCTTCATCCGTCAGATTGGATGTGATCGCTCCTGGACCGAGCCATTCCGGTCTGCCCTTTTTGGGCTCCATTGGCATGTGAACAATCACATCCATTCCTTTTTCATGTGCGGCAATCGCATCTTTCTTCGTCGTTGGCAAGAATGGCATCACGGCCAATGTGAGTTTAACCGGGGTCGCCAAAATTTCAGAAGTCCCTTTCATGTCATTCCCCGCATCATCAATGATGATCGCTATTCGTTTACGCTGCGATTTGTCTGTCGGAGTTGGTGATATCTTACCTGAAGTTGAACCAGGTACTTGTGTTGAGGTCAGCTCCGTTAACATTTGCTCTGGGGTTTGCCCTGAAGGAATATGTGGTTCCGCACTGCTGGCAGAGAGGCCTACACCGTAAACCATGAATATCGTACCTGTGAGTACCACTGACATTTTAAATTTCCAGGTGCTGGACCACCCTTTTCGTCCGGCCTTATTCATCCATCGTTCCCTCCTTTGTTCTGTCCCATCATTATTTGAACAATGAAGGGGGAATATGTAGACAAAAAAAGCCTGTTCATTCCAATGAAGCGCTTGAGGCCCTAGTGTTGGACTGACTTAATAAGCGATATTGGCGCGGAGCCTGACCTGTCAGTTGATGAAAGAGGCGGGAGAAATAATGAACAGACTTAAAGTGATATTTTTCTGCAATTTGAGTGATACTTAATGTGGTGTGAAGCAAATCGTACTTCGCTCGTCCAATACGAAAGTGATTCATATATTTACTGGGAGAGTATCCTGTAGACTTCCTGAACAGCTCAAAAAAATGTCCACGGCTCATATTGAGGCTTTTGTAATAGCTATCCAGTTGCTTGGGCGCTCCGTGAAGTAAGTCCTGCTCCATACTTTTAAGCATTTGAGATATCCGGCGATCAGGGATTACATAGTCATTCCCCATGCAACAGTTCAGAAAATAGTCGATAAACGTCTGGAAATTACGCTGAATCATCAAGCTCCACATAAAAGTCTGCTCATTGGTGTATGCCCCGCTTTTATAAAAATCCTCAAAAAGATCCTGCCAAATCTGCAGAGATTCCACCTTTGATATTTCTTTAAGCGCATACGGAAAAGTCGGGCCCACATAAGCTTGCTGTAACACATTTGGTGGATAACAGACCGGACAAGCCGTATCAAATACATCTTCTCTCTCCACATAATGCCAATCAAAATAACAACACAGGTGAACCATAGGGTTATCCGAATCAGCCACCCATTCATGCAGTTGACCTGCTGGAATATAGATCAGTGAACCGGGACCAAGTCTGCTGCTCTTTCCATTTGTACTTAATACCCCATACCCTTCGCTGATCAAGTAAATGGAGCTGGTATAACAAATTCGCGGAGAACTCGACTGACCCTTCGCAAAAGGGTACCGGGTTGCCAAATATACATAGGGATGCAAGGAAGCAAAATTCATTGGAAGTTTCCTTTCCGACTCCGTTTTTCTCGATGTTAACCTTTCATCTCCTTCACCGAAAGGTACAATTGGAGACTAGAGGTACATATCATCGTGCGCCAATTGATCTGACGATCGTGCAAATCATGGACGTCTTGCTAAATACAGCAAACTGCTGTTCAGATACAGTAATAACTGTACATCGCATGACTTTATGAGGAGGAAAACTTGTGCAGAAGAATGATAAGCAGCCGAATAGAAGATACGAGATAAATAAGAACAGAGGCTATGAACGTGCAAAGCAGCATTCCATTTCCTTCGATGGTCCTGCACCGGATTTTTTTGAAGGCGCACTACTGGGCAATGGAGGACTGGGTATTGTCGTAACAACCCGCCCTGACGCTGTGATGCTCCATTTTGGACACAACAATGTATGGGATATTCGTCTCGCCGAAGAACACCGTGAAGAGCTCATGACTTTCCAAGAGGTATATGACAGATTCGCTGCACTGCCAGCAGATTTGCCGCAATTAACGGATCATCCGTGGTACAAACAATATTGTGAGATGGCTGGCCAAAATTACAGCAAAGCTTATCCCAAGCCCATGCCCTGCGGGTCACTGCTGCTGAGGTATGATCGGCGAAAGGCCGAAGTCATCGGCCATACCATGGATATTGCCAATGGCCTTTGCACAATTGATTTCCTGATCGATGGTGAACCTGCTGTATTCGAACTCTTTGTAGAAGGAGAGCACGACCGGGTCTGGATGAAGGTAAGTGATACCGCGACGGGTGATCTGATCCCCTTATTCGTGGAGATTAAGCTGATTCCTGACCCTGAAACACCGCCTGAATTTCCTCAAGCCGCAGTCGTTACCAGCGAAATTACGGGTAAACAGTCATTTACGCAAATTTTGCCGTACGTGGAGCATCCCGCTGTGCCCTATATCACACATGAAAAAGATAGAGCTTTCCGGCTCGCTGTTAGCTCGTCTGGTTTAACAGCAATGAAAGAACATGCTTTGCATCATCAGAAGCCCGCAGTCAACGGCTCTCCTCTGGGAGAACCTGTACATGGCTTTTTGGCCTGCGCAGAGCTCTGGGAGGGCCTTTATAGCGAACTGAATAATGAGGCCCACCCGCCAGAACTATCTTTTTTTAGTCAAGCTAAGGAAGAATCCAATGCCATGTGGCGTGATTATTGGAGCCGCTCCTCCGTCGCACTGGAAGATGAATTTCTGGAGCGTATCTGGTACCACAATCTGTACTTTTTTAATTGTGCCGTGAAAGAGGGCGTTACCTGTCCAGGTCTATTTGCCAACTGGAGCTATCGTACCATCGGTGCAGACTGGCATGGGGATTACCACATGAATTACAACACACAGCAGCCATTCTGGCTCGCATTCTCCAGCAATCATCTCGACAAACATCTTCCCTACGTGGATATGGTTGATCATGTACTTCCCGTCAGCCGAGCGTGGGCACGTGATTATTACGGACTGAGCGGAGCTTATTTCCCCCACTCAGCCTATCCTGTTGAAATGTCCATGATGCCCTACCCTGTCCCGCACTGGGGATGGGAAATCTGTGAGACGCCTTGGACTGTACAAAGTCTATGGTGGCACTATCTATATTCCATGGACGAGACGTTCCTGCGTGATCGTGCATTTCAACCCATGAAAGAAGCCGTGCTGTTTATGGTCGATTACATGAATCGTCCCGAAGCACAGGGTGAACGCTGGGGAGATCGTAATTATCACATTTTTCCGACGGTGGTGCCGGAGCTATATGAGATTTCACCAGGCTTTGCCAAAAACAAAGACTGCCTGATTGACCTTACACTAACGCGATTTCTGTTCAATGCGTTCACCCAGGCTTGCGATGTCCTTGATAGGATGGAATCCGAGCAGGATCTGCTAGAGAAAGTAAAAGAGATTTTGCGCCATTTCCCTTCTTATCCGAAAGCCGAATCCCGCAACGGTTCAGTCTTTGTGTCGGTGGAGGGTGAGGATCCTGATGTGGTGTATAACGTCCCCATTCCTATTACGACCGTATTTCCAGGTGAAGAGCACGGACTTCATTCGCCAGAGGAGGAATACCAGACCGCGGTGAACTCCTACCTTAATCACCGCAACGAAGGCGGGAATGAACTGGTATTCTATCATCTTGCCGGAGCCCGGCTTGGCGTGTTGGATTTGGAACGCTTCAAGCGTCAAATCCAGTATTGTCTGCTACCAAACGGCACTTGCACAGATCGGGTCCTCATGAGCGGTGGTCGCTATGCCGACACGGAGAACTTCGATTTCATGTCCCGGATGGGTATCTGGTTCGAAAATTTCTCCCTGCCTACCGTGATCAATGAATGCCTTCTTCAAAGTTATAATGAAAACCTGCGCTTCTTCCCCAACTGGCCGAGCGAACAGAAGGCAGAGTTCCATACTCTCCGTGCTGTGGGAGGCTTCCTTGTCAGTGCAGCTTTTGTGGATGGGGAGACGGATTGGATCGAGATTGAGAGCAAAGCTGGTGCTTGCCTAACCTTCTATATCCCTTGGGCAGAAGGGGCATTATGCACAGTTTCTTCTGGTGAGCAATATATACTGTCTGGTCAGGTTGGCAAGATCACCACAGTAGCAGGGGATTTTATCTCCATTGTTAAAGCAACGGTTTAGCTCATCTTGTGGAATGTGTCCATAAATAAGAAGCGTCCCGGACTATCTCGGGACGCTTCTTATTTATAAATTGCTTTTCAATTACTTGGAAGACCACAGTTCCATACGCTGAGCATATTTCTCGTTAATGATATCTTCCACTTTCTCATCGCCAGCCTTCTTCATATCCTCCAGCATTTTGTCAAATACGGAGTTGGCTTCAGCTTCACTTGGAGCAATAATGGCTCTCGTAATGCTCTGATCCATAATATCCTTCACCTTCTGGGCCGTCAGTGCTTGAGGTGTCCCCCCATCCGGATTTAGGTTATCATACTGTGCTGTATCCCATACGGAATCACCAAGACTCTTGAGGGCCAGTTCATCCACTTCACTGCGTTGGAATTTAACGGCCATGTCATACGGCTGTCCATTTGGATCCAGACCATTTTTGACAAACCATAACCATTTACGAACGCCACTTTTCTTCACCGTATCATCCCAGTTATCCTTGAAACTCTGCAGGAATGCAGGGTCTGGTTGGCGCTTGCCATCCACCATGGTGTATTGTTCGCCTTCCTTGCCCCACAGCAGCAAATGCTGTCCTTCATCACTCGCCAGATAATTAAACAGTTTGATCGTTTCTTCCGGGTGCTTGTTATTTTTGGTAATGGCGATTGCATCCCATCCAAGCGAGCTTCTTGGGCCAAATGTGGTTTGGGCCGGATCAACACCTGGAGCAACAACCTTGTATGCGAACAACTGATTCTTTTCCCCGCCATCCTTCTTCAGGGCCGCATTGCCGTTACCTGGGTCCCAATATGCTCCTGGGGTAGCGAATACCGCGCCGGTCGTCAGCTTTTGAATCCATGTCTGCGTTTTGCTAATGGCAAATTCCTTCTCAATCAGACCTTCTCTATATAACCGATTCATATATAACAGCATTTCACGATATTTAGGGTCCTTAACATCATATTGCAGACGTCCATTGTTGTCATAATACGTTTTTAAGCCCCACATGCCTTTGAATGTTCCCAGATTCGCGCCCATGTTTTCACCGTTCATCGTCATGGGAATAGACTCTTTGCCATCAATCGTATTGTATTTTTCTTTGAAATTTTTCAGGAGTGCTTCAAACTCGTCCGTGGTGAGGGGCTGTGAACCATCTGCTTTGTCTGGAAGGAACTCTTCCAACAGACTCTGTCTCATCAGCATACCGAAGACCGGATCACTGTCGAGTCCATACCAGTTTGCCAGATAGTAGTTTTTGCCGTCTGTATAACGTGTTTTGGTCAATGTTTCGCCATACATTTCTTTCAGATCAGAACCATACTTTTCAATTAACTCATCCAGTGGAATGAATGCGCCGCTTGAAATATATTTATCGAGGGAAGCATCTCCCCGACTCATGACCACCACATCCGGATAGTCACCACTGGCAAGCATCAGGCTCAGTTTTTCCGTTGGATTACCCGTTGGCTGTTGTATGGAAATCTCTATGCCTGTCTTTTTGGTAATTTCCTGGGCAACCGCATCGGTAAAAGGCTCTCCTTTGGTATTACCATCAAACCAGGACAGCGTAATCGGCCCTTGTTCCCCATCTTTTCCCGCTGTGTTGTTCTCCGCATCACTGGAGGAGCAGCCCGCAAGCAAACCAACGACTAATGCAGCCGTAATCCCCATGGTCATCCATTTTTTTGTCTTTGTCATTGACACCCTAATTCCTCCCAATGAATAAATTCCTGTAGTGATTGATTGAGCATTTCCAAAACGATCTTTGCCCACCCCCTTTCAGGAGAGGCCACCGGACAAGCCTTTCCTGCAACCGGATTATGGAATAGATTAACTCTTCACCGCTCCCAAAGTCATGCCTTTAACAAAGTATTTTTGCAGGAACGGATACACCATAACGATTGGTAAGGTGGCTACCATCGTAGCAGCCATTCGAATGGTATCGCTGGAAACTGCATTTCGTTTGGCCGAGTTGGCCAGCATTTGCGTTTGTGAGATCATGCCGCCAGTCTGAAATTGATTCAATATTTTGACAAGCACGGCTTGTAAGGTCTTCAGGTCCGAGCTGTAGGTAAATGCATAGGAATCAAACCAGGCATTCCAATGCCCAATTGCTTGAAAAAGCCCTACTGTTGCAAGTACAGGTGTTGTCAGCGGCATCACAATCCGGAAGAAAATGGTCAGATCGTTAGCGCCATCAACCCTCGCCGATTCTTCAATCTCATGGGGAAGCTGCTCCATAAAGGTACGGACAATGATCATATAGAAAACATTCATCAAACTTGGTAAAATGAACACCGAAAATGTATCGATCATGTTCAGTGCCTTAAGCACCATGTAGAACGGAATGAGCCCACCACTGAAATACATGGTAAAGATAAAGTACAGGTTCCAGCCTTTGCGACCAACCAGATTCCGCCGACTTAGCGGATACGCAAGCATCGTAATGACGAGAACCGATAGCGGTGCGCCAATCAGCGTTCGTTTGACGGTTACCCACAGCCCGTTTAAAATCTCGCTATCTTTCAAAATCTGCTGATAGCTGTCCAAGGTCAAGTCCCTGGGCCACAAGTAAACGCCGCCTCTTACCGTATCCTCCGCGCTGTTCAATGAAAGAACGAGTATATTCCAAAACGGAAGAAATGTAACCAGTAAAACGAGAATTAGAATGAAATACACAATAATTTTGAAAATACGATCCCCGAATCTGTTCAGAATCATCACAAGCGCTCCCCTCTGTCTTTTATAGTTAGAACAACGCCTGGTCGTTCACTTTTCTGGAAATCCGGTTCACGATGAGAACAAGAATAAAGGCAACAACGGATTTGAACATCCCCACGGCAGCCCCGTAAGAGAACATGCTGTTCTGTAGTCCGTATTTGTAGGCATAAATATCGATAACTTCGGAGTATTCAAGTACGGTATTATTTTGCAGCAGGTATTGCTGTTCAAATCCTGCATTCAAAATGCCTCCGACCGCAAGAATAGCCAATATGACAATTGTAGGGCGCATGGATGGCAGCGTAATATGCCACATTTGCTTAAATCGGCTGGCTCCGTCCACCCTGGCCGCTTCGTAGAGTTCAGGATTTATGGAAGCGATTGCGGCGAGATACATAATGGCACTGAAACCCATCTCTTTCCACATATTCGATAATGCGATTATCCACCAGAATAGAGGCCCGTTCTGCAAAAATGCAACTGGTTCTTTGACAATACCCAGCAAAACCAGAATATTGTTAAGCATTCCATCCGAAGCCAGCAGCGTAATTACAATGTTGGCTGCAATAACCCACGAGATAAAATGCGGCAGATAAGAAACCGTCTGTACAAAACGCTTGAAAAATCCCTGTCTCGCTTCATTCAACACAAGCGCGAGAATGATCGGAGCAGGAAATCCGAAGAACAGCGTCAGCAAGCTTGTCGCAAGCGTATTACGCATAACCCGATAGAAGTCCCCTGTAGTAAAGAAATACTCAAACCACTGGAAACCTACAAATTCGGCATGGAAGAACTGGTAGAAAAATGATCCCCCACCCGGCTGATAATTCGTAAACGCCATATATAGTCCAAACATCGGACCATAGGAAAATAGCAATGTCGCAATGAAGGCAGGAAGCATAAGCACGAATAACCATTTTTGCTCTTTTAGTCTGCTTATCAGATTATTGCTCCTGACTGTTTTGATAGCGCTTACCTTATGCATTAAATACCCTCCCTTTTTCTATACAGCAGCATGGCCAGCCATATCTTGATCAACTTCTCTCCTATTTATCATAAATTTGACGCAGATCGCTTGCCATAGTCGAATTCTCCGAAAGATACCGCTTTTTAAAGATGTTTTTGTGCAAAGAGAGGATTGGATTTCCATAATCACTCTGCTATGATGAACTGTGCAACGAATAATCAGTCAAGAGAGGGCTACCTAATGCGCCAATTCTATCGAAAATACATATACATGCCTTTTGTTAACCTGACCTTTCGTTCCAAACTATTTATGGTGTTTGTACTCGTCACCATCATTCCGATGATGTTATTGGTTTATTTTTCCTATGAACTTACCAAAACAAAACTTACCGAGCAGATCTACATCAACATGACGAACTCAACAGCTCAGATCACTAAAAATCTGGAAAATAAACTGGATAGCTACGAACATATTTCCGCCTCCATTTATTTGGATAATCGTCTTGCCAATTACCTTACGAACGAGTATCAGGATGATCCATCCTATTTGGACGTCTATAACTACATTGGCAATCGAATCGACACCGTGATGGCTGCCTACCCTGATTTTGATAGCGCATTCATTTATTCAGACAATCCATCGCTGCCCAAAGACAATTATTATATCAGGCCGATTACACCCGAAGTTCAGAACACGGAACTGTTCCACAAATTGAAACAATCCTATGGGAACATTATTCATCTCTCATCGCCGCAGACCGAGAATGGTCCCGCCATGTTTACGCTTGCCCGGCTACTGAACAACAATAGTAATCAGTATCCGTACGGGATGCTGGTCTTTCAAATTTCCGAGTCTGTCATCTACTCTCTCATGGAAAAAGAAGCAGGTGGCAAAGATATTTTTATTATCAATGACAAGGGCATTATTCTATCTTCAGCAGACAAGCAGTTAATCAACACAAGCCTGCCCGAATTGCTTCATCAGAATTTTGACGAGACACCTTCAGGCAGATTTGATACAACGTATCAAGGTGTGAAGGCTCTAGCGGTTTATAACACGCTCAAAAACGGCTGGAAAACGGTATCCATCTTCCCTTATGACAGTATTATTAAGGATGCTAAATCTCTCTCTCAGCTTATTATCAAAATTTCACTGGGCTTCATCGGCGTGGCGCTGTTGCTCATTTATATTACCGCATCGCTGTTCAGCAAACGCATCAGGACGTTAATACGGATGATTCGGCGCATTGAACGGGGGGATTTCAACCCTACCCATGAGGAACAAATGGGCAGTGATGAGATAGGACAGCTTCACTTTGCATTCGAACAGATGACAACCCGGCTGAAAAGTCTGGTTACGGAGGTCTACCAGAAAGAGCTACAGAGCAAGGAAGCCGAGCTTGACCTGCTTCAAGCTCAGATCAATCCTCACTTTCTGTATAACACACTCGGCTCGATCTCCTCTCTGGCCGTAAAACATCAGGATCCCCAGATTCAGGATATGGTCCTTCACCTGGCCAAGTTTTATCGGATATCCCTGAATAAAGGAAAGAGCATCCTGACTATCAATGAGGAATTGAAATTGACGCAGAGCTATAATGCCATTCAGCTTATTCGATTTAAAGGCAAGCTGAATATCATCTACACGATAGATCAATCGATCCTTCCCTACTCGACCGTAAAGCTTGCGTTACAGCCTTTTGTGGAGAATGCAGTCATTCACGCTCTTTGGAATCAGGATCGGCCCCTAAATATCCATATCAAGGGCGTCATCGAGAACAATAGTATCATCTTATCTGTTATAGACGATGGAATGGGCATGCGGCGTGAGACGCTTCAGTCTTTGTTTGAAGAGAAAGAAGGACGAGGCTACGGCATTTCAAATGTGGATCGGAGAATTAAGCTGAAATTCGGTGAATATTACGGTGTTAAAGTGTACAGCAAACTAGGCATGGGAACCACGGTCCAAATTCGTCTGCCACAAAAAGAGATCCAATAAAAAAGGAGTGCAATGCAGCCACTATTGGCTTGCAAAGCACTCCTTTTAATCCATTCTACAGCATCCTTTTATACCTGCTCACGGATACGGTATACCAGACTGTCGAAATCGCCACGTAGAGGCAGCTCCACCCCGATGTTCATCAGCGCACGGCCACTGACCGATAATCTCAGTTCTTCAATGAGATAGGTCTTGTCAGCCTGAAGACCCGCCAAACGCAGTCTAGGCAACGGTTCACCCAGCTTCTGCGAGTGAAGAAAAGCGAACAGAACATGTTCACTTGCGGTAGCATCGCTGTACTGGACAGCCGTAACCCCCTTATCGCGAAGCGCAGTCAGGCGGAATTGTCTGCCGAATTGTACGAGGTGGCGAATGGCTTTGTACTGCCCGATGAATTCCCCGGACTCTTCGATCCATTCATCACTCCACTCGTTCAGATTGGAGCCAATACCAAGCGTGCCCATCATTGCACTGTGGAAACGATACTTCAGGGAGACGTTTCGACCGTTCATTCCTGTAGGTGACTCGGTTACCCAACAGGTCATCATACGTGGTGCATACGTATAGGAGAAGCCTTCCTGAATGCTCAGACGGTCGAACGCATCCGTATTGTCACTCGGCCAGGATTGGTCGGCGTAACGGAAGATGCCCAGATCAATCCGCGAGCCACCTCCTGCGCAAGTCTCAAATTCCACATCCGGGAACTTGGCTCTCAGCTGTGCCCATATATCATAGAGACTCTGGACATGCCTTACCCATACTTCCTTCTGACGGTTTATGGGGTGACCCTTCATGCCAGGCTCCGTGATGGTCCGGTTCATATCCCATTTAATGAACTTAATCTCATGGTTGCCAAGCAGTTCGGTCATAAAATTGAGAATGTATTGCTTAACCTCCGGCTTGGAAATATTCAGCAGCAACTGATTGCGAAGCTCCGTACGTCCCCGAGTCTCAAAATGATATACCCAGTCTGGATGTTCTCTATAGAGATCACTATCCGGGTTGACCGACTCCGGCTCTACCCATATGCCGAATTCCATCCCAAGTCCGTGAACCTGATCAATCAGCTCAACAAGTCCGTTCGGGAACTTCTCTTTATTCACGTTCCAGTCGCCCAAC
Organism: Paenibacillus sp. LK1; assembly: GCF_002750415.1. Lineage (NCBI taxonomy): Bacteria > Bacillati > Bacillota > Bacilli > Caryophanales > Paenibacillaceae > Paenibacillus > Paenibacillus sp. LK1. Next base: position 652,499 of record NZ_PEII01000001.1, read on the forward strand.
CCCGCACGGTCGGAATGCCGCTGCCCAAACCAGCCGTCATCCACGACAAATAGTTCCACACCCATCTTGGCTGCCCGCTCGGCAAGCGCCATTTGGTCCTGTGCGTTCACATCGAAGTAGGTAGCTTCCCAGGAGTTGTACAGCACTTTCCCGATTTCACTGCGAGGCAGTATGTAATTGTATTGATATTGATGCAAGCGGTGGCTCATTCCGCCAAAGCCTTCTGGGCTGAATCCGCCGACAAAGACAGGCGTCTCAAACGTTTCGCCCGCACCCAGCAACCATTCATTGTCAAAATCATTGATGCCACCTGTTACCCGTACATGCGTGAATGGGGTCTTCTCCGCAACAATCTTCCAGTTGCCGCTCCAGGCCAGAGCACCAAACCATACCCCACCGCCGCTTTCTGTCGAAAGACCATCATCAATCGCAAACCATGGGTTGGCATGACCGTCAGTGAAACCTCTCCGCGATTCAAGTACCTTCTTTCCCTCTGTCAAAATGGTATTGCGCAGTTGGAATTCACCCGACCATTTCCCCGTAACATGAGTTAGGCGGTAATCCTGGAGATATGGCAAAGTCCAGGCTGCGGATTGCATGCTTTCCAGCACGATATCCTCTTGTCCCTTATTTACGATATTGGCATAACGCTCCACCAGGTCGAATTCCGGGATGACCCGATATATCAGCTGCGTTTCAAGTGCATAGACCTGATCCTTCAACGTAATAATCAACGTCTGTCTGCCATCTTGTTCAATGATCTCGTGACGGTCATACTTTACATGAAGATCGCGGACACCATCAGACATACGCAGCTTCAGAGATGGCTCTGTATAAGATGCACCTCCCCAGAAGCTATACTCCTCCACCTCTCCTTCCACTTCCGCGTCAAAAGAGCTGTGGGATTGTAGATGGAGCAACGGAGCGCTGTCCTCGATGTCCACGGGGTTACCCCAATACAGATGCTGGAGGTGTTCCCTCTCATTAATTCCGAAAATGTAGGACGAATTTTGCGTCTGTATTGCAAATATACGTAGTTGTTCATTATATTGAATCGTCAAATTTATCATCCTTTCGAGTTCCTGTTACCCTCGTGCTGTGTGTTGTGAACATACATATTATTGTAGGAAGCAGGAGTTAAATTAGCCATATCGCATTCTTACAATCCATAGGGGAAATCATCTGTCATTCTAAGTTATGAAAATAAGGCTGCGATGCAATTCGCAGCCTTATAAACTTACTTCAAAATCAGGTTATAGATGACCTGAGCCGCCTCTGCACGGGAAGCAATCCCTTTAGGCACAAACTGCCCCTGTCTTTGGCCTTGAACCAGTCCTAGTTGGGCTGCATCCTTTACCGAAGCAGTTGCCCATGAAGAAACCTGAGCCATATCGGTAAATAAGATATCTGAAGAACCAACAGGCACTTTCCCATCATTCAATTTATATGCCTTCATCAGCATCACCGTAATTTCTTCCCGGGTAATCTGTGCGTCCGGCTGGAAACTGGCTGCGCTTCGGCCGTTGACAATACCTGCTTGGTTCGCAATCGAGATGGGTTCCGCGTACCAGTCATCTGTCGCTACATCTGTAAATTGTACTTTTCCCGCTACGGTCAGTCCCAGAGAATGAACGAGCATGGCGGTGAATTCAGCGCGAGTGACTGCACGTCCTGGCTCAAATTGATCTTCGTTTGTGCCTTCAACATACCCCTTTGCTGCTAACTCCTTGATTACAGAGCTGGCCCAATGATTGGCCGGAACATCGGTAAACGTCCGATTCAGTTCCAGAACGGCATACTTGCTGAAGTGGCTCACTTTAGTCGTTAATATGCCATTCACGTAATCCGATTTGAGAAATTCCAATTTCCCATTTTCGTTAATATAATATATTCCTCCCTGTGAAGGATCGAAGCCTTCAGCCGCTGCCAGACTCAGCGTAACCGGATGATCAAACGCAGAGAGTGTTTCGGTTGCACCAGATTTAGTTGTTACCGAAAGGCTGAATTCATAGATTTCACCCTTAAGGGAAACCGTTGCCCGGGAAGATGATTCCGCTGCAGCAACGACCTCCTTGGCCTTGCTGCCAAGCGGAACCATTTTCAAGGAAATTGTACTATCTTCCTGTTGCCCCGCTGGTAGCTTGCTCAAGAGCTGCTGGAACAAACTCGCAGGTACTTGCAGGGTTAACTTACCTGATTTAACTTCCAGTACATGGTCGCCGAGCTGACGTAAAACAGCAGATGACAATTGTAGCTCTGGAGTACCAGCCTTGATGTCCACAACGGCTTTCCCTGCCCCATTGTCCACTTTCAGCATATCGGCCGTGATGACCAGTTTTGCTGTATCGTTCTCCTGAGCCGTGCTGTTGCCGGAGTTCCCGCTAGTATTATTGGTATTGCCATTGTCGCCAGGGTTACCTGGGTTACCTGGATTACCTGGGTTACCTGGGTTACCTGGGTTACCTGGGTTACCTGGATTTTCCGGATTGACTGGTTTTTCGGTCAATTTAACCAACTTCGATTCAGCCGGTCCAAGCGAGATGGACCATGAACCGGTGGCTGACGAAGATTCACCTGTCCACAAATCTTGTAACGTGTAGGATTTGGATTCATTCAATCCGGCACGACCCAAGTTAATTGTTTTGTTCGCTGAACTATTGCCGCTGTAATTAAATACAGCGAGGTAATAATCATTGCCGTCTTTCAGAACAAACGTATCTGCAGCATTTGCATTCGTATTCCCTTCAAGCGGCTTGAATGCTTTTCCTTTCAGCGCTACCTGAAGAACATCCGTATTATTGTACAATGCTGTCATGTATTCCTGTGCCTTGGGATCGTTCACATCATCAGAATCCATCATCACCGTGCCGGCAATCACACCAGAATTCACCCGGCTGCGGGCTTCCTCCAGGCTTGAAGCACTGCTTAATGCCAAATGATCTGGGTCTGTATAAGAATAGATCGTTCCATTTTGCCAGAAACCATATGTCAATGAATTGAGCATGTACTCCGTCTCATTGATTTTGCCATAGGTGTCACAAGAGATCCGTCTGCTATGCGCATACTGACTTGGAAAAATCGGTGCAATGGACGCACTAATAAACATTTTTCCATCCAATCGCTCTTCAACATAACGCATCCCTTCATTGTATGCCTGGATTCCTGTCGTCACGGTAGTGTCATAGTGTTGGCCTTCCAGTGAGCCATGGGTCAGGAAATCCAGTTTAATGAATGTGAATCCAAGTGATTTAAACTTATCCAGAAAATAATCCATACGCATTTGACTCCCCGGATGTGTCACATCCAGTGCATATGCTCCATCCAGTGTAGGCAGAGGTTTCCCTTCAGCATCCTTAAGCACAATATCGCCATACGTATATTGCCCGTTGGTACCATCTACTTTTTGGCTCATATCGTTGCCCCAATAAACAAATGGTCCCCAATAGATGCCTGCATGCTGACCATTGTCCTTAATTACAGATACGGCTTGGGCAAGCTCTGCATCACTTAGATTATCCCAGTAGGAATCCATATTAATAAATACATTGCCGTTATTGTTGAACTTCTTAAGATTGTTCTTGAAATAATTGGACACATCCACTACGTTCTGATACGAAAGCCCGCTATCATAAGCTCCCCAGCTATTCCAACCTACTGGAACACCTTGTGGCAGCTCCGGATTCAACGCCAGCGGAGGTGTAATAATCGCATTGGCTTTACCGTATTCTTCAAGTCCTGTACGGTAGTCACTGAAACCACCTACCATAATCAGTGGTGAGGACAGTTCAGTACCAGTCAGGCTGCCATGTGGCTGGGTATCACGAGTAACGTCACTCGCTGCACCACCATACACAGCAAATTCATTCAGACGATTAGCTGAGCCTTTCCAGTCAATACCGGTCTTCCAGGTATCATGGGTTACTGAACCGATCACGAGACCGTTACGTGTTGAGTTATTGAATACCGTTGTCATTTCGTAACTGGTATCCGCCCGGTTCATCGTTTGAGATTTGTAGCGAATCCAGGCGTCATTGTCAAAAGGTACTGTAAGCACGCGATTATCCGAGCTGACGCCGATATCCACACCACTCGTATTTTTCACAGTAATTGGTGACATGTAATTACTTTGGATCTCTGTATCACTGAAGGCATCCAGACGGTTGAGGAAATACGATTTATCTTCATAAAACCGATAGACCTGCTTCAGGGTTGGTTTGCCAGTTGACGTATGAACAAAGTTCAACTCAATGCCTTTGCCGAATCCATCCTGAATCTCCACAGGTGTTCCACCGCTCGCATGACTCTCATAACCTTTGGTTTCCACAAGACTCTCACCAAGTTTAATGCTGCTGAAAATACCCCGCATCTTCTGCCCTTCTGCCCAGCTATAGCCAACGAATCCAGTCTGGGTATTATAAGACACTTCGTATTGTCCGTTCGATACCAGAAGGCCATACGTGTAATCAGTCACCGTGATATCCCCGTATCGTTGAGAGTCACCCGGTGTTCCCAGATCGTCATCTCCTTCACCTGGATTTTCGGGTTCTGTCTCTATCGCAGGCTCTACGATAATCCGGTCCAGATCGGGAGAATAGCCATTGTTGTCTGAAAAGGTAATCGTATTCTCGCCTTCAGTTAATGGGAGTGTAAGATCATACGTACCTACCGTATCCCAGTCCGGGGTTTTGGGCAGGTCGTGGAACTGCTCTTCCCCATCATTCGCATGGACATAGAAACTCCGCGGATCACCGGAAAAATAATCTACCTTAACGCGGTAATCACCTGTCATGGGGGCTATAATTTTATTGAACGTCAAGGAGCTCCCGCCATTCAGATAGCCGACCTTTTTGCCGCCGGAAGCATTCGGGCTCTCTGTTACGCGTGCTTCACCAGTCAGTGTATTGCCCGAATCTTCGGCTTCATAGCTAAGCGTATACGGGATCACTTCAATTCGGTCAAAATCGGGGGAGTACCAATCATGATCCGAGAACGTGATGGTATTAACTCCCTTATGGAGGGAAGCTTCCGCATCATACGTGCCTACCGTATTCCAGCTTGCCGTTTTGGGCAGATCAATCATCTCATCCGTGCCATTGTTCACCTGCATATAGACAGGTCGCTGGTCACCAGAAATATAAGATATCCGGATCAAATATGTACCATCTGCCGGTACGTTTACATTCGTAAATTGCAGTGAACTGTTTTTGTTCATATCCGTTACTTTTTTTCCGCCTGAACTGATACTGCTGTCCACCACCTTGGCATTGCCTTTCAAAATATTGTCGGCTGCTTCTGCCTCAATGATTGCACCATGCAGATTTTTCTTCCAGTCGTCTCCGCCACCTTCTCCCGGCATGTCACTGTCCAAACCGCGGATCACAATCTTGTCGATGTCGGGAGAATACCAGTTGTTGTCATCAATCAGGATTGTGTTGGTACCCGCGTTCAACGGAAGAGTCACATCATACGTTCCCACCGTATCCCAGTCGACTGTCTTGGGTGGTTCTTCAAATTGCTTTTCCCCGCCATTCACACTAATATTGAACGGCCGCGAATCACCTGAAATGTAGTAAACGGAAATCTTATAATTTCCTGCCTCACTTACAGTAACATTGTTAAATTGCAAGGAACTGCCTTGGTACATGCCTCCGACCTTTTTGCCGCCTGAAGCCGTCGGGCTATCGGAGATTTTCGCGTTACCAAGCAAAATATTCCCCTCGGCCTCGGCTTCATAGGTATTCATATCATCGGCGTGAGCTGTTCGGACGAACTGGCCCCCGCCAACTACCAAGCAAAAAATGATAAAGAACACAAATCCTTTTTTCATCATCCGTCCCAACATAACATGCCTCCATTTTCTTATGATTGAGTTAGGTCTCCATATGCCTATCCTGCGGTGGTTCACAGCCTTTATCTGTAATCGCTTTCATAAAGATCTGTTAAATCCCCTCTCTCCTCCTTCCTTTCCTATATGCCTAATTGTAAAAAGGAGGAGGGGGATGTTCCATACCACAATGTTACTATTCATACAGGAAAGCCTCTTTCATTTGCCATATCATGGGTTAGTAAGAGGGAGCCTATCCAAATCATGTTCAAGGAAAACAGGAGGATCAACATCATCATTACCAAACAACCTGTATCGTCATATACTTTTCCTGTATTCGTTGGGTGTTACGCCCTGTGTCTTCAAGAAAAGAGAAATAAAATAGGATGTACTTTCATAGCCCACGTTCTGCGCGATATCGTGAATCTTGAGCGAGCCATCTGCCAGCAGTTCCCTGGCTTTATCCAGTCTGATGCGTGTCAGATAATCATGAATGGTCACCCCTGTTTTTTCTTTAAAAATGGATCTTAAATAGTTCGGTGACAAATAGACCTGATCAGACAGGCTGTTGATGGTAATTGGCTGATTGTAATTCTGATCGATGAGGGTACGGACCTTGTGAATCAATTTTGCATTTTTGTCCATAAACCGCTCACCTAGCATACTCACGGCATCTTCCGCAGTACCGAGAATCAGATCTTCGATCTCATGCAGAGTCAGTGCATTATAGATGGAGTGATATAGCTCAGCCCGCTTCGGAACAGGTTTGTGAAGCTGCTCCAGCAGCTCATTAACGAGATCTATCGACCAGTCGCAGATGATTTTCTTCTTGACTCGCAATGTTGCCAATCCCTCAATATACCCGTGCAGCTTCTGTGCGGCCCATTCAAAATCCAGTCGGTTAATAGCCTCAAACCATTCCTTTTGTTCAAAAGGGGGCATATGCTCCGTATAAAATTGGTTCGAAAGCGTCTCAGCATGAATTATCGTGCCTGTACCTTCATAGAAACGCTCGTTCAAGATGGTTCGCGTCTGTTCGTACAGACAGTGAATATAGGCTAACTCGGTCTCTTGTCCGCCTACAGCTGCCGTTACCGTAAAATCCAGAGCACTACGAATAGCCTCCGCCAAGTCTTCCCACGCATAATGTCCCGGCTGCTGGGACGCTTCCATAAATACACCGGTCTCTCCTTCCTTGTAATCCACAAAGATCGCTTTCAGGTTCTTCGCTTTGAAGAAATGATCGAGAAAAGACACCAGCCGAGCTGTACATTCCTCCAGACTTTGCTGTTCCTCTTCAGCCTCCTTGGGATCGATACTGAACAAGGCCATTGCATATCGGGTGGTCTCCGATTGTCGGTTTAGACGGCTGAAACTAAAAGCGAGATCAAGAGCACGATCCTCATTTTTTTCGTAAGATAACTCCTTCAGGATATTGGCTTTGGCCGCCTCCATGGAACGGTTCTTCATTGCAACTTCTTCACAACGCTGTTTAACTTTACTGATAACGCTTTCAATTTCGTTTAAATCCAAAGGTTTTAGCATATATCCCACGGCCCCTACGTTGATAGCCGATTTTACATATTGAAATTCATCGTGCCCGGTCAGAAACATCACTTGGATCGAGTCGTAGCTCTCATGTATCTTTCTCGCCAGATCAATACCGTTCATTATCGGCATCTGAACATCGGTAAGAACGATATCAGGCTGGGTGGCCTCGATCTTCTCCAAGGCCTCCCTGCCGTTACTCGCCGTTCCCATGATATAGATACCCATCTCTTCCCAACGGATATAATCCCTCATCATCTCAAGTCCCAGTTCTTCATCGTCTACCAAAAAAATACTGAACATCAACGTCCCCTCCCTTTGTCTCTGTCTATCTCTATTATATGTTTTTCCCCCCGTGGGACCATGGTCCATATAAATGAAAGTTATTTTCAAGTATAGATCGTTATTTTACCAACTCCAGCTCGCTATTGAAATAGTAACTTTCGCCTGCTTCGGCATGAAGGATCGTTCTTTGGTTGCCCCAACAAATGGTGAACGTTCCCGGCGAGAACGTGTGGATGTTCGTAGAGGTCGGCTTTCCATTCTCCCAGACGATGTCAACCTCGGCATTTCCTTTTGCTCTCAGCCCGGTTATAGAGCCGGTGCTCCATGCCTGTGGCAACGCTGGGAGAAGGTGAATCTCGCCCGCATAACTTTGCAGCAGCATCTCTGCTAAGACAGCTGTACCGCCGAAATTCCCATCAACGACGAAAATATTACTCTCTGCTCCAGCAATTCCGGATTTGGAATAGGTGAACAGATTATCGAAGCACAGGCCGCCGATCAAATGCGAGAGGTGTTTATATGCCGTCTCTCCATCGTGCAATCTCGCAAAACCCAGTCCAAACAAAGCAGCTGTAAATTCAACATCCTCCAGCTCTTCCTGGACCATGCGGTTCTCCAGCGTTACTCGTGCTGCCGCACTGAGTTCCGGTGTATGGTCAGGTGTAATCTGATTGTCCGGATACAGCGCATACATATGAGACAAATGCCGATGTTCCGGCTGCACCTCTTCATAATCTTCCAGCCACTCCTGTAACTGGCCTTTCTTGCCGATCTGTAGAGGTGGAAGCTTGCTGATTGCTTCTTCCAGCTTGCGTCCGAGTTCCTCGTCTTTATTCAAAAGTTCAACTGAATGAAGACAAAATTCGAAGAGCCTGCGCACCAGCATCTGGTCCATTGTTGTTCCCATAGACAGCTGCTGTGCCGCCTCTCTCGAATTATCGGGATAAAAATGATTCTCCGGCGAATTAGAAGGACCCGTCACCAGCCAACCGTTCCGAGGATGCTCACACATGTAGTCCAGATAGAAGGCCGCGGATTCCTTAAGTACAGGATAGGCCACATTCTCTAGGAAAACACGATCCTGACTATACTCATAGTGCTCAATCAGGTGTGTAGCCAGCCATAATCCGCCTGTAACGTTCAGCCCCCATGAGGTCTCCCACCCAGGCAACGTAAAGCCCCATACATTAGAGAAGACATGAGCGACCCATCCTTCGCATCCATATACATTACGAGCCGTTTCCCTGCCCGCCTGTGCCAGGTCCTCAACATACCGAAATAACGGAAGATGGCTCTCTCCAAGATTCGTAATTTCTGTGGGGTAATAATTCATCTGGGTATTCATATCAAGGTGATAATCACAGCTCCAGCCCATTCGGCACGCTTCACCATCATTCCAAATTCCTTGGAGATGGAGTGGCAGTGGAGAGTTCTCGCGAGAGCCCGCAATAGTCAGATACCGGCCATATTGAAAAAACAATGCAAACAACTGCGGATCTTCATTCCCCTCACCCTGTTCCAACAAACGAATGCGTTGGTCTGTAGCCAGACCGGATTTCCCCTTGTGGCCCAACTGAATATCTACCTTGTCATATTGATCACCGTAATCACGGATATGATCCTCCCTCAGCAAGGCATAACCCTTCTCTAGCGCCTTCATAAGCGTAGACTCGTTCTCTGTTTCCCACTCCTGATCTGTACGGCGATAATCTGTGCTCACACTAAAATAAATCCATGCCTCATCCGCTCCGGTCACAGTCAATCGATCATCTCTACTTGCGACAGTCCCTCCGGATATAACCAACTTGACCAAACCCTTGGCCCATACGCCGCAAGTCCCATCACTATGTACATTTTCCGTTGCCTGTCCTTGGAATTCAAGCGTGTTGTCATCTAAGGCTACAACCTTGAATGATTCCGTGCCTGCCTGCAAGCCAAGTGTAAAGGATACTCCACCCGGGGCATCGCTCCAAATTCGGGAGGCCACTATATCATCGGCGTGAGAAGCGAAAACTTCACGAAGAATCGTGATGTCATCATCCTTCCAGAACGCTCCGGCCAGCGCATGAGTCAGATCCAGCTCACGTTGGAAGCTTCCAACTTCATCAGAACTCGAATTCTTCTTCCCAAAATCAATAACAACATCACATAATCCAAGATGGGTGCCGAAATTGCGCTTCTTTGGCTGCAAATGTTGTTTGGCAAGTCGATCTCCTTCATCATAATCGCCGGAGAAGAAATAGCTGCGCATCTCTTCCAGTGTAGCCTTGCCTCCTTCGGAAGGATGCTCCGGGTCAATCCGACCCGACCAGAAGGTAACCTCGCTCATACTCCATACCTCACGATGCGATGACGCCATAACAACTGCCCCTATTCTTCCATTGCCCAGCGGCAGGCCTTGAGACCAATCCGCTGCAGGGGTTGAATACCACAAAGTAAAATCGTTCATATCATGTCCTCCAGTCCAATAATGATTATTTTTGAAATAGACTCATTCCCAAAATAGACAAACGCGCGATCTGTAAGATACAAAAGCGCGCGTTTGACTTTGTTTTTATATCCTAAAAACGATCACAGCTCTGGGTTGTCTTTTCGCCCAGGTCAGTTTCCCTTCACGGTCAATCTAAAGATTTTGGATTCCGCCGGTTCCAGTGATACCGTAAGCTCTCCAGACGTTTCCCCTTGTGAGCCTTCCCACAGATCCTGCAAGAGGTATACGGCATTGGTGTTTAGTCCGGCCCGCTCCAGCGAGATGGATTTAACCGCAGCTTGTTCAGCATCAAAATTGAAGACAGCGAGATAGAAACTCTTCTCTTCCGGCGATTCAAGGACAAACACATCAGAAGATAGTTTCCCAAAATCACCTTCAACTGGACGGAAGGTTTTGCCCATACGAGCAACGTTCAAAATATCCTTGTTGCCAAGCCACTCTCTTGCTCGTTCGGCAGCTTCCTCTTTACGGAAGTCATCTCCGAGTAGAAGCACCGTTCCGGCAATGACTGAAGCAGTCAGACGGCTACGTCCTTCATGCCAGCCGGTAGCTTCCTGGTTGAAGCTCTTGTATAACACCGAATGATCCGGATCATTGTAGCGATAGAGCGTATTGCTCATCCACCAACCGTGTGTCAGCGAGTTCAACATATATTCCGTATCCGCAAGTGTACCGAAGACATCACAGGAAATACGGCGGCTGTGGGCAAAGGCATATGGAAATAATGGAGCGATGGATAAGTTTATGAAAAATGGCCGTCCGATTACTTCTGGTGAGATCTTATGCTGCAAATAAGACATGCCATAGTGATAAGCCGCTATCCCTGTTGTAATATCCGAATTGTGGTGCTGTCCTTCCAACGAGCCATGTGCCAAGAAATCCAGTTTGATATATTCGAAACCTTCCGCGATGAATTTATCCGTGAACCAATCGATTCTTTGCAGGTTGCCAGGATGTGTCGGGTCTATCGCCAGACCACCGTCTACATCTGGCAGAATTTCGCCCTCACTGTCACGCAGCAGGATATCTGCATAGGTGTATTTGCCGTTCGTTCCTTCAACCGCCTGACCGAACTGATCTGGCCCTCCCCAGAAGGCAAATGGGGTCCAGTACGTTCCCGCTCTATGTCCATTTTGCCGCACCCGGTCTAGCGCGCTCTTCATCTCTTCCGGCGTAAAATTGTCCCAGAAAGCATCAAAGTTGATGTATAACGTTTCCTCATTCTCGAATCCAAGCGGCTGTACTTCATTTTTCAGAAAATCGCTGGTCGCTGTATACAGATCATAGTCCAGATCACTCATGGCCGCGGACCAGCTGTTCCATCCGATCGGAACACCGCCCTCCCAAGGTAATTGAGCCTCAATCCAGGCATTCGCCTGACCGTAGGCTTCAAGACCGTCACGGTAGTCTTCATAGAACCCGACGAATACCAATGGGGATTCAACTCTTTTTCCCTTCACATAACCATGAGGCTGGGAATCGCGAGTCAGTTCACTCACGGCACCGCCATACAGATCAAGTCCCTCGATATGTCCGCTTTTTTCGCTTTGCATACGAATCCCTGTTTTCCATACCTTATGCGTAAGGGAACCCATCACAATTCCCCGGCGGCTGTCGGGCGCAAACAAGGCTGTCGCCTCGTAACTCTCCACATCAAGCGGCGGCTTAACAACCGTATATCTGACCCATTTATCGTTGTCAAACGGGACACGCAGAATGCTTGGTTCATCCTGGCCGGATTCTCCACCGATAGATATGGTTTTGGATTGGATGACAGCCATACGATTCGCCTTAAGCTCTTCATCACCGACTATAGCGGTCTGCACCAGTACATACGGTGAGGATTCATACATATAGAAATGCTGCTCCAGTTGCGGCAGCAACGAGGCTCTATGCAGAACGACCAAGCGGATGCCTTTTCCAAATCCTTCTCGAACAATATCTTCCTGTGCCGTCAGCTCATGGTTCTGATAATGATCCGTGCTGTATTCCCGGCCCTGCCAGCGAAAAGAACTACGAATGCCCTTCACATGGGAAGAATGGTTGCCGATGAAGGACACTTCACCATTTTCAAGATTGATCTCCAGGCTCACGTGGCCATTTGTAACGCTTACAAGATTAACATTCTGTTGCTGCACTTGTACGGCTGTATCGCTAGTTAGCATCATATGCCTCCTTATTGTTGCATGCTGTGCCCTGAGCGGAGCTGATTATGCTCTCCTGCCCAAGTCTGCCCTCATTATAAAGACCGAATAGAGCATTTTCCATGCAACGATCTTCCGATCCATAACGCGATTTAACTCAACTTAATCTGGTAGGTACGTCCTGCAGATGTAGGGAAACTTATGATATTTGAATCGGTGTCCTCCGTTTTAACCACGTTGCCGTCAAGCGTTACCACAATTGGGTCTTCACTTCTAAGCACACAGTCCCGGCCCAGGTGTGAAGTGATGTGCGCTAATGCAAGTTGTCCGTTGTCCCATCGAATGCTGATCTCAAATCCGCCTCGGGCACGCAGGCCGGAAACATTGCCCTGCTGCCAAGCATCCGGCAATGCAGGTAGAAGTTCCATATAAGGACGGTGAGATTGCAGCAGCATCTCGGCTATCCCGGCAGAGGCCGCGAAGTTGCCGTCGATCTGAAACGGAGGATGTGCGCCCAGAAGATTCGGATATACACCGCCATGGTTATATTGTTCCGACGCTCCATCTCTCACCAGACGCAGCATGTTGGAGAGCAGATGCAGGGAACGATTTCCTTCCCCGAAACGACTCCAAAGCGCAACACGCCATCCCAGGCTCCAACCCGTGCTTTCGTCTCCCCGCCGCTCAAGGGAGGTTCTGGCGGCGACAAACAACTCTGGTGTCTCTTCGTCCGAAAGCTGTCGACCCGGATAAACGCCTACCAGATGCGAGGTATGCCGGTGGTAAATGTCTTCATCCTCATAGTCCTTCGACCACTCCTGCAATTGGCCATATTTCCCGACTTGCAGCGGCAGAAGACGATCACGAATGCTCACCAGTTCTTTTCTGAAATCCGGGTCTGTTCCAAGCATTTCTGAGGCTTCAATACAGTTAGTGAACAACTCCCAGATTAATGAGATATCCATCGTTGAACCCGGACTGACCGCTGCTACGCCTTCCGCTGTCCGGAATTTATGCTCCGGCGAAGTCGAAGGTGAGGTCACAAGGTTACCGCTACCATCGTCAATGAGCCAGTCCAGTGCGAACAGCGCAGCTTCCTTCATCACTGGATAAGCGGAATTTCGCAAATACGTCTCATCACCGCTGAAGGCATAATGCTCCCATAAATGCTGGGTCAGCCAAATACCTCCCATCGGCCAGAAGGCCCAGCTTGGATCACCGTCACCATAATTGCCCACTGGTGCCGTCTGTCCCCAGATATCCGTGTTATGATGCGTGGTCCAGCCGCGAGTGCCATAGTTAACCTGTGCGGTCTCAACGCCCTTCTTCGCCAAATTGCTGATCAAGTCCAGCAAGGGCTCATGGCATTCAGCCAGATTGCATATTTCAGCCGGCCAATAGTTCATCTCAGTATTAATATTCAGCGTGTAATTGCTGCTCCAGGGAGGACGAGTTACTGCATTCCATATGCCCTGAAGATTTGCAGCCTGCGTTCCAGGACGGGAGCTTGAGATCAGCAAGTAACGCCCATAATGAAAGAGAAGCTCCACAAGCCCCGGATCCTCCGCCCCATAGGTTGTAATCCGCTGTTCAGTGGACATCTGCTCCGGAGCAGGTGAATTCCCAAGCTGAAGCTTCACCCGATCGAATAGCAAACGGTAATCCGCAATATGTGAGTCAAGCAGGCTGTCATATGGCTTGGCTACCGCCTCATTCAGAAATGAACTTGCAGTGAAGGAAGCATCTTTTCCCTCGACTCCCGGAATGGCATCCATACCATTAAAACTTGTAGCCGCACTGAAATAAAAGGTTGCCGTTGTCGCACCCAATACATGAATTCCACTGCCATCTACCGTTACCTGTCCGTCCTCTGTCTTCACCGCTAGCTGGCCTTCAAAGACCATGCCCTTGTTATTTCCGGGATCACCGTATCGGATCGGCTCATCGCTCGCAACGTAGCTGGGATCGACATGCTCCGGGGCTATTCCTTCCAGAACAAAGCGGCCTTCCCTAACACTAATCGCATGCCGAAGCGGGCTATCCAGTGACGCATGTACATTCAGCGCACCTTCCGCACTTGCAGCCAGCCGCAGTACAAGTACCTGATCAGGATGCGACGCAAACATTTCACGGGTATAGATAACATGGCCAATCTGATATTCAAGGCTGTGCACTGCATTTTCTACATCCAGCGTCCGCTTGTAAGAATGGTGGATGTCCCCGTGTTCAAAGCGCAGGAGTAAATTCCCGAAAGGAAGATAGGACTGGGTGTACGGACCCAACATCTCTTTGGTCAGCGTGTCTGCTTCCGTATAACGTTCCTCCTGTAACAGCTTGCGAACCTTTGGTAGAGCGTCCTTTGCGCCAGGATTACTGCCGTTCTTCGGATAACCGGACCACAGTGTGTCCTCATTCAAGCTGATTTTCTCCTGCTCCACCCCACCAAAAATCATGCCGCCAAGACGGCCATTACCTATGGGAAGCCCTTCCGTCCATACATGTGCAGGTTTGTCATATTGAAGTTTCATGTGCACTCTCCCTCATGATTTCTCAATTTCTAGTCAGTTCCTCTGGAACATTAGTGAACGTATTATCCGCAATGTCAACCTCCCTGCAGGCGGTTGCATAGACTGCTTCTTCAACGCAAGATGACTTTCCTGTCTCGCTGGAGGAACATATTTTATTCGACTTGAAAACCAACCCACAAGTGGACTTGGCCCTTAGAATCGGGACATCACTACAAGTTTCGAAATGGTTATTCTGGATAACGATCTGTCGGTGAACGGGAGCGCTCTCATCAACCACCACATTCTCCGGGGATATGAATATCACGGGATGATCACTGCCGCCACATTCAATAAAATGGTTATCGGAGATCGTCACATCCTCTACCCTTCCTGACTCATACCAGGACTCGGCATCCACCGCAATCAAAATAGCGTTCATGGACATGCGTTCAAACGTATTCCCGGTAATCAGCACTTTCCGACGAGTCGTTACGAGTATTCCTCGTGTTGGCACTCGAGCAAAATGATTATTTGTAATTTCCACTTCTGGTGTCCAGGTTACATTCTCAATGACATCATGGCTGCCAATACCATCAGGTATTGGATGAGCAAGAGTCAGCAAGAGCTCACGAGCACTTAAACGCTCTACCGCAACCACATTGTTAGAAGCGTAGGTCGTCAACGAACCGGAACGGACAAATTCGATCTCATCACCAGGATAAAAGGCCGGAAGCCCATACGTCTGGGGATGCATGAATCGAACTTTCACGCGATCCACCGCCGGCTGATCTACAATTCGTAAATAGGTACCGTGGACATTGACAGGATCATCATGCGAACCGGAAAAATAGCTGTCTCTTACGGCTACCTTACCTCTGCAGCTGGAGATGTGCAGAAAATCCGCAAAACCGGCAACTGTACGTTCCGTTTCGGTGCGGGGAGCCAGGTTCATCCGTGAGAAAGTCAGATTTGTGCTGAACTGTCCAACAACACCGAGTCCGTGCAGGAAATGCAGACTCACGTCTCTCCACGTTATATCCGAGCATTCGGTCATAAAAGCTCCAACTTGATCACGAATGCCATCGCGGTTTTGTAGTACATGGCCAGGGACCACATCAGGTTGAAAATCAAAATGCAAACGGATGGTCATGGGCTCAAGTTCTTCCACAGATTGGGCCAACTCCAACCAATTGTCGATTCGCCAGGTTGTATTCCGCAATGGATCATAGGTTTGCATAGGACCTTCCGCAAAACTCCAGCCTTCACCGAGCCAGGTTAGCCTGTTGTCCCGAATGTGATAACGGGAATCGGGGTGAACCCGCGCATCGAAATAATGCCTTCCGCTGGAGATACTCGTCATCTCCGTCACCGTCGGCTGGTGATAGTCTGTACGCAGGTTGCGAATCTCTACATTGGTGCAATTATCCAACAAAAACAGGGTCTGTTTGCCGTGGAAAATAAACAGGGAGCCGTTGCCCTCCAGTGTTACATCATTCATTCCTTTAAGCAAAATAGCAATGGTCTTGGTTATGTCTGGGTTCTCTTCTTCACTCGTTGTATTGGAGATATAATAAGGAGCCCGAATCGCCTCTTCCGGGTAGAAATGATACCTGCCTCTCGCACAGTCCAGCACCACCGGACCAGGGATTTCAGCCGCCGCCTGAATGGCACGAGCCATAGCTGGCTGGGTGTCCAACTCAGAGTCTGGCACAGCGCCATAATCCGTCAGTCTTATCGTCGTGGAATTCGTGATATGTTCTTGTTCAGTCACAGGAATGTTGATCCCACCCTTCTTGGTATGTAACCTTCTGCCTAAATACAAGGAAAATCAGGTGCCGGTACATCATAGGCACCTGATTCCGATATCCCTGTTAATTACTTGCTTGTGTCATATGCTTTTTGCAAGATTTCCAGATAACGATCGAGCTTCAGGTTCTGTAAACCTTTCACATAAGCATCCCAGTCCTTATTCAAATCCTTGTTGCCTGTGATGAATTGCAATTCATTTTGCTCAATGTAGTTTCTGATATTGGTTTGCAGCAAGCTAGCTTCATCAATTTCGTTTGGATCAATCCAGACGGACCAGATCGGGAACAGCTCTTTGGGCTCATGCCCTTCGTACAACAGCGATGCATCATATAATCTGCGCTCATAACCATTGGATGCATAAATATCTGTGCCCTGTACAAAGGTATCACGATATTCTTTTGGCATATAGAAGTGAGCCATGCCGCTCCAGCCCGCATTACGTGGTGCCTCACCTTCAGCCATAGGAATTTGTTTTACTACAGGTTTAACGTCTTTACCCAGTGCCACATCACCATCCACCGGATCAGTCCAGTCAATCCCCTTCATACCGCTTGCACCGTTCGTTTGGCCTTCTGGTGTGAACATGTAGTCAACCATTTTGATCAGGGCAATCTGCGCTTCTTCACTTGCCTTGTTTGTGATTACAAATTTTGCTCCTGGAGATACACCGCCCGCATCATGCGTTGCATAGGACACACCCTGTGGTCCAGAAATCGGTGGCAGCGGGTTATAGTGCGCCGAACGAGTATTGCCTTCGTCAATGTTTACGAAGATCGCGGGATGCATAGCTGCACCGGCACCCAGAATTTCAGCGTCAGCATTCTCACCGATTTTCTTGAATGCTTCTGCGTTTTGTGTGAATGCACCAGGGTCAATCAGACCTGCATCAAAGAGGGACTTGATGTAAGTCAATCCTTCTTTCCATTCAGGTGTAATTGCCGCAGATTGAACTTTTCCATTTTCCATTTGCAGGTAGTTCCGGTCATCGTCATAGACAAATGCATTCATCAGGAAAGGAATAATTCGTACGCCAAACTCCTCTATGGAACCACTCAGCGGTACCTCATCTGCTTTGCCGTTTCCGTTCGGGTCCTGCGTTTTGAAAGCTTGCAGCACGTTTTTGAATTCTTCGGTCGTCTTTGGCATTTCCAGATTCAGCTTTTTCAGCCACTCGGTATTAATCCACATCTTGCTCGGATAGGAGCAGTGGAAACATTCTGTATACGCAACAAGTCCATAGATATTACCATCAGGCGCTGTATTAAGCGTTTTCAAATTAGGGTTTTTCTCCATGGCCGCTTTGATGTTGGGAGCGTATTGATCAATGAGATCGTTCAAAGGAACGAGCACACCCTGCTTGCCATACTTCAGCAGATCTGCTTGAGAGAATTGGTCTATATAGTGGGTCAGCAGATAGGCATCGGGATAGTCGCCGCTTGCAAGTGAGATTTGGCGCTTTTCCTTGGCTCCATCCGATGGATTGATCTCCCAATTGAATTTGATATTGAATTTGTCTTCCACAAATGCTGTAAATTTATTGGTCGGAATATCAATGCTGGAATCCTGAACCGCGAACACGCTGATATTCACCTTGCCGCCCTCTTCCGAGCTTCCCGGTTGTGCTGTAGATGAGCTGCCATTGGAACACCCGCTCATGACAACTGTGAATGCCACTACCAGCATCAATAACGTTACCATACTTTTCTTCAAATCTGATCACTCCCTTTTTGTAGTTTACCAGTTGAGACGATGGTACCTTGCGTATGAACTGTCTATATCTTCTTTCTCCATACACCGAATCTAAGGATCAACCCTTAACGGAGCCTACCAGCATCCCCTGTACAAAATGACGCTGTACAAATGGATAGATGACAAGTACAGGCAAAGTGGCAACCACAATTAACGAATATTTTAACAGTTCGGTAAGCTGCTGTCTTTCCACCATTTTCGCCACGTCCATGGCACCCGAACCGTTGTTTTGAATGATGATACTTCGCAAGATGAGTTGCAGCGGGAAAAGGTCTGCCGATTTGAGATAGATCAGAGCATCAAAGTACGCATTCCACTGCCCCACTGCATACATGAGAACCAGCACGGCGATAATCGGCTTCGATAATGGGAGTACAACACTCCAGATAAATCGCATATCACTACAGCCGTCAATTTCACTAGCTTCCAGAAGCTCCCCTGGAATAGAAGATTGAAAGAACGAACGAGCAATAATAACCTGCCATACCCAGATTGCATTCGGGATCAGTAACGCCCAGCGGGTATCAATCAGATGAAGCTGCTTCACCACCATATAAGTCGGAATCAGCCCTCCACTGAAAATCATGGTGAAGGTGATGATCATCATCAGGGTGTTTCTGCCGAAAAAAGTTTTGCGTGACAACGGATAGGCGATCATGATGGTCAACGCTACACTGATCAGCGTACCAGCGGCCGTATAGAAAATGGAGTTACCGTAGCCGATGAGAATTTCAGGTGTATTAAATAAAGCCTTGTAACCGTTGAAGGAAATATCTACAGGCCATAGCCATACCCGGCCGGAAGTTACTGCTGCCGGACTGCTAATTGAACTGCTGACGATAAATATCAGGGGGTAAATAACCACCAGCGCCACGAGACTGAGCAAAATGTAGATTGTAATCAGAAACGTTTTGTCGACGGCGGACTCTTTAATCTTGGTTTGAACGTTTGCAGCCATAGGTGAACTCCTTTCCTACCAAATGCTATTCTTAGTAACTCTCTTCGCCAAACCATTCACCGTAACCAGTAAGACCAGATTGATCAGTGAGTTGAACAGCCCTACGGCAGTTGCAAAGCTATAGTTGGCATTCAACAGGCCGACTCGGTAGACATAAGTTGCAATGATTTCAGAATTAGCCAGATTGAGCGGATTTTGTAGCAGGTAGACTTTCTCAAAGCCAATCGCCATGACATTTCCGACATTCAGGATCAAAATAATGACAATGGTTGGCACCAGCCCTGGCAGATCCACGTGACGGATTTTTTGAAAACGCGAGGCCCCATCAACTTTGGCCGCTTCGTACAATGTGGGATCGATTCCGGCAAGTGCTGCCAAATAAATTACCGCACTGTAGCCCGCAGTCTGCCAAATGTCGGACCAGACGTAAATTGAGCGGAACATGCCTGGCTCACCCAGAAAATTCACGGAATCCAACCCAAAGAAGTTCATGGCGATGTTCACAAATCCAAGCCGTGGTGCCAGGAACAGCATGATCATGGATACCATCACGACTGTTGAGATGAAGTAGGGTGCAAAGGATACGAGTTGGACGAATTTCTTGAACTTGGCTCCGCGCACCTCATTTATCATGAGTGCGAGCACAATCGGAATTGGAAATCCGGCCAACACTAAATAACCGCTAAGTAAAATGGTGTTCTTCACCAGGGTCCAAAATAATGGGTTCTCAAAGAACAGACGAAAGTTTTGAAAACCAACCCAATCACTTCCCCATATTCCCTTGATGACGTTATAGTCCTTAAAGGCAAGAACCGCATTGATCATCGGATAATACTTGAAGATGAGAAAAAATAGCAAGGGCGGAATCACCAGTAGATGTAACTGCCAGTGCTTCATCATTCTTTTGCGGGCATTGGTCAGAAAACCAGGTGCCTTCGGCTGTGTTGATGTCTTGTGATTTAATACGATTTCCTTCTCCAGAACAATCCCCCCTTACTAGCTGTCTGCGATGCGTAAATTTTGATAGCGCTTTCTTGATTCTGATCATAGTCGATTTTAATGTCCCATAAACAGGTACACCTGCGCCGTTAAACGTACAGTTATCCTGTTTTTGGGGGCACAAATCCGCAGTACGACAGCCATTTTTCCATTACGGGGGCGTATTCGTAAAAAAAGACCGTATTGTCCGGAACACGGACAACACAGCCTGTAGGTCTTCCTTTCATTTAATCGTCAACCGATTGTCTATACACACTGGGCGAAACGCCATTCAATCTCTTGAAGGCCCTCCTGAAGGAGTGAGAACTATTATAACCTACCCGTGACGCAATCTCATCCACTGTATAATTGCTCTCTTTTAACAAAATCACAGCCTGATCCATTCGGACTTTGATCAGGTGATCGGAGAAATTAACACCGGTAAACTCTTTGAATAATTGAGAAATGTATTTCTCGGGCCGCTCCACATGCTCTGCCACGCGATACAGAGTCAGCTCTGTATCGGAATACATTGTCGCAGTATATTCCTTAATCTGTTTGATGATTTGAATATGGGCATCCTTCTTCTTGTTTGCAATAACGGAGCACAGCTCTTCCATGATTTCATAAAACTCAGCTTTTATCGTTTCAAGCGGCTCCGAGGAACCAATATCAATGACACGCCGTTTCACATTCTCGATGGAGGCATATTCCGTAAACGCCTTTTGATCCAGCAACTTGAGAAAAGTCCCCTTCATTTCTCCAACAAGTTGATGCTTCATTTCCATGGACAACTCCCGCTGCTCCATGTTCTGCACGATGATTGCATCGACAATCCGTTTGGCCTCTTCAAGTTCTCCTGCACGAATCGTGCCAATCAGTCGCTGCTCCGAATCCAGCGGGTAATAATACGTTGTATTTTCGGTTTGGGCTTCATTGTTCCACATCATGCCTTTTTTGTTCATGTAAACTGCATACTCCAGCGCCTGATTGGCCTGATCAAAGGAAAGACTGACCTCTGTCAACGATGTGAAGAGATTTCCGAATCCTGACTGGATGGTGATCCTGTATTCATTAAACACATACTGTGCCAGATTCTCCATGATATGTGTGATATCTTCCTTTTCACGATCATTTCCGGAGTCAGTTTCCTTGGAAAAAAACAGGATGACCACTTTATCCGAGCCCATATCCGTCATCAGGACATCTACGCCCAGTTCAGCCAAAGCCTGCTTCAACAGAAGTCGGGAGGCATTCAATTCATTCAGGATCTCTACGCTGTCCATACTGGCATACCCCTTAATCTGGACAATTCCCGCATATCCCGTGCCTTGATACAAATTAATATCCGCCTGTTCGGCCGCGGAAAGAATCTCATCACGCGATTTGAATTCGCCGGAGATCAGCCGCTTCAGGAAGGCATCCCTGACCAGTGGGAGCTGGCGATTTAATTCGGATTCAAGCAGCTTGTTCTTGGTAAGCATATCAGCGATATTTCCACTCAAAAAGTCAAATTCATTTTTGGGAGCCGATTCATCCTTCCCAAACTGCTCTTTCATTACACTTAACAGTCGATTGATTGGAACGCTGTTGCGATAAGCCAGCACAAGTCCAACAATCAGTCCGATGAGCAGTGTGCCGCCTGTAATCAGCATCGTCATCCCCTTGATCCTGTTTGCATTCTCCATCAGGACATGACGGGGAATACCCGCCTGGTATACCCATCCGTTCTTATCGGATTTTGTAGTAATCACAAGATCATCCCCATAGAACTGGCTGACCCTACTTGGGTCAAAATGAGAGTCAGCGGCCATTCTTACCATCTCGGGCTCGGAGCTCCCTTGCAGCGCAATGGTATTGCCCTCCGCATCGCTGATATGAACCCAGCCACCGTATCGGTCATTCAGACTGGACAATGGACTAAGAATCATTTTCTCGTCAATAATTACAACGGCAACAGCCGGTGAAGAATCATTGAAGCTGTCCAGAGGCAATGACTGCATATATGTGATTACGGAAGTCTGCTTCCCCCTACTGACATAGGAACTAAGCGGTTTAATTTCACTCCGATGGGTCTTCCCCAACACGTCCTTCATCCATTCTTCTAACGAAAGATCGTTATAACGAAAATCAGCGTAATAGTGATTTGGTCTGTAAGAAGAACCCGGGGTCAAAATTAGATTGTAATTCGCAAGATAAATATAATAATTTTGCAGAAAATCATTGGTCTGTCCAAAGGTCAACACATTCTCCATCGTTCTCCATATCCCATATACGTTGGTTTCGTTGTCCCTTTCATTCATAAGAACGTTCAATTCCTGATTGACCGCAAGCTGTCGGGTGAAGCCCTCCACTTCCGCCATGCGGCCCTCCAATATTTCCTGGCTTTTCTGAAGTTGGGTAACACTATTCTCAATGGAAATGGACTGTGTTACGGAGATGGACGTCAGATAAGACATATAACCGCCAATGCTGGGTATCACCAAAATGATCACGTAGGAAATTAAAAATTTACGAAAAACATTGGAATATTTAATGGGTAACCCTCCTCCCCCTCCTTGAGGTATTGGTAGCGTTATCAAAGATAATAATATTTTCCGGGTTAGTCAATTGTTTTATCTCATTCTTCAATCATGTTTCATTCGGGAATGAATAAAAGGCAACGATCAAAAGACGATTATCATTGCTTTTTTAACATTTCCGAAGTTCTTTGGTTTGAGATGATAACTCCTTAACATTCAGAAAAAAGGGGCCGAGATGGCCCCCATTCCTAGTTCACATCATTTCTTCTTTGGTTCTTCCACCTCTGATCGGGCTTTTACAACCTGATCGACGGATGCTGCTTCAACATCGCCAAAGGCCCAGTGTGTGGAAGGAACGTCCTTCCACTGTGGCTGCGAAACGTTCGTGAGTGGTGCTCTGCCCAAAGCTCTGTTGATTGCTACAACGGCTTCCGCTCTTGTCAGTAAAGCATTCGGTCGAAAAGTTCCATCTTTATAGCCTTTCAGAATGCCTGCGCTTTGCGCTTTCAAAATGGCTTCCTTGGCCCAGTGACTACCGATATCCGAGAATCCATCGCCTGAATTCTCGGAAGCCGGACCAAGAAGGGACACAAGAGTGGCCATCTCCGCACGAGTCAATGACTGATTTGGCTTAAACGTGCCATCCTTGTAGCCATTCATCAGCCCCATCTTGCTTACCTTAGCAATAGCATCGGCTCCCCAATATTCAAATTTAACGTCACTGAATACAACAGCAGATCCCGTGGCTTCTTTCTCAGATACCAATGCGAGTATGGTTGCCATCTCTGCACGGGTGAGCTTGTTATCTGGCTTGAACAAACCGCCCGGATATCCTTGAATATACGCCTTGTACGGAATATCCTGACCATCATCCGTTCCTGTTGTCCCGTCAGTAGTTCCGGATTCAGGAGTTGGCGCTGGCACAGAAGGGTCTGAAGGCTGGATGACTGGAGTCGATGGTCCGCCTGGATTGGATGGACCACCTGGATTCGACGGATTCGACGGATTGGACGGATTCGTTGGTTCTCCGTTTCCGTTTCCAGTAGGGACAGTAAATTTCAGTTGATCGGCCAGCATAAGATCACCGGATTTCTTCACAACTTTGAGTGTATGCTGACCTTTTGCCAGTCCTGAGATGCTGTAAATCTCCTGCATCATTTGGCGACTCGGACTGTATGCGTTCACGGTTTGCTTCAGTTGTCCGTCGACATAAATATCTACTTCTCCCTGCTCCGGTCCAGTAGGTGTAATCAAGCTTATTCCGGTACCCTTGAAGGTGTACTCGAAGAAATCTCCATCCGCCGTCGTAGAATGTACGTCATTGAGATAATCACCGCCGAAGGAGAAACTGAGATTTAACGTTCCCACAGGCTGGGCAGCAAGATATGTTTTGCTCAGTGTAACGCGGTCGCCATTAACCGTATAATCAGTCCCTCGTGTCAGTTCATTGGAGCCGTTGGTAATGCCCTTAAAGCTTCCCGCCTGGATCAGCAGCGTGACATCGATGTCAGCCTGAGCAGAAGCTAATTTGTCAAAGCTCGCATTCACCGGATTAATCATATTCGGGAGCTCAACCTTGAGCATATCAAGCAGCATAAATCTACCCGATTTCTTGACGGCCTTCAGCGTGTGCTGCCCATCAGGCAAGCCCGATATGCTGTATAGATTCTGCTGTGCCAATCTTCCGTTGCGATACGCACTGACCGTTTCCTTGAATTGACCATCCACATAGATATCCATATCTCCCTGTGACTGGTCTACCTCCGTGAACAGTTGGATCCCTGTTCCTCTGAAGATATATTCAAAAGAATCACCATTCGTCTCGGTATACTGTACATCATCCTTATAGTCGCCCATGCCTCTACCAGTACTGCGGGACCATGAGCCATTGTATTTAATTGCCGGATCGTCGTTATTGATCAGGACATAACGAATGCCCGTTGTATCGCTAACTCGAACAGTAAGAGTTTGCGGATCACCAGCACTGAAATTGATAACGAAGTCTGTTGTTCCTACATGCAGTTGGGTGAGATATTCTTTCTTGATATTCAGTTTGTCATCGACCACCGTGTAGTCCTCTTCACTGAGCATTACTCCGTCATTTTCAATGCCAGTTAGTGTATTTCCGTTCAATGTGAGCGTGACAGTAATGTCCTTCTGTTGTTCTGTTGCCTTGTCAAAGTCAGCAGAAGCCGGACTAATGGTGCTGTTATGCTCTCCTGTAGGAATTTCCCTTGTTACTCTAAGCGCGTCCAGCAGCATATATTGGCCCGATTGTTTGACGACTTTCAAGGTATGCGAACCGTTAGTCAAACCAGCAGCGCTATACAGCACCTGCTGCACTTCTCGTTCATCACGGGTATAAGAGCTAACCGTTTTAGGCGTTCCATCGTCGAGTGCGACTATCATGTCTCCCTGTTCTTGGTCCTTCTCCGTCAGCAAATCGATACCTGTGCCCGTGAAGGTATATTCAAAATAATCGCCGTCATTCTCAGTAAAATGTACATCTTCCTTGTAATCCCCGAAATTTCTCCCGGAACTTGAACTCCATGAACCCGTGTATTGAATATTGCTGTCATCATCATTAATGTACACCACATCGGTAACGGCAGCAGCATCCACGGAAGCAGCATTTGCTACATTTTCTGCGTTCGCGATTGGGTCATCACCGGCTTCCAAGTCAGCTCCTTGCTGCGTATTCATATTGGATGGACCAGTGGTCGTCGAGGAATCCGTAATGGCGATGCTCAGATCCTGTCTGCCATCGATTTGCTCCTTGCCTCCATTACGCTTCCAATCCCCACTGTAGCGCATGCCCGTATCATCATCATTGACGGCTGATGTGCCGCTCAGTGCGGTTACCTTAAGCATCCGGGAAGCATGGGGTTCCAGTACGCCGCCACTGAATTCATGATTAAAATTCCCCAGTTCGGAATGGCTCCAGAGATCACGGACCGAAGCCGGACCTTCGAGGCCAATATCACTCCATTTCACTTTGACCTCGGCACTCCGATTGCCCAGATTGAACAGAGCTACGTTGTACGTACCATCTCCGTTATTCGCATACCATACCTGCTGTTTGGTGTCCATGGAAACGGGATGAGCTGGACGTCCGGCCTGATTGACCGCAATGACCTCATCATTCGTCAGAAGCTCCAGCCCATAGCTGTCCAGCCTGGTCAGATCATTACCTGTATAAAGCGGTGCTGAAGAGATTGCCCAGAACGTCGTCGCGGTCTTCCGCTCGTCTCTGGTCAGACCATCCATCGAGCCATTCCCGACATTCAGGGAGTCAAAATCATTCCAGCCTCCTGGGCCTGCATCACGCCACCAGAGGGCCGCTATAGGAAATAAGCGTGAAATACTCGACCACTCCGTTAAGCCCTTACTACTGTCGTAGGCCTCAATATCCCAGTCGACCCTCCAGCCGTTTGCATACTTTTTCCAGAAGTCCACGTAATTGTGGTCAAGCGCCCAGGAAAGCTCAAACCAGATGTTATTCCTGTCTAGCGCTTTGGACCACGCCTCCACATCTCCGCGTGCATCCCGGCTCAGGTTATTGATCCCTGATCCTGGCGTCACACTGTCGAATTTGACAAAGTTGATGCCCCACTCGCCAAGAAGATCCGCAATGGAGTCAATATATTTCTGTGCGCATGGGTTGGAAAAGTCGATTTTGTAAGTGTACGAGTCCCAAGCATCCATAACAACGAGCGGCTTTACTGCAATATCCTGCATACGACATGCCCCGCCCGTTCCATACACCTCAAGATTTTTTTTATAGGCGGTGATTGATAAACCCGGAATGAGATAGATCCCGATCTTCTGTCCGTTATTATGGACATAATCGATGACCTCCTGAAATCCATTTGGATAAAGAACAGTACTCGGAATAGGACGACCGTATTCATCTTCGTCACCGTTCCAGCCAGCATCAATATTAATGTATTCATATCCATGGGCCTGCAGCTTCTCGCGCATGGCATCCGATTGCTTCTTAATACTCTCAGCCGATGTCCAGTTGCCCGCCCCGTCATATACCTGCATGCTGTAACTGCTCCAACCCATATACGGCTTCTGGGCCAGACTCTTATCTGCTGCTTGTGCCACATTACCTGTCGTTCCCATAATTCCGAACTGCACCACCGCAATCATGAATACCATGAAACACATTGCCATCCTTTTTCCGATTCGTTTCAAATTATCCCTACCCCCTCTGAATTTGGTCATTCAAATCCCTGTTGATAGCGCTTCCATACGAGAAGAGAATAGTAGATGAAGGATGCTCAGGATAGGTACATTTCGGTATTTTACGTACAATTCACCTGAAATATAGGGGCAAACCGTCGCAGAACAAACATATTTCCATTAATGGATAAATAAACAAATAAAAACTTCATCTTTGCTCAAATTAAGGGAATGGGTTGAAGACAACCAGGATGAGCAATCACTCTAATCCGTAAACAAAGAAAAAAGGTTCCTAGAGTGGCAGTAATGCCATTCTAGGAACCTTTTTCGTATTACATATGATGCGGTCGAGAGGACTCGAACCTCCACGGGGGTTAGCCCACACGGACCTGAACCGTGCGCGTCTGCCAATTCCGCCACGACCGCGTATGTTGTATCTCCGAGAAATTACATCGCGGCGACAAGAAATAATATATCATGTGCAGGTAATTAGTGTCAACAAAAAAATATTCCTTATTTAATATGTAAAGCTGTACTCATCCATCATTTCATGCAAAACAAAAAACTAAGGCCAATACAATTGATGATAAAAAACTGTCTGAATGAATTATATGTTGGAAGGCCAGTTCCGTACCAGGCCTACCCACCTCCTCTTTAAGGTTTTAGGAAGCTGGAATCCTGCATTTGAAACAGTAGTTACTTTTTTGTCATCTATCAAAACTCAACATTCGAGTTATTTCTACATAAATAGCGATAATTCCGTTAACATTGAGATGATAAGAAGTGTTCAAGAACGGTTTGACATTTTCGCATTTATGCAATATAGTTTCAAAAGGTTACAAAAACTTAATTATTCATTTGCCGAGTTTCATGTTTGAAAACGGGGGAACCATTTTGGGTGAATTATTCTTATACATAGGAAATATAGGGAACCTTCTACCGAACCCTTAGCTAACTCCGTAGGCATCGAAGGGAGAACAAAAATTTTGAAAAAGCTTATCATCTCCATTTTTGGAGCAGCAGTATTATTTACATCTGGTGCAGCAAGCACAGAGGCAAGCAGTATTAACACCGTCGTTAACAACATGACAGGCATACCTTACAAATGGGGTGGTACTACACTCGCCGGGTTTGATTGCTCTGGATTTATGAGATATATTTTCAACAAATATAGCATTGAATTACCACGCACTTCCCAGCAACAAGCTAAGGCCGGAACGCCGGTATCCAAAGCTAATCTGCGTACGGGTGACCTGGTATTCTTTAATACGATGGGCAGTGGCATTTCACATACAGGTGTATATATCGGGGGCGGACAGTTCGCTCATGCTTCAAGCAGCAAGGGTGTCAGCATCACTCAATTATCTAATCCTTACTTCAACGATCGTTACGTAACAGCACGCCGGGTAACAGGACAGTTTATGTATAACAAAATGCTGGGCAAAATATAAGTTAACACGAAAAGGCTTCGGTTATAACCGGAGCCTTTTCTTTGTCTATCTTTGTCTACATTAATATTGATTTTCTAGAGGTACACAAGGTCATCATCCGTCTTAACCAAAGCTTTTAATGTAAAGCCTTCTGTACTCTCATTGCACCCTGAGACAACGCATGGCCTCCGCCAACTGCTCCAGCCACAGCAACCGTCTCCATAATCTCTTGATCGGTCGCTCCTTTGGCACGCGCTTCTTCCACATGGTAAAACGTACATACCTCATTGTTTGCAAACAGTCCAATGCCCAGCGCAATCAGCTGTTTGGTCTTGGCATCAATCGCCCCTGCCTGAAAGCACTCTCCAGTGAACTCATGATAAGACTTCACCACAGCTGGCAGCACGTCGCTTAATTCACCAATCTGATCTTTATAGGCATGAACCTTATCATTCATCAGTGTCATGGTTACCGCACATCCTCTCGGCTGATATGTTACAAGCTCTCACTGTACCTATCTTCTCTCCCGAGAGGTGCAATTATGCCAAAACATCCATGGTAAATGAACCTAAAAACGCATGTCCTATTCTTCGAGCGGGCTCTTACGTGGTTCGCTGAACAACTGATACTGATAATTCCGATCAAGCTTAACCACACGACGATTCTGACGGCGAATGAGCACCTGCTCCCCGTCCCAGGCCACTACAATGCCTGTCACATCATTGGACTGAATCTCGTCCCGTACTACTCTTACTTTTTCACCCGATAAACGCAGTGCATCCAATTCTGCATCACTGATCATATTTATGGCGCCTACTTTCCCAAAAAAATTATTTACAAAAAGAGACCTAAATGAAAAGTCATTTAGGTCTCACGTGACTGTATTGGACTGTCATGTCATTCGAAATATGTCCCGACTGAAAGTTACCGCTGCGCGTGCTCTTTGCTGTCGTTCTTCTCAAACCAAAAATCAAGCACTTTGGCGGACATCACACGTTCTTCAAGGTACTCCACTTGATGCGGTGTAAATTGTTCTTTCCAAGAGAAGGACAACTCTTCGCACAAGCCTACAATCGTCAGCAATTCTGACCAAGCAACGTAGCGTTTGTACCAGAAAAATTGAGGATGTTCAATCATATAGGGATAAAGGTCATCGAATTCCGTATGTTTACAATCCAGGGCACGCTCAAAATGTACTTTCGATTCCGCCAGCTTATCAATAAAAAATTGTTCTGTTGCCGGTTGGTTACCCATGGTGTTGCCTCCTCTCCCTAACATAACCCCATTATAAATGAAATCAGCGGTCATGCAAAGGCATTGTTATAAAAATAGGCACTTTTTCCTTTAAAAAGTCACAATTCGTTATCGTCGAATTGTACAGTGCCATCGTTCAATGAACGAATGCGCACCAACGCTTCAACCGGGATGCCCTGCTCACGAATAGTGCGCGCTCCGGCCTGAAAACATTTTTCGACCACGACACCGAATCCGACCAGTTCCGCACCCGAACGTTCGATAATTTTGATGACACCACGAGCGGCATCGCCATTTGCAATGATATCGTCAATAAACAAAATACGGTCATTCTCATGAATATATTCACGGGACACCATAATATCCGTTACGATCCCTTTGGTAAAAGAAGGCACTCTTTCACAGTAAGCGTCGGGGTCAGCCAAAAGTGTTTTTTTGCGCCGGGCAAATACCAGTGGAACACCCAGTTCATGTGCAGCAGCAAAAGCGACCGGAATCCCGGAAGACTCCACTGTAATGACCCGGGTTACACCACTTTCACGAAAACGAGCGGCAAATTCTCGTCCCATTTCCATCGTCAGCGCAGGGTCAATCTGGTGATTCAGTAGACCATCCAGCTTCAGCACCTGATCTGACATGACTACACCTTCTTGTAAAATTCGTTGTTTCAATACTTCCATTATTTGACCTCCCAAGCCTATCCTATGACGTAAAAGTATCATAGATCCGGCTCTCAGTTCAAGCGAAATTGCCTTTGCTCTTGTTCAGAGCATGTTAAATGACCCTTTGCCACACTTCAATTGTCATGACTTTGACGGGTCAAGCATACCTTGTACCATGGCACCCGCATGTCCAAACTATTCAGGGGCCTGAGAGGGGAAACGCATGAAACAGGCATTTCGGGTGCTGCAGATCGCATTTACATACATTGGAACGGTAGTAGGAGCCGGCTTTGCAACAGGGCAAGAGATATTGCAGTTCTTTACCCAGTATGGCAAATGGGCCACCATTACCATTGGCTTATCGACCATGCTCTTTGTCTGGTTAGGTACAAAAATGATGCTGATTGCCCATGATACCGGCTCGCGCTCTTACGAAGATCTCAACAAGCATCTATTCGGTCATAAAGCAGGAAACTGGATTACATGGGTTACCCTTGTGATACTCATTGGAGTAAACAGTGTCATGCTGGCCGGAGCAGGGTCGGTCTTTGTAGAGCATCTGGGACTTCATTACCAGACCGGACTGATTGTTACCCTTATCGGTACTTATCTGCTGCTTGGACGGGGTATTCAGGCTATTCTACAGATGAACAGTATCGTGGTGCCTATGATGCTCCTGCTCTCTCTGCTTATGATCACCAGCACCATACATCATCCCGGCGCAAACCGATTTATTACATTAACCACTGACAGCAATCCAATCCAGGTCTGGTTATCTCCTCTTTTGTATACTTCATTCAACCTGGCACTTGCCCAAGCAGTGCTCGTTCCGGTGGGGAATCAGATTCGCAGCCGAAAGGTACTCAAATGGGGCGGCGTTCTGGGCGGGATTGGTGTAGGATTCATGCTTATGGCAGCCCACTTCGCCATGTCAGCCCAGATGCCTGGCATCACACAATTTGAAATTCCGATGGGCAGCATTGCCTTTCAACTTGGATGGGTAGTCCAGTCTATCTATGTATCCCTGATTTTTATGGAAATCTTCAGTACATTTGTAGCCGATATTTATGGAATGACCCTCCAACTCAGACAGCATGTCCACGTACATCCCAAACTAATCATACTGGCCATCATGCTGCTATGTTATTTGCTCAGCCAGTTTGGATTCAGTTCCCTGCTCTCTATCCTTTACCCCATTTTCGGCAGTTTGGCACTAATCTGGGGTGCAAAATTAGTAATGGATCGATGGGGAAGCTTTCGAGGTCGTAACAAACACCTATAACAACGTATTTTTGTTGCGAAACATCATTTCCCTAAATATAAAAAAGCCGCTGTTCATACAGCGGCTTCCTTCTTTTCCCTTTCCAGAAGTTAGAACTGGCTCGGAAATTGCAAATACATTTTTTTCAGTTCATTGACCGATCTGCCCAAAGAGTAATGGGTTTTGGCCTTCTCACAGGCCGAACGAGCGAGCTCATAACGGTACGCCGGGTCAACCATCACCTTCTCCAGCGCTTCTGCCAGTGCAGATGGATCTTCTGAAGGCACCAGCAAGCCGTTACTGCCGTTCTCGATCTGCTCTGGTATGCCGCCAACATCTGTACCTACAAGAGCAAGACAGCTAAGCGCTGCTTCCGCGAAAACAGATCCGAATGCCTCCGCCCGCGAAGGAAGTACAAAGATATCAAAAAATGGCATGAATTCCTCCGGGTGCAGCGTGTAACCATAAAAAATAGTCTCATTATAAATGCCCAGCCGCTGGGCTAATTCTTCCAAATCTGGACGGATCGGTCCGTCCCCGATAATATGAAGCACATAATCATGTCCCCGCGCTTTCAACTCGGCACAGGCTTTGAACAGAATATCCAGCCCTTTCGCCGGAACCAGACGGCATACGGTGACCAGCTGTGGTATTGCATTCTCATGGGGAATTGGCTTAAACCTTTTCTCATCAAAACCATTCGGAATCACACCGATAACATCGGGATGCTGTACATGAGGCGCCAGATAACGACGGAAAGAATCCGATACCGTTAATAACCGCTCTGCCTGGTACTCCAGTTCACCATAGATGGCCAGCAGGAATTGATGCTCTGGTCCGTTTGGCTCAATGCGTCCATTCAGTATCAGCTCTCGCTCATAACTGGAGTGGATGGTTTGAATGAGAGGAACATCCGGGAAAACCTTCTTCATTGCAAGCCCCGCAATAGGGTGATGGGCATGAATCAGATCGTAAGGCTTCTGAATACGCAGCTTGGTCCACCACAAATAATCCCGGTAGGTTTGCATATATTTTTGCACGACAGGACTATCCTGATACGCAGTCCAATCGAACGTCTCAAACTGGATATCTTCCCTGCCCTTGTTGCGAATTCGCTTAGGCAACGAGAATAGATCCATCTCCCACCTCGGGGTTGTAAACCTCTCTTGCATATACGGAATCATAGAGGATACACCTCCGGGCTGCTCCGGAGGAAAGAAAAGCGCCTGCAGCAATCTCACCGTTAGTTTCCCCCTTTCTAGCATAAATCTTTTCATTACATCTTCAATCATGATATATCAGAACATATGTTCAGTAAAGGTACAAAATGAGATTCCTTATCACTCGCTCATTTACAGCCGAATACTAGAATTCATTTCAATATCAATTGTACCATGTTGCATCTGACGCTGACGACATTACGAATACTGTTAGGTACTGGGGAATTCCACTTGAAATAATCGCTCTCTGGCTGCCTTTATTCTACTATACGTTATCTTTTTCATCTTGTTTGAGCGTAAGCCCTTACTCTGGAGTCGTATATACAACATATTCAGAAGATGCTCGGCTAAGAAGCGGATGTATGGATTGAAAGTTAAACCTCTTTGCCCATATGCAAATGAAAGCCGGTGAGCAGTGGTAGCTCCCGGCTTTTGAATGCACACGATATGTTGCATACAGTGTTATACAGACAGATGTGTGACCGCCTTCTCATACGTACTGAAGCCGTCTGTCTCTCCTACAAAAGTATAGTCATTACGCACATAGAATGCGTTCAATGTTGCGTTCTCGGCTCCACAATCCAATCGGACGATATGTTTGTCCTCAAACTGTATCCCGCTGCTGGACCATTGCAAAATCGCCCTTCCCAATCCACTCTGGGCATACTTTCTGCGAATGGCTAATCGGTGCAAATAAAGTGCGCCATCCCCAGCATGCGCTTTGCTTCCCCACAAATGCACATCCCATGCACTTGGCTGGCTCATCAAAATAACCATGCCAGCTACGTCAGAACCCTTTTTAAATACAAATACGTCGCCACGCTGAATAGCCTCCGCCGTATTATGAGAATCCTCACCTTTTAACAACGCATTCCATTGAGAAGACCCCTGGCTCCGCAGCCATTCGGCTGTTTCCATAAGCAGAGACATCACATCCTCCGTGTCTTCCGGCTGAGCCTGCAATGCCTTAAATTCATCATTAATGTAGTCTGTTGTGATACTGAATGAGTGCTTCATGATTCTCCTCCACTTCCAGGTCTCTCTTAAACTAATGGTACTATACCGGGAAATGGCTTTTTCGTCAAAAAGAAAACAAAAAAGGCAAGAGGCTGTGCCTCTTACCCTTCAATCTTCGCTTCATCAATAATTTGATTTCGGTATAACATCGTCAGATGTAATGTATCAAACTCAAGCTCTTTGTCCAGCTCTCGCATCAGAACTTCAACCAAACTCTTTCGCTGAACACTTGTGCCGGGAACCTGATAATCGATATAACCTGACAAATCTGCTTGTGAGGTATCAATCGTTGCTGTACCTACAGGTAACCCTCCGCGTTCTTGTAGGAAAAGTTCATATACCCGAAACTCCCGATCTTTGCGTACCAACATGACATAACAAGCTTCTTCAGCAGCTTCAATCTCTTCGAGATCTTCTTCGGACGCTATCTGATCATCATCCGCAAAATCTCGGTGTACCCATTCCGCAGATTCCAGCTCCTGCCCTTGATGCCACATGCGGATCGTAATCGTATCGATGATTTCTTCATCCAGCTCTCGTACCAGCAGCTCGGCAGCCGCATCCTGATAATTCTCTGCTGGTTCATCATACCAGTGGATCTCACCCTGTACATCTGCACCATATTGTTTCAGAGAGGCTTCGGCCAGTTCCTGTCCATTGGCGTCATTAAATACATAGGTGGAAATGCTGCGTCCGGCGCTTACAAGCTCCATCTCAAGCAAATGTTCGGGGTCTTCATATGTAAATGATTCGGCTTGTGAGCCAGGAATGACGTGTACTTCATTTACATCAGCTCGACCATTCTGTCCATCGTGATTATACGTATCTTCAGACCGTGACGACTGAATGAACACATCCGTTTGAGACTCTGGCTTCTGTAACACAGAATACAGTGTACCGCAGCTTACAAGCACTTCATATTCAGCAGCACTTACCGCATCCGCGAGAGAACGAATATATTCGTGCACCTGCTCAACTATATACTGTTCTGTCTCGTCAGGTAGCGAATTTTGCTCAATCTGAAGGCTGCCGGATACCCGATCCCCTTCCCTGAACACGAGCAGCAATGAACCCGCATATTGACCGTCCACCATAATATCCAACACTTCGCCGCCTGATGTACGAAGATCAGGAATCAGCTCTACTTTCAGTTCCATGCACCTGTCCTCCTCGGTTCCTAACGTTATTCTATTAGGTTACCCTTGAGAGCGACAGTTTATAAGATACAACGATATTCAGATTTTAAGAGCGAACTATTAGACGGACAACACATATTTTTGGATAGCGTGGGCCACACCCTGATCGTTGTTGGAAAGTGTAACCTCATCCGCAGCAGCCTTAACTTCCTCCGGGGAATTGTCCATCGCCACCCCTTTGCCTGCAAAGGTCAACATGGTGATGTCATTATAATAGTTACCTACCGCCATGATCTCGGAAGGCAGGATTCCTTTTGCTTCGGCCAGTCTTTTTAGAGCTGCACCTTTGGAGGCTTCGGGATGCATCAGATCAATGAAAAAATCACCGCTACGCGTCATATAATATGGAAGATTCCAGGTCGACCACTCCTGCTGCACTGCGTTCATTTGCTCAATCGGTCCAAACGCAGTGAATTTCGCAAGCGGCTCTGTCATATCCGCCCATTGCGGCAACTTTAATGGCTCTGCCATAAAGTTTTGATACATCTCGCGTACCTGCAACTCCAAACCTTCCGGCTGATCCACATAGAGTCCGAACGCTGTGTTGATATCAAAATGCACACCTTGCGTGCGGCAGTAAGTTATGAAAGGCTCCAACCCCTGTCCATCCATGGCAAAATGATGCACCACTTCACGAGTCTGAACCTGTGCAGTTACCGCTCCATTATGTGTAATGACATATCCGTCAAGTCCCATCTGCTCCATAAACGGGATCGTGTTCGCAGGACCTCTGCCTGAACACAGGACAATCTCAGCTCCCTGACGGGAAGCACGAATTAAGGTCTCTTGCGTCATTTCGGTGAGTTCATGATGATCATTAAGCAGCGTTCCATCGACATCCAGTGCTATTAATTTAATTGTCATTGTCTTCATTCCTTATCTGTAAAAGAGTCGCACCCACCCAAACCCTCCCTTCCGAGGGAGGGCCCCAGAGGGCTCTGCCCTCTGAACTCCCGTCTCGTTTACCGGCGGCAGGTAGGAGCTTGCTATGTGACGGTCGGTGTGGGAACGCTTGGTTGCCGGGTCTGCCGCTTAACAGCGGCGGTCCCGCCCAAGCTCAAGCGGGACCATTACGGGCAGGGCTTCGCCTCCTGCCCGGGCTCCCTGCTCCGCTTCGCGAAGGACGGGAGCTATTACTTCCGCAGACGATCTAACTCGTCTGCGGTTAGTTCACGATAACTGCCAATTTCCAGATTGGCATCCAGCTCCAGGTCACCCATGGCAACACGTTTCAAATAGACCACACGTTTGCCAACAGCCTGGAACATTCTTTTCACCTGGTGGAATTTGCCCTCATGAATGATCAATGAAATGGAAGAAAACACACCCTCTTCCGTTTCCTCACGATGAAGTACAGTCAGTTCCGCAGGCAACGTCTCATATCCATCATCCAGCTGAATGCCGGCTTTGAATTTTACGATATCTTCTTCATCAACGTTCCCCAGCACACGAGCTTCATACGTCTTGGGCACATGTTTACGCGGGGACAACAGATCATGGGCAAGTGGCCCATCATTAGTAAGAATGAGCAGACCCTCGGTATCTTTGTCGAGTCGTCCCACAGGGAACGGATCGAAGACACGCTCCTCTTTACGCAGCAGATCAATCACCGTTTTATCCCGATTATCTTCGGTTGCCGACACCACGCCAGGTGGTTTGTGCAGCATCAGGTAGATCATTTCCCGATAGACGATCCGCTCTCCGTCAGCTTCAATTACGTTTACGTCTGGATTAACCTGCACACCGCTGTCTTTTACCGGCTTCCCGTCCACACGAATTCTGCCCTGCTTGACCATCTTTTTGAGCTCACTTCGAGACCCCACACCCATATGGCTTAATATTTTATCCAGACGCAGCGTTTGTTTTCCTTTTCCACTCATACCGATGTCCACCTCCAGCCTGCTGGATATTCATTTTTCAGTACACCATCCAGCCATTTCCCCCAGCCAACCGCAAAACCGTCCACACATACCAGCACGAAACCTTTGGCCGCTGTATCTGCTTGACGTTCTACTCGTGCTTCTTCGATGTTCAACGTCTCTCCTTTGAGATACCTTACCGCTTCACCGTCTACCGAAGATAAATTAACGGATCTCTGGGCTTCAGCTGCATTCAAAGCACATGCAAGCGGATGGGAGGGCACAAATCGCCCGTTCTTCACGGTACCCATAAACCACCCTGGCCGTATAACCTTGAGCCCTTCCAGACGAGCAGCACCCACAGAAGATTGATACACACGATCACCGTAAAACACGGTTTCTCCAGCAAGCTCGATTCCCAAATTTTCTTGTACAAATTGAGCATACACCGTTCCTGGATCGACATTTGCCTGGTCGGTTCCTCGTCCTTGAGTCCGTTCATTTTTGCGACCACCACGTTCGTTTCCTTTACCCTGTTTTCCCTGAGCCTTGCCACCACGG
Source organism: Paenibacillus sp. LK1 (assembly GCF_002750415.1). NCBI lineage: Bacteria > Bacillati > Bacillota > Bacilli > Caryophanales > Paenibacillaceae > Paenibacillus > Paenibacillus sp. LK1. The sequence continues at coordinate 689,962 of NZ_PEII01000001.1, forward strand.
GTATGCTTATCATTGCGTTCTCTGGATTCGGTTCTCATTAGACGTTCCCGTTTCCGCTCTTCTTTACTGATTGGTGCGGATGCACGGATAAATGGTTCTACCGATTCATTTGGTTCGATGGAATCTGTGTCCACTGCCTGTCCAATTTGTAAAACGCTGCCCTCTTTTTGATTTCCGTCTTCTTCAGTAAGAGATTCAGAACGATGCTGCAATACAGCAACATAATGACCTTCTCCCTCCAACAGGTGGGGCCACAACCTAGCAGTGCCGCGCGTTTGCTCCAGCACAGATCCCGTCTCTTCTGCTTTTTCGGGCAACATCTGACGCACCCATTCCGGTCGTCCTGGAGCAAATCCAGCACTTCCCGGGATGTCATTCACCACAAAATCAGGATTGATGTTCAGAAATTCCGCTATCATCGCTTCATTTTCCTCTGGTGCAAATGTACATGTGGAATATACGATGGTTCCCCCTGGAGCAAGCAGTTTGGCCGCAGTCTCCAGAATATCGCGCTGCATCAGCACACATTTTTCCACCGAATGATTTTCCCAGGATTTCACCATGTCCTCATCTTTACGGAACATACCCTCACCCGAACAAGGCGCATCGATTAACACTTTATCAAAATAATGAGGAAATGCATTCGCAATCCGTTCCGGTGATTCATTCAATACAACAGCATTGCGTACTCCATACAGTTCCACGTTTTTGGCGAGGGCTTTCGTACGTTCCGCATGGATATCATTCGTAACGAGCACACCTTTCCCCTGAAGCTTGGCAGCAATCTGGGTTGTTTTCCCGCCAGGAGCCGCACATAGATCCAGCACGCGTTCCCCGGGTTTAACATCCAATAATTCAACTGGGGCCATGGCGCTTGGTTCCTGGATATAATACAAACCCGCATGATAATAAGGGTGTAACCCCGGCTTAACTCCATGAGGCACATAAAAACCCGTTCCGCACCACGGAATGGGTCGCATATCAAATGGAGCAATTTCCTTGAATTGTTCCAGCGATATTTTTAACGTATTCACTCTCAGCCCCGCATGTGGCGACTGCTCATAAGATTTCATAAATTGTTCAAATTCATCGCCTAACAAGCTTTTCATCCGCTCGGCAAATATCGAAGGCAGCTGTACAGCCATAATCCCACTCATCCTGTCTTGTTAAAATTGCATATAGTTCTATGTTATCATATCCGGGCAATGCTTTCCTATTGCTTCATACATATTCCACTACAGCGTGTAATGTAGTATAATGGCAAGTAGATTGATTGATGTGCAAAAATTCGGGTGTTTATGCATATTATCCCATCCTGTATTTTTGCCAAAACTATATTTCGATATGATCGATGGGGGATGTCTTAATGAAATCCAAGAAGAAAAAGAAAAGCGCTGCGATCCTTATTTTCCTGGGTATTTTCGTCGTTTTGATTGCAGCACTTGTCCTGGTGAACCAGCAATCCAAGAAACAAATGGACGCTGTGGGGAATGCTTATGGCATCGCCGCTTCCAAGCTTAATCCTGCAACACGCGAACTGCTGAACGATCCGAACTACCAACAAATTATTTTGCCTGACGATCTGAAAGCTAGAATTGATAACAAAGACAGCTTCTTTGTCTATTTCTTTGCCTCCGACTGCTCACACTGCCGTGCGACAACACCTCAGTTGATGCCACTGGTCGATGAGGAAGGGATTCAACTACCACAGTTCAATCTGCGCGAATTCGATTCCGGTTGGACCGATTATAACATTGAGTACACACCAACTCTGGTATATTATCAGGATGGTATTGAGAAAGACCGCATGGTTGGCGGGCTGCAGGAAAATGGCAGTGACAACGGTTATACCCTGGATGACTACAAGCAATTTTTCGAGAAATATAAAGGCAGTACCACTCCATCAGCAAGCTAATCGTATAACTCTTCGTGGTTGCGATGGACCCGCATGGATCATATTGTCCTTTGTATGGACAAGCTCTGGAATCATTCCAAACTTTAATGATGTCCTTTAATATTGAACACCCCGGCCAATTCCTCTATAGGAACTGCCGGGGTGTTTTTTTTAATATCATATGTCTGAAAATATGTTAATGATGAAATGAATGATGTCTTTACATTACAAGCTTACTCGCTCTGCAAGTTCTGCTCTTGCTGCAATGCTTTCATCTTCTCTTCATAGATTCGTCCACGTGTAGGACTTCGGCGTTGGGGAATATTAGGCTTCAGTTCAAGAGCTCGTTCTCGAACTTCCTGCACCAGCACCTCATCCTGAATCTGAATATGCAAGTCTCTGTAAGGAAAATTCTGCGGCTCAGGACCGGAAAGTCCATGAACCAGCTCCTGTACTTCCTGCACCAACGGCCCAAGGGCAATGCCTCGCGAAGTTTCCGGATATGATTTTAACAGATCTACCGAACTCTGTAACATCATGCGTCCTCCGCGAAGGTTATCATTCCTGAAATGATACAGCCCCACTGCAATCTGCAGCAATCCTTTATACAGAGAATCCCGATCCCGTTCAAGCCATAGTTCTTCCAATACCTCATGGCATTCAAAGTAGTCCTGATCCCGGTTGAAGTAGATCAGATAGTCCACATACAGCGGCTCATAGCTGCTCATCCGGGTTTTCGCCCTTTCTAGCCGCATTCAGAAGTGCTTTCACATCATCCAGAAGGTCTTTTAACCCTTCCATATCATGACGCTCCCAGCAGTCATTGAAGCGCTTTTGTGCCTCTATTGCTTCGTTCACGAGGTGGTAGAAGTACAATTGATGTATGATGTTCAGCGTTCTTGATACAATATTGGAGTCATCTTCAAAGGCCTTTTGCGCCTCCAGAATTTGCAGACGGATCGCCGACATCTCATTATCGAGTACAAAAGCGGCTTCGGCCGTCTTTTTCAATCTTGCACGCATATCATCCGGTAGACTCTCCCGAAACTTGTAACTTAGGGAGTGCTCGATCGTGGCCCAGAAGTTCATCGCCAGCGTCCGAATCTGAATCTCGGCCAGCACATTTTTCTGCCCTAGAGCCGTCTGAACAGGATACTCAATAATCATATGGAAACTGCGGTAGCCGCTCTCTTTGAAATTGGTGATATAATCTTTCTCGATTAATACCGTCAAATCCTTACGACCACGAATATACTCGGCTACCCGCCGAATATCATCCACAAACTGGCACATAATGCGGATACCTGCAATATCCTCAATGCCTGTTTCCACCTGATCAAGCGGCACATTCAGGCGTCTGGATTTCTCCAGAATGCTGGATATTTTTTTGACACGACCGGTAACGAATTCGATCGGGGCGTATTCTTCCCTTTTCTTAAGCTCCGCCCGCATCGTTTTAAACTTAACTTTCAATTCCTCTACCGCTTGTTCATAAGGAAGTAAAAATGTACCCCAGTCTCTACCGTCCATGCTTATGCCTCCTGTCTCTATAGCTTCCCCTGTTCTTATCCATTATACATGATGTTAAGCGGGGGGAAGAGTTCCGTACGACATTACCCTCTTCCACGCTTCTAATTTTCAATCCGGGGAACTCCGAAACATTGCTTAACGATGCTCTGCACCGACAGCTTCCGAAATATGACTATAACCGTCTTTGCGCAGCAATTCACGCAGTCCGGCATGAACGCGCCGGTTCACTTCAGGTCCTTCATAGATCAATGCCGTATATATTTCCACCAGGCTGGCACCTGCTTTAATCTTTTCGTAAGCATCTTCGCTTGTGAAAATGCCCCCCGATCCGATGATTGGCAGTTTGCCTTCGGTCTGGCGATAGATTTGGCGAATGATTTCTGTGGAACGATCACGCAGCGGCTTGCCACTTAGTCCACCTGTCTCTTTGGCATGCTGATGAGACAGACCCTCGCGGCTGATCGTTGTATTCGTTGCAATGATACCGGCAACTCCACTATCTGCAATGGTACTCACCATATATTCGAGCTCCTGGTCATTCACATCAGGTGCGATTTTGACCAGTACCGATTTAACAGAACCGCCTGCTCTCTTGCGTTGCGTCTCCATCTCATTCATCACAGCCGCAAGCAATTCTTTCAGTTCATTCCCATGTTGCAGATTACGCAAATCCGGTGTATTTGGTGAACTAATATTGACCACAAACAGGTCCGCATAATCGTATAGCGCCCGAATGCATTTCGCATAATCCAAATGCGCTTCTTCATTCGATGTCGCCTTATTTTTACCTATATTTACGGCCACTGGAATACGACGCTCCGTGAGGCGTGCCAATTCACCCGCCATTGCTTCGGCGCCAAGGTTATTGAAGCCCATCCGGTTCACCAATGCCTCATCTGGAGGCAAGCGGAATAACCTTGGCTGGTCGTTACCTGGCTGTGCAAGCGGTGTGACTGTACCCACTTCCATGAAGCCAAACCCGATGGAAGAAAAGCCCGTTACAGCCTGTCCATTTTTGTCTAAACCAGCCGCAAGTCCTACAGGTGTAGGGAAATGACAGCCGAACATATCCACAGCCAGATCCGATGTTTCACGCACACCATACATGACACGCAAACCGGAAGGAACCGGGCGAATACTCCCCATTCCACTAAGGCCGCCGATAATTAGATGATGGGCCTGCTCAGGGTCCATTTTGAACAACAAGGGTTTAGCAAGACTTCTGTATAACAAATCACTCACTCCGTTCTGGTCCGGTACGCTGAAAAAATGCTTTCCGTCTTTTTCATATGTAAAAAAACACTCTATACACAAGTCTATCCGTTTCTTCTTCAAAAGGAAAGTAGTTTGAGCATAGACAGAAGGATTCGTAATATGCAAAATGCTCACAAGAAATCCACCCGCCTACTGGAAATGGCGAGTTGAATTCTTTACAATGGGAGCATGGCTACATCTATATAGCCTTATTCCATGAAGGAGGAACAGCCCATGGCTCCCAAACGCAAACCACCTACTTTGCAGCAAAAGAAAGATGAGGTCAACCGGAAAGCCATTATCTGGACCGCAGCCAGCGTCGGTGGACTGATCATTATCATTGGTGCGCTTATTATTATCGCCAACCTGTAAATGCTTCAACCTACTGTTTCTGCATCTACATACCAATCCAGCATGGATTTTACGTTTTCTTCGGTCTGAATCACTTGGTTTATCGTTTAATTCAACCAATGATACGTCTTATTCGGATTATTTTGCTTGGGAACAAGTGTGTACCGGTAGCGATCCTTCGCTTCTGGAACCATAGCTGTCTCTGGCAGCAGATCTTTCCCGATGCGTACCGGAGTGCCCTGAGGAGCAAGAGCAAATAGCTCTTCCACATCTTCAGTACTCATCCTCACACATCCAAGGGATTCATCCAGCCCGATACTGTTTGGCTCGTTGGTCCCATGGATGGCATAATTCGTATCCGATAGCTGCATGCCCCTACTTCCAAATTCGCCATTGGAGCGGCCATTGGGATTTACAACTTTGTCTGAAATGACAAACGAACCCTCTGGAGTACGATCTCCCCCAAGCCCTACCTCGTAATTCCGAATAATGGTGTCGCCACTAATCAGTGCAAGCTTATGTCTGCTCTTGTCCACGATAATCTCAAGCCGATCCTGCAAAAAAGGCTTTCCGCCTAACGTATCCACAAACGCAGCGTTTTTGCCTTGTTGCGAATCTGAACCTTCACGTTTTCCCTCGGCTGTGTTTTTTCCTTTACCCATTTGTCCTTGTTGATGCATGGCTAGTAGTTCCGGAAACATCCGGGTCATGCCAGGTGCAGTCTCGCCCAGAATATTATTTGGAAATGGCTGGGCAAGTTGCGCAACACTTTTCGGCCAGTTTCCGTTTCGTTTCTTATATGTAATCATTGCACTCGACAGAGCTGCAGCGGATTCCTGTTTGGCTGTCCAGGCTTGCGCCAGACGCTTGATCTCCGGTGATACTTCCGGCGGTTCACAGTTACACTGTTTGGCATCATAACTCTGTGCCGTTAATTTGCCACTGCTGTTCGTCTGAACGATATATTTCACCGCCATATTTCGCTTCCATAATGTCCAGTTACCTGCGACCTGCATTCCAAGCACAGCCGATGTCTGCACTTTCGCACCAGAACCCGACCATGCAGCTGCAAGTGCAACCTCCCCCTGGTCACCTCCACCGAATGCTCCAGCTGTAAACACATTGGAGTTCACAACAAGAGCCAAATCTTCCTTCGGGTTATTACCTGATTCGTTATCCATGGAATCGTCCGTCGATTCCAAAGCAGAAGCCAACGCCTCGGCTGCATCACGATTGAAACCAGGAGCATCCGCAGGTGGTAATCCTGCCAGTACAAGCAGCATCAGCAGGGTAAGCCACATCTTGCGAACACGATGTTTTTTCTCTTTTTGCTCAGCCATCTCAACCAGCTTCTCCTGATAATCCACCCATATATCTGCCGGAGCCTTGCTTCGCTCGAAAGCCTCGTAGACTTCACCCGCCTGTTGAAAACAATAGTTCGCCTTGGCCTCCTGCCCTTCACCTAAATATTCCTTACCGAGTAAATACCAGGCCATTTTATTATCTGGATGTTTCTTTACATATGTTCTTAGGTGAGTATTTTGCATCCGATCCTCCATCATTTCGCCTTTTTCCGTTTCTATATATATCGGCAAATGATCACAAGAAATCCATAGGACTTGAGTACCCGGATCTAAGCCTCAACATTCGACAAAAAAGCACACCCCACTGTCCAAATGACAGAAGAATGTGCTTTTGTATGTTCATATGAAAGGAATTAACCTTCTTTGTTGAAAGGTTCATCCGCAACTTTAATGGAGTCCGTAGGGCAGCCGTCACAAGCATCCTGCATGTCGTCGAACAAGTCATCCGGAATTGCTTTGATCCCTTGGTTAGCATCTCCATCGAAGATTACTTCTGCCAAACCTTCATCATCATAATCATAAATGTCTGGCGCCGTTGCTCCGCATGCTCCGCACGCAATACATGTATCTTTTTCTACCCAAGTAAATTTACTCATTACCAATCTCTCCTCCTATTATTCAAAAACGTACAGTATTTTTATCTAGAAACATATTAATACAAAGTAAGAGTTATTACAAATAATTTTAACAGCCTCAAGACTTCATTATGCCCTATTTAATCGAGACTTTGCAAATTATCTTTTTGCAGCGATGTTCCCCGGACTTTATGATTGCGCAGTAATACGGAAGGATCATCTCCCAGCATGCCAGCAGTAACGACAGCATTTTCGCCAAATTTGTCACGTAACTGATCCATGATGCGAATCAGATTTTCCTTCTTCGGCTTCTGCTCATATTCAAACAGATCAAGCTGTATCGCCGACTCCTCACGCGGAATCAGCGTTTGAAGGGTCACACCCAACATACGAACAGGCTTCCCGCCGCCCCAATGTTTTGCAAATAAAGCACAGGCCTCCCGGTATATGATCGAGGCATCTTCAGTAGGCACCTCCATCATCCGTGATCTCGTAATCGTCTTCATATCCGGTGTACGAATCGTAATCTGAATGCCCTGACTGAGCATTTCGTGTTTGCGCAACCGTCTTGCAACCTGGTCACTTATATTCAGTAACACCCGATGTACATCATCCATTTCAGATATATCCGCGGGTAACGTTGTCGTGTGTCCAATCGATTTGTTCGCTTCACGTTCAGCCTGAACTGCCGAATGATTAATGCCGTTTGCTGAATTTTTTAACCAGGAGCCATTAATTCCAAACACATCGGTTAACATCCGCTCGTCTGATTTGGCAAGCTGTCCTATGGTTTCAATGCCCAGTTTCTTCAGCTTTTCCGCTGTCTTTTTGCCAATTCCAAACATCTCGTTACAAGGTCTATGCCATAAAATCTGAGGTACATCCCTCATCCGCAAGATCGAAATGCCATTTGGCTTTTTCAGATCAGAGGCCATCTTGGCAAGCAGCTTGTTGGGTGCAATTCCGATCGAACAAGGCATCCCTAACTCATCCCGGATTCTGGTCTGAATACTTTCCGCAATTTCCAGCGGTGTACCGAACTGTCTGGACCCCGTAATATCGAGATAACACTCATCAATTGAGGTCGCTTCAAGTAACGGTGTATAACTGTAAGCTATTTTCATGAATTCTTTCGAATACCGACGATATAAATGAAAATCCGGACGAATCACAATTAAATCAGGACATTTCTTCAATGCTTGATGAACAACCATGCCTGTAGAAATCCCCCTGCTTCGAGCTGTGTATGAACAAGTTACTATGACACCTTTGCGCACTTCACTACTGCCAGCAACGGCCGTCGCTTTTCCTCTATATAATTCCGGTTCCTCGGCTTCATGTACAGAGCAATAAAAAGCATTCATATCGACATGCAAAATCACTCGTCCGGCGGTAGGATAATATCGATCTACATTTATGTTGTTATGCGTCTCATCCGAAGACATGATCCACCACCGCCCTTTCGTATACACAATTCCGTGAAATGCAATCTACTCTATTATATCAAAGTCCCTTATGTAAAAATCATTTATATTCCCTTATTTTCGGCGAGGTTTAACGATCGATCGAATGATACCCCACACGGCAACGACAATAATAGCAATAATAATGAATGAAATAATTGTATTCTCCCACACAAAATGCATTCTTTTCCCTCCATTTATAAAGACAAGATTTGAATCCATATTTAATCCTGGAATACTTGTATTTAGATGAAGCATAACATATTACAAGACTACGTTCACAGCTCACTTAACTCTACAATCCATCATTTGTTACACCAAATGGTGAATTCGATGTAGCATTTGGCGATAATGGTGCTATAATAATTAATTATACAAATTCACGATTTTAGGACAAATCTACACTTTGAATTTAATACAGTGTAGCGGTACAGAATCGAAGGATTCGTCACCAACATGCTCATATGTTTTTTAAACACACCATTAAACTTTCTAAAAAAAGCGCTTCATCTTAAAGGAGGATCTTCATGTCAAAGGCCATCTCCATCTTCGATACGACTTTACGTGACGGCACACAAGGGGAGGGAGTCAGCTTATCGGCAGATGACAAGCTCAAAATTGCCAAGAAGCTCGATGACCTGGGTGCTCATTATATTGAAGGCGGAATTCCAGGCAGCAACACCAAGGACATTGAGTTTTTCAAAAGAGTCAAGGAACTGAACCTGAGCGCGAAGGTTGTCGCCTTTGGTAGTACACGTCGTAAAGGCAGCATCGCAAGTGAAGACGCGAACTTGAAGCGCATGATTGAATCCGGTGCTCAGGCAGCGACTCTGGTAGGCAAGTCATGGGATTTCCACGTACACACTGCTTTGCAGACCACTTTGGAAGAAAATCTGTCCATGATCTACGACTCCATTGCCTATCTGAAACAAAACGGTATGGAAGTCATCTTCGATGCAGAGCATTTCTTCGATGGATTTAAACACAATCCGGAATATGCACAGGCTGTATTGACCAAAGCCCATGAAGCTGGAGCGGACTGGCTTGTAATGTGTGACACCAATGGTGGAACGATGCCTCATGAGGTGTACGAGATCGTATCCTCACTCGCTGGACGGCTTCCACAAGCCCATCTGGGCATTCATACACATAATGACTGTGAACTTGCTGTAGCCAACACCTTAAGCGCAGTACAAGCTGGTGCAAGACAGGTGCAAGGTACAATGAACGGGTATGGAGAGCGATGTGGCAATGCCAATCTGGCTTCGATTATCCCTAACCTGCAACTGAAGCTTGGATATGAGTGCGTTTCTGAGGATTCGATGAGACAGCTCACGAATGTTGCCCGTTATGTCAGTGAGATTGCCAACGTAAATATGCCAATCAACCAGCCTTATGTCGGAAATGCTGCTTTCGCTCACAAGGGCGGTATTCACGTTTCTGCCATACTGCGTGATTCCCGGACCTACGAACACATCGTTCCTGAGTTGGTTGGTAACAAGCAGCGTGTGCTCGTCTCCGAACTGGCCGGACAAAGTAACATTGTGTCCAAAGCACAGGAACTGGGTCTTGAATTTGATCCAAGCAGTGCCAACTCACGTCAGATCATTGAGAAAATCAAAGATCTGGAACATCAGGGTTATCAGTTTGAAGGCGCTGATGCCTCTCTTGAATTGTTGATCCGTGAAGCCAACGGTGACATGAAAGAATTATTTACCTTTGAATCGTTCAAGATGCTTGTTGAAAAAGTGGCTGGCAAGTCAGTTGTTTCGGAAGCCTTTGTTAAACTTAACGTAGGTGGAACAAGTGCGTATACCGCAGCTGAAGGCAACGGTCCCGTCAACGCACTGGATAACGCACTTCGGAAAGCACTTGTGCAGTACTTCCCTTCCCTTGCCAACATGCATCTGTCCGATTATAAAGTACGTGTTCTGGATGAAAAAGATGCTACTGCCGCGAAGGTTCGTGTATTAATTGAATCTAAAAACACAGAAAACACCTGGAATACGGTCGGTGTATCCGAGAACGTGATTGAAGCGAGTTGGGAAGCTCTCGTACACAGTTTCCGTTATGCCCTTCTTCAAGAAAAATTGCAGGACGAGCCTGATGTAGTCAACATTCCAGCTCACGGTCTAAGCAACCATTAATGCATATTTCCCGGAAAATAAAAGAAGCGCCTGTTTCCAAAAACATTGGAAGACAGGCGCTTTTGCTTCTCGCTCGGCTAGCTTCTTGCTTAGTTAATCCGCAATTAACTCCTTGATTTTTCGCTCCAGCTCTTTCTCAGGCAAAATCCCCAAGATAATTTCCTGAACGACTCCTCGGGAATCAATCAGTACATTCGTCGGAAAAGCTAAACCATTATATTTGGCATATGCTGTTCCGTCTTCATCAAGCAGAATAGGGAACGTCAGTTTGTATTCATCTACAAAAGCTTTGGCATCTCTGATTTTGTCGTACGTGGTTACATTCACACCGTAGAGATCCAGTTTATCCTTGTATTTTGCTGCCAGTGTATTGAGCGCAGGAGCTTCTTGCTTGCATGGTTCACACCATGATGCCCAGAAACTGACGAAGATGGCCTTTTCCTTGGCTCCGCCTACAGAATAGGTTTTCCCATCCATGGCTTGCAAAGAGAACGCTGGTGCCAGTAAACCCGCTTTCGGCCCCGTCTCCGTGGGCATCGGCTCCTCCTGCTTAAACACAGCTGCGATTCCATTGTCTGCATTTTGAGCCAAAGCAATGCCCACCAGCAATACAACACCCAGCAGTATGTATATATTTCGTTTCATGACCAGCCACCCTTTTGTATAATCAAACATATCGAGATTTACGCTTTTATAACATGTGAGATATTTCAAGTTCTCTCTCATATTGTACCCTTTTCCTTTAAAATTTTACAATCCGAGTCACACAAAATAAAATAAAAAAGGACTCCTGCCGAAGCAGGAGCCAAAGAGAGAGGGGTGAATACAAATGGCAGCACTTCATGGGCAGCAAAACACCTTCTACATCCCTTCCTCCGTAGAGCAGGAGATGTCTAAGTACATGTTCGCTTCGCTGCCGCTGGAAGCCTGCGGGGTTGTGCTGGGTGAAGCCGCAGCGGGCGGCATACGAATCAGTCGGTTTCAGCCCATTCGTAACGTAGCGCCTGACCCGCTGCACCATTTCGCATTGGAAGATGCAGAATGGATCCGATGTGTGTTCAATGAGCCGCAACTTATCGGGCTCTTTCACTCCCACCCTCGAACCACTCCCATACCTTCCAATGAGGATCTGCGCAACCTACCGATTTTCGCTGGACTACTCCAGGTCTATTTTATAGGCTCACCAGACCTTACATCTGACACACAATCAAAGATGCTTCTAAATGGTTATCAAATTCATTCAAATGTTGATTCGAGCATTGTAACGAGCCTCGGCCAACCATACAGCTTACAGCCCACCCCACTATGCGTGACTTAACTGGGTGTACAGATCACCCAATGTTTCTACATTTTTGCGAGACATATCCTCCAGATAACAGGACCATAGCTGTGCAGTCATTTTAGCGTCCTCCAAAGCGTGGTGGCGCCCATAGATGGGAATGCCTTTGGATTCCAGCAATTCATCCAGTCCATAACCAGGCCTACTCGGCTCAAGCCAACGTGCCAGCATCATCGTATCGATGAGCCGGTGCGTTAACCTTACTTTGGATGTCCGCCACAAGGCCGCATTCAGAAAAGCCCGATCATGCGCGCTTGCATGAGCAACCAGTACACTTCCACCAACAAAAGACATGAAGTCATGCAAGCCTTCCAGCAGCGACGGAGCATCCATCGTCATTTGCTGTGTAATTCCTGTCAGTTCCGTAATGTGTTCCGGAACGGAGACTTTGGACTGAACCAAGGTATAGAACTGCTCATTATCCAGCATCACACCACCATTAATTCGCACCGCCCCAAAGGAAAGGATCTCATCCCCGTGCTGGGGAGAGAAGCCCGTCGTTTCCAGATCAAATACGACAGCATTCAATTCATTCAAGGGCGTGTGCAGCACCTCGGGTCTGCGCTGTTCTCTCATCATCGAACGGATAAACGCCATATGTTGCGCCGTAGGGGCTCCCATTATGGAAGCGATGGCGGAAGGAACCCCTCCCTGGCGCAGCGAATTCCAGAATCCAGTATTGCCCCTTGCCGGCTCTCTCATGGACGTCTCCTTTCTGCAAAACGAAGTTGTCTTTGCAGCGCACGATGTACTCGCCGCACCAACCCTAACGTATCCCTTAGTTCATAAAGCATTTGTTTTTCCTTCAACTGTTTCTCATTCAGAAAACCACCGCTATGCTGCAACCCTTGTTTCAAAACAATGGGTGTACTGCGGCGCAGCTTCAAAGCCGTCATAAATGCACGCTGAGCTGCATCCAGCAGAGTAAATGGAACTGCTTCGAGTGACACCAACCTCTGAATTCTCTTCAGCGTGGACGTTTCTTTGATACCATGCTGTAAAGCCAGAAAACGCGCACTGTTCACCAGAGGAATATACAAGCCGTATTTCACATCAAATCCACCTGCATGTTCACCGAATCGTTCCGTTACGACCCTTCCAAGAATGTTCAGTGTCGCCTTGTGTTTAACGGTATTGCGCAACACAGCATCGGAAAGATCGGGAAGCGATCTGAACTCTTCATAAAATGCAGAAATCCATTCCTCCGCGAGTTCTGGCTCACCTGCAACAAAGCGCATGTCTGAAGCAATAATTAGATTGCGAACCGGCTCCCATGACAGGTCCGATCCCCATGTTTTCAGTTGTTCCTTCCAAGATACCAGCGTTTTCCTCCATAAAGACTCTGAACACATCACTTTGCCTTCACATTTGGCGTAACCAAGTGCCTCCAACATATCGGTCATTCGAAGTCCGAGTTCAGCGAAATATGCCTCTTTCCCCTCATGAGGGAAATCGCTGATAATCATGCCATTATCCTGATCACTCCATAACGTCGCTTCTTGCCTGCCGGAACTGCCAAAAACGATAAAGGCATAGGGGACGGGAGGTCGGCCTAAGCCTTCCTCTACCATCCCCTGGATGCATAACTCTACTGCTCGCCGAGCAACCCGGTCATGCAGTTCATTTACCGTCTGGTACCATTCAATCGGCGACAAGGAAGCGGACAACAGTTCCTGGAGCTCATTCTGCAATATCACACGTGCCTGGCGCAGTTCTTGAGAAGATGCCGCACCATCTATTCCCTGATAGGACCAGGATTGATTTATATACGGGATGGGTTCCATCATGTCCAGCCTCCTTGAAGCATGATTCAGCAATCATTCCTCTTAGGAGCTGAACGTACCGCCATTGGATTTAGTTTCTACATTTTTCATTTGTTCAGGGTACCCGTAAGTACCATGCTCACTTAAATCCAGACCCATTGTTTCTTCTTCTTCCGTTACACGGATACCCATGACAGCTTTCATACCACCAAGAATAATGAAGGACATGATCAATACGAAGGCAAATGCGCCTGCCAGACCCAGAAGCTGAACGCCCAGTTGGTGGAAACCGCCACCGTAGAACAATCCCGCTTGACCTACACCTGCATTCTCAGCAAGTTCTGGTGTTGCGAACAGACCTGTGGAGATCGCTCCCCACATACCGGCAATACCATGTACAGAGAAAGCATAGATTGGATCGTCAATTCCTTTACGTTCAAAGAATTGAGCAGTGAAGAATGTGATAATACCTGCCAGAGCACCAATAACCAACGCTGCCCATGGTTCTACGAAAGCACAAGCACCTGTGATGGCAACGAGTGCCGCAAGCACGCCGTTCAGCATGCTCGGAATATCGGATTTACCCAATACAGCCCATGAGATCAACAGTGCCGCAACGCCACCAGCAGCCGCAGCTACGTTTGTAGTCAATGCTACATAACCGAAGAATCCATCACCCATGGCAGATAATGTACTACCTGGGTTGAAACCGAACCAACCGATCCATAGGATAATTACACCAAGTACGGAGTATACTTGGTTATGACCTGGAATGATGTTAGGTTTACCATCTTTGTTATATTTGCCGATACGTGGCTTCAACAAGATAGTAGCTACCAGTGCAGCAGTTGCACCTGTCAAGTGGACAACCGTCGAACCTGCAAAGTCTTGCATACCAAGCTCAGCCAACCAGCCGCCGCCCCATACCCAGTGAGCAACAACCGGATACATGATAATGGTATACAACGTACCGAAAACGATATATACACTCATCTTTGCACGTTCAGCCATACCACCGCAGGCGATGGCCAGGGATACTGCCGCAAAGGCAAGGTGGAATACAAACTTAATTGTTAGCGGAACATCAGAGAAGGCCAATGATTCGAAAGAAGCCGCCATTCCGTCCCCACTCAGGAAAAATCCAGTTGTTCCGAAGAAACTGTTACCATTACCGAAACCAAGACCGAAGCCTAGAGCCCAGAAGGCAATAACCGATATTCCCAATGTTAGGATTGTTTTACCCGCAATGTGCCCTGCGTTTTTCATTCGAGTCGAACCCGCTTCAAGTAAAGCAAATCCCCCTTGCATCAGGAAAACCAGCACAACAGCCAGAAACGTAAAGGCTGAGTTCAGACCGCTTTGAAGCTCGATGTTAGTCGGCCCCTCCGCAGCTGCAAATGCGCTGACCGGGAAAGCCAATAAAGTAAGCATTATTAACACCGAAACCAACCATTTCTTTCTCATATACCCCACTCCCTCTTATGTTAAGTTTCTTCACATATCGTGAAACTCTTAATGCCATTATAAGCAGAAGACAGGAAAGTTGACAAGAGTATTTTCATCAAAAATGAAAAATATTTCTGGGAATAAAGTCTTACGTCTTTTTCTTGCACTTAAGTACATATTCATGTCCTATGAGTACATAGATATAGAAACGCAGCCTGACTGCCGCCAAAGCGTAACGTTTGACTGTATGGTTAAAGATCATGTATCATAACTATTAGTAAGAAAAAAATTGGGCGGGTTATGCAAAGCCGCAACTGGAATCTACAATTCCCTACATTTGAACTTGCAAGCGAGGTGAATATCATTGGGGATATGAAATTGTTTCGGATTGGCGAACTTGCCAAAACCGCAGGTGTGAGCGAACGGACGATTGATTATTACACAAAGCTCGGTCTCATTGCTCCAGAAGAGCGCACAGAAAAAAACTATCGTCTTTATAGTAATGAAACTTTAACCAGGCTCGAACGTATTGTACACATGAAACAAGAGAAGTATAGTCTCGACGAGATTAAACAATCTCTTGAGAAGTGGAGTATGGTGAGCACGGAAGAACAGGTTGCCAGCAAACTGACAACATTGGAACTCCATGTGCAACAGCTTGAGCGAGAGGTAAATGAGCTTAAACCGCTGCTAGGCGAGATGAAACCTGTACAAGCACGTAAGATGATGGCCGGACTGCTCGCCAAAAGTGCTGGTACGATGGAAGCTTTAAAAATCTTGCTTGAGAACACCATGATGTAACTTAATATTTAGAAAGCGGAGGAATGAATATGAGTTTTAATAACGGTATGTTCGTTTTGATCATTATCGCCTTTGTGCTCTCCTTGTGGGCGCAATTCCGCGTTAAGAGCACATTCAATCGTTGGTCTGATGTTAAAAACCTGAATGGAATGACCGGTTACGATGCTGCTCGTCATATGCTGGACTCTAACGGCCTACACGACGTTCCTATTGAACCGGTGCGTGGAGCACTCTCCGATCACTACGATCCAATCAATCGTGTCGTGAGGTTGTCTGAGCCTGTATATTATGAAAACTCAATCTCGGCTGTCTCCGTTGCGTGCCATGAAGTTGGCCATGCGATCCAGCATAAGGAAAGTTATCCGATGTTGGCACTACGTCACCGGATTTTCCCGATCGTCAACTTTGCATCCGGACTCGCGCCCTTCTTGCTCATTGCCGGATTCATCTTTAATGCAATGAACCTAGTCGGAATTGGTATTATTTTCTTCTCCGTAACCGTTGCGTTCCAACTCATTACGTTGCCGGTCGAGTTCAATGCTAGTAATCGTGCAAGAGAGATTATGGTATCGGAAGGTTATATCCGGAACGAAGAAGAAAGAGGCGTCGCCAAAGTACTGAATGCCGCAGCATTAACTTACGTCGCTGCAGCCTTAATCTCATTACTGGAACTGGTTCGTTACATCGGAATTTTCAATAGCCGTGACTAATTGAATACACAAACAAAAACAACAATACCCCACCGTTAATCGGATGGGGTATTGTTTTGCTGTAAACCGAAATAATTAAGCAAGAATGAACGAAATGACTGCGCAACAAGTGGAAGCTTGTCATCCGCGCGATGGATCAACCCAATCGTACGTGTCACTTTTGGATGAGAAATGGCTACATGCGCCGGTTGCAGCGGGTTCGTCTGGAAAAGGGCCATTTCCGGCAGCAAACTTACACCCATGCCGGCGGCAACCAGCCCACGAATGGTATCCGTCTCTTCACCCTCAAAAGCAATCTTGGGGGTAAACCCAGCTTCGAGACATGCGTGCCAAACAATCGGACGCAGAGAATACCCTTTGCTGAATAATACAAACTTATCATCTTTAAGTTGCTCTAACGCAATGCTCTCTTCACCGGCCAACGGATGATTGGGTGGAAGGATTGCATGCAGTTCTTCCGTAAGCACAATGTCTCCATCTACCTGGTCATGCTTTTCCGGAAATGGAGATATGAAGGCCAAGTCCACTTCAGCCGATAACACATCGCGAATGAGCGTTGGGAACATGCCTTGCTTGAATCTGAATTTGACGTTAGGATAACGCTGACGGAACGCTGCTACAACCGAAGGAATCAAGTGAATACCGAGACTGTGAGGAAAACCGATACGAATTTCACCATGCTCTGGGTCGAGAAACTCATGAACCTCACCGACCGCTTTGTCCAGATCTTTCAATATGCCTTCAACCCGTTTGCAAAAGAGCTGCCCGACTGCGGTCAACTGCAGATTTCGCCCTTTTTGCATAAAGAGGTCTACTCCCAGTTCTTCCTCCAGCTGATGAATCTGACGACTCACCGCAGACTGCGCTACGTGCAATTCCTCCGCCGCCTGCGTAACATGCTCCTTCTGTGCCACTTTCAAAAAGTAATGCAACTGTCTTAATTCCACTGCCACTGATCTCTCCAATCTACTATACCCTACTTACCCTTGATTGCATTCCGTCTTCAGACCAATCCGACTACTGCTTAAAGCTGCGGGGTTTCCACAAGCGGATGAGCAGTCCATAAATGAAGAATCCACCTAACAACCCACCCAAATGCGCCATCCAGTTAATGCCTGTCATGGCAAAGGAAAAAATAATTCCGAATACAAGCAGTGTATACAACGTTTTACGTGAGGTTTCGTCCATCATTGTCCGCTGGAACAAGGCAACATACAGAAATGCACCATAGATTGCATAGATTGCTCCTGAAGCACCTACTGAGATTGTCGTCGCCCCAACCGAGTTATACCACGCAACAGCCAGAATGTTGCCCAAAATGCCTCCACCCAAGTACAACACACCATATCTTACTGAACCAAGCAACCGTTCCATTGGTGGTGCAAATACGATGAGAGCAAAACTGTTAAACAACAAATGGCTGAAACCAGCATGCAAGAACATCGACGTAATATAACGCCACCATTCTGCTGCAAACAACTCATGGTTAACAAGCGCTCCAAACTTAAGCAGCGTCATACTGTTTGTGGAACCACCGTTCAAACTCAACACAATAAACATAACAACATTGGCAATTAAAAGAATCGACGTCAAAGGGAAAAATTTCAAATAACTTTTCCAGTTCTCATACCTTATAAATATCATAAGTTTCTGCTTTCACTCCACCCTGTTCAGATCAGCCTTCAAGTATGGCCCATTTTAATGATCCTCGTCCGAATTGGACAATGCCTTTCATAAAAGATTATAATGGATTTTGGCACGGATCACCAACTTATAAGGAGGAACATTATTATGGCACAAGAACGTACAGGCGCAGCCACCTTTAAAGGCAACCCTATTACATTGATCGGACCCGAGTTGAAAGTGGGCGATCAAGCACCCGATTTTACACTGAGTAAAAACCTGGTTGAAGATGCATCCCTGAAAGACTTCGCAGGTAAAATCAAATTAATCAGCGTTGTTCCTTCACTGGATACTGGCGTATGCGATGCCCAAACTCGTCGCTTCAATGTTGAAGCAGGAGATCTTGGAGACAATGTTGTCGTATTGACAGTAAGCGTTGACCTTCCATTTGCACAAGCACGCTGGTGTGGAGCAGCCGGAGTTGACCGCGTCGTAACACTTTCCGATTACAAAACACGTTCATTCGGTGAAGACTACGGTGTTCTGATCAAAGAATTCCAATTGGACATGCGCTCCATCTTCGTGTTGGATGCTGAAGACCGAATTACATATGTGGAATATCTGCCTGAAATGACAGACTCCCCTAACTTCGAGCAAGCGATTTCCGCTGTAAAAGCCTTGCTGTAAAAGGTAGTTCACGTTCAGAACAAAAGCGAGGAAGGTTAACCTTCTCTCGCTTTTTGTTATTCACCCATCTATTTCAATCATTTGACTTATACTTACTCAGCTTCTTATCCAATACGGAGAACAAGTTCATGATCGTGCGATAATTAGAACCCAGATCTCCAAGTGAACCACGTGAAGCCGAATACATATCGACCGCACTACGAACAGGACTTACCGATATAATGGAAACTGTAATATCCATCGTCCGTCCAAAGGTAGTCCGCTTCTCCAGTATGACCTCTCCCACAGAAGGCACTTCATGCAGCACTTTATAACCCGGAATTTTTTTGAGTGTCGAAGAAACCTCTTCCCAGGCTCTGTCTTTGGATAAGTTATAATACCGTGTTTTTAATTTGGGATCCTTGGCTCGATCGCTGGTTCCCTCCATGCTGCGGATGATACCGACGAGCGTTCTCTTTAAGGTCAAGACCCTTCCTCCTTTGAATGTAACCGTTCCATTTATGTATACTAGTGTAACATTGTTCATGTAGTAACAAAAGGGCAAGCGACACTTTTAACAAAATACAGCCAATTCAACAAAATAAGCTCAAATAAAAAGCACCCTGAAATTCCTGGATTAGAGGAAAGAGTCAGGGTGCTGTACATGATAAAATAGGAACCCGCCTATGCCGTCCGGCTACATTGTCTTATGAACCTGCTTGGCAGGTGGGTGGCCGCAAAAATGTTTTTTGAAGTCCCCATGTCATATAGACAGGGCGTTTCAGCAACATTCTGTATTGATCTCCCGAAGACATCATCATTGGTTCAAAACAACGAATAACCGAAACGTACATCGCAGGATGTACAATTATTATATCCCTAACTGTGTAAAAAGTAAATGGTGACAGCTCATGTTTTATTTTTGGATATTATCTTGTTTTTCGTCAGATGACTTAAGCTCAGATGGTTCAGCCGTCTCTATCGTCTCAACTGACTCCCCTGCCTGTTCAGCGGCTTGTGCAGCTTCCTCTTCTTCTTTCTTTAGTTGCATCTTCTCCATCTGCTCCTGCATCTTATTAAACGTAGCGTAGAAGTTGAAGAAAGCAAACCAAGCAACAATACTAATAATGAAGAAGATGAACAAGACCGGATAACGAAAACCGATATAGAACAACAATCCACTTCCCAGCAACGTGGAAAATACACGGAATGGTCTGATCAGCGTCAATAGAACTGCATTTTTGATAATCATTCCGATGGACATGTGGTAATGCACAACCATCGAGAAGAAGTTAAAGAGAGAAACAAACAGCAGCAGCAGCAGTACGAGCATAATAATTCCGACCAGCTGCATATTCTTGAATTGTGTCATGTATACTGTGTAATCCAGATACATGATGGCAAACAGCAAGGTATAGAAGACGCCTCCGATTAAACTCTGTTTGTAGTTCTCTTTGTAACCTACAAAGAAAGTACGGAAGATCGGCACATCCGTATCACCCATATTCCATTTACGAACAACCGTAAACAGCGCCGACGTCGCCGGGAATAGTGTAAGCGGTGCCACAATGGCTATAGCCCAGTTCATTTGTAGTGATTCGTTAGCCAGGTTCTGCTGCATCACGAGCAGTTTCATAAACAAGAAAAACAAGAACGGAGACGAACAAATAGCCCACAACAAATTGGTTGCGGCCAGTCTCGTAATCCACTCTGTAAGTCGGTAGATCCCACCCATAGCTCCTTTAAATTCCAAACAATTCTCCTCCTCCGCAGCCTTGCGTCTAGCCTTAATTCTAATAATATTAATATACCTTATTATAGATAGGAAAAGCCAGCCCTTCCCGAAAAGAGATCGACAGCATAGTGGTTTCGCATAATCTGCACATAAAAAAATGGAGCAGTTGCCCTGCTCCATTTTCCAGTTCACACTTGTATATTATTCGAAAGAAGAATCTTTGGCAGGACGACGTCCTTCGTTGTTGCTTGGACGTGGTTTGCGGTCACGGTTGTAACCACCTTCTCTGCTTCCACTTCCGCTTCCACTGCTGTTACGATCGCGGTTGTATCCGCCACGTCCGCCGCCACTGCTGTTGCGATCACGGTTGTAACCACCGCCACCACTGCTGCTGCGGTTGCCGCTGTAACCAGATGGTTTACGTCCGCCAGAGCGAACATCCGGTTTACGACGTTTTGCACGGATCGGATCTTCAGGAGTCAGATCAACTTGAGCATCTTTTTTGTCACCTGTCAGGAGCTTCAGCGCAGCTGACAACAGTTGAACAGAATCATATTGCTCAAGCATTTGAATCGCGATACCTTTGTATTCGTTCAGTTCGCCAGATTGTACGATTTCGAGCAAACGCTCAGCTGTCAAACGTTGTTTTCCTTCTACAGCCTCAGCCATTGTTGGCAGTGGTTTGCGCGGAATACGGTGACGTGTTACACGCTCAATGAAGTGCAGGTGGTCGATTTCACGCGGAGTTACGAAAGACCATGCAGCACCCTCTTTACCCGCACGACCTGTACGGCCGATACGGTGAACATAGCTCTCCGGATCTTGCGGAAGGTCAAAGTTCACAACGTGAGTTACGCCGGATACGTCGAGTCCACGTGCAGCTACGTCTGTTGCAACGAGTACATCAATGCTGCCGTCACGGAACTTACGCATTACTGTATCACGTTGGTTTTGCGACAAGTCACCATGAAGACCGTCAGCAGAGTATCCACGTTTTTGCAGAGCTTCAGCCAATTCGTCAACACGACGTTTAGTACGTCCGAATACGATCGCCAGTTCAGGAGATTCCATATCCAACAAACGGCTGAGTGCTTCGAATTTTTGACGCTCAGGCACTTCGATGTAAGCTTGGTCAATCAAAGGCGCGCTTACTTGTTTAGGGATTACGGAAACGTGCTCAGGGTTGTTCAAGAATTGTTGAGCCAATTTTTGAATGTTAGGAGGCATTGTTGCTGAGAACAGCATCGTTTGACGCTCGTCTGGAACTTGTTTCAGGATGGATTGAATATCCTCCATGAAACCCATGTCGAGCATTTCATCTGCTTCATCCAATACAACAGTTTGTACATCATCAAGTTTGATTGTTTTGCGGTTGATATGGTCCAAGAGACGTCCTGGTGTACCAATGATGATCTGTGGTTTTCTTTTCAGTGCACGGATTTGACGAACGATATCTTGTCCTCCGTAAATTGGCAGGGAGCGCAAACCTTTGAAGCGGGTGAGTTTTTCGATTTCTTCGGCAACTTGGATCGCGAGTTCACGTGTAGGTGCCATAATGAGGGCGCGGATTTTTTCATCACTTTTGGAGATTTTGCTGATCAATGGAATACCAAATGCAGCGGTTTTACCAGTACCCGTTTGAGCTTGACCGATCAAGTCTCTGCCTTCAAGAGCAAGAGGGATTGATTTGGATTGAATCGGAGTTGCCTCTTCAAAACCAAGTTCGGTGATCGCTTGCAGCACCAGTGGTTCAAGATTGAAATCTGTGAAATTTAAATTTGTCAAAATTATTCATACTCCTTCTATATGGTGGACATGGTGGACAATCCACTTTGTTGTCTGTATTCTTAAGTAGCGTTAATATTTATAGGTTATCCCATCAAGTCGAATTATTTTCACAAACGAACATAATTCGTGAATGGGTCCCCAACATAAGACTAAAACTACATACATGCGTTTGAAACATTTCAAATTTTATAGTTCCATTTGGAAAAAGTTTCCTACTCAAGAATATCCACAAATCATTATATCACAAAACAATTCAAGATTACCAGCAATCTGGTTTTAAATATAAATGAGGTGATTAAATTGCCCAAAATGGTTTGGCACTTTTTAGTGATCGTATTGGGTGCTGCAGCTATTGCCTGCGGCTTCAACTGGTTTTTGGTTCCCCATCAGCTTCTTAGCGGCGGAGTATCCGGTATTTCCATGCTTCTCGGCTATTTTACGAATTTGAATCTTAGTATAATGTATTTTGTTCTAAACATTCCTCTGCTTATTGCAGGTTGGTTTATTCTTGGACGACGTTTCATTACATTAAGTATTGTTTCGGTAGCAGCCACTTCATGGTTCATCGGGCTTCTGCCTGTTTTTGCTGTGGCAACAGACCCCCTTCTGAGCTGTGTTTTTGGCGGCGTGTTAGTGGGATTGGGTACCGGAGTTTCCTTCCGAGTCGGCGGCTCGACGGGCGGGCTCGACATTGTTGGTTCCATTTTCACCCGTAATCGTGATTTCCCGATTGGTACGGTAATGGCTGGCATGAACGGAGCCATTATTATGCTCGCAGGCTATCTGAATGATGACTGGAACATCGCGCTTGCCTCCATGGTATCGATCTATATCACAGGCAAAGTGCTGGATCTGATTCACATCAGCCATGTCAAAGTCACATTGTACATCATTACCAATGAAACCGAAGCGATGTTGAAAAAATTGCTTGTTCGCCCTCGTGGGGTCACCAAAATCAAAACCCAGGGAGCATATACAGACATCGAAAAGGACATGTTAATGACAGTGACTACTCGCTACGAACTCGTTGAAATCAAACGAATTATCAAGGAAACGGATCCGAACGCCTTTGTTAATATTGTGGAAACGGTTGGAGTTATGGGCTCTTTCCGCCGAAGTTGAGACAGATGTACGGTTAACAATTCTAAACATTGTGGTATAATAACGGTGTACGGCTCCTAAATATGTTGTATAGCAGGATGTGCCCTTCAATTTCACAGAACCATGTGCTTTTCCGATTCGCGCCGAATGACTTACCATTTTGGAATTCGAGTAGGAAAGGGTGATTATTGTGGATATGGAAACGGTAAAACTGTTTGAAATCGTCAACAGATGGTGCCCGGAAATGCTCCCTTTCTTAAAACCGAATGAGCTCGACTCACTGATTGTTCTCCGGGATGGGCTGGGCATCTTGGAACAGGGAGACGCAATGGAAATCATTCAGTACAGTATTTGTGAGCATCAAAATGAGATTTACATTCAATAATTTTTTTAGATTGATCACGCCGCTTCTTGTGGGGGTTACCCCTCAACAGGAAGCGGTTTTCATTTTCCCCATGTGTTTCATCACTTGAATAATATGGTTAAAAGCCCAGAGGCTTTAATGTATAATTCAAACATGGAATGCACATAGGGGAGTGGAAATGAATGAACATGTTTTGGGCTTTACTGGCTATGGCCTGGGGAACTATCAGTGGTGCACCCGCTACAGCCGATCAAGGGAATCAACCTTTTCAATCTTTAACAAACAGTTTCAATACCGCCATTATTCAATCTCAAAAAGATCAAGTCGTTATTGATGCGGATAACCCACCTGCCAAAATTGACCCTCAACCCGATGCACCCGTTGTCAAAGGCATCTATGTGACGGCTTACAGCGCCGGTGGTGCACGCATGACATCATTACTCGATCTGATGGATAACACAGAGCTCAATTCCATGGTCATTGATATCAAGGACGATCTCGGATACATAACTTATCCTACGGAGAACAAGACATTACAGGAAATGGGCAAATCTCAGCCTTTTATCCGTGATATTGATGCCTTGATGAAACGCCTGCAAAAACATGATGTTTACCCGATCGCACGAGTGGTTGTATTCAAGGATACGATTCTCGCCAAGAAAAATCCGGAGCTCTCTTTCCGCAACAAGGACGGTTCTGTATGGGCCAATGGCAAAGGCGACAGCTTCGTGAATCCCTACAGTAAGGAAGTATGGGATTACAACATAGAGATCGCCAAGGAAGCTGCTAAATTGGGATTTAAGGAAATTCAGTTCGACTATGTTCGTTTTCCGGAAGGTTTTGAAACGCGTGCAGACGCATTGAAATACACCAAGTCCGACAAGTCCCGGGTCGACATTGTAGCTGAATTCGTGCAGTATGCACGCAAAGAGCTCGCACCGCTGGGTGTCCGAGTCTCAGTAGATATATTCGGTTACGCAGCCTCAGTACCAGCAGCCGAGGGTATTGGACAGGATTTTGTGAAGATATCTGAAAACGTGGATGTCATTTCGCCGATGGTTTACCCGAGTCACTACTCCACCGGCTGGTACGGTGTGAAGGACCCTGACAAAGATCCCTATACGACCATCAAAGGCTCCATGAAAGATACACATAAGAAACTCGATCCAACCAAGGAGCTGAAACCCGTTATCCGCCCATGGATTCAGGACTTTACAGCAAGCTGGTTAGGCAGCGGACATTACATCAAATACGGCAAAAAACAGGTAGAAGACCAAATTCGTGCGATGAAAGACATGGATGTGGATGAGTACCTGCTCTGGAATGCTTCCAATCGATATACACCAGATGTAAACTATAAATAATGCGCTCTTATTTTTGTTCACTTTACTCCAATAACCTCGTTCCGTATTCTCTGGAGCGAGGTTATTTACTATGCTCTCAACCTTACCTTCCGCACAACTATATTCCTCTCCCTATTCAAATTGGGCAAAATCCACTACAATAAATAGCTGTCCGTACATGACAGTTTAGTGATAACTCTTAAGAATAGTGAGGCACTGCCAGTGAACATGACCACCACCAGCTTTTCTCAAAAAGTAAAGCAATTCCTGATTATATTTCTACCCATCTTCACCACACAAATCGCCCTCTCTGCCATGTCGTTTTTTGATACCAATATGTCAGGCAAGTTCTCCCCGGCTGATCTCGCTGGTGTCGCCATTGGTGCAAGCCTGTGGTTGCCCGTACAGACAGGACTCAGTGGTATTCTGATTGGCATTACACCTGTTGTCTCACACCTGCTCGGTTCGAATCGTAATGACAAGATTGGTCATAGCGTCATTCAAGCCTTATATCTCGGTGTGGCGGTCGGAATCGTCGTTCTTGCAGCAGGTACATTACTGCTCAGTCCCATTCTTAACGGAATGCCTTTGGAGCCGCGGGTTGCCCAAGTCGCCTTCTATTTTCTGTGTGCTTTGGCTTTTGGGGTTATCCCCCTTTTCGGCTACACTGTGCTGCGGAGTTTTATGGATGCACTGGGCCAGACACGGATCACCATGATGATTACGCTGGTTTCGCTGCCTGTAAACATCTTCCTGAACTATTTACTTATCTTTGGACGCTGGGGCTTCCCTCAACTGGGAGGTGTCGGAGCAGGTGTAGCTACAGCAAGTACATACTGGCTCATTTTTCTCCTCAGCCTCTTTTTCGTACACCGAATTGAGCCCTTTGCCCAATATGGGATCTTTCGAAAATTGCCCAACATTTCAATGACCAAATGGAAAGAGCTGCTCAAGATCGGTGTTCCCATCGGTTTCGCTACTTTTTTTGAAACCTCTATCTTTGCAGCGGTCACATTATTAATGAGCCGGTTCGACACTATTACGATTGCTGCCCATCAGGCAGCCCTGAATTTCGCTTCTACGCTGTATATGCTGCCTGTGAGTATATGTATGGCCCTTACGATTCTTGTGGGCTATGAGGCGGGCGCAGGGCGTGTGAGAGACGCAAAGCAATACAGCCTCCTGGGTATCGGAGGAGCCATTGGGCTCTCTCTGTTAACAGCTGTGGTATTACTGGTATTCGGGGAACAAATTGCAGGCGTGTACTCGAATGATCGCGAAGTTATTGCTTTGACACAGCATTTCCTGATTTACGCCATCTTCTTTCAAATCTCTGATGCCATTGCCACCCCAACGCAGGGAGCACTTCGGGGTTACAAGGACGTGAATCCTGCATTGATCATAACGTTTGTCGCGTATTGGATCATCGGTCTACCGGTCGGCTACATCACGGCTACGTATACCTCACTCGGTGCCTTTGGATACTGGGTTGGACTCATTGCCGGCCTCGCCGTTGGAGCAACAGCGCTTCTCTGGAGATTGTTCCTTGTTCAGAAGCAAGCCTCGGTTCGTATGGCTGAAAATAAATAATGGAAATATAACAAAGAGCACAGCCCGCGATAAAACGGGACTGTGCTCATTTAATTTAAACTTTTGTTGATGACTGGATTATTGGGACAAACGCTGTGCAAGCTGGTAAGTCTCCATATCGAAGTCTTTTTTCGTATTAACAACTTTATCAATATCCGTCAGGGTCAGTTCTCCCTTGATAATACCGCAACCTTTGTCTGTCTCACCTGCGATCAGACTGCGTACGGCGAAATCTCCCAGACGACTGGCAAGGTTACGGTCAAACGGAGTTGGCGTACCTCCACGCTGAATGTGACCCAAAACAGTTACACGTGGCTCATACGTTGGGCAGCGTTCCATCAGTTCTTTCGCTACATCTTCACCTTTGCCCACGCCTTCAGCAACGATGATGATACTGTGGCGTTTGCCATGTGCAAAATTGGCTTTCATCCGATCTGCCACTTCGTCCATGTCAAACGGAACTTCCGGTACAAGAATCGTTTCTGCACCCGATGCGAGTCCTGCATGTAAAGCGATATCGCCACAGTGACGGCCCATTACTTCAACGATGGAAGAGCGTTCGTGTGAAGACATGGTATCGCGCAATTTGTTTACTGCATCTACTACTACACTTACTGCTGTATCGAATCCGATCGTATAATCGGTGAAAGAAACGTCATTATCAATCGTTCCCGGAAGACCCATCGTGTTGATGCCCAGCTTGCTCAGTTTGTTGGCACCGTTATATGAACCGTCTCCACCAATAACAACCAGGCCGTCAATACCGCGTGCACGCAGAATGTCTGCACCTTTTTGTTGACCTTCAGCGGTATAGAATTCCTTGCAGCGTGCCGATTGCAGAACCGTTCCCCCACGCTGGATGATATCCCCTACACTCCGCAAATCCATTGGGAAAATATCGTTATTCAAAAGACCCTGGTATCCGCGTTGAACCCCGTACACTTCGAGACCGTGAAACAGTCCGCTGCGAACAACCGCACGAACAGCCGCGTTCATCCCTTGTGAATCACCACCGCTCGTTAAAACTGCGATTTTCTTTACTGCTGTCATGATGTTTCTTCCTCCTCTAGTTTCACTTCAGGCTCCCACCAATACGCCTGACTTACATATGCTTACGAATCCAGCGGCTAAAGATAAAGAAAAATACTCTTGTCATCGGACTATTCTTCATCAAACGCTTGGAAACGACGCGAACTTCCTGTTGTTCGCTGACTTTGGGATCAGACAGGTAAATGGCAAGCAGTCCTTCGATAATCATCCGGTGGAACGAACTTCCCGGAATCTTCTGCACATCACTGCGGGCCATCTCCACAATAAAAGCAATTCGGTCCAGCATTGTCTCCACATTCTCATAATAATTGCAGAAGTTGAGATCTCCTCCGATACGATCTTCATCCTGATCGATTAAATAATCGAGCATAATATGCAGAGCACATACATGAGGAAAATAGGCAGTGTGGATCGAAGCCGCCTGCTCCTCTGTCAGCTGATCATCACTCGCAGCCAGAAACAGCATGAATACGCCCAGCGTAGAGCCGGTAGCGGCGGCAAATTCGTTCCAACGGAACTGAGGTGTGCGGTGGCGATGTTCCGACCACCATTCCAGCAAAGCCGTTTCTCTCAGTTCCGGCTTGATGTGCTTATATACCTGCAGGTCCGTGTATAGGCCTGCCAGATCCTGAATTTGAGGCTTGGCGGATGCATAGCCTGGCAGCTGACGAGTCAGCTCCTGACATGAGGTCACCAGATTCCTTAGGTATCCACCATCATCCTGCTCCTCACGGAGCGCGTAATAATTGACAGGGGTTGCTTCGGGATCTACCGCATCAAGCATAGATTGATGGAGAAGCCGAAAGTCATTCGGGTCCATCGATGTACTGCGATCACACAGATTGTCCAAATAATCACTAATAGTCTGATATGAAACGATCAGTGGAATCAGAATGTGCCTGTTCGGCAAATCAGGTAAAGCATAAACGGTCCCGCCTTCACAGTGGAACTGCTTGTCCCTGAGACTGGCCAGTGCCTGATTGCGCAATTCCTCATTCGGAATTTTCTCAGCTTGGGCACGCCATCCATCCAATTCCTTCCGCGTTTCCGGAATGGTGTATTTGTACACCCCTCTCATCAATGCCAACGGTCCACGCGGATATTGATGACGATTTCGATTTGATTGGCTCAAAATAAATGTGCCTCCACTTGGTTGAATACGTATTAGAGCGATTTTTAACCAATCCTATTATAATATGATCCCCTTAATTGTACAAATGATCTCCCGCATATTCCGCACAAAAAATCGCATCCGCTTTCAAGGCTTTGTGATATACTAGGCATATTTCATCCATCAAAGGAGTCGTTGACATGACGTCAAGTGAACCACTTTCGTGGAGACGGTTATTTGCATTTTTTGTGCCGCTGGGCATATCCGCCTCTCTCGTTACCATTTCGCACGTAATCATTAACAGTACACTCGCTCGTTCCGCTCATCCCGAGACGGTCATTGCCAGCTACGCCATCGCTGGTAGCCTGCTAACCCTCACCGAGCGCCCTTCAACCCTACTGCGTCAAACCTGTTCGGCGCTGGTTCGGGACCGCCTTTCCTTTCAGGCCCTCACGTTTGTGACCAAAATATTTCTCGCTTGTGTACTTCTAATCGGATTTCTCATCGTATATTCTCCCATTGGTACAGGTGTATTCAAATATCTGTTTGGCGTAAGCCCGGATCTGTTATCCAAAGTGATCGACGTCTACGAGATTCTCATGTATGTCAGCATCTTTTCGGTCATCCGCAATATCTATCAAGGCATCATTATTACGAATAACCGTACGAAATGGCTGACGATCGGCATGCTATTCCGTCTTGCCGGAATGTATGGCCTGTCCTTGTATTTCATATATACTGACAGTATTGATAGTGGACGTGTAGGCGCTATCATTTTTGCGGCAGGAATGATGATTGAGGCTTTGGTCAGTTTTCTTGAAGGTAACAGCATTAAACGCAAGATGCCAGCCAAGCTGGAAGATCATCCTGTTGAAAACAAGGCAGACGTCTTTCGCTTTTACAAACCGCTGTTATTATCCAGTTTTGTGGCCCTGTTTATCGGCCCCGTCATTAATATCGTACTTGGCAAAACGACCGGGATTGCTCTGGCCATCTCTTCCTTTGCCGTTGCGAGTAGCCTGATGCAGCTGATGCTAAGCTTTTTTACATACATCCACCAAATCGTACTAAATTTCTATCTTGTTGATGCCAAACTGGTGAAGAAGTTCGCACTGGTCACCGGATTTGTTCCTTTTGCCATGACCGTGTCGATTGCCTACACCCCGCTTGGACCGTGGGTATTGGAAAATGTAATGAGCGTTCAGGGCAATCTGCTACAGCAAAGTTTGTGGACACTACGTGCGTTTGTGCTCTTTCCGCTGATTTCACCTTTTCTCGACTTCAGTAATGGTTTGATTCTACTGCGCGGACAGACCAAAACAATGTTTCGCTCCCAGACGGCCAATGCCATATGTACGGTGATCGTCCTGCTCATTCTAGTTAGCATATTCCCTGCGTGGAACGGCATGATCGGTGCAGTGGCTCAATCCCTAGGCCTGCTTGCCGAGCTTGTCATTGTCTGGCTTGTCATCCGGCGTACGCAGAAGGAACCTAGCATGTCTGTACACTCATCCGGGAAATCATCTTCCCTCAAGGGATAATAAATTTGAACTGTAATCAAGAATGGAGCCTTTCATCATGAAATCAAGTCATACCGCCCGGCCAGATCAAAACTGGCTGCGGGCACTTATGTTCACCATCTTCGGTTCCACCGTTCTGGTGGTATCGTATTTCCAGCTTTATTTCAGTCATCTGGGGTTCAGTCGGGCCGAAATCGGTTACCTGTACGGAATCGGTCCTCTCGTCTCCGTATTCTCCAACATGTTCTGGAGTATGGCCAGTGACCGTTACAAAACTGTACGCAAAGTGATGATCATCCTGCTTGCCGGGCAACTGATCACAGGTGTCATGCTTGCCAATGCCACAACCTTTGGTCAGGTGTTTGTACTGGTGACCCTGTTTTACTTTTTCTACTACCCGGTTTATCCACTTTCGGATACGATGGCGATTACAACCGCAAGCAAGTATGGGCGAAATTTCACTTCCATTCGTGTATTTGGCTCGATCGGATATGCGTTCTTTGCCTTAAGCATTGGATATTTTCTCGGATCTTTCGGACCAGGATGGACGATGTGGGTATGTATTGCTCTGGCCGCGACTACTCTCCTAATCGGTTTTCGATTAAAAGATCAGCCTTCGGGCAGCAGCACTAAAATGGATCTTTCGGGACTATGGTCCATCTTGAAACGAAGGGATGTCCTCACCTTTTTCGGATGCGTTTTTCTGCTCGCTCTGGGTCACCGGATGAATGAAGCTTTTCTCACCATCACACTGAAAGATCTAGGTGCCAGTGAAGGGCTCATCGGCTGGTCCCTGTTGATCTCTTCGGTCAGTGAAATTCCGGTGTTTTTGCTGCTAAGCAGATACGGCAATCGCTACAAAGAACTTCCTTTGCTGACGATCGCTGCGCTGATGTATACGATTCGCTTATTTCTGATGTCCATCTCGGATACACCCGCGGCGGTCGTTGCCATTCAGACGATGCACAGCGTGACCTTTGGCATCTTCTACGTGACGGCAGTCCGTTATATTACCCGCCTTGTTCCGGATGGCTATCGCGCCACTGGTATGGCCTTGTTCACCATTGTGTGGTCCAGCGCTTCCGGTCTGCTCAGCGGAACGCTGGGAGGATTGCTGCTAGAGCATACCAACAGAAGCACCTTCTATCTCACTGCGATGGCGTTTTCCCTGGCCGCACTTGTGGGATTTTGCATGAAGCTTTGGTCAAGCATGACTAGCCGCACATAAACATCCAAAAAGGATTTCCCATATGGAACTCCACTTATCAAATATATCAAAAAAAGCACAGTCTCCCATGGGGGGACTGTGCTTGGGTTCGTATATTCAGCTAGAAGCCAATCATTTATAAGAAATCCGTATGATCGGAAAAATTCTTACAATTTGTTTACGTTAGCTGCTTGAGGACCACGGTTTCCATCAGTGATTTCGAATTCTACCGCTTGACCTTCTTCCAATGTTTTAAAGCCGTCGCCTTGGATTGCGGAGAAATGTACGAATACGTCCTCGCCGCCTTCAACTGAAATAAAGCCATAGCCTTTTTCTGCGTTAAACCATTTAACTGTACCTTTCAAATGAACAACCTCCTAAAAATATCGCCATCTATGGCGAATACCCTCATTATACTGTATGACCTTCTACATTGCAATTTATCTTTTCCATAAAAGTCGAAAAAATTTGCTTTGAATCCAAGGGTACGGTATCATTTTACCAAAACCGTTAGTTTGGAGACTACCTATGATAAAAAAACATGAAATATACAAAACAGACAAGTGGAATATGATGACCGTAGAAGTTCAAGGCAAATATCTGGTGCTTCGTGAAATCTCGGAAGAATGGGGCGAAGAATGCCATACCTTCCTCAGCCGTCCTGCGTTGATGCACTGGGCTGAACGCCGCTTCCCGAAAGAAGATTTCGAGAACCGCGAGGACGAATGGCGTCAACTTATGGCTGCCTTCAAAGGGGTCTAGCCCATGCAGCTTGACTCAAGCAATGTTGTCATCTTTATTATTCTTGCTTTTTCCTTAGGAATCGTGCTGATTCTGGGACGCAACTCCATCCCGGATCGTCTAAGACGGGGCATGGCTTTGATTGCCACCCTGCTGATCTGTTTCGCATTTTTCCTGATCGTTTACTTTTTGGTCAATATGGGAGCCTAGCTTCATCAAATATTTCAATGCCCCTCAGGTCATACTATACGGGATTATTCGTATAGTGAGGAGGAAGGCCGTTGAAATACCGCAAATCGCTGTTCATTTTGCTGGTACTTAGTCTGATTCCTTCGTCTCTCTCCGCACAAGCGAGTGGGACGAAGGCAGCTTCGTCTATATATTCATCACTTCATCAAAGGAGGATTCCCATGAGTCAACTATTGAAACGTTCCGAGGTACCTACTGAACAAACCTGGAAACTGGAAGATCTATTCGCCGATCAGAAAGCTTGGGATCAGGAATATGAAGAAGTATCGTCTTTGACTAAGAAAGCCTCCGAATTCCAAGGCAAACTGAACAAACCTGAGACACTCAAAAACTGTTTTGAACTCGAAGATGAGATCAGTCTCAAAACCGAACGCCTCTTTGTGTATGCACGGATGCATCAAGATGAAGACACAGCTAACCCTACATATCAAAACCTGTCCCAAAAAGCACAAAAGTTAAGCGTGCAGGTTGGTGAAGCACTATCTTATGTTACACCCGAAATCTTGTCCCTTCCGGATGATCAGTTGGATGCCCTCATCTCCAACGAGAAACTCTCTGCCTATAAGTTCACACTGGAAGAGATGAAACGTGAAAAGGCTCATGTACTGAGCCAAGCCGAGGAAGCATTGCTTGCACAGGTGGGTAATCTATCCCAGGCACCACAGACCATCTTTAGCATGTTGAACAACGCCGATCTCAAGTTCCCAAAAATCAAGGATGAGCATGGAAACGAAGTGGAACTGACTCATGGCAGCTATATTCAGTTCTTGGAAAATCCGAATCGGGAAGTTCGCGAACGTGCCTTCAAAGCGGTGTATGAAACCTATGGCAAGCAAAAGAACACCATTGCTGCAGCTCTGAACGCTAACGTAACTAAAAATATGTTTTATGCCGATGTTCGGAAATACCCTTCCGTCATGGATATGTCCCTTTACGGCGACAACATTCCGAAGGATGTCTATACCAATCTTGTGGATACAATTCATGAGAGCCTTCCGCTGTTACACCGTTATATGGACCTGCGCAAAAAATTGCTCGGCGTAGATAAGCTGCATATGTATGACCTTTTCGCCCCACTGGTGGATGAATACAAAATGGACATTACCTACGAGGAAGCCAAACAAACGGTTAAAGATGGCTTGAAGCCGCTTGGCAAGGATTATGCAGACGCATTACAGGCCGGCTATGATGATCGCTGGATTGATGTATACGAAAATGAGAATAAACGTTCAGGCGCATATAGTTGGGGAGCCTACGGCACCCACCCTTACGTCTTGTTGAATCACAAAGATAACCTGAATAGCATGTTTACACTGGCACATGAAATGGGCCACGCACTTCATTCCCACTATTCAGACACTACGCTTCCATATCGTGATGCACAGTACACCATTTTCCTGGCTGAGGTTGCATCTACAACGAATGAAGCTTTGTTAATGGATTATCTGCTCAATAAATCGACAGATCCGAAGGAAAAGCTATACTTGCTGACGTATTATGCAGATCAGTTCCGTACCACGGTATTCCGTCAAACCATGTTTGCAGAATTCGAAAAAATCATTCACGAGCGTGCGGAACAGGGTGAAGCTCTCACACCTCAGCTGCTTTCCGAGATTTATTATGACCTTAATGTCAAATACCATGGAGATAGCATGGTGGTGGACAAAGGTATTGAAATGGAATGGGCGCGTATTCCCCACTTCTATAACAGCTTCTACGTGTACAAATATGCGACCGGCTTCTCAGCAGCGACCAGTTTCTCCAAGCAAATTCTGGAAGAGGGGCAACCTGCTGTAGACCGTTATCTTGGATTCCTCAAGAGCGGTGGCAGTGACTATTCCATCAACATCCTGAAAAAAGCAGGAGTGGATATGTCTACGCCAGAGCCGATTCGCGAAGCTATGAGTGTGTTCAAGGAATTGATTGAGCAAATGGAACAACTAACGAAATAAGGTTGCTTTCTCGTCCCTGTGACCTGTGTCCCTTGCCCATTCGGGCAAGGGATTTTATAATCAAGCAAGATGCAAGCTCCATAAATTAGGGTAATTGCATACATAGTCCTGAAGAATTGTTCAACAAGGAGGCACCACCATGAAAATGCAATGGGCACTCATCGCAGGTCTCGTTTTTGCATTACTTACGGGAATTTTTGCGGTCATTAATGTGGATTCCGTACAAGTCAACCTGCTATTTAACACGGTTCAAATCCCGCTGATTCTGCTCATTCTTGGCTGCACCCTAATCGGTGGAATCATTGTAGGGTCTTATGGCATCTTCCGCCAATATCGACTGCAACGCGAGAACAAGCAATTGAAGCTGCGTGTATCCGAGTTGGAAAACTCCGCAGCAAGCAGCTCTACCTCTTCTCTGGATTCGTTTAAATCCATGGATACATTCGGAACGATCGATTCGGACAACGTTTCTGTGGAGTCCGATTCCATTCAGAGTCAACGAAAAGGAAATCCTTCGGGTACGCTGTAACACATCAGAGCAGCCTGCTGGCTATCAAGAATGGAATTGTACATTCTGCCAGACAGGCTGTATTCTGTTTTAAGAACAACTTACTGCACAATTATTAACGAGGAGGAAATTTCCATATGAGTTTTACCATTGACGAATCCTATGTCCTGTCTTTTCTGAAAAAGTTACTCGATACTCCCAGCCCTAGTGGCTATACCCACGATATTATTGAGATGATCCGCAAGGAAGCTGAATCACTGCATGTTGATTTTGAATTGAACAACAAGGGTGGAGCTGTGCTCACATTGCCTGGGCAGGACTCTTCCAGAACGATCGGATTGAGTGCACATGTGGATACATTGGGAGCTATGGTGCGTTCCATCACATCCTACGGCACACTGAAGCTTACCTCTGTCGGTGGATTTACCATGAACAGTATCGAGAATGAGTATTGCACCATCCACACACGCGATGGAAAGACCTACACAGGCACCATCCTTTCCCTGCACCCTTCTGTACACGTCTATCCGGATGCACGTACGTTTGAGCGAAGCGAGAGCCATATGGAAGTACGCATTGATGAAGTGATCTCTTCCAAGGAAGATGTTCTGGCATTGGGTATCTCTGTAGGGGACTTTATTTCCTTCGATGCCCGTGCGGTCATTACACCCAGCGGATATATCAAATCGCGTCACCTTGATGATAAAGCCAGCGTAGCTGCTTTGTTCGGTATCCTGGAATCTGCACATCGGGAAAATTGGAAACCACTGCATAACGTTTCGCTGCTCATCTCGAACTATGAAGAAGTTGGACACGGCGCATCTTATATTCCTGCGGAAATCAGCGAATTGATTGCTGTAGACATGGGCGCAATGGGTGACGACCTTAGCTGCAAGGAGACGGATGTATCCATCTGTGCCAAGGATTCGTCCGGACCATATGACTACGATATGACCTCGCGACTGATCGAACTGGCCAAACAAGCAAGCCTTGATTATGTCGTTGATATTTATCCACAATACGGCTCCGACGGCAGTGCAGCATTACGTGGAGGAAATAACATTCGTGCTGCATTGATTGGTCCGGGCGTTCATGCTTCCCACTCCATGGAACGCACGCATAAAGACGCTGTCCTGAATACAGCGAGACTGCTCGCCGCATATATTACGACCAAGTAAATTGTGACATGGTCATACACAAGTCGAATGGAAATACAGCATTTGAATAAATGATCAGAGTTGTGATCTCGATCTGATCGGGCATGCCGACTTGGATATCTATCATTCACTTTTATCATGTAAAAAAGGACACTTCAGCTGCGCCGTTTAGGCGCAAGCCGGAAGTGTCCTTCTTCTTTGAAATGTCTCAATTTGCTCGTTCAATATATTCGCTATACCTACGTTCCAGAAGCTCCAGCTTCACTTTGTGATCCCGGATCTCATCCTTCAGCACATGCAACGTGCTTCGCACTGCACTCAATCCATCCTTCACCTGAGTTTCAGCTTTGCGAATTTTGTCTTGTACCATCCAATCCACAAAGAGATTATCGAAGAAATAGTCTGCGAATGAAAGCAGGCCTCCAAGGTGTAATTCCGTGTTTACAGCCATCTTCACATCCTCCAGCTCCTTCTGAAATCGGCGAAGACGTCTTCCGGCATCGACAATAGCAACCTGAGCGTCATCCATTCTGCTGCGCTTAATATGGGTCGAGATCATCCCCCCACCCATCATGTCGTATACTCCCCAATTTCCCGCAGAGGACAAAGCCTTTTCAGCACGTTCAAGTGCATCGAGCAGATACTGACCTTCTCGATCCGCTTCATTTAGCTCCTGAAGCTCTCCCGAGAGATGTTCCCGATCCTCAGCCATCTGCTGCAATTCTGCATCTTTATCGAGCAAATCGTTTTCCTTCTTGCCCAATAACACCTTGTAATCACTTTGCCAGAATTGGTATTGCCGCTGTCCGTCCAGTTGCTGCTTAACTTGCGAGCGCTGCTTCTGGATATCCGTTAACATCTGGCATGCTGTATCGTACTCTGCCTTACTTTCCATCAACTCCAGTTCTTCTTTTTCCAGTCGATCCTCTTTTTTGCCGATTAAATGATAAAAGAATGCTGATAACGTCATGTTGTTGAGGCGATCCACATCGTTTTGTTCCTTCTGTAGATGCTCCAGACGCTGCTGTACTTTCCTTTTCCATTCCGCTTCCTCCTGATTCAGCTTCTCCAGCCGATCATTCCATTTATCGTACATTCTTCCCTTTTCCTTGATCACTGCCAATTGTTCATTCAGTTCTCTGTACATGGATGTGGAGTTCTCCCCCTTCTATGGAATTCTTTATTTAATAAACGGTTTGAATATGGTTAACGTTTCATATAAATTCATTTTCATCAATGCAAAAAAAATCGCCCTCCCCCAAAAGACGACTACAAGTCGCTTTTGAAGAGAAGACGATTCACTGAAATATACTTTAAGACTTGCTGTTTTCAATCTGTTCCGCAAGCTCATTCAGAACGGTCCACCGTTCCATCAGTTCGTCCAGATGACGCTCCGCCTCCGCCTGCTCTGCCATTAACTCCTGTAGACGGGCTGAATCGCTGAACGATTCTTCCATCTCTTTATTAATGCGGGCCAGATTGGCTTCAGCTTTCTCGATATTCTCATCAATCTGGTCATATTCACGCTGTTCCTTGAAGCTGAACTTCAACTTAGGTTTAGCGGCCGAGACAGCAGGTTTACTTTCTTCCGTTGCTGCCGGTTTCAATTTAGCAGCTGTTCCCGTCGCACTATCCTGAGAAGATGCAGGGGCATTTTTTAACATCCATTCTGCATATTCACTGTAGTCCCCAACATGCACACGCACAGCACCGCCACCTTCAAAAGACAGTACTTTATCCACCGTCCGATCCAGGAAGTACCGGTCATGGGATACGACAAATACAACACCTGGGAAATCATCCAGGTAATCTTCGAGTACTGCAAGTGTCTGAATGTCCAGGTCGTTCGTCGGCTCATCCAGCAGCAGGACATTCGGTGCAGCCATCAGCACACGCAGTAGGTACAGACGACGCTTTTCTCCGCCAGACAGACGGGAGATGGGTGTCCACTGTGACGCAGGGGTGAAGAGGAAACGCTCCAGCATCTGAGCTGCTGTAATAAGAGATCCATCAGCCGTTTTTATATTCTCGGCCACTTCCTTGATGTACTCAATAACCCGCAGAGATTCATTCATCTCCTGATGCTCCTGAGTGAAGTAGCCCAGATTAACCGTCGGGCCCACAACAACCTCACCGGCATCGGGTTCCAATTTACCAGAAATCATTTGCAGCAAGGTTGATTTACCGCTGCCGTTCGGGCCGACAATACCTACCCGGTCACCTGGTACCGCAATGTAACTGAGATCTTCAATCAATTTGCGGCCATCTGCCGATTTGGACAGATGCTCAATCTCCAGTATTTTTTTGCCCAAACGAGTGGAACCCACGGATACCTCTAATGAGCCTGAACGATTGGGTCCCTGTTGATCCTTCAACTGTTCAAAGCGATCAATTCTCGCTTTTTGTTTCGTGGTCCGTGCTTTTGCACCGCGACGAATCCAGGCGAGCTCCGTACGCAGCAGATTTTGCCGTTTTTGTTCGGATGCGGATTCACGCTCTTCACGCTCAGCCTTCAGTTCCAGGAAGCGGGTATAGTTGGCCTCATACCGGAATAAACGCCCATGATCTAGCTCCAGCATCACATTTGCTACACGATCCAGGAAATAACGATCATGCGTGATCATGAGCAGGGCGCCGCGCCGTTTTTGCAAATACTGTTCCAGCCAAACTACAGAATCATTATCAATATGGTTCGTAGGCTCATCCAGAATGAGCAATTCGCAGGGATGAATCAGCGCAGAAGCAAGCGCCACCCGTTTACGTTGTCCACCAGACAATGTGCCCATCAGCGCATCGAATTGACGAATGCCCAGTTTGGACAGAATGCTCTTCGCTTCACTTTCCATCTGCCAAACCTGGAGCTGCTCCATTTGCTGGTTCAAACGCAATAAACGCTCTTGCAGTGCCGGATCGGAAGGATTAAGTTCCAATAGCTCCATTGTTTCTGTATACTCACGTACTGTTTTCATCTCCGGGCTGTCGCCCTCAAATACTTGTTGCAAAACTGTATTATCCGGGTTAAACTGCGGATTCTGTGCCAGGAACTGTATACGCACGTCATTCCCAATCGAGATCTGTCCCTCATCCGCTGGCTCCATACCTGCAATGACACGCAAAAATGTGGACTTCCCGGTTCCATTGACACCAACGACACCAATCTTGTCCTGATCGCCCATACCGAATGAGGCGTCTTTAAACAATATTTTCTCACCATAGCTTTTCGCAACTTGCTCTACCGTCATTATGTTCATTGCTCGTAACCTACTTCTCTGTAAAATGTATTCAAAATGAGGCTGCACATAAGATGCAACTACACTCACGCTATACTTGCAAAAAGGAACGACATCCGTCCAGAAACAGAGCTGCTGCAAAGGCAATTCGTTTGTTCAGGTGCTCCTCATTAAATTCCGGATTCAACATGATATCCATCTTTAGCCGATCGAGAATCCCGATATAAGCTTCTGCGAGCAGCACAGGCTCAGGCACACCAGCATTCTCTAACACCTCACGCACCATGCTCATATACTCATTCATAAATGCCTTCATGAATTTCATCAGATCCGGATCATTATTGGGTGCCATAAAAAACAGCTTGGTATGATTGCGACGCTCATAATAATACGTAAGGTGAGTCTTGGCGATCGCACCCAGCTTATCCCCCGTACTCTCATGTGATTTCAATGCATAATCCAGGCGACTGATAAAACTGTCGCAATCCCGCTTGGATACGGCGATAAATAATTGTTCCTTATTTTTGAAATATAAATAAATGGTGCCTTTCGCGATGCCTGCTTCGTCCGCAATATCGGACATTTTCGTCTCATAGAATCCTTTTGAACCGAAAATACCATAAGCTGCATCCAGAATTGCCTCCGATTTGTCTCCTTGCACAGTGCTCAAACGCACTCCCTCCCTACGACGCCAAAATGATACCCAAACCGATCGCTAAACATCCGCCGATCACCGAACTGAGCACGTTCACCAGATCATTACTCATCCAAGTCCAGCCACGCGCTCGAACGGTTCTGTGTCCACAATGTTCACTAACCTCGACCTCACGGCCGCACACAGTACAACGATACATATACTGAACCGTTGCGCCCAGATAAGAATCGGCAAAAGCTCCTGCCAATCCGCCTACAAGGCCGACACACGTCCAGCTGAGCAGACTCAATCCTCCGATCCCGGCAATCCAGGAAAAGAAAAACGCACCCACCCCGATCAAAGCTCCACCTATGGCAGCAGCCAGCGTCCCAAGTAATGAAACACCTCCAGAGGTACCTGGAGTCAGCACCTTCCACGTCACGACAGAGCGCGGTGGCTTACGGCTGAGACTTCCCCACTCGGTTGCCCATGTATCTGAAGTAACGGTAGCCATGACACCAATAAAAGCATACATCCAGGCCGGGTGTGGAAGGATCCAGTTCCCCAGAACAAGAAACATGCCGATTCCACCGTTAGCCATGACCTGTCCAGCATCACGATTGCCCGTCTTGGCATACGATTTCTCAAGCTCCTGCTTGCGATCCTTGCGAAATTTGGAGAACAGTGTTGAGGTAATGAAAAACAGCAGCAGTGTTCCAAACCAGAACAGGTTGCCCGCTCCGTAATATATCGTACCCATGATCACAGCCGCCAGGCAGCCGGACAGGGTTAGCGACTTCTTCGCGTAGGCAGCACCCGCCACAATAAAAGCGCATACGGCGCCAATAATCCAGTCCATAAGTTCTCCTGCATGTGGCAGCATCTATGGCCCACATGACGTTTTATATTTTTGAAATTTAATTATACCACGGTTTGAACCCAATGCCGAAACTCCCTGACCCCGCATACAAAAAACCTGATTTGGCAACTTTGAAAGCTGCCAAATCAGGTCTATGATATTGTGATAAAACTGTGATGAATGATCCTGCTTCCGTTTAATCAAGGATTCGAGGATGCCATCAACTCAAGTGCCAGTTCAGACACGCTTCGTTCCACCAATTACACCATAACGGTAGAGCACGCTGCGACCAAACCAATTGAACAACCGATCGGTGAGAAAGCCCATAAAGCCCAGAGAAATCAGGCCGACAAAGATCCAATCTGTGCGAAAGAATAATCGAGAATTCCAGATCAGATAACCCACGCCTTCATTTGCAGCAATCATTTCTGCTCCGATAATAGCCATATAGGAAGTGCCCATTGCCAGTCGTACCCCCGTGAAAATATACGGAGTCGTCGCCGGAACAACGACATGCAGCAAAATCTGCCATTCGTTTGCTCCCATGCTGCGGGCTGACCGGATCTTGTCTTCTTCAATGGAGAGTACACCTGTCAGCGTGTTTAACACAACGATGAAGAACGTTGCATACATGATGAGTGCAATCTTCGATTGCTCCCCAATCCCGAACCAGACCAGGAATAGGGTAATGAATGCAATCGGCGGAATAAAGCGGATAAAATTAAGGAAAGGTTCGGCGAACAGCCGGATCATATGAACCTTGCCGATGATAAGCCCTACCGGGATCGCTATCACACTGCCAAGCACCCAACCCGCAAGCACACGTGTAAAACTAATTCCGATATACTGCATCAGTGTACCGTCAGCAAGCAGTTCACGGGCACCAAGAATGGTATCCCACGGACCGGGAATCACTTCAGGACCATAGAGCATGGCCCCTAGCTGCCAAATCAGAATTACCGTCACCCACAATAGAGGGATAGACACCCACTTTTTCTCCAACCACCTCATCTTGCTATCACCTCAATTATTCTTCAAAATGGCTTTGAATCTGGTCATATAGAATGTTGAACTCCGATGAAGCAATGTTCCTCGGATAAGACAGAGCATTGTCATATATATCCGTTATCTTGGATGAAGGTCCTACTGACATAATTCCTATCCGCTGACCCAGCAAGAGCGCCTCCTGAATATCATGAGTGACAAAAATAACGGTCTTGTGAGTTTCCTGCCAAATATTGACCAGCTCTTTCTGCATCGTACGCCGAGTCATTGCATCCAACGCTCCAAAGGGTTCATCCATCAACAGGATGGCCGAATCGTTAGCTAGCACCCGGGCCAATTGCACCCGCTGCTTCATGCCACCTGACAGTTCCTTTGGAAATTTTGCTTCATGACTACCTAGTCCAACAAGCTCGATGTATCGGTCTGATATTGTACGCCGCTGAGACTTGGGCACCTTGGCCATCCGAAGTCCAAACTCCACATTCTCCCTTACGGTAAGCCAGGGAAAGAGAGAAGAATCCGCCTGCTGAAATACCATGGCCCGATCCTTGCCCGGTCTATCGATCTCCTTATTATCCACCTTGAGCTGACCGCCAGACTTGGAGATAAAGCCTGCAATCATATTTAGAAGCGTGGACTTGCCACATCCGCTGGGGCCAAGCAGGACAAAGAATTCCCCTCCCTTGATGACCAGATCGACATCCTTGATAATATAGTGTACATCCCCATGGGTGGGGGCATTGTATGTTTTGCGAAGCTGCTCGATACGAATCGTATGCTGATCTGCAGGTAAGGACATGAGAACACCTCCATTCAATTTGCGAGTTATTTACTATAAGTCACTTTATCTGGCAGTGTCTGCTTCAGGAGCTCCAGGTTCAGTTTGCTATCGAGATCAAAATCGTGTTCGATGATTCCGTTATCCACCATATACTGCTTCTGCCCTGCCAGACTGTCATAAGCTGCCTGGGTAAATCCAACTTCCCATGGATTGATCGGAAGATCCTTCAAGGTGGCCTCCTTAGGCTGCTTGGTTTCCTTATACATCAGGTCTGCAACCTCTTCAGGATGCGCCTGGGCATATACGGAGGCTTCATCCAGCGCTGCGAGAAAACCACTCACCGTTTCAGGGTTCGCCTGAATGAACTCATTGCTTGCTACAAGCCCCATTCCAAGGCGTACAGGAGTTTGGGACATATCGGTGAGCTGATGCACGCCTTCAAGCGCATCGAACTTATCAGTCAAGGCGGAACCAATGACCCAGGTTGCATCTAGATCGCCCTGCTTTAGTGCAATGTACGCTTCGTCAAATGCTCCCTGACCGACCTGAGTTACTGCACCTAACTCCAATCCCTGGTCCTTCAAATAATCATCCCACAGGTAAGGAATAAATGTACCGCGGATGAAACTTACTTTTTTACCCTTCAGATCTGCACCACTCTGTATATCGTTCTTGGCATACAACTTCCACGCAGCTGCTGCTTCATTCGTAGCCTGACCTGCGGAAGCAATGACGGAGTAATCCCCTTTTGCCAAAGCGTTTAATACAGGAAAGTCAGCTCCGTACGCAATATCCACCTGCTTGATAAATAGCGCATTTACACCTTCCGCTGGCGAACCAAACGTAATGCTCTCTGCATCAATACCGTGGCTTGCAAAGAAACCTTTGGCAATAGCTACCCTGAACGTTGGGTTAGTACTTGTATCTGCGATCCGGATTTTCACTTTTTTGGCCTCTGTGCCTGAGGCACCCTTTGCTTCGGATACCGATTCGTTTGCAGAACATCCCGATAATATCAATAACATGGATAAGAGCATTAATAACGCACCAGTTAAGGTGGATGGTTTTCTCACAATATGCACCCCATTCGTTCTAATCATTGTTCGTCGCTCTGCGCCACCTTACTTGCCTTCATCTGACGTTGCCACACAGGCTGCACCTTCAACAAACGGCAGTGTTACTTCAACACTTACAACGGATGAAGAACCTTTGGGCGCTGCTCCCGGCACTCTGTAGGCGGAAACATCAATGGCTTCAATAGCAACCTCTTGGGGCTTCTTCAGCTGTGGTACCCAGTGATAAGGCACGCGATACGAACGATAGACCATATTGGTGTTCCGTCCATCCTTATAAGGGGA
Source organism: Paenibacillus sp. LK1 (assembly GCF_002750415.1). NCBI lineage: Bacteria > Bacillati > Bacillota > Bacilli > Caryophanales > Paenibacillaceae > Paenibacillus > Paenibacillus sp. LK1. Next base: position 734,171 of record NZ_PEII01000001.1, read on the forward strand.
AATATATTCCCAAACCAGCTCATACTCGGATGTAACCTCGAACAATCTACCATTGGAGCCTTCCGTAATTAGCGTGTTACCATTAGGCAGGCGCTGAGCGGAGCTGATATACGGACTATAAAATTTATAGGAATCTGTCGGAACGGAAAATCCGGCTTCTGCGGATGTATATTGCCAAACGATCTCCAGCGTCACCGGATTGATCTCCAGTATGCGTGAATGATCGCGAACAGCATGTTTCAAGCCGTATGGAGAAGCCGGATTGGGCAGGCCATAACCGGCCCAGCCACCATTGTCGAATACCAGCAGATTCCCCTCTCCAGGCAAACCTTTGGGAATGATATGTGCATGGTGCTGTCCAATTATGGTGCTAATATGCTTTACTTCAGGCAAAGAGTAATCCGGCCCTAGTCTCCATACGATCTTTCCACTCTGTCTGTCGGTTATTGCGATAATATTTGCTTCTCTGGCATCCCAGATAATATTGTCGGGATGGAACCGCTCGTCTCCATTTTCATAGAAATGGTTTGGACCAACATAAGAAGCTGAATTAATATGTAGCCAATCGCCCACACCACCACCGAGATGTCCGAATGAGCGTGTGTTCGGGTCACGGTACAGAACATTACGGGCGGCCTCATCAAATCCAAGTTCCTCAAAGTGCTCGTTCGGCAGCCATTCCCATAATACATTCCCTTCCCAATCGACTTCTATAATCGCATCATCAAGAAGAGGTTTATCCGAAATGGACGGGTTATTCACATTTTTATGAGCAAGAATCAGTGTCTTCCCGCTCTGGGTCTTAGGTGCAAGCCCAGGGGCGTAATAGCCGACCGGATTGCCTTCACGCTGAAAATCATGGTGCTGACGAGCGTACCACAGCGGTTCATATCCCGGATCTTCAATGTGTTCGTAGCTGTTATATTTCCATACAATATTGCCTTCCCAATCCACCTGAACCAAATCGACGTTGTCCTGGATACCGAACTTCGGATCTCTTCGCCCTGTGCTGCCCAATACGAAGCCACCGGGGAAAACTTTGGCCGGAAAACCCAGCAGCCCTTTCCACAGGTGAACCTCCTTACCATTCATATCAATCAGCACAACCCCTTCCTCACCTGCCTGATAGACGGTATAACCGCCCCAAGCCTTATCAGGGTTATATACGGTTGCCCCGGTTGGATAAATTGTTGAATGCCCCATTGATCATCTCTCCCTTGGATTGTTTGTTTTCACATCGGATCAAACGTTAATAACTGAGATAGTTGCTCTTTCCGGTATTCTCCCTCTGCTTCTGTTCAGGGTCACTTTCGGTGGATGGATCGTGTTCCTGCCTCCCGTTGTTCTCTGCCAATTCCAGCAGCGTATCCGAGAATCCCTCCAGATTCGCTATCACCCGCTCATAAAATTGGCTTTGCTGCTCCAGTTCCTCCGTCGTAAAGCCCTCAAACAGAAGCGTGATACATCGGGCACCGATATTGCTATTACGTGCAAACATCTCCCGTCCACTGGCAGTAATGTCGAGCAAAACCGTCCGGCGGTCATCTTCCTTGCGCCTGCGGATCGTAAGTCCCTTTTTCTCCAACTTGTCTGTTAACGCTGTAATGGCACCTGAAGTGAAGTCCAGTTGTTCAGCCAAATCACCCAATCGCTGTTCCCCTTCACGAATGATTTTGTGAAGGATAAGCATGCCCGGTAAACTGACCCCCTCTACCGATATACGATCTCGTTCTTTCACGAATCGTCTGACCATTTTACGAAACAACCAATCTGTCTTCTCCAACGCTTCCCAGTCGTTATTGCTCATTTCATCCTCCCTGTCTAACTGAAAACGGCAGTAAATACGAAAAAAGGCTCCCGCGGACATTCCATAATGGAGTAGTCCCGGGAGCCTTTGGTGGTCCAATCAGCTCGCTTCAGTTCAATTTATTTCACTGTTCATTTAATTAGTGTTAAAATAATTGAGTTCATCATATAACCCACTAACCCAACCTGTCAAGTGTGAATTTAGATTTATTTTTTCGTAGCTCGATGTCTCATATCTAGATTACTTATCCGGTTTTAAGTTTCACTTCAGCTTTCCCGGTTACACTATCCTCAGAGCGTTACATCAAACCAGCTACGATTCAGTTCGTACTTAACCATAGAAATGAGGATGACACATATGAATATGAAGCGCGTAATCATTGTCGGAACAATGATTGTCACCATGTCTTTCGCCGGAACAGCCTGGGGCAGATCAGCGATAACCCCGATACCTTTGACGAAATGGTCCATCGTTAACATAGATACCAAAGACAATAGCGAGGATGAGTTGCTGAGTGCTCTGAATCAACATTCTGAAGATGACTTGGTTCAGGATCTGTACGCGGGTAAATCGCTGAGGATGATTGCAGATGAGAACGCTGGTGACTTCAACGAGGTTGTTGCATTGCAAATAAGGCAGCTCAAGGAGCAGTTAGATCAACGACTCGCCAGTGGGAGTATTAGCGTGGAGCAGCACGCAGTGCAAAGCAGTGAATTGGAAGAGTTGGTCACGGAGAGTGCCAATACAGCATACAGCTTCGCGTGAATGAATAGTCTCCCATGTGCTAAGGCAGAGAATGAGGGCACGCCAAAAAGGAGCGTCGAAACGCCCCTTATCTGTTTCATATTTACTCTAAATAAGCAAATTGATGATGTATGATACTTACTGAACTGCTGCTGCAATCGTGCATTTGCCCAAAGATTCGCCGTCCCAGGCTAGTTCAAGCACATCTCCTGCTGCCGTTGGTCCAACCCCTTCTGGTGTGCCTGTAAAGATGATATCTCCAGGTCCCAGTCCGTAATGATGACCTACATAATCCACAATATCCTGTAGACTGAAGATCATGTTACGAATATTGCCACGTTGGACCTCGGCACCGTTCTTGGTGAGTGTAAAGTCTTTCTCATGAAGAGCCTGGGACCCTGGAAATGGCTGGAATTCAGTAACCGGAGCCGAATTCTTGAACCCTTTGGCTGCCGTCCACGGATGGCCCTTTTTCTTAATGACCGTCTGTACGTCACGTAATGTAAAATCAATGCCAAACGCATACGCGTCAACCAACTCATCTACAGCCATACCCGGCTCATAATCCCGCCCGATTTGAATGACCAGTTCAGCCTCATAATGAACTTCGCCCTTTGTCGCAGGCAATTGCAGCGTTTCACTATTCAAGGCCACAACCGCATGGGAAGGTTTCATAAAGATCATTGGTTCATCCGGAACCGCGTTACCCAGTTCTTCTGCATGAAGTTTATAATTTCGTCCTACACAGTATACATTGCGAATGTTTGTCAGCATGGATTTTACGACCACCTTTATCGGATTCATTAGCGTATATGGAGCATGTTCATCTATTTATTATATAAGTACATATCATATTTTCGCTATTCAAAAATTTGGAGTTTAGGGTCTGAAAAATCGGCTGCTCGTTTCCTGAAAAGCCTGTTCCCACACATCAGGCCGGTTTGTGCATAACATCAGCTCCGGATCAATCGCCGCAAGACGCTTCATGATGATTTTGTCATCCACTGTCCAGGCCATGACCTGAATGCCTTCATTTCGCATCTCGCGCATCAGCGATTTGTCCACATTGGTGTAACCGATGGAAAGAAAACTGCAATTCATCTGCCGCAGCACTGCTGCCAGATCCCCTGGGCGTGCATCAATAATCAAACCTGTTTTGAACTCCGGGGCCAGTTTCTTCACTTCAACCAGAGCCGCAGGTTCAAACGAAGTGATGACCACATCATGCTGCATATGTCTCTTCCTCACCTCATGAATAACCGCTGCCGGCAGGCCGGGATACATATTGCCTTGCGTTTTCAGTTCGATATTCAATCTCACTTTGCCACAGGTGCGTTCCAGCACTTCACTAAGCGAAGGAACACGTTCCCCTTTATAAGCTTTTCCTTTCCAAGATCCCGCATCCAGCTGTTGAATATCTGCCCAGTCCTTTTCCCGAACTAATCCTTTTCCATTCGTAGTCCGATCAAAAGTAAAATCATGAATAACCACCGGTACACCATCACGTGACAGCTGTACATCCAACTCCATCCACTGAACTTCAGGCTGTTCCATGGCAAGCAGAAATGCAGCCATCGTATTTTCTGGTGCAATGGACGAAAAACCACGGTGCGCTACACAAAGGTTGTTCATTTCATCCCCTCCTAAATAAATATATAAATAAATCGAACCTTAATTTACCGATGCGAATCCGTTCGCATCAAAACGAATACCTGGCGAGAGCTGGGTCATCTGCTCCAGCAGAAGTTTGTTGGCTTGGTCCACCATGGGAATGGCCTGACCCAACCCTGCCTCATAAGGGATAACCTTCATGCTGCATTTGGCATCCTTACTACAGCTCGCCTGAAAAACTGCTGTTTTCCACGTTTCCTCTGTTGTTGATTTCGAGAAAATAAAGTTGCCTGTACTATATGCAATCCATTTGCCCTTGTAGTACTCCACACCTTGCAAGACATGGGGATGCCCACCTATGACCAGGTCGGCACCTGCATCTACAAATTCATGAGCCAGTCGGGTCTGATCATTATTCGGAGTGCTGACCCGTTCTTCTCCCCAGTGTGCAACAACGATGACCAGATCAGCCTTTTGGCGGGCTTCCTGAATTGCTTTTACAGCTCCAGTAGAATCGTAGGTCTCGGCAACACCTGCCCGATTCCCTTCCGCTTTCCAGCTTGTTTCAGGCACAACCCGACTGAATCCAAGCAGTGCAATCTTCATGCCTTTGCGCTCCAGATAAGCTGGTGCATAAGCCTCATCCCTGTTCATACCCGCTCCTGTGTGCGCTATACCGTATTGCTCAAGGTAAGTTAACGTATCAACCAGACCTTCTACACCTTGATCCAGAATATGATTGTTGGCGAGATTCACGGCGTCAAAACCTGCTGAAGCCATCGCTTCGAGCGCTTTTGGCGAAGACTTGTATACATAGGTTTTGTTTGCTGCACCAGTTCCACCAAGGGTTACGGGGGTTTCGAGGTTTCCAATGGTCAGATCATCTTCCTTGAACAAGTTGCCGAGCTTTGCAAAGGGATAGTCATAACCATTCTTATCCAACAATTCAGCCACTTTGCCCGAAAACTGGATATCCCCAACAAAGTTAATGGTTACATCGTTTGCCGAATTAGATGGCTGTGTCGTCTCAGTTCCAGTACCTTCACTCCCCTTGGAGCCGGAAGAAGCAGAAGTATCCGTCGTTTTTTTCGTTCCCGTATCTGTCTTTCCATTTGCCTTGGAGTCTGCAGCATCAGGCTTTTTCTCACCAGACTTACCGCCGGAATTTTCAGTTACCTGTTCAGTAGAACCCTCCGACCCCTCATCCGAAGTATTACCTGCCTCCGTGTCAGTATCAGGTAAACTTACCTGTTCACCGCCTTGAGGGCTCTCTTCATTCACAGATTCCTGATTCACAACCGTTTCTTTTACTTCCGGGTCCGCCTGCTGTTCCTTCATTCCAACTGCATAATAGAGGCAGACAAGTCCGATAGCCACAATCAATACCAAATTAATGATCCAGACCATACGTTTGCGGGCACGTTTTACTTTTTTCTTTTGTACACTTCGTTTTGATCTTGGGGGATACATAGGCAACTCCTCTTCTTGTTCACAGCAATCCTTATCATATTATATCAGGCATATTCTGGATTTCCATCATTCCTTGGAAGTGCGAACATTGAAAGAATTCATCTCTCTCCCCTTTTCGCTTTATGGTGCAAAAAAAGGCCGTCTCCCCTGTAGAAAAACTCTACGATCGAGACAGCCATGTACGTTAATTATTTTGCAGCAATGAGTTGCGTAGCTTGCACTGACATTTCCTTCGCCTGTCTGATACAGTCAGGCAAGCCTACCCCTTCATAACCAGCACCCGCAATGTATACCCCCGGCAATTTGCTGCCAAGTTCCTCCCGGAGTGCTGCAATCTGCTGCAGGTGACCTACCGGATACTGCGGCATGGATTTGCGAAGCCGAGTAATTTCCGAGAAGATCGGAACGGCCTCTACGCCCATTGTTTCGCGCAAGTCCTTGAGTACCAGATCCGTCAGTGCATCATCCGGAAGTTCCACATTCTGTTCGTCTCCGGAACGGCCAACATAACAACGAAGCAGTACCTTGTCATCCGGGCTGGTGTGCAGCCACTTGGTTGAAGTCCAAGTACATGCTGTAATATTGCGGCCTTCCTTACGCGGAACGAGGAAACCAGACCCATCAAATACATGTTCAATATCCTTTTTCTCAAAAGCCAGCACCACATTCGCTACCGATACGTAATTGATTGCATCCAGAGCCGCTGTATCCACATGTGGTTGCAGCAGTTCAGATGCAACATACGTAGGCACGGTAATGACTACATCATCCGCTTCAAGACACTCTCCGTTATCCAGTTGAATGCTATACCTGGCCGAATCTCCAGTCTGAACCTCCAGAGATTTCACGGAAGTGTTCAGCCGTTGATCCACGTCCTGCAACTCATGTACAAGCGCATGAACCAGGCTCTGCAAGCCCTGACGGAAGTTCAGAAAAGCACTTTTCTTCGTTCCCGTATGGGTCTCTGTCGGTTTGCGGCCAGTCATCATTCCTCGGATCAAACTACCATAATCCCGCTCCACTTCACCGAATTGCGGAAAGGTTGCCTGAAGACTCAATCGCCGCATATCACCTGCATAGATGCCTGCGAGCAACGGTTCAGTCAGGTTTTCCAGCACTTCCGCTCCAAGGCGGCGCTCAATCATATAACCAAGCGATTCATCCTCCGTTGTACGACGGGGAGGGATGACAAAATCCATTAATGCGCGCAGCTTGCCTGCCGGAGATACAAGACCACTTCTCAGAAAAGGTCTCAACTCCGTCGGAATACCGAGAATGAGTCCTGCCGGCATAGGATGCAGCTTGCCACGCTGCATGATGTACGTTTTCTTGGATTCCGGATTTTGACTGACCAGTTCATGGTCAATTTCCAGCTCTTTAGCCAAATCAATCATCGCCGTTTTGCGGGCAAGGAAAGAATCTGGGCCCTTCTCAATGACGAACCCATCCCGGTGTAGCGTTTCAATCATGCCACCCATGGAAGAACTCTTCTCAACCAAGGTAATGACAGGTTCAACCCCTGCTTCCCGGTAATGCTTCCGAATATAAAATGCCGCGCTTAGGCCGGTCAGACCTCCGCCGACAACAACGACACGACGTTTATGGTCTTCCATTACTCATCCGTTCCTTGCTGCCACTGGTTAATAATGACGTCACTTAACGTTTCCATGTAAAGTGGGTCACTATTAAGAGAATCGATACGCATAAGGCGCATGTCGATCTCTTTGGCAATCGCTTTAGCTTCAATATCAAGATCATAGAGCACTTCCAGATGATCCGATACGAATCCAATCGGTGCTACAAGCACATCTTCCACCTGTTCACGAGCAAGATCCTGAAGCGTGTCCAGAATATCAGGGCCCAGCCACGGCTCCGCCGTCCGTCCCGCACTTTGCCACGTGAACTGCCAGTTCGTAATACCTAAACGGGAAGCAATGACTTCCGAAGTCTCCATCAGTTGCTGCGGATATGGATCACCGATATCTACAATTCGTGCAGGCAGACTGTGTGCACTGAACAGCACTCGCACATCCCCGCGTTTGGCTCCCGCTTCCTCGAAAGCATCCAATTTGGCACTAACACGTGTGGAGAGAGCCTGAATCAACTTCGGATGCAGGTGATAACTCTCAATGAAGGACATCTGAATACCCAGTTCTTCCGCTTTCTCACGAGCACGCTTAATGTAGCTCCCTACACTCATCGTGGAGAAATGTGGTGCCAGCACGATGCCTATTGCAGTCTGAATTCCATCCTTCGCCATCTGTTCCACGCCATCCTCAATGAACGGATACGCATGCTTCAACCCTTGATAACAACGGAATTCAACCTCATTGGAACGGTCATCCTTGTTTAACGTCTCCTGGAGAGCCTTAACCTGATTATCCGTGTTTTCCCGAAGTGGGAATACACCCCCAACGATCGCTTCATAACGGTCGGTCAATTCTTTCAGTTGTTCCGGTTCAGGCGGACGTCCTCTCCGGATATGTGTGTAATACGCTTCAATACTTTCCATATTCTCAGGTGTGCCATACGACATCACCAGTACACCTACTGTATTAGTCATTAGTAACCGTCACCCCTGTCTTCAGTGCTTCAGCTGAATATTCATGAATATACGCCGTGAGTTCTCTTAATTTATCCAAAGATGCTTCAGGAAATAGTCCGTGCCCCAGATTGAAAATATACCCCGGCTCCTTGATACCTTCGTCAATAATCAATTTGGCATGCTGCTTGATAAGATCCATCGGTGCTGTCAGCACATAAGGGTCCAAGTTGCCTTGTACAGCAAATTTTCCGCCCAGTCGTTTACGCCCCTCGGAGATTGATACTCTCCAATCCAGCCCAATCACATCAGCTTGCAGATCGTGCAATGTTGGCAGCAATTCACCAGAAGCCACACCCGGGAAATAAATTTTCGGTACATTCAAATCCGATAATTCGGTAAAGATACGAGTAATCGTCGGCAACACATACGTTCTAAAGTCGTTTGGCGAAAGCGCGCCAACCCAGCTGTCGAACAGTTGGAATGCCTTACCGCCGTTCGCAATGTGTGCACGGACATATGTAATCACCATATCGCCCAGTTTTTGCATTAATTTATGCCACACTTCAGGTTCACTGTACATCATCGTTTTGGTCCGTATGTACCCTTTGGAAGGTCGGCCTTCAATCAAATAACTGGCAATGGTAAAAGGTGCACCGGCAAACGTAATCAGAGGTACATCCAGTTCCTTGTCCAGAATTCGAATCGTCTCCAGAATATGAGACAGATCTCCTTCAACATCAATGGGACGCAAACGATCCACATCTGCCGCCGTGCGGATTGGATTGTCTATGACAGGTCCAATATTTTTAACAATATCAAAATCTATACCGAGGGAAGCAACCGGATTCATAATATCGGAATACAAAATAGCCGCATCCACACCAAGTTTACGTACCGGCATGAGTGTAACTTCAGCTGCTAGCTCAGGTTGACGGCAAATTTCGAGCAAAGAATACTTTTCCTTAATCTTGCGATATTCGGGATCATAACGCCCAGCCTGACGCATGTACCACACGGGAACACGGTCCACCTGCTGTTTGAAGCTGGCCTGAATCAGACGATCATTATAGCTCATGTAAGAAGCCTCCAATAGTTTTTGGACTCATAAATAACATTATGCCCTTTTTAAAGAGCGGTAACAACCACGTGTCGATCTGTTCCGATGACAATACTATGACATTCCTTACATCCCCTCATCCATATGCAAATTATGTTATAATGAAAGAATCGTGTTTTTTTGAAACGTTGCAGAAACGATCGGAAAGGAAGTGAAAGCACTTTGAAAACGTGGAAAGTAAACCTCATTGTGCTTTGGTTTGGACAATTTCTGGTCAACTCGGGAATGACCATGATTACCCCGTTTTTGTCCCTTTATCTCGCCAGGGATCTTGGCGTGGTTGGTGAGCATGAAATTGGCATATGGGCGGGATTTATATTTGCTGCCAACTTCCTCACCTCATTTTTGTTCCAGCCCTTGTGGGGCAAATTGTCTGACAAGTACGGACGGAAAATTATGTTGCTGCGTTCCGGATTCGGGATGGCGATTGTTATTGCCTTGATGGGTTTTGCACAGAACCCATGGCAGCTCCTTTTATTACGACTGCTCAACGGTACGATCTCCGGCTTCAACCCGGCAGCAGTTGCATTGATCTCGGGTACAACGCCGAAAGATCGCATGGGTTTTGCCATGGGCATCAGCCAATCCGGCCAAGTGGCCGGTACGATTCTGGGTCCGCTGATCGGCGGTTTGCTTGCTGATGCAGTGGGCTTCCGCCCTATCTTCTATATTACTGGCGGACTGATCTTTGCGGCTTCAATGCTCGCCATGTTCCTGGTCAGAGAGAAGTTTGACCGCAAGGAAGCGGCCAAACTGCCGGAACAATCCGTATTGTCCGGTCTGAAGGAACTGAACAAGTCTCCCCAGTTACCTGCGCTATTTGCTGTAACATTCCTATTGCAATTTGCCATGATCAGCCCGATGTCACTCTTGCCGCTATATGTACAGAAGTTACACGGTTCGGATGTCAACGTCGCCTTCTGGGCAGGGCTTGTCGGCGCAGTCACGGGACTATCCAACATGGCCATGTCCCCAATTCTCGGGAAGCTCAGTGACAGGGTAGGTTCACACAAGGTACTTACATTCTCTCTTATAGGAACAGGGCTCATGCTTATACCGCAAGCTTTCGTGCAGACGGTATGGCAGCTCATCATCGTCCGTTTCATGATGGGTGTGTTCATGGGTGGCCTGCTTCCGAGTGTCAACGCGCTCATTCGCTCCTATACGCCAGACAGCATGATTAGCCGCGCGTTCAGCTTTAATACGAGCACACTCGCATTGGGTAACATGCTTGGAGCCGTAATCGGCGGCTTTATGGCCGGGTTCATCGGCATCGAAGGACTGTTCATCGTCTCTGGTGGGCTGCTGCTGCTCAACATGGTATGGGTAAGATTCAAGCTGTACAAAAAGCCCCCTCTGATCAGAGAATCGTGACGCTTGGATTCAAATGATATTTTGTTCTTAAGAAAAAGCCGCTTTCAGCGCCTTATCAGGCATGAAAGCGGCTTTTCACATTCATTTGCTCAAACCTCAACATGGATCCATTGTGTGTCAGATGGCTTTTGAATTGATTGAGCTTGTGAATTGAATCGGATATTCTTTAACGCCAAATACAAAAGCACTTTGAATCGGCTGCAAAACCGTTTCCGGCACAAGCTGAATGTCTTCCATTTGGCGAAGCATCGTCTGAAGTACAACCCTCGCCTCAAGTCGTGCAAGCGGCGCACCGAGACAGAAGTGAATACCAAATCCAAAACCCATATGTCTGTTCGGCTTGCGGTCAGGCACGAATTTCTCTGCCTGATCGAATTGAACGCCGTCCCGGTTTGCCGATCCTACCCAGGATATCACCTGTTCCCCCGCCTGAATCGTTTGTCCGTTCAATTCTACGTTTTCTTTGGCAATACGCCCAATAGCCACAATTGGCGGATAATATCGCAACGTTTCTTCTACCGCAGTCGGGATAAGTTCAGGATGTTCTCGCAGCTGCTGCTGAAGCTCAGGCTGCTCTGACAGAATACGAACGGCATTGGTAATTAGATTGGTTGTAGTTTCATTACCGGCAGCAAGTAACAAGATGCAAAATCCGACCACTTCCTCTGCTGTTAGCTTCTCCCCTTCAATCTCCGCCGCAAGCAGTAAAGAGATCAGATCCTCCTCTGGTCTCTGACGTCTTTCTTCGATAATGGTCGTGAAGTAGCTCGCCAGTTCCTGCTGGTTCCGTTTCTTTTCTTCCATCAATTCCTGGAAAGCTTCATCACTGTCATCCCGCGCACCCTTCACAAGTGCATCAGACCAGTCTTTAAACTTTTGGCGATCTGAAGCAGGGACGCCAATCAATTCGGCAATCACGATAACCGGAAGTGGAGTAGCAAGATCATCGATAAGACGCATATGGCCTTCTGAAAAGTGCGGAGTCAATAATTCATCAGCGATTTCCTGAATACGCGGAGCTAATGCTTCGATCGCTCTAGGTGTGAACGCCTGATTAACCAGATCCCGCAGTTGTTTGTGCTTCGGCGGATCTGTAGTAAGCATGCTGGCGTTGGCACGATCACGTTCAGAAGAGAACAGTTTAGGGTTTTTCAACACATATTGCACATCTTCATATCGGAAAACATCCCAGCATTCTCGATGGTTGTCATAGCGGACTGGAGTATTTTCACGAAGTTCAGCGTACACCTGGAAGGGAAGTAATTGGTGCTCCACCACCTCCAGCTCCCGGATCGGAATGTAATTGGCATACTTTCTGGGTGCTCGGTTCATCGTTTCTCCTCCAATCAATGATATATATTTATTTACATATTGAAATCACCATATATTATAGACTCAACACTGCGGGCATACAAATATTTGGCAATAATTGAGCCTCTTTTCCTAGACCGTATTACAAAAATCGTTAAGACTTGCTAACTTACACCCCTATTATTCGTTTTGGATAAGATCACTTCTGCTATGGACGATCCTGCAACACTTTCCCCAAAATCCCCTTCTACATCTACCAGGCCCAAAGACTCATGTGTAATAAAATATGACACAAAAATCATTTATCATGATTTCATATTCCTCTTTCTCTTTTTTTATCTTCTTACATTTATCCATAAAACCTTATAAACACGCTATATACTCTATATTTCTATCAATGTAATCGATTACTCTAGCTTTATCTTTAATTGTCATATTATTTAACATGAAATACAATCAATTTGAATTCATATACATATCATCATCAACAAACATCACACGAAACTAACCTGAAGGAGAGTGCTATTCATGAAAAAAACTTCAAATCTTCGTCCTTGGGCTGTATGGAGCACAGCCGCTTTGACAGCTCTGACCATTTCCCTGTCCCCCATCGGGACCTATGCGGCTCACGCGGCTACGGTAGAAGTGAGCGGTACAACTAGTGCGGTTCAGACTGCATCATCCACGCCGGCTCGCAATACGGCCATCCCTGCTCTATCAGATTCGTCCAAACAATCCGCACTACCTAATGTTCTGGTCATTGGAACGGGTGGTACGATTGCTGGTCAATCCGAGGATGCAACCAGCTTCCAGAACTATAAAGCTGGTACACTCCCGATTGGAGAAATGGTCGATGCCTTACCGGACAAACAGAAGATTGCAGATGTTAGCACACTCCAATTTGGAAATTCAGGTTCAGGTTCTTATACCATGGCTGATCTCTATGACTTATCTCAGACGGTAGATAAGGCTCTGGCTCAGTATGACAGCGTTGTAGTTACCACTGGTACTGATACCATGGAGGAAATCGCCTACTTCCTTGACATGACCGTACAAAGTGATAAACCCGTTGTCATTACAGGGTCCATGCGCCCTTGGACGGTTATCGGCTCGGATGCACAAGCCAATCTATACAACGCCATCAAGCTCGCAGGCAGCGGGCGCACCACTTCATTTGGAACCGTGCTGATGTTGAACGATACCATTCAATTGGCACGCGGCGTGACCAAAACGAATGATTATCGAACAGACACGTTCGAAACCCCGATGCTTGGTGCAGTAGGTTATATTGATGAAGAAAACATTCGAATTTACCGTGCTCCTGCACGCGCCTTGAAGCCTGAAGGTACATTGAAACCGGCATTCGACCTGAGCAAAATCACGAAGGCAGATCTCGCCAAGGTGGAAATTGCGATTTCCTATCAGGAAGCTGGCGGCGAGGCTATTGAAGGATTTGTGAAAGGCGGCGCCAAGGGAATCGTAACGTCCGGCACAGGAGCAGGCGGTATCTCCAGAGCGATGGGACAAGCACGTACCCAAGCGGTGGAGGATGGCGTAATTTTCGTAACGACCACTCGGACAGGTTCAGGCAGTGTATATGGCGGAGGGAAAGGCGTTATCGCCGGTGACAACCTCAGTCCTCAGCAAGCACGTATTTTGTTGATGCTCGGACTGTCGTTCAGCGATGATTTTGACACGATCCAAAAATGGTTCGAGACTTACGGAACGCCGGAAGTTTAATAAGGCTCTCATCACTTTATATCTTTGAAGAAAACAAGAGACGATTCACTCCCTGTCTCAGGGTTGTGATCGTCTCTTGTATTTTGTGTAATTGCCCCTCCATCTCCTGCATTTAAGATTTAGGTGCAACACGGATTTCGTTTCATCTATATGCTGAGTTATTTATTTCATTGGAGGATCGCAAAACAGAAATAACCGCTTGAATGTCGATCCATCCGAAGTTTTCTCCTGTAAGCTGATATGCTTACTTCACCCAGGCCAGAGCCAGACCATCATAATCCGGTAGCATCGTCGTTACGAGCCGCGGGTCACTGGCCATCTGCTCGTTGAAGCGCCGAACCGCGAGGACAGCCGGACCCTGCTTGTCTGGATTCAGCGTACGGCCGCGCAGGAAACAGTTATCTCCCACAATGACCGCCCCAGGCCGCGCGAGCTTAATGGCGTAATCGAGGTATACGGGATAATTCTCCTTGTCTGCATCAATGAAGAAGAAATCGAAGGTACGTCCTTCCTGCGCCAACTGCTCTAGACTGTCGGCTGCGGGGCCAATTCGATATTCGACTTTATCCCCAAAACCTCCTTCCTCCAGATGACCACGTGCCATCGCTGCGTATTCCTCTTTCAGTTCCAGCGAAGTCAGGGTTCCCCCGTCACTTAAACCACGAGCAAGACAGATACCGCTGTATCCGCCCAGTACACCGATTTCGAGTACAGCCTCCGCTTTCGATGTCTTCGCGAGAAAAGTGAGCAAACGGCCATAGGCTGCTGCCACCGAAACTTCCGGCATGCCGTTCGATCGGATGGCTTCTTTTACCTTTAACAAGAGATCATCCTCTTGAAATAATTGATTTACATATTCATCAGGGGTCAGATTCACCGCTAAAATCCTCCTTGGACACTTGGACTGCTTTCCATATGGATGCCAATGTTCTATAATAAATGTTTGTTGTCAAACACAGGCGGTTGAACTGCTGCATCGACTCGAAAGATAAATGCATTAGCTCACCGCATTTCTCATTGTAAGTTTTTTCACGGAAAGCGGCAAGGCCGCACCGTCACTATACAGCTGAGAGAAGGATATTCCTTCTCCAGCTTGAAATGGAGTTGAAATGAATCACATGGCTCAATTGCAATTGATTGCGACCTCGGCGATGGGACTCGAGGCTGTTGTCGCCCGGGAACTGAAGCAGCTGGGGTATGAGGATGTTACGATCGACAACGGCCGGGTTTTCTTCACTGGAGATTATATTGATATTTGCCGGTGTAATCTGTGGCTGAGAAGTTCTGATCGGGTGTTGATCAAAATGGGTGAATTCCCGGCGACAACTTTCGATGAATTATTTGAAGGTACCAAAGCATTACCTTGGGAGGAATGGATTCCAGCCGATGGCGAATTTCCGGTAGAAGGTCGCTCCCACAAGTCTCAGCTAAGCAGCGTGCCTGCATCACAAGGGATCGTAAAGAAAGCAATCGTAGAGAAACTGAAGCTGACTTATGACACGGAGTGGTTCCCAGAGGATGGGTCTCGTTATGTGATTGAGGTCATTCTGCTGAACGATCGCGCTCTGCTTACTTTAGATACGACGGGACCAGGTCTGCATAAACGGGGTTATCGTAAACTCGTAACCGAAGCACCACTCAAAGAAACGCTTGCTGCGGCACTTATTCAGCTCAGTCGCTGGAATGTATCCCGCCCCTTCTATGATCCATGTTGTGGATCAGGCACCATGCTGATTGAAGCCGCCATGATCGGCTGGAACATTGCACCAGGACTGCGTCGTACGTTTAACTCCGAGGACTGGGCTGTCATTCCTGAAGAATTGTGGGAACAGGCGCGCGAAGAAGCATTTGACGCGGTTCGCGACGATATTCCATTGCAAATTTCGGGCAGCGACATCGATCCGGAAGCCATTGAAGTTGCACAGGCAGCAATCAAGAGTGCCGGCTTCGCCAAAGAGATTGAAGTCAGCGTCCTGCCCGCTCATCGTGCAAGACCACAGGGCGAATATGGTGTCATTATTACCAACCCTCCATATGGTGAACGTTTGAGTGAAGAGAAAGAAGTGCAGAAGCTGCTGCGTTCTTTAGGGCGCAGTTACCTCGATTTGCCTACATGGTCCTTTTTTGCCATCACGTCGACCAAATCTTTCGAGGAAGACTTTGGCCACAAGGCAGACAAACGTCGTAAGTTGTTCAATGGACGTATTGAAACCCAATATTATCAGTATTTGGGGCCACTGCCTCCACGCAATAAAACACCACAACAATAATAATATCAGAATGATCAGCGCTCCTGCCTTCCACGGCTGGGGCGTTTTTTTGTATGTATTGCCGGTGACCTATGATTGATCTTGGTGATATTGTTTCCGCATGAAGTTTTTCTCCCTTGGGCATAGTTGAAAAGCCATGACACCACGCTATAATGGATAAAGTCCTATTTTACATTCCGTTAACAAATCCATTCATCAGGGGGGAGACATATATGTTTGTCACTAAGCCAACACGCAGCCTTACGCCGCGCGGGCTTCTGAATCATCCACTTACGTTATATCTTATTTTTCTTGTACTCATGCTGCTCAAATTAATGTGGCTCCACCACAATCTGCACGCTTACAACATTACGATGGGGCTTCTGGACAAAGTGATTGCCATCGGTTCGCTGCTGCTTCTGTCCTTCTGGACCTGGTGGCTGCCTCGTCGGGGCATGATTATATCACTCGTTATACTCAATCTGCTGCTCACTGCACTGATCTATGCGGATATGGTTTATTATCGCTACTTTCAGGATTTCCTAACAATCCCTGTGCTGATGCAAGCCAGACAGGTCGACGCTTTGGGAGACAGTATTGCTACGCTTATTTACGCCAGTGATCTGTGGTTCTTCGTCGATTGGCTGGTGATTATCCCCTATGCGGCGATCCTGCTGTTCAGCAAACGTAACCGTCGTGGACGTTTCAGCGCATATTCGAACGGGTTGAACTCTTACTCATCAAATTCCCGCAAATCAAGCATGCGTCGTCGACTCACCGCAGGCAGCATTGCCCTAGTGTTGGGTCTGGGGCTCGCAGTTGGTCCGATTTATTTTTATAGTAAAACCTGGGCAAAAGGGTTGTTTGATAACAACTGGTGGAATGTATCCATGTACAATGTTACCGGACTTCTTGCTTTTCATGGCTATGATCTGTACAACTATGCCAAAGATCAGCTCGGCTCTGGACCGGAGGTCGATCCTGCCGATTTGGAGCAGGCTGAAGCTTATTTCGCCAGCAGACAACAGGCTGATCCACTGAAGGATGCGATGTTTGGCAAGTACAAAGATAGCAATGTGATTATTGTCCAAGGTGAAGCCTTCATGAATTTCATGATTGGTCAGAGCATTGGCGGACAGGAAATTACGCCTCATTTTAACGAGCTGATGAAGGAAAGCCAGTACTACAGTCATTTTTATCATCAGACAGGTCAGGGGCGGACATCGGATGCTGACTTTGGGGCCAATATTTCATTACATCCACTGTCGGTTGGATCCGCGTTTGTCCGTTACGCAGACCACAGTTATGATTCCCTGCCTTCTATCTTGAAGGATCATAGTTATAGTACGAATGTATTTCATGCCTATGAGAGTGGATTTTGGAATCGCTATACGATGTATCAGAATATGAAGTATGACAAATTTTACAGTAAAAATGATTTTGAACAGGATGACCCGCTTGGCTGGTCACTGTCGGATGAGTCCTTTTTCCGCCAATCGGTTGAAAAAATGAGCAGTGAGGTTACAGAGCCATTCTATTCTTTCCTGATTACTCTCAGCAGTCATCATCCATACGCGTTACCCCAAGATAAACAGCAGCTGGATGTGGGCGAATTCAAAGGAACGATGTTTGGCAACTATCTGCAATCTGTTCATTACGTGGATTCTGCGCTCGGCAACATGGTGGAAGACCTGAAAAATCGGGGATTATGGGACAAAACAATCTTCATGTTCTATGGGGATCACGATAATTCTATCAAGGAACAGCCACAATACGAGAAATTTCTCGGGCGTTCACTAACTGATCTGGATATGGAGCAGATTATGAACGAAGTGCCTTTGCTGGTGCATCTGCCTGACGGAGCCGCAGCGGGAACGATTGACGAGCCTGCCGGACAACTGGATGTTACACCTTCAGTACTGCATCTGCTGGGTATTTCAGATCAATCCTACTACCACATGGGCAACGATGTGTACGACGGTTCCTCCCGCATGGTGGTATTGCGCAGTGGTGCATTTACAGATGGCTCCCTGTTCTATATTCCTTCGGATGATTACATCTATGACAGCGGCTCCTGTTACGATCTGTCTACAGGAAACAAAACGGATATTAATGCTTGCCGAGCTGGTCATGATGAAGCAACAAAGCGACTGCATGTGTCAGATACGGTTAATACGTTTGACTTGATCTCGCGTTTTCGTGAGGAGCAAGCGTCTGATTCCGAATACTAACAGATATGGGGCGGTATGCTGAGGGAACGGTATAAATCAATTATTAAAGCTAACCCGACACTACAATGAAATGGAGCTAATGCATTACCATGACGTCACATCCAGATCAATTCAATATCGAGCAAAAACTGTTCGATGAAGCTGCAAACTTTGTAAAACATCGCTACCCCCAAGGGTGGGGTGGCGCAGCTGCCGTTTATACTGTAGCTGGCTCGCTATTAATCAGCGTAGCTCCAGAAGTGATTAATGACGCCACGCACTTATGTATGGAAACAGGAGCCTATCTGGAAGCCCACAAATTAAATGAGCGGGTCACCCACTCGATCTGTGTAGCACGTGACGATGAGCATTCGGAATTCAAGGTCCTCACCCCTTGTGGTGTGTGCCAGGAACGACTGTTTTTCTGGGGAGAAGACGTGAAGGCTGCCGTGTACGATCCAGATGGAGCTTTAATTTACAAGAGGTTGGACGAAATTCAGCCTTACCATTGGACCAAAGCATACCGGGATAAGTAAGAAGTTAAACTATAAGTGTTGAGGCTGCAATCCGTCGCATGCTTCAGCACTTCTTTTTTCGAGTCTGGTAATAACCACAACCTTGCGAATGATGGAAAGTCGCTATATAATTGTAACTGTATCGGTTTCATTTATAGATGATGGAGGTTTTAATGAATGAATATTGAAATATGGTCCGACTTTATGTGTCCTTTCTGTTATATTGGCAAACGTCGTTTGGAGAATGTACTGGCACAATTCCCACACCGCGATGAAGTGCAATTACAGTTCAAAAGTTTTGAGCTCGATCCAAATGCTGAATTGAACAGTGGCAAAACCAACGCAGAATATCTGGCTGCCAAATACAATATGAGTGTAGAGCAGGCACGTGGCATGAATGCACAGATGAACGCCAATGCTCGTACGGCTGGACTGGAATACAACATTGATGAGATGATCCCTACCAACTCCTTCTCTGCTCACCGTCTGACGCATTGGGCAGAAACACAAGGAAAAATGCTTGAGCTGAGCGAACGACTATTTCAAGCAATCTTCATTGAAGGGAAACATGTCGGCAATACCGATGTACTGATAGAGTTAGCTGAAGAAGTAGGTCTGGATCGCAATGCAGCAGCAGAAGTGTTGTCCAGTAATCAATTCGCAGAACAAGTTCGTGCCGATCAGGCAGAAGGCGAACAGTTAGGCATCCGGGGTGTACCGTTCTTCGTATTTGATCGCAAGTTCGCTGTATCTGGCGCTCAACCGGATGAGGTGTTCCTTGACGCTATCCAAAAAGCATGGGACGAGCGTTCCCCTTTCACCATGGTAGAATCCAGCACCACTGACGCAGATGGCAGTGGAGTATGTACAGAAGACGGCTGCGAGGTTCCGCAACCGGACCAATCCAAATAACACAAAAGCAGCAGGATCAAGGGTAATCCCCTGAACCTGCTGCTTTTTTTACAATCTACAACTCAAGTTCATTATAAAGTTTTAGTCGTAACCGGAACAACTCCAAGCAGATCATTAAACACTCATTTTGGAATTGAGCTACACACTCAATCCCAAAACAGCTGATCCGGATGTGGTCCCGTCCGTTTATCCGAATCCAGCGCATCAATCAGTTTCAGCTCATCAGGAGTCAATTCAAAATCAAAGATGTCCGCATTCTCGCGAATCCGCTCCGGGGTAACCGATTTCGGAATCGTCACAATCTGGTTCTGGATATCCCAACGCAGAATAACCTGTGCTGGTGTTTTCCCATATTTCTGGGCCAGACTTTTCAAAGCCGATTCCTTGTTCAGTTTACCTCTCATAATGGGGCTCCATGCCTCCAGTTGAATGCCCTGCTCCCCGCAGAAGTCCTGTAACTCCTGTTGAATCAGACCCGGATGCAGTTCCACCTGATTCACCGCGGGTACCGTTCCACCTTCATCTATAATATCGCGCAGATGGTGCACTTCGAAATTACTTACACCAATAGCACGTACACTTCCTTCGCTATATAGACGTTCGAATGCTCTCCATGTCTCTTTATACTGGTCTCTGCCAGGCCAGTGAATTAAGTATAGATCAATGACATTTAATCCAAGCGCCTTCTGACTGGCCTCAAAGGCTCTCAAAGTCAAGTCAAACCCTTGGTCCTCATTCCACAGCTTGGTTGTCACAAACAGCTCATTACGGGCAATACCACTGCTCGCAATGGCTTGTCCCACTTCCTCTTCATTTCCATAAACGGACGCCGTATCAATGCTCCGATATCCGACTTCCAATGCAGTCTCCACCGCTTGCTGTACTTCCTTGCCCTTTGCTCGATAAGTCCCAAATCCCAGCCATGGCATCGTCACGCCGTTGTTCAGAATCGTACAATCTGTAATATGTTTTGTCATTCTGTACCTCCTGTGTGAAATTTGCCTGCTCTTGGTCTATTAACCTTCTCACCAAATTTTAAGCGGCACTTTGCATACAGTTTGGCTGATATCCATTTTGCGGGTCTTTCAAAGGAAACATAAATACCCCGCAAAGCACTGCTGCTCTGCGGGTTCTGGTGTGACAGGAACGCCTATAGATCCCCTTGCCCATTCTGACTCTGGATCGAGTTCAATCTTCTCTTCTCCTCAATGAACATCTCTTCTGCCAGCTCAACGCCCTGACCTCCAAGTGAACGTTCTGCTTGAAGCATAGCCTGCTCGGTATGCGCCAAACGGCGTTCTGCCTGTTCAATGGTCTGTTCTGTTGGATGTGACATTGCCTGTGAAACGGCAAAATGAAGTTTGTTCACTGCATTCTGCGCCTGGGATACGGTCGTATCGGCTTGCAAACTGGAATCATAACGCTTCGGCATGAGTATTCCTCCTTGGGATCATGTTCCTGTTACCCCTTTAGGATGGTTGACATCGGCCTTCCTTATTCTTCTTTTGTTGAAACAATAACGAATAGCCTCAATGTTCCCTATGTAAGATTAAAGATGAATATTAATGAAGTGTATAACCTTTTCCGGTCTGACTGCGTTTATTTGATAAGTACTTTTTCACAAGGAGGTGTGTATTTGAAGAACTTTGGGATTGTGTTCATACTGGTACTTTTATTACTGCTCATCAGCGGCTGTACACCTTCGACGTATGAAATAACGGGATATACAGGCTCCTCCATTAATAACGAGATTCCGGTCCCCGTGAATGCAAAGCAGCTAAGCATAACGACACATTCAGACAATCCAAACATTCAAACAGGCATTAAATATGAATTGAAACATATCGGGGGAGAACAGGGATTATATGTACCATCCGATTATTTTGAGAAGTTATCCGAAGCCGGATGGGTTGAGGTGGAAGAAGAGCGTATGGGACATGTTCATTTTCTGAAAAAAAGTGATACTATCATCGCCATAGAGATTCGAGAGGATACCTTTGAGATTTTTGAAATGAGGCAGGACTTTACGTTCTAATTTCGTACAATTCCTCATCAACAACTAAAAAAAGAGAGGCCGCGGCCTCTCTTCCCTGTCGTGGACAAGTTTGCCCACTGCATACCCATACAATTACTTTACGAATTTCGCTACTTTTGCAAGCACTTCTTCTTCTGACGGAGCACTGATGTACCTACCGTTGATGAAGACAAAAGCACGCTTCGCGCAAGGACCGCAATACGATTTGCAACCAATTTTGATCTCCGTATCCGGAGCCATTTTCTCCAACTTGGCTACAATCGATTTTAGTCTGATATGATTACATTTTTCGCATACGCGGATATCGTTAGCCATGAGTTCCCCTTCTTCGCTCCCTTAGTGGTCGCCGTGGTTGCCTTGGGATGGGTTCGTAATAACGAAGCCTTCTTCAGGGAAGTAAAGGTAATCAATTTTAACGCCATCCAGTAAAGGCTGATCATTCTCAAGAATAACGTCGATCTCTTTATCGGTAGATACAACCGTATCATTTTCTTTTGGCGTATCGATATCGAGGCCGTAGTGGGCATGATCTCCATGTGCATGTGTGATCACAACGCGCAGCAATTTACCTTCGTTCTCAGGCTTGTCCAGTTCAAGTTTCAATACTTTCGCGGCATTACGTGTAATTTTGCAGTTCATTTCATTCATCTCCTATATCGTAATTGCTGGTCCCAACAATTTTTCAGTATTTCTAAACTCCAGCATCTATTGTAAAGAAAATTACTGCGCTTCGCAATAACATTGATGCAAAATCGATGTTAAAACCACCCATTTTGTGTCGGATTAAGACGACGCACCCGCTGTAAGCACCGGATATTTGCGCTCCGCACGACTTACAAACCAGTTCATCAGCAACAACGTAACCCCGATATCATCTATAGGCATAAACGGCATCACGTCAGGAAGCACCCAGTAGAGCAGCGCCGGGATGATAAACAGCAGCTTCTCACCCAAAGGGATCTGCGGAGCCCTCAACAGACGCGGCAGCCGTTTGAATACTTGTGTCCATCGTTTGAATGACAGCAGTCTTCTCCACTTCATATGAACCCCTCCGTATGATTAATGCACTGAAATAAAACAGCACATGTTATAGTCACACCCATCATTACCCGTTCCAGAGCGATCCGGAACGAATGATGCAACATGCAGATTAAAAAACGAACGCCGGTAACAGCGCCCGTTCCTGTTATACGAGTGGACAACCCGTAAGTTTCATGTTCCCCCATCCAGATTATGTGAAGTCAGGATTCGAGGATTCCCGATCTTCCCTGTTGGTGCTCTCGATCTGATAATAATTCAGCCAAAAGCATGCCAACCTCTACGCAGATGTCCTCGAACTGATCCAAGGGCAGCGGGTTGACCCCGAGTCCCACTTCTACCGTGAAGCCAGGCTTCCGAAACTTCTGAATGAACCAGTCTTTGTACCCTGCATCACTTCCACCCAACTTAACTGCCTTGTATCCCGAAGCCTTTGCCAGTCTGCGAGACAGCGGGGCACTCTCCTTTGGCTCCAAATCTCGGTAGTTCCAATATATTTCTTGTCCCTGGCTGTGCAGTGAAACGACAGCATCAAAAGGATGCTGCTCGGTCCAATGTGCAAGTGCCCATGCCTCCGGTTCCGATAAAGGAGCGGTTCCTGCATAATCTCTTGGCCCTGGGGACGTTATCCCTCTTCTAGCCGCCTCTTCCTCCCAATAAGCCGGGAATTGATCGTTCAGGTCTACTCCCCTGATATTGGACTTCCAATGCGTAAAATGGGAGCGTCCGGCATTCCATGCCAGCAAATCTTCTGCATGGGGATGATCATTGACCACGCCCTCTTGCACCAATTCAACTCCATCCGGGTTGACCATGGGCACAGCCCACAGCGTAGTTTCCTGCATCCAGCGTTCCGTCTGGAATTGATGCCATGGCGTATGTGTACTGTAGGCCTTCGCATATTCTTCAATGAACCGCATCAGAACGGCCGTTGTCAGCCACTCATTTGCATGAACAGATGCGTTGACATGAATATGTCTGGGGCCTTGACCCAAACGTAGATAAGGCAAAGCCTTGCCCATTACACTACTGCCAATCGAGCCAATCTCGATAAATGGATACTTCTTTTCGAGCAAACCGATATCACGGCTCATTTCACGATAACCATACTCTCCCTGCAGCTTGACGATAGTTTTTCCATTTGAATCCGGAATATGAATACATCGCCCGCACCAGTCCGGAATGTTCGCTATTTCTGGATTGGCCTCGCGCAATTCTTCTTCATTCAGTCCAAAACGTAATGCAATCACGGCCACTTTCTCCCCAGGCTGTACTGCATACCTGCGCCCCGTCCCCGGCGTAATGCGCAACATCTGTCCTGTCAGTAAATAGGGCTGGGACGCTACTTCCGGGTTGAGAGCAGCCAGTAACTCCTTCGTCATATGGTTCGCTGCCGCAATACGCGACAAGGTATCTCCCTGATGAACAATAATCCATTGCAGTTCCATGTCGATCTCCTTTCCCTTAGGAAATTGTGTAATCTCCTGTCCTTTTCTCGCTTTTGTCCTTACTGTATGTAATATGTATGCCAATCTGGTTGTCCGTCATGTGACATGAATCGCGTATATCCCTTTAACATAATAAAAACGTGATGATCATCCGGAGTTCTTTTACTTTTTGGATTGAAAAAAAATCCCGGAACACTAAGTGCTCCGGGATTCTTATAAGCCTAGAAATCAAAAAAGCTATGATAATTGCGTAACCTGCCATACAACTGGCGTTTTGGAGATCTGCTCTCCTAACCATTGGCGGGTAATATTCTGGAACATGCGTGGGTCCCCTGTGCAAAAAAACTGATGGACTGGCGTCTCATTTCCACTGGCCAGCTTTCGTTTATCATACAGAATCGTACTAATTTCCCTCGCCGTTTCATCTGCCGAACTAATCAGCTTCACTTCCTGCCCCATAACCTCCTGGATGGTATCCATGAGAAAAGGATAGTGCGTACAACCCAGAATAAGACAATCAATTGGCTGCTGCTTAATTTCGCCTAAAGATTGCTCCACCGTACTTGTCGTTTGCTCGGAACGGAATTCGCCTTGCTCCACCAGTGGCACAAGTGCCGGACAAGCCTGACTGACCACATCAATATAGGGAGACAACTGTTTGAGTGCAGATGTATACGCACCACTACCAATAGTTCCCACGGTGCCAATGACACCGATGCGTCCTGTGCGTGTCGCTGTGATGGCTGCTCGTGCTCCCGGATGAATGACACCAATGACAGGCACATTCACCTTGGCTCGAATATAATCGAGCGCTGCTGCCGTAGCCGTATTACAGGCGATAACGATAACTTTCGGATCGAACTGGATCAAGAAATCAACGATTTGTTCCGTGAATTGTTTAACTTGTTCGGACGAACGGGGTCCGTACGGTGTCCGGGCAGTATCTCCAAAATAGATGATCTTTTCCCGTGGGAGCTGACGCATCACTTCCTTGGCGACGGTCAATCCCCCTACACCGGAGTCTAATATAGCGATTGCTTGCTGCACGAACACACCGCTTCCTTCTTCATTGATTTGGTTCTGTTAACAAATTGGTTCCCAGAGCTTTCTTTCCTACCGTATGAATTTTCAGGCAAAAAGGTACCTACATCTTACCCGATTTCATCGCAGGGTTCAAACAAAATACCGTATCGTACAACTCCTGTACGACCACGCACAACAAAGCAGGCTCCCCTCCAGATGGAGGAAAGCCCGCTCGCGTTCAAGCTTAGTTTTAGATGTTATCTTTGGAGTCGTCGGCAGGTAGCTTAGCGATGACTTCAATACCTGACTCATTCGCTGCATCTGCATCGATGGAAGAATCGGAATCAGTAATGACGGCGGATACGCGCACTTCTTTACCTTCAGCGCAATTGCGCCAGGATTGGATATCCTGGATAACAACATCTGCCGTCTCTTTTACTTTGGATACGATCTGTGCGCTTTGTTCGCCCACCTTAGTAGCCAGCTCCTGACCTTTCTCACTCACCTGACGTGCACCTTCCGAAATGTCCTGACGCAGCTCACGTCCAGATTTTGGTGCCAGCAGCAGCGCTGTCACCGAACCTACAACTGAACCGATTAATGCTCCCCACAACAAACTTTTGTTAGAATCCTTCACGTCGCATCTCTCCCTTTACCTTAAATGAAGTACCGAATAACCAAGCAACGGACTGTTGCTCGTCAATCCGGGCGAATGCCTACTCTGTTGATGCAGTATAAGCAGCAAGGGCTTGACCTGACACTCGGATATCAAAAAAAATTCTGGATACCGTCTTTCGCACCTTCTGACGTTATCGAGATATGTCTCAAGTCTGCCGCGCCGGCTCAAGCGGAGCAGCAGCATGTTCATCACCCGGGTCCAGATCAATTACATATCTTCCTGGTGCAATCAATGCAACCTGATGCTCACATCGCCAGCGTCGTCCGCCGGAAGATCCCAGCGTCTGTCCATCTTGTAGAACATCCCCCTGATCAAATATGTAATAGGCGGCACCCAGTAATGTCTGGGCTACCGTATCCGGATCGAGTCCAATGAAATGACACTGTACATCAGGCACGCCAAGTGCTGACAAACCTACCGTGTCCATAACCAGCTGACGCTGTTCCTCTGTGCCTCCAGCCTGATACATGCGCACATTCATCGCAGCGTACAGATGCTCCTCACGTTCCTGTGACAGCACATAGGCTTCCGGTTCAACTAATTTGTCACTGCCGTACCAGTATAACGCCTCACAAGGCAACACTTCCATGACAGCCTGAATCGTCTTTTGGAACAATTCGAGCCGCTGTTTACGCGGCATGGCAGCAGTGAACATATCATGAAGTCGGATGGAATATTGGATCGTATCCATAGCTTGTCCTGCTTCTGGCCAATGCCAGGCTTGCTGCAAAGCCCCTCCAAAGCGGGCGCGATCTACAATTTCAGTAATGGGGAGCATGCAAGTCTGAGCCGGAATGTTACCTTCCTGAAAAGAAACCTTATGGTCCAGATGGTAGAAAACCAGCATCTCAGGTTTATGCTCCTCATTACCCTGCTTCACATCAAGCCGGACTTGTCCGGTATGACGGCTCAGTGCATCCTGCAGACGCCCTTGATCTATAACGGGACGTTCCTGAAATAACAGCTCAATCATATATACCGGATGAAACCCGGAAGGTATGTCATTCGTTTCATTATTTACTTCTCGATCTTCTTTCCATTCGTTCGTCATGCTGCTTCCCCTCATTCCTTGCTCTGTCCCTCGGCCTGTGTAGTCTGGAAAGGTCCGAGTTCTTTTTCCACATAGGTATTGACCTGATGGGAAAAATGTTCAAGCACGCCCGGCAAGTCACTGCTCAGTGGATGCAGTTCAGACCGCTCCCAGCTGTAATAGTCCTGAACGAGCGGCTTGCGCAACAATACGAGGCGACTAAGCACCTCATAGGTTGCATGATCAAAAACCTTCTCTTCGTGGTTAATCTGAATAATATCGTCATAACTGCTCGCATCACGCATGATGAAGCCATCAATGAGATAACTTCCAACATCCGTAACGATTTCAATTGCCAGATGAAGACAACGTTCCTGTACCAGACCCAGCATTAGACTACCATCCCAGGCTTGTGATGCGCGGCGAAGACCTTCAGCCACCTCCGGTACGGCAGCAAGCCGGCGGGCAATCTGTTCTCTGTTTACGTAATACAATATGTTCACTTCCCGTTCAGTGAATTATCGGTTCCTTTTTCCTCTTCGCTTCAGCCAAAATAACATCACAGGACAAGCGATCAGAAACACGACAAAAATATATAAAAATTCCATAACGTCTCTTAAATCGCTCATGCAGAGTCCCCTATCCAAAGTAGAATGAATAACAGATTAGATTTCGTAGTCCACTGCAATCGACTGCTCTCTGACCTCGTTCATATACTTGATGACTTCCTGATGCAGCGGATGCACCTGATATGCTTGAAGATCTTCCAGTGAGGCAAATTCTGCCGTAAGTGAGATGTCAAAAGATCTGTCCGAACGAAGCACGTCAATACCCACTTCAAGCGAGACCAGAACATCAATTTTTCCTTGCAGATTGCGAAGAACATTCGCAGCCGCTTCGATACTTTCAGGAGAACGATCTTTCATTTTAAACAGAACAATATGTTTAATCATCAGACAAGCACCTCATTTAAGTATAATAATTGGTATGAATGAATTTTCTTGTATCCAAAATATATCATAACGTCCTCTATTACGAAAGGATACTTGGAAACGTTCTCTTAAAAGACAACCTAATCAGGGCTGCTTTCATTCGCCTTGGATTTCTCCTGAGACATATTATCCGTCTGTTCAATTTGGTTTGTCTGTTTTTCCGGTACGACTTCTGTTGCTTGTTCTTTTGTCTCCTTATTCTCCACGTTTGGCTGTGGTGGAGGCCATTCCCTGTCAGACAACCCCTCCTGTTTTTTCAGCACCGCTATAGCCTGTCTGAGCTTGTCAGGCAAAGGAAGCCCAATGCGGGCATAATTTTCGGTAATGGATATTAGCTCATTCACCAGATAAAAGTAGATGGCTCCCCCTTTAATGATGTCAGTTCCCATGAGCATGTCAATTCGGTGGGCAAGCAAAATAACCGTCAGCATGAGACCTTTGCGCGCAAGCCCCCAGAATCCAACATTACTATTCAATCCTTTTCCCGTTCTTACTGCCGCAGCGAGACCCGTAATATAATCCACAGCCATTGCAACCGCCAGCAAGCTAAGCAGCTGATCCCATCCACCAAAAGCAAACGTCATGAACGCCCCTGAAATGGCAGCAAAGGTACTCACGGATGGACTCACGTTTCTCACCTCTCCCTCTCATTGATCTCCATACAAGATATGTAAGAATAAGAGATTTTGACAGTCCACATGCCTTGCTGAACACGCGGATTTCTAATTTCAGATTTGTGCACATTGGAAATGGGTTCCTTTAACGGAAATCGAATATTTATGGTTAAATCAGGGAAATAAACCGCATCATATCAACAAAAAATAGATAAAAGTACTAAAGTCTCACTAATAGGTAATTAGACTCATTTTATTTTTATTCATTATCTATTTGATCCCTTAAATTTAGTGAAACATTGTAATCTAGGAATATACTAGGATGTGAATTGCGTCTGGTCTAGTTCATAATTCCTCCTTTGTAGCGGATTCGCGCATCCACTCATTTGAAACAGGTGCACCCGGCACTTGAAAGTACCCCCGTACTTATTGTAGTATTTGGTTAAAAAAATCGGAGGAAATATGCCTAATCAACCAGAACAACATTCCATCCAGGCGTGGTCTCTGATCAACCGTAAATATTTGGGAAAAGGCGTCCGTGTTAAACGATTCCGAAAACCGACACGCTGTCAAATCCGCAACCGTGTTCTTCTTGCCGTGCTGATGGCCAATGATATCAAGTTGTCTCAGCTCGCCGAAGATCTATCCATCTCTTCACGCAGCGTCAGCGCGTGGGTGTATGAAGGACGGATACCCGGCAGTACCAATTTGGACAAGGCATGCCAATTGCTCGGCTACCCGCGCCACATTCTTTTTAATGAAGAAGTGGTACGCAAAAGCCCTGTCATTTGTCAGCCCGAGCCTTCCCGCTTCATGAAGCGTACGGTGACCCGTTCTCCGGTTAGCAACCGTATTCTGACAGGCTTGTGTATGGTCCATGATTTGTCGGTGACAGATGTCAGCCACTGGATCGGGGTTCACCCCGGCACTTTCCGCAAATGGCTGCATCAGGGAACGCTGCCTTCTGCTGCGTTTCAGGAACAAGCGGAACAATTTTTCCGCATCCCGAAAACTATTTTGTTCGCAGATGTCATCTTGAAAGATCGCCACAATAACTAAATTAGCGAACAACCAAAAGGCTCTGTCCTCTCCCAGTGGGAAAGACAGAGCCTTTTTAAAATACCATTTTCATCGTACAGATTATATTAAGTTACCATTTCTCCAATCGCTTGCACTCAGCATCGTCTCTCAGGGGCGATAAGCGGCCCTCTTGCCCACCAAACAGCTTTGGGTGCATCATTCCCTTCATTCCCAGTCACTCCTTAATCTGGGCCGGTACAGCGCGTTCTCTGAACGAGGGGAAATCCCATTGTCGAAAGGCGCGGCCACTTATACCCATATGCCAATATATTTCTTATCCATGCTAACCAACCATTCCATTAAATCATTGATCATTTAAAGAAATAAAACTTCATCGTTAGCTCCATCCCCCGATCTATTTGTACGAACAATTTAATCCAACGCTTTATATGAAGTATAAAAAAAGCCTGTCCCTTAAGGGAGTAGGCTTTAATTCATCCTTTAATTCAGTTTGAATAACGTTTGATCCGATCTATTCTAAACCCTTGTATGACCTTGTTCTTCAGAAATTTATCCGGCTATATTACTTTCCAATCAAGCACCAATACCTCTATTGTATACAACGACGCTATCCTGTCTCATACATCACATTAATCATTCTTAATTTGTACGTACAACTAATTGTATAAGATAACACTGTTCATACTGTTTCTTCCTTCTTTATTTCGAACCGACATTTAGAATCTCATTGATATATTTCAGTCCCGTATAACGATCCCGTAGCAAATGAGCTGTGGTGAAAGCATGTTCCACCATCTCCATGGATACACCCAGTTGTTCAGTCGTCGTAGGTCCCCCAACTTGCTCAAGCCAAGCTATAAGCTGAGAAGCATCCGGCAGATTATTATAAATACGGAAAATCGGCTCTTCGGATTTTTGTGCAAGATCTTTGTATTTTACGGTAAGCAGTGCACAGGCTACTCCCACCTTGGCTCCATGCAGAACAGGCTTGTGCCCTGCCTCCATCAGGTCCATCTCCCACCGATGAGACAGATGATGTTCTCCACCAGATGCAGGACGGGAATGATCGATGATTAGCATAGAAATGCCCGAAGCAATCAGCGCATCCATCAATACAGTCACACCATCGTCCCGTCCTTCAGCGATACCTTGCACATGTTCCACACAGGACGTTAGTGCTTCTTCCGTCATGCGATAAGCAACGGGGCAGAACGGTTCCCCACCCAAATCCCTGGAAACCACCCAGTCCGCCAGTGATGTATATTTACCAAGCATATCTCCGAATCCGGCAGCATTCATCTCTTGGGGAGCTTGCTCCAAAATATCGATATCCGCAAAAATAGCTTCAGGCGGCACCGCCTGGAACGTCTGTTTGACGCCGCTTACAATAAGAGGAGCACCTGCCGAAGTAAATCCGTCAACCGAAGCTGCTGTAGGCACTGACAGAAAAGGCTTGTTCATTTTGGAGCAAACAAATCGTACCAGGTCATGAATGGTCCCTGAACCAGCAGCAATGATCGCCTGACTTTCCTGTTTCACACCTAGCAGTACCTGCACAATCCCGCCCTCATCGGCGATCACGTCGCCTGCTTTGTTCTCTGGCATGCATATCTCATCCACATAAACGCCAGCTTCTCGGATGTTCTTTACCACCTCGTGTCCTGCTGCCGGACCTGTAAATCGATCATATACAACTGTTACATGTCTGTATCCTTGCTTGGACAAATAACCAGGTAACTGCTGAATAGCTCCATGCTCCAGATAGACCTGCATTTCTACCAACCGATGATCATGCCCACAAGTACAATTCTGCGCTTCTTCGTTCCATGCGGCAATCCGCTCGTTCATATTCATTTCGCTCTTAACCTCCCTTAAGAAATATCATGCATAATTACATGGAGAAAACCACAAAATGAAAAAAGGAAATAAAATGTGAGTATTTTCCTGATCACACTTTACTTCCTGTATCCAAAATTTGCAAATCCTAAACTCACATTCCCAAGCAGGTGAACCTATGAAATTAACCAAAGAAATAGGAATTTCTCTCGGATTTCTCGCAGGAACGACATTTGGCAGCGGCATCGCCTTTTTGTTTCGCTTTCAAGCATATGAGGTGATGGCCAGTGTTGCACTCTTTGGTATTGCTGGAGCGATAGCAGGCCTATGTGTGCAGCAATTCATATTCAATAAATAAAAAAACAAAAAAAGCTCGCGAATTGCTTTTAGAGCAATTTCGCGAGCTTTTTTCTTCGATGCGGTCGAGAGGACTCGAACCTCCACGGGGGTTAGCCCACACGGACCTGAACCGTGCGCGTCTGCCAATTCCGCCACGACCGCATAATATGTATCTTCTCATCATGGATGAAAAGCATCCCGGTCAAGCAATTGCTTGTTTTACCGTAATTAAGAGTATACATGCTCTCAAATAAGTTTGCAATACCTTTTTTCCAAGCTGCAATGAAAAGGACATATGTCCTTTTTTAACCCCATCAAACTCCCTATCGTAGACATTAAGCAGATCATGTGTCCTGCTGGACACGCTATACCTTGCATAGAAAAGGGGAGTTTTTCATGACGATCAAGAACACAACACATGAACGTATTGAAGAAGGAAAACGCAGCATTCACTGGACGGAAATGCATATGCCCCTACTCGGCGAATTGAAAACCCAGTTTGCCAAAGAGCGGCCTTTTGCTGGCTTAACCATCGGTATATGTATTCATGTGGAGCCCAAAACAGCTGTGCTATGCCGCACACTCCAGGCAGGTGGAGCCAACGTTGTATTGACTGGCAGCCCGGGCACAACCAAAGACGCCGTCGCAGCAGCTCTGCAAGAAGAAGGCATCACGGTATATGGTCAACGTGCGGACAGACGCAATGAGCACCTGCAAAATATCCACAGCGTACTTCGTCACCATCCCCATCTCCTTATGGATAATGGAGCTGATCTGGCGCGCACGCTCATTCAACAGTATGATCCTAACTCTCTTATTGGTGGTACGGAGGAGACGACGACTGGTGCCAATCTGCTGCGTGAAGAGACGGGTGAGAACATTCCTTTCCCGATCATTGTTATTAATGACAGCCCACTCAAACGAATTATGGAAAATGAACACGGTGTTGGACAGACCATTATTGAAGGTTTTATGCGTACTACAAACCTGATTCTGCCCACACGTCGTTTCGTCATCGTAGGTTATGGAACCTGTGGACGAGGCATTGCCAGGTATTTGCGGAATTTGGGCAGTCAGGTCGTCGTTGTTGAAACCGATCCGATTGCTGGCTTGGAAGCGGCACTGGATGGATTCAGAGTGGCGCGACTGGAGGATACTTTTGCATTTGCCCAAGTGTATATCACTGTCACTGGACGTCCTAACGCCATTCTGAAGGAACATTTTAATCAAATGAATGATGGAACGATCCTCGCCAATGCCGGACATTTTTCTTGGGAGATGGATCTGGAAAGTCTCCGTCAGGATGCGAAGCATACGGAACAACTGACCGCGGATATCGAACAATTTACATTAGCCAATGGACGTCGACTCATGCTGCTTACTCAAGGCGAGATGCTGAACCTGGCTGGTGGCAGCGGTAACCCTGCCGAAACGATGGATCTAGGCTTGTCCCTACAAGCCGCCTCCCTCCTATATCTTGTACAGCAACGCCAGCATCTCACCCTCGGACCACAGCCGGTTCCTCATAGCGTTAACAACACCATTGCAGGACAGATGTTGAAGCATTTAAGCTACAAAATCTAATCAGTGTGATTGGTGATCTGCATTTAAAGGAGAGATTCACATGAAAAAAGCGAAACTTTGTTTTATCGGTGCAGGATTCCATGCATCCACGAATATATATCCATCTGCTGTTGAAGCAGGAGCAGACATTCAGGCCATCGCCACCCGCAGTATTGAACGGTCAAGGGATGCTCTCCTCCGTTTCGGGAGCAGCGGGAAAGCGTATGATAATACTCAGCTGATGTTGCAGAATGAAGACTGTGACGGCGTCGTTGTTGTGGCGCAACCAGAGGATCAGACAGCACTTGCCCTTGAATGCATCCGGGCTGGCAAAAATGTATACGTGGATAAACCCCTCGGATGGAATGCTGCCGAAGCTGCTGCTGTGGCTGAAGCTGCCCAAAAGGCAGGTGTGGTTGTCATGGTTGGATTTATGAAACGATATGCTCCGGTCTACATGAAACTCAAGGAACTGATTGATGGTGGATCATTGGGCAGAGCACGTTCTTTCCAAATGAAATTCGCTGTAGACAGCACACCATTCTGCAAGGATGAGGAACAATTCATAAAGCTCGCTGCCATTCATATGGTCGATCTGATGCGTTTTCTGTTCGGGGAAGCCATACAGGTAACAGGCACAACGGTTAAGGACGGAGAACATATTAACCAGAGCATTTCCCTGAAATTTGATCATGGTGTGGTAGGCAGTGCCTACTTTGTTGGCATGAGTGCATGGTCACGCGAAAGCGAAAATGTACTTGTCACCTTTGACAACGGATTTGCGTTAGCAGATGAAATCAACACGCTTACGGTTCATCAATCTCGTACAGGGGAAAACCTTCCCTGGAAATCCCTTGAGGAGCAGGATACTGTTTTCACCCCGTCGGGCTCTCCCATGTCAGGGGCTTATCGCGATCTCTACTTACGAGGATTTGTTGGTGAGATGGCTCATTTTATGGAATGCTGCCAGAACAAATCTGATCCACATTCCAGTGGTAAGGATAATATTGAAACCATGGCGTTATGTGATACCATTCTGGCGTCGCTGATCTGACGTTCATACGATATATAAGACCAATCATTTTATACAACTAGAGAAGAGGAAAGAAGCACATGTTAGACGCCGGATTACTTATCATTCGACTTGTTATTGGTTTCATTATGATGGGTCATGCATGCAAGAAACTGTTTGGCTGGTTTGGTGGAGAAGGCATATCAGGAACAGCCGAATTTTTCGGGGCGATTGGTCTGAGGCCCGCAAGAGTTATGGCTGTCTGTGGAGGCCTTATTGAGTTGATCGGCGGGTTCCTGTTTGGGGCAGGTCTGTGGACTGTTTTTGCTGTCATTTTGCTCATCATCACTATGGTTGTTGCCATAGCAAAAGTCCATGCAGGTAAAGGACTTTGGAATCTGAACGGAGGATTCGAGTACAATCTGGTTATGCTCGGATCACTGATCGGTGTTGCACTTGCGGGTGCTGGAGCTTACTCCCTGGACACTTTAATCTAATCAAGCCTTTCATTCCTGAGAACCTCGGTGTTTCGTGATACGAAACCGGGGTTCTTTGTTGTTTTATCTTCATGTAGATGTATGGGATGGGGTTTATAATCCAAGGGAGAAGTGATATGCTCATAGATGAGTAATATGTACATTTATGTGCTGTAGTACTAAAATGGATACTATAAATAACCACCACGAACTGGAGGTGCAATTATAATGAGAAAAAACCCGGCCGATGGGTGCCCCTCGCCATATGGCTGTTCCGTCGAAGTCACGCTGAGCGTCATTGGAGGCAAATGGAAAGGTGCGATTCTATATCACCTATTCTCCGGCTCGTTAAGATTCAACGAGATCAGAAAGTTATTCCCTGATATTACTCAGCGGATGTTAACTCTCCAATTAAGAGAGCTGGAAAGCAGCGGAATTGTTCACAGGGAAATCTATCCCCAAGTTCCACCCAAAGTGGAATATTCGCTTACACCGTTTGGAGAAACGCTCCAGCCGATTATTTACAGCATGCGAGACTGGGGAGAACAGTATACAAATGAAGTCCAGGCCAGATCACAAGAGGTCTAAACAAAAGAAGCTATCCCTCTCTTAGATGGGATTAGCTTCTTTTTATTTCAAGATAGAAGGTACGCAAACCTTATTTTATGACCGTTTGAATGGTAATGGTACGATTACGTCCCTCTTCCTTGGCTTGATATAACGCATTATCCGCCAAATGGAACAACTCTGTCGCCGTTGTGGAATGCAACGGATATTCGGCAATGCCTGCCGAAATCGTCACAGAACGATCAATGGGCAATATACTCTGTTCCACCGATACACGGATATGCTCAGCAATCTGATACGCTGTTTTGGAATTCGTATGTCGCAATAACACAACAAACTCCTCTCCCCCAAACCGGGAACATACATCCTGTGTCCGAACCGACAGTTTAATGATATTCGCGATATGCTTCAGAACCTGATCCCCCGCATGATGCCCATACGTATCATTTATGGATTTGAAGCGATCTATATCCAGTACTACTATGGAGAACGGAACTTCTTCATCAATCCACTGCTGAATAACTTCTTCAAATGTCCTGCGATTGGTCATTCCGGTCAATACATCCGTTCTGGCATCATAAGTTAGCTGGTCCTTTTGCTTTCGAAAGTTCGCCAGTGCACTTAGGACAGTGCGTGTTAATAAGTCCGCTTCCCTGTTCCAATGCGGCTTCATTACAGGCAGATCTACTTTACCCTGATCCACCTGGTTAACCAAATCCGCAAGGTAAACAAACGGACTAGCCAGCTTGCGAGCTACACGAATAACGATAAGCGTCAGAATGATAAACGGAATTGAAGTGTACAACAACAACATACGAATATGTTGATTCAGCTGATCGTATACCATTTGGGTTGGAGATACGACGACAACTCCCCAATCTGTTGTCGGGACCTTATAATAACCTGCGAGTGAATTCACACCCGCCAGGTTCTTGTACTGTTCTTTGCCTGTTTGGTCGTTAAGCAATTTCTGCACAACTTGATTTTTGCTTAGATTTTCACCGATTCTTTCCGTATCCGGGTGAAACAACAACGTCCCTTTGGCATCAACAATATAAAAATAAGAGCCATTACTGGTCCTCAGCTGACTGCCAAATGACAGGTTCAAAATGTTGTTTTCCTGCAGATAGATACTCCCACTAATTAAACCTTTGAATTCACCTGATGGACTGAAGATCGGTTCACTCACAAAAACGACTATGCGTTCCGAATAAGGCGCACGATACGCTTCGGATATAAAGGAAGCCCTCGATTTAAACGCATTTTTCGCTGCATTAGAAGTTATAGGCTGTCCCAGGCTTTTTTCCAAATAAGGAGATGAACCTCGAATAATTCCCGATGCATCTATAAGAGAAACCGAATTGAAGTAGTTACTGCTGTTTCGAATCAAATCCAGTGTGGAATCCAGTTTTTTGGCGTCTGCATAGTCTATGTCCGGAAAATAGTTGGCTGAATACTTCAAACTGCCCTGCATGGATTGAAACAACGAGTCCAGAGTTTGGCTCATTTGCACGGCACTTGAATAATTAAGTGAGAGTGTATTATCAATCAGCGATTGCTTCTGGGATGTATAAGACGAAATAAACATAATGGTCAATGTCATCAAAACGGCAATGGTGACCAATCCACTCAACAGAGCGGTAAGGCTGATTTTTTTGATCTCCCTTACTTTTCTTCTTAATCTGGATGTTTTATTCTTTGCGATCATTATTGCGTCCCCCGGTTTTTCATAAAAAGGCATATTCCTTCTATCTTATACGAAAGTTGTTAAGAAGAAATAAATAGTTTGTGAAGTTCGAATAATTACATAGGAACATTGACGAATTAATGACAATTGATTACATGATATGACACTTTCTTCGAAATCTACTGGATCTGTATTCGAGATTAAAATTCATTTGAATCCACAATAACATATCCCTCGCCAGGCTGCTGTTCTACAAACCCAGCCATATGACGTGATTGAAACGAAATGGGTCCGTCACAACCCACCAAAATACGATTTTGGATTTCATCAGTTGTTTCAGCTGGTAATGCAAACGAGCGCGTATAAGCGAAGTGTTCCTGTAACGTGGTATGAATCGCATTCACCAGTCTGTCATTGCCTGCACGACCAAATACATTCAGCAATACGATACCACCAGAATGCAATTTGTCTTTTAGCATCGTGAAAAATGAGCTAGAAGTAAACTGTGCAGGTGTTCCCGCAGCCGTAAAAGCATCTACAATAATATAATGATATGAGCCTGAGGTTTCCTGCTCCAACAGTTCACGACCGTCACCAACCAGCACTTGATCTCCACGATATCCAAAGAAAGTTCTGCTGAGCTCAACGACTTCCGCATCAAGTTCGGCGACTTTTACTTGACGGTTAGACAAATAGCTTGTTAAGGTTCCAATGCCGTGGCCAATTACAAAAACTGATTGATATTCAGGATTATTTCGTTCCATCAGGTGAACCATCGCTCTTGGATACTCAAGCACCATTCGGGATGGCTCGTCCAGATCCATCGCCCCCTGTACTGCAGCATTGGAGAATTCCAGCACACGAAATCGGCCCTTTTCCCCATAAAGCTTGGATGTATCATATATCGTCAACTCATGCTGTTCACTCTTATTTCGGTATAAAACTCGCACTGACCGTTCTCCCTTCGTACTTTTACGCAAATGATTATACATGTGTTTCTAAAAAAAAAACCGACTCCGCTTGAACGGAAACGGTTTTTCCATGACCAATTAGGATTGAATCGCCTCATGCAGAGCCTGGACATACTCCACGCCCAGATTGGAAAGCGAAGCATTCTTATGGCTGATCCAGCCAACATTAATGGTTTCTTCACACTCCAGCGGGACAGGGATGATCTCATTCCCATTCAGGTCGGCACTAAGCACACCTGTCGAGATAGTGTATCCGTTCAAACCGATCAGCAGATTAAACAGCGTAGCTCGATCGTTAACCTGTATGCTTTTAGGATGAGAAAGCGTGCTTAGGATCTCCTCTGAAAAATGGAAGGAGTTATATTCTCCCTGGTCAAAGGACAGGTATGGATAATCCTGAAGTTGTTCAATCGCAACCGATTCCTGCTTCGCCAGCGGATTTTGCACACTGATAAAAATATGCGGCTTGGCAATAAACAGACTGTTAAACACCAGCCCCGCATCCTTAAGCAGCTTGTTAATAACCTTGGAATTGAACTCATTCAGATATAGTATGCCAATTTCGCTGCGTAGGCTTTTTACATCCTGGATAATCTCATACGTTTTCGTCTCCCGCAGAGCCAGTTCATATTCATCCTGTCCATACTGCTGCACCAGCTTGACGAAGGCATTTACTGCAAACGCGTAGTGCTGTGTGGAGACAGAAAAATGTTGCGGAGACGGCTTCGCGTTCAAATAACGATTCTCCAGCAATTCCGCCTGCTCCACCACCTGGCGCGCATAACTTAGAAATTCCACGCCTTCTTTGGACAAGGTTATCCCTTTATTCGTGCGTTCAAAAATGGTAATCCGTAGCTCCTGCTCCAGATCCCGAATGGCATTCGACAGGCTGGGCTGGGAAATAAACAGCCGTTTGGCGGCTTCATTCATCGAGCCACGCGTGGCGACTTCAATCACATATTTTAGCTGTTGCAGCGTCAATGCATTATTCCCCTCTCTCTGGTGCGTTACTTGAACATACTATACCATATTGTAACCTAAACGAGATCTCTTTCAGGGTACAAAAAGACGCCCCCAACCCGTTCATAGAGTTGTGGACATCTTTGGAGTCTTATAACGAGGTTTAAGCCATGCTTGCTGTGGGTCTCACGACGATTTCATTCACATCTACCTCAGCCGGCTGGTTGATCGCGTACAGAATGCTCTGAGCAATAGCCTCGGCCGGAATGGATATCCGCCGATAATCTTTCATAAGCTCGCGTGCTTCATCATCAGAGATCGATTCGGCAAGTTCGGATTCAGTTACACCTGGCGATACGAGGGTCACACGGATATCTGCGCCTACCTCCTGGCGCAAACCCTCCGAGATCGCACGAACCGCGTACTTGGTTGCACAATATACCGCGGCTGTTGGTGTCACAGCGTAGGCTCCGATGGAGGCGATATTAATAAACTGGCCGTAGCCCTGTTCTTTCATAACGGGCAGCCCAACAGCAATGCCGTGTAGAACACCACGAATGTTAACATCAATCATACGATTCCACTCGTCTACTTTTAGTGCTTCAAGAGGTGATAGTGGCATGACTCCGGCATTATTAACGATCACATCCAAACGTCCATAACGACTGAGCGCAAGCTCTACGATCGTTTGCATTTCTTCCAGCTGTGTAACATCAAGGGTATGATATTCTACTGAACCACCTTCAGAGAGAATGGAGGAAGCCAGCGTCTCCAGACGATCCACTCGTCTTGCACCCATGACAACATGTGCACCCTGCTCTGCTAACAGACGCGCCGTTGCTTCCCCAATTCCGCTGCTTGCACCTGTGATCACAACAACTTTCCCTTTTACATTAGACATTTTGATTTCTCTCCCTATTAGATATTTTATTGTGCATTTTCTCTGTACAACACCATGCCCGCATGATAAAGCACGTCGTCCTTAAAGTCTCCATCCGCAGTAAAGCCAGTATCATCGACATATTCAATATGGTCTCCATCGACTGCATACCGACCTTGATACGCACTTTGCCTATTTCCCCGCGCTTCATCATAGCGCCCGTCAGGGAGAAGTTCATGTCTGATGTACCCGTCCTTCGTCACCCACATTCCAACATACGGGTGCTTCACTTCTTGTTTATTTCCTGTTGTGCTGCCTGCCATATTTCCACGACACTCCTTTATGTTGCCAACAGATTTAATTGCTTACCTTCATTATGTAAGGAATCAGTCTCTATCCGATAGAAGAATCCCACAGTATTCTTGCCTATTCGTCCAGTACATTCTAAAATAGTTAAACGAGTACGAGCAAAGGAGGGCCAGCAATCCATGCTTTCAAAAATGGATCAGGATACAGCTATTGTTCAGCAGCAGCAGGAATTGGCCCGTCTGATCAGCCGTTTCACCCACGAAGACGGG
Organism: Paenibacillus sp. LK1; assembly: GCF_002750415.1. NCBI lineage: Bacteria > Bacillati > Bacillota > Bacilli > Caryophanales > Paenibacillaceae > Paenibacillus > Paenibacillus sp. LK1. The sequence goes on from NZ_PEII01000001.1 coordinate 774,545, forward strand.
GTTCATCTAACAGCAATTCCTTCGCTTGCTTTGATCCGTGCTTCCCAGGTTTCAGAGCCCATTCATGCCGTGCACGAACCCGCCCTGTGTATTGTGGCCCAAGGGTCCAAAGTGGTTATTCTCGGACAGGAGAGCTATACCTATGACTCTTCACAGTATTTGGTTGCTTCCATAAATTTGCCTATTTCAGGGCAAGTTGTACAGGCTACGACAGAACATCCCTATCTCTGCCTGAGACTTGATTTTGATTCAGGGCAGATTTTTGATCTTATTCAGGAAGCTCCTTCTACACAAACCAAACCCGACAATTCAACACGTCGTGGGTTGTTTGTAAGCTCAACCAAACCTCCGCTTCTGGAAGCTGTAATCCGATTGGTCAGGTTACTGGATACACCTGAAGACATTCCTATACTTGCACCGCTTATGATCCGCGAAATTCTATATCGCCTGATTCAGGATGAACATGGACATTCCATCAGGCAATTTGCAGTCCAGAACAGTCACGCACAGCATATCGCTCAAGTCATTGAATTGATTCAATCAGACTACGCCCATCCGCTACGAATCGAGCAATTGGCTTCCATGATCAACATGAGTACATCCTCATTGCATTATCATTTCAAAGCCATTACCGCCATGAGCCCACTGCAATATCAAAAACAGATTCGATTGCAGGAGGCACGGCGAATGCTGCTTGCAGGTTCAACCGATGCAGCCGATGCTGCATTCCAGGTTGGGTACGAGAGTCCTTCCCAATTCAGTCGGGAGTACGCTCGCATGTATGGTCTTCCTCCCAAAAGTGATATCAAACGCCTTCGCCATACACTCCATATCGAATGCTAAATATAAGCAAAAAAACCACGTCATAATGACGTGGTTTTTGGGTTTTGTTGGCTAGCAGCCTTCAGGAGAAGATGTTCTTCTTTTCAAATACAGACATCTGATTCTCCCCGATAATGGGGCACTCATCCGGAAACATGCTTCGCTTCTCCATCTTCTCATCTATAAAATCGACGATCTGTTGCAAGGATGCAATCTGTGATTCAATTTTCTTCCGATGGTTCAGCAGCATTTCACGCTCATCCGGGAAATCTTCCAGGTCCGAATCCATCGACATCTGTAAATAAGGCTTCATCTCCTCCAGAGACATGCCTGTTTTTTTCAAACAAGTAATAAGCTTCATCGTCTGGATATCCTCCGAACGGTATACCCGATGACGATTGGCCTTGCGTTCAGCCCGGGGAAGAAGTCCAATCTTCTCATAATAACGAATGGTATCTTCCGATAATCCGGCCTGTTCTGACGTCTCTTTAATGGAGAACACTTCAGTATCACTCATCATCGTCGACCTCCTCCGCTTTCATTGAACTCTATCTTACAACTTGGAGTTAGCTCCAAGTCAAGGTTGTTTTGAGTTCATCGATACTACAATATAAACCAACAGTACGCTTGACTTGGAGTCGACTCCAAATTATAGAATGAGCGCATTAGACAGATTGGCTCTGTCATCCCATTCACTCAGGAGGTATTTATATGAATTCAAACCATACACGTCATACAGCCTTAATTACAGGATCAACTTCGGGAATCGGTCTTGAACTGACCCGCAGTTTGTTAGCCGAAGGCTGGCAGGTTATCGGCCTCAATCGTTCCGCTTTTCCGAAGGAAGACAGTGATATTCAGGACGGATTGCGCTCTGGCCAGCTCCGTTGGGTTCAAGCTAACCTTACGCAGTACGATAGTCTGAGAAAAGCATTCAACCAGATTAAATCCGAAACGGATTCCATGGATGTATTGTTTAATAATGCCGGAGGTAGCGGTAATGATCTCCGTTTGTCGGATCAGGGACATGAAATGCACTTTGAATTACAGACCGTGGTGCCGTACATCATTTACATGGAACTACAGGATCTCCTTCACAAAAGCACCTTGAAAACCGTTATTAATACATCCACCAGTGCGTTTAATATGGTCAAACAGTTTAACCTGGACATCCTGGAACATCCAGCCGAGTTCAAAAAGCTGTTCGGTCCTTATGCGACTTCGAAGCTCGCACTGTCTTTATGGACACGCGAAGCTGCTGCTTCCCCTGCGGCTAAAGGGATTCGGTTACTCAGCGTGGACCCTGGAGGCAACAATACACTCAGAGGTAACAAAACATCCGGACTACCCTTTTATATCAAACCAATCATGAAGCTGTTCTTCCCACATCCAAGTCACGGAGCTTCTCTGCTGTATAAGGCTGCCATTGCGCAAACCAGTCTTACATCCGGTACGTTTCTGATGAAAAACAAACCCACTAATCTCCGGTTTACGGAGCAAGGCCCAGCCATTTTGAACAGAGTGCATGAAATTTATGAGCATGAATTTTTGCAGCTTGACTCCAAGACTGATCCAGTAAGCAAAAAAAGTGTCTGAGCTTTCTTCTGTACTTTGGATATAATTCCCCGTCCCTCATAATTGACAGGCTCTGGTTCATAACTTCTCTATACCGACATCTGTCATGGGATGAAGTATGAACTGGAGGAATCTGCATATGAAAAATGAAAACAACAACAATGGCAAGCCATTAATTATACCGCAGCCAATACGAAAAGACGGTGCCGGAGGACCCGATCTGGGACCTCGGGATGTGATGAGAGATTTACAAAATCCGGATATGCTGGTGCCTCCGGAAACCGACAACGGCTTATTACCCAACCTGAGAATGTCTTTTTCCGATACACATATGCAGTTGAACCATGGCGGTTGGTCCCGCGAAATTACAGTACGGGACCTGCCCATCGCTACGACACTGGCCGGTGTAAATATGAGTCTTACACCTGGAGGTGTAAGAGAGCTGCACTGGCATCAACAATCGGAATGGGCGTATATGATCTGGGGGACGGCACGAATTACGTCCGTGGATCAGCAAGGACGTAATTTTATTGCAGATGTGGGGCCGGGAGATCTGTGGTTTTTTCCAAAAGGTCTGCCGCATTCCATTCAGGGCTTAGCTGATGGGTGTGAGTTTTTGCTTGTTTTTGATGATGGGTCCTTTTCCGATCTGAATACATTATCCATCTCTGATTGGTTTGCACATACGCCACCAGAGGTGTTATCCGTCAATTTTGGCGTACCCGAATCTGCATTCCAATCCATGCCAAAAGAACAGGTTTACATTTTTCAGGATCAGGTCCCTGGTTCCCTCGCTAGCCAGGAAGTTCAGTCCCCCTATGGCACAGTTCCACTCTCCTTCAAACATCGGCTGTTAGCCCAAAAACCGATCATTACACCAGGAGGCAGTGTGCGCATTGTAGACTCCACCAACTTTCCGATCTCCACAACCGTTGCCGCAGCACTCGTGGAAATAAAGCCTGGAGGTATGCGCGAGCTTCATTGGCATCCTAATGCGGATGAATGGCAATACTATTTGACTGGGCAAGGAAGGATGACGGTTTTTGGAGGGAATGGCATTGCACGCACATTTGACTATCGGGCTGGAGATGTTGGATACGTACCTGTAGCTATGGGGCATTATATTCAGAATACGGGCACAGACACGTTATGGTTTTTGGAGATGTTTAGAAGTGATCGGTTTGAGGATATCTCCCTAAATCAATGGATGGCATTAACCCCGGAAGAGCTTGTACGTGACAACCTGAACGCTTCCCCTGAACTACTTCATGCATTGCGTAAAGAAAAATGGCCCGTTGTTTAGTGGAGCTACACCTCTATCAAATAGAGGCAAATCGGTTAAAAGTTAAATAATCCCAATACGGAGGTGGAATATAAAGATGAAAGCCGTTACTTTTCAAGGAACCAAGGATATTCAAGTAAAAGAGGTTGAAGACCCGAGATTACAGCAAAAGGATGACATCATCGTCCGTATTACTTCTACAGCCATATGTGGATCAGATCTACATATATATCAGGGAGCACTGCCCGCCCAAAAGGATTATGTCATCGGTCATGAGCCTATGGGCATTGTTGAGGAAGTGGGGCCCGAGGTAACGCGAGTAAAAAAAGGAGATCGTGTGGTGTTACCATTTAACATCTCCTGCGGCGAATGTTTTTATTGCAATCACGACATGGAGAGCCAGTGCGATAACTCGAACCGCAATCCGGAGGTTCATACCGGTGGTTATTTTGGCTTCACGGAACGGTACGGAAATTATCCTGGCGGTCAGGCTGAATTTTTGCATGTTCCTTATGGAAATTTCATGCCGTTTGTCATTCCCGAATCATGTGAACTGGAGGATGAAGCTCTGTTATTCCTGTCCGATGTGCTTCCTACTGCGTACTGGAGTGTTGAGAATGCTGGGGTGAAGCCAGGAGACACTGTAACTGTACTGGGCAGCGGGCCGATTGGTCTTATGGCACAAAAATTCGCTTGGATGAAAGGTGCCAAGCGAGTAATTGCAGTGGATCGTCTTCCATATCGACTGGAAAAAGCCAAACGAATGAATGATTCCGAAGTATTTAATTTCGAAGATTACGATGATATGGGTGAACATATTCGCGAAATAACCCGAGGCGGAGCGGATGTTGTCATCGACTGTGTAGGCATGGATGGCAAGAAATCCACTTTGGAGGAAATCGGACAGAAGCTGAAAATTCATGGCGGTTCATTGAGTGCGATTGAAATCGGCATCAAGGCTGTACGCAAATTCGGGACGATGCAACTGACGGGGGTTTACGGCTCGTCTTATAACATGTTCCCCCTAGGCAATCTGTTTGAACGAAACATTAACCTTAGAATGGGACAAGCTCCTGTCATTCACTATATGCCGGAGCTTTTCCGCAAAATCACGGCTGGCGAATTCGACCCTACCGAGATCATCTCCCACCGCATTGCGCTGGAAAATGCGAAGGAAGCTTACCGGATTTTCTACGAACACGAAGACGAATGTACCAAAGTTATACTGAAGCCTTGATTTGATTGTGTAACGATTAAAAAAGCAGAAGTCCCTTACACGGGACCTCTGCCTTTTTTGATTTTGCTTTTGCTCACTTTAACTATTGCTCCTACAAAGGATCAATATGATAATGCGAATAAACCTTATTTCGCTTTTACCGCCTGAATGTAAACACTCTCTCCTTTGAAGCTAACGAGTCTGCCAGACTGCGTCACTTCAAAATTGAAATACTTCTTAATTACAGATGGCGCGCTCAGCATGCTTGCTTCAAGCTCTTTACTCTGCGTCTCCGGAAGTCCAGCCCTGATGCACCAGTCTTCAAATGTAAAGTGTTTCTCAAAGGAAACCATCGTTTCCATTCGAAATCCGGCAAGCTCCAACATCCGAATCCATTCCGTCTTACGCCATGCCCGAACATGACTTCCATCACGCCACTTCTCGATTTCATTGTAAAATTGGTCGCTCTCATCACGTTCAGGTGCCACATTATCAATTAATAACAGTCTGCCACCAGGTTTCATTACCCGAAGCGCCTCTGATACAAAGGATTGCACGTCTGGAAAATGGTGTGCAGCAATGCGACAGGTCACAAGGTCAAAGAAATCATCCTCGAAAGGGATATGTTCAGCATCTCCTGCAACAAAATCCACATTCTGGTGCCCGTTTCCCCGGATAAAGCGTTCAGCCACTTGTAACATCTCATCTGTTAGATCCAATGCGATAACCTGCTCCACAAGCGGAGCTAACGCATTGGCAACATGTCCTCCTCCAGTGGCAATATCCAGCACCTTCATATCCGAGCTCGCTTGAGATGAAGCCACAAGCAATGCCAGATCATCCCCCTTAGCATGACCGGCACTAGTCACATATTTCTCTGCATTTTTAGCAAATTGTTTGCGCACCTGTCCTTTAACCTGATCATTAGACATACTCTCTCCTCCTTCAAGTTTCATTAGATGAAACTAAGTTTCATTATTTTGATAATATATATCTTATCATAGAATGACCTGGAGCGAAATAAAAAAGCATCTCCCCAGTGAATTTCACTGAGAAGATGCCATCTTATTTTTAACTTTTAAGGAAACTTTACTCTTTGACTTATTTCACAACGGTCGGCGATTTTTTCCATAGTCCGAGAATCAGACCGGAGATTACTGCACCGATTGCTACAGCGAGCAGGAAGAGTAATGCGTGATTCGCCAGTGCCGCAACGAAAATCCCTCCATGCGGAGCAGGTACGTTAATGCTCCACAGTTGAGTCAGTCCACCTGCAACAGCAGAACCGAGAATACAGGATGTCAGGACACGCAGCGGGTCAGCCGCAGCAAATGGAATGGCACCTTCTGTGATGAAGGAAAATCCGAGCACATAATTCGTCAAACCTGATTTACGTTCTTGTTCCGTAAATTTCGATTTGAAGAACGTTGTAGCGAGTGCAATCGCCAGCGGCGGTACCATACCGCCTGCCATAACAGCTGCCATCCAAGCACCATCCGTATTGCCGCTCGATGTGAATACACCGATAGCAAACGTATAAGCCGCTTTGTTAAACGGTCCACCCATATCGATGGACATCATGCCACCAAGCAGCAAGCCAAGCAATACAGCATTTCCAGTACCCAGATTGCCAAGCGCATCTACAAGCCATGTGTTAAGGGAACCGAAGATTGGATCAAAGACATAGAAACTGATTGCACCAACGATAAGCAATCCGAACACAGGATACAGCAGGATCGGTTTCAAACCATCAATTGCTTTAGGCAGTCCTTTAAACAGCTTGCGCAGACCAATTACAACGTAACCTGCCAGGAAACCGGCAGCCAGACCACCAAGGAAACCGGCGTTTGAATTCACGGCCATCAATCCACCGACCATACCAGGCATCAGGGCCGGACGATCACCAATACTCATCGCAATAAATCCGGCTAGAACAGGAATCAGGAAGTGGAATGCACCAGTCCCGCCACCAATGGTTTGCAGCAGTTGCACAATAGGATTTTCTGGACTTGCAATTTGTTCAAACAAGAAGGATATAGCGAGCAAAATCCCGCCACCCACGACAAATGGAAGCATATGCGAGATCCCGTTCATCAAATCTTTATAAATCTTGCTGCCCATGCTCACTTTGCCTTGGTTTTCTCCTTCACTCTTGCCACCGTTACCGCCCTGGCTTCGGTAGATCGGAGCGTCCCCATTAACTGCCTTACGAATAAGTTCTTCGGATTTGCGAATGCCATCACTTACAGGTCTTTGCAATACCGGTTTGCCATCAAAGCGCGCCATTTCCACATTTTTATCCGCCGCAACGATAACCCCTTTGGCACGCGCGATTTCATCAGCTGTCAGTACGTTCTGTGCTCCTTCGGAACCGTTGGTTTCCACGCGGATATTAACGCCCATTTCCTGTGCTTTCTTTTTGAGAGCGTCTTCAGCCATGAACGTGTGAGCAATACCTGTTGGGCATGCTGTTACTGCAACGACAAAATCTTCAGATGCCGCATCACCAACAATAAGGCCTGATGTATTTTGCTTCTGTCCATTCGCATTGTCCGAGCCAGATACAGCGTTTGTTCCATTTGCAGCTTTTGCTGTTTTTTCCGCTTCAGCTTTTTCTTTGGCAGCTTTTTTCTCCGCTTCCTCCGCCTGTTTGGCATCGAATAATGCAGTCACTTCTTCAGGAGTGTCCGTGCTCATCAGCTGCGAGATGAAATCGCTATCAATCAACAGCCTGGAAAGAGCCGCAAGTGTACGAAGATGTGTATTGGCCGCCCCTTCTGGAGCTGCAATCATGAAGAAAATATGGGCCGGTTCATCATCAAGTGCTTCAAAATCAAGACCTTTTCGACTCTTGGCGAATACAACTGTTGGTTCATTAACTGCTGTTGTCTTGGCATGAGGCATGGCAATACCGCCACCGATCCCTGTGCTGGATTCCGCTTCACGTTTATAAATCATTTCCTTAAACAGAATTGGATCATTAATACGTCCGCTACGGTTTAAGCTTGCAATGAGTTCATCGATAGCCTCTTCTTTCGTTGTGGCTTGCAGGTCCATGATCATCGTTTCCTGGATCATCAGGTCTGTTATTCTCATTTTGGTACACTCCCTTAAATTCAGTCGGCCTCTGTGATGCAGACCGACTTATAATTGTACTTCTTGCGCTGTTATATGCTATCCATTGAATCCCCTCTTCTAAAAGGGGCATGCATTCCATTCATTTTGTACGGACTATATTTGGGTTATCGTGACTTGAGTACGCAGCTGTTCAATGAGTTCCCGAGTTGCCAGATCATCCGAGAAAGCCGTCGCACTCCCCGAAGCAACCCCTGTTCGGAACGCTTCAAGCAGGTCTTCGTTTAGTCCAAATGTCCCTACGAATCCACCGATCATGGAATCTCCAGCACCGACCGAGTTCTTCACGACTCCTTTTGGCACACTCGCATGGTAGACATCTGTTTTGGTAATCAACAGCGCTCCTTCTCCTGCCATGGAGATCAACACATGTTTGGCACCTGCTTCCAAAAGCTTGCGACCATACGTCACCAGTTCCTCTTGAGAGTCAATCGTCACCCCGAAAAGTTCAGCCAGTTCGTGATGGTTCGGCTTCACCAGCAGCGGTTCATGTACTAAAGCATCCAATAAAGCGGGGCCTGTCGTATCGATTACAAAATCGGCACTTGTTTGTTTGCACACGTTGATCAGACGATCGTAGAAATCGGCTCCCAGCGAAGGTGGTACACTTCCCGAAAGAATGACGATATCTCCTTTTTGCAGTGCGGATAGCTTGTTAAGCAACTCTTCTACTTCCTCTGGTCGAATGGCTGGTCCCAATCCGTTAATCTCTGTCTCGTCTCCATGCTTCAGCTTGATGTTAATCCGCGTATCATCTGCGATGGTAACGAAATCCGTCAGGATCTTATCTTCCTGTAATTTGTCATTAATGAAGCGGCCCGTGAACCCTCCCAGAAATCCGAGTGCAGTGTTTTCGGCTCCCAGTTGATTAAGCACTCGCGATACGTTAATACCTTTGCCTCCAGGAAGTTTCAGGTCCCGATTCATGCGATTCAAATCACCAAGCTTCAGATCATGCACTTCCACGATGTAATCAATGGAAGGGTTAAGTGTTACGGTATATATCATGGCTATCCCTCAATTATTTTAGTTTTCTCGGCGATTACAGAGCGCCAGTGTTCCGGCATACGTTCTGTGATCAAGTCTGCCTCCTCAAGGTCAAACAGTTTGGCAAAAGTAATTTCTCCAATTTTGCTGGAATCAGCCAGCACGTAAGATTTACCGGACAATTGATGTGCACGCCTTTTAATCAAGGCTTCCTCCGGATCAGGAGTTGTATACCCCATTTCGGCGTCCACTCCGTTGGTTCCAATAAAACATTTATCAAAACGGAAGTTGTCCATGTTCTGTAATGCGATACTGCCAATCACGGCTTTGGTGTGAATTTTCATCATTCCGCCAAGCAGATAGCTGCGTATTCGTTTACTTACCAGCGCTTCTACATGAGAAAGCCCGTTCGTCACTACCGTAACGTCCTTGGCTTCAATATAGGGAATCATGGCTAATGTTGTCGTCCCTGCATCCAGATAGATACATTCACCATTGTTGATCTCCTGCGCAGCTAAACGAGCAATCGCCGTTTTCTGTTGAATGTTTTTGAACGTTTTTTCTTCCATACCTGGTTCTGGCGTCTTTTCATTCACTAGAGCAGCACCACCATGTATGCGTTTCAGCATCTGACGGCTCTCCAGATCAATCAAATCGCGCCGTATCGTTGATTCAGAAGCACCAAGCACATCGACAAGCTCTTGCAGTTTCACAATTCCTCTTTCGTGTAAGCGCTCTATAATTGCAGCATATCGTTCTTCAGTTAGCATTTTCATTCCTCCAACTGCTTTTATAGTAACATAAAATCCGTAAAAAACAATCATTTTCATTCAAATTAATTTAAAAACATCCAAAAACCATCAACATTCGACATTTAATAGACATCAAACATCGCATTCAACCCTAAATATCGTTCAAAATCGTTCAAATCTTATTTCTTTTTCAGAATGTCCATATCCTCTTTCTTCTTCCATGCATTTGATAATATCGAACGAATGATTTCGTCTCTATTTCCACATGGGAGGTGGCCGTATGACGAATAGTAGAAATAAACACCGAAGACCTTGTATTCCTCATACAGGTAAAATAAATTCTTCACTACGCTTCGGGTGGATTTCCTCCAACTGGAGCGGTTATGCCCGAGCGAGTGACAAAGCTAAATTCAGACGTATCTCGGCTGAATGGAACGTGCCCTTTGTTCTACCATCATCCAAGTCCTCATACTCCTCAGCCTGGATCGGTATTGATGGATACGAGAATTCCAATCTCATTCAGACTGGAACAGGCCATGACTGGGTTAACGGCCAAGCTAGTTATTATGCCTGGTGGGAAATTCTTCCGGACGTTGAAACGGTCATCCCTTTTCCTGTATCACCAGGAGATCGGATCAGAGCTGCCATTTATAAAATCAATCGTACCCGCTGGTGTATCACACTCCATAACCTGACTCAAAGTTGGACTTTCCGCACCGTTCAGCAATATACAGGCCAACAATCATCCGCGGAGTGGATTGTAGAAGCCCCATCAGTGGGAAGTTCCATCTCCAAGATGGCAAAAATTACGCCTGTCACCTTCAAATGTTGTCGCCTGAATGGTTGCTCCCCCGGCTTCGTTGCCAAAGAGAAAGGTATCATGATTCAGCAAAAACAGGTTGTTTCCATTCCAGGAGCACCGGGACCACGCGGAGACTCTTTCGTCGTAAAACGAAACGGCTAAGACTTCTTCGTTGACAGATTCGTTAATGAAAAAAAACTGCAATGAGCCGTATTCGGCGTACCATTGCAGAATGGATATTCGGTCATTGTGGAATTGACACGAGTCTCTTTTTTCAATTATAAGAATAGCTCAGCCCTGTCTGGTTTGGGTTTTACCCAATTTCCTTCTTCATTAATAAATGCTCCCTTGAAACGCCCCATCTCCAATTTCTCTATTAGCTTCATCTCATCCAGCACCAGAATTTCGGACAACTGCTGCAAACTATAAAAATCACTTGGATCATAATCCAGCAGAATTGGAACAGCCATGTCGTACAGTTCTTTAATTAGATTTTCCAATGAATGACGCCCGAGGTTGTCCATGGTTTGGAAATACTTCAGATCATGGGACACCAGATTGCGGAACGATTTATCTTTCAAGTTCATCCACAGCGTATTACACGCCTGAACACTCATATAGTTCTGCTCTACATCATAATATTGGATCTCATCAATCTTCATATACTTTTCCTGAAAAGCCACAATTTTGATCAAGGGTTCATTTCGTTTGCGTGACGCTTTCTTCAAATGAGTTCTGAACCCCTCATAATCCATGATTCTCACAATAATCTATCGCCTGCCTTAACGCTGTATAATTCGATATTTTACAGCATTATATAAGCACCCGTAAATGTAACTTTAGAAAAAGGAAAACCGTACAGCATCTTACTCCGCTGTACGGTCATTTTGAATACTCAGATTCCAACTTCACTCTTCACCCAACTCGCAGTAAATTCCTGTTCGTTATACTTCAAAAATTGCTCCAAGATCTGCTCACGGTCATCCAGGAAAAGCTGATCGGCTACAGCTGAAACCAACTTCGGCACAGCATTCTTTGTCCCCGATATTGCCGAGGCAGAGAGGCCGCAACTTGCAAGTGCAGAGTAGTTAAAGACAAACAACCCACGCAGTTTAACCTGTCCCTCCTCATCTCTGCTGGTCATTGCAAACCCGGGACTAAGGTAGGGATGTGCGTCAAGTAATGCATTCCTTTGTTCCATCGGAGCTTGAAAACGGTCTGCCCAGCGTGCAATGTGTGCCTCCACCATTCTGAGCTCGGGGCGCAGTGACGGATCACTCACCATACCCGTGCTGATGACCAGAAAATCAAAGGAGTGCTGGCCCTGTGGCGTAGTCACTACCGCTTTCCCATCCTTCATCTGTACATCCAGCCAAGGCGCATGAAGATGTAATTGGAAGCCTGGCCATGCAGCGGCCCGGTTGAAGGTATCATTGGTTGGTGGCTGATTGTATTTAAAAAAATGGGAAATGGTCGCATACTTATCCTCGTCCGACAATACGTGAAAACGTTCGATCATACCGGATTGTTCCATCTGACGTATCGGGTTAACGCTTGGCAATTGTTCCCGCCGCACAAATACGTGAGCCTCAGCCACGCCTGTGGCAAGTGCAAAGTTGGCATTATCAAAGGCAGACGCCCCGCCACCAAGTATGGCAATCCTTTTTCCTTTTAACCGTTCATAATCAATTAGCTCGGACGTGTGAGCGTACAGATGTCTAGGTACTTTCTCAGCGATCATCGGCGGTACATGCCATTCTCCACCACCCTGGATGCCCGTAGCCAAGACAACCTTTCGTGCCAGCAACATATTACTTGGAGCCCCTGCACCCGTAATGTGTAGCCGGTGTAAGCCTCCATCTGCAGGTTCAATCAGTCTCAGCTTCACTTCATTCACGACAGGTAGTTTAAGCACATCCCTGTACCAACGCAGATAGTTCATCCATTCGCTGCGCGGAATTTTATCAACCTCATCCCATCCCGAAGGACCCGCTTGCGCTTCCCACCATGCTCGAAACGTCAGCGAAGGAATACCGAGATCAATGGAAGTCAGATGTTTTGGTGTACGTAACGTGACCATACGCGCGTAAGTTTCCCAAGGTCCCTCCAACCCTGCGGCATTTTCATCAATGACCAGAATGTTGGATATCCGCTCACGTAGGAATCCAAAAGCAGCCCCCAAACCGCTCTGCCCACCACCTACAATAACGACATCATAGATATGGCCTTCGTCATGTTCGCGAGGGCGAATCCAATCCGCACCTCCATATGCGAGATAAGCCAGATCATCTTGTACTCGTTGGTTTAATGTTTCAAGGCTCATCATTCATCAACCCTTTCAACGTCCACTCGTATGCTGCTACGAACCGCTCGTTTAATGTTATGTTGGTGTAATAATTTGTTTTGTTGATGGATATTCTATAAGTTCAAAGTAGCCTAATTCATTTACCATATGGATAAAGACGGTGATTCCGTCTCAATCCCTTACATCATTTTCATAAGGATTAGCGTTATTATATGAGTTGGAGTCATTTTTTTGAATATCACGACAGATTTCTTGTCATCAGATCTAAAAATATCTAACATGCTTGTTAACTATAACGAAACCAAATTTTAACGACTTCGTCCTGTATGTAAAAAAGACAGATCAGGTTGGATATTAACGGTCGATCCAACCCAGATCTGTTTTCGTTTTGTCTTATTTTCAAATAGGTGGGGTGCTGAAAATCAACACCTCATGTCAATTCGTGTACTGACCATACAATACCGTTCGTTGCTCCAATCCCCAAGTTCAGAGTAATCGTTAATCCATTCGCTGCGTAAAACAACCCGATCACATCGCCTGCGTTCAGCGTAACCTGTGCTGCTAGCGTTACGGCTCCACTACCAAGCACTGCCCGCAACGTAAGTAGCGTTACGCTGATATTCAGGATCGGCAATAGTCCATTGACCAATGTAGTCGTAGTGGGGGATGTTCTTTGCACCAGAAACGCTGGATTGACCCCAGCACCCAATGAGATGGCAATTGCGGCAGTTGTAGAAAAATTGATTGTTGCCACAATCGAGTAGGTCCCAGTATTGGGCGCCGTGTAATTGCCTGTAGTTGCATTAAAATTTGCATTACCATAGTAGGGACTTGCTGTGCTCCAGTTGGTTAACTGTGCACTGGTTGTTGTTGATAGATTAGCCAAAAATGCAGAAAATCCTTGTGCAGCTAGATTGGGCCCTGATGCACCCGTAGCCCCTGTGGATCCAGTAACTCCAGTCGCCCCGGTAGCCCCAGTTGCGCCTGTTGTTCCCGTTCCCGTTGCTCCTGTCGCACCAGTTGCACTCGTTACACCCGTTGCACCAGTAGCCCCAGTCGTTCCGGTTCCTGTGACCCCTGTCACACCAGTTACACCAGTAGGCCCCGTTGCACCTGTAGCTCCCGTTGCTCCGGTTCCTGTTGCCCCTGTCACACCAGTTATACCTGTTAAACCCGTCGCGCCTGTAGCTCCTGTCGTTCCTGTTCCCGTTGCTCCGGTAGCTCCAGTAAGACCCGCTGCACCTGTGGCTCCCGTAGCTCCGGTTCCGGTTGCCCCTGTCACACCAGTTATACCTGTTAAACCCGTCGCGCCTGTAGCTCCTGTTCCCGTTGCTCCGGTAGCTCCAGTAAGACCCGCTGCACCTGTGGCTCCCGTAGCTCCGGTTCCGGTGGCTCCTGTCGCACCAGTTACCCCAGTAAGCCCTGTTGCACCTGTCACTCCAGTAAGACCTGTTGCTCCAGCAGCTCCTGTTATTCCTGTTCCCGTGGCGCCTGTTACACCTGTTAAACCCGTTGCGCCGGTGGCTCCAGTAAGACCCGTTGCTCCGGTAGCTCCTGTTGTTCCCGTTCCGGTTTCACCTGTCGCACCTGTTACTCCAGTAAACCCCGTTGCACCAGTAGCTCCCGTTGTTCCTGTTCCGGTGGCACCTGTCACACCTGTTGCACCTGTAAATCCTGTTGCGCCGGTTGCACCAGTTACTCCAGTAAGACCCGTTCCACCTGTGGATCCTGTTGTTCCTGTTCCCGTTGCACCTGTCGCACCTGTTACCCCAGTTGAACCCGTCGCGCCGGTGGCGCCGGTGATTCCTATTCCGGTTGCACCAGTCACACCTGTAAATCCTGTGGCGCCAGTTGTACCGGTTGCACCTGTCGCACCAGTAAGTCCCGTCGCGCCTGTGGCTCCTGTCGTTCCGGTTCCGGTTGTACCTGTTTCACCAGTTACTCCAGTAAGCCCCGTTGCTCCCGTGGCCCCTGTAGCTCCCGTTCCGGTGGCACCTGTCTCACCTGTTACCCCAGTAAGACCCGTTGCTCCGGTAGCTCCGGTGACTCCAATTCCTGTTGCTCCAGTCACACCTGTTTCACCAGTAAGTCCCGTTGCACCTGTAGCTCCCGTTGTTCCCGTTCCGGTGGCACCTATCTCACCTGTTACTCCAGTAAGCCCCGTTGCACCAGTGGCTCCAGTTGTTCCCGTTCCGGTTTCGCCTGTCGCACCTGTTACTCCAGTTGAACCCGTCGCGCCTGTGGCGCCGGTAGCTCCCGTTGTTCCTGTTCCGGTGGCACCTGTCTCACCTGTTACACCTGTTAAACCCGTCGCACCTGTAGCTCCAGTTGTTCCGGTTCCAGTGGCACCTGTCTCACCGGTTATACCCGTAGATCCTGTGGGTCCGATGGCTCCTGTTGTACCAGTTACTCCGGTTACGCCTGTCGCACCAGTAAGTCCCGTCGCGCCTGTGGCTCCTGTCGTTCCGGTTCCCGTTGCACCTGTTTCACCAGTTACTCCAGTAAGCCCCGTTGCTCCCGTGGCCCCTGTAGCTCCCGTTCCGGTGGCACCTGTCTCACCTGTTACCCCAGTAAGACCCGTTGCTCCGGTAGCTCCGGTGACTCCAATTCCTGTTGCTCCAGTCACACCTGTTTCACCAGTAAGTCCCGTTGCACCTGTAGCTCCCGTTGTTCCCGTTCCGGTGGCACCTATCTCACCTGTTACTCCAGTAAGCCCCGTTGCACCAGTGGCTCCAGTTGTTCCCGTTCCGGTTTCGCCTGTCGCACCTGTTACTCCAGTTGAACCCGTCGCGCCTGTGGCGCCGGTAGCTCCCGTTGTTCCTGTTCCGGTGGCACCTGTCTCACCTGTTACACCTGTTAAACCCGTCGCACCTGTAGCTCCAGTTGTTCCGGTTCCAGTGGCACCTGTCTCACCGGTTATACCCGTAGATCCTGTGGGTCCGATGGCTCCTGTTGTACCAGTTACTCCGGTTACGCCTGTCGCACCAGTAAGTCCCGTCGCGCCTGTGGCTCCTGTCGTTCCGGTTCCCGTTGCACCTGTTTCACCAGTTACTCCAGTAAGCCCCGTTGCTCCCGTTGCACCAGTTGTTCCCGTTCCGGTGGCACCTGTCTCACCTGTTACCCCAGTAAGACCCGTTGCTCCGGTGACTCCAATTCCGGTTGCTCCAGTCACACCTGTTTCACCAGTTACACCTGTTAAACCCGTTGCACCAGTTGTTCCCGTTCCTGTTGCACCTGTCGGACCAGTTGCACCAGTAGAGCCTGTCGTTCCTGTTCCCGTTGCTCCTGTCACTCCGGTTACACCAGTTGAACCCGTCGCACCTGTGACTCCCGTAGCTCCGGTTCCGGTGGCGCCTGTCTCACCAGTTACTCCAGTAAGACCCGTTGCTCCGGTAGCTCCTGTTGTTCCCGTTCCGGTGATGCCTGTCGCACCTGTTTCACCCGTTGAACCCGTCGCTCCTGTTACTCCAGTAAACCCCGTTGCACCAGTAGCTCCTGTTGTTCCCGTGGCTCCTGTCACTCCGGTTACACCAGTTGAACCCGTCGCACCTGTGACTCCCGTAGCTCCGGTTCCGGTGGCGCCTGTTGCACCAGTTACCCCAGTAAGACCCGTTGCTCCGGTAGCTCCTGTTGTTCCTGTTCCGGTGGCACCTGTCTCACCTGTTGCACCTGTAAATCCTGTTGCGCCGGTGGCCCCAGTTGTTCCTGTCCCGGTTGCACCTGTCACACCTGTTGCACCTGTAAGACCAGTTTCACCAGTAAACCCTGTTGCTCCGGTTCCGGTTGCGCCTGTCGCACCAGTTTCACCACTAGACCCTGTCGTACCTGTGGCTCCGGTAGCGCCTGTCACACCTGTTGCACCTGTAAATCCTGTTGCGCCGGTGGCCCCAGTTGAACCCGTTGCACCAGTAGTTCCTGTTGTTCCCGTTCCGGTTTCGCCTGTTGGACCAGTTACCCCAGTAGACCCTGTCGTACCTGTGGCTCCGGTAGCTCCCATGACTCCAATTCCGGTTGCTCCAGTCACACCTGTTTCACCAGTAAGCCCCGCTGCACCTGTCACACCAGTTTCANTCCGGTGGAACCTGTCGCACCAGTTACACCTGTTGAACCCGTCGCGCCGGTTGCACCAGTTTCACCAGTAAACCCTGTCGTACCTGTGGCTCCGGTAGCGCCTGTCACACCTGTTGCACCTGTAAATCCTGTTGCGCCGGTGGCCCCAGTTGTTCCTGTTCCGGTGGAACCTGTCGCACCAGTTACACCTGTTGAACCCGTCGCGCCGGTTGCACCAGTTTCACCAGTAAACCCTGTCGTACCTGTGGCTCCGGTAGCGCCTGTCACACCTGTTGCACCTGTAAATCCTGTTGCGCCGGTGGCCCCAGTTGTTCCTGTTCCGGTGGAACCTGTCGCACCAGTTACACCTGTTGAACCCGTCGCGCCGGTTGCACCAGTTTCACCAGTAAACCCTGTCGTACCTGTGGCTCCGGTAGCGCCTGTCACACCTGTTGCACCTGTAAATCCTGTTGCGCCGGTGGCCCCAGTTGAACCCGTTGCACCAGTAGTTCCTGTTGTTCCCGTTCCGGTTTCG
Organism: Paenibacillus sp. LK1; assembly: GCF_002750415.1. Classification (NCBI taxonomy): domain Bacteria; kingdom Bacillati; phylum Bacillota; class Bacilli; order Caryophanales; family Paenibacillaceae; genus Paenibacillus; species Paenibacillus sp. LK1. The sequence goes on from NZ_PEII01000001.1 coordinate 792,006, forward strand.
CCTGTTGGACCAGTTACCCCAGTAGACCCTGTCGTACCTGTGGCTCCGGTAGCTCCCATGACTCCAATTCCGGTTGCTCCAGTCACACCTGTTTCACCAGTAAGCCCCGCTGCACCTGTCACACCAGTTTCACCTGTTAAACCCGTTGCGCCGGTGGCCCCAGTTGCTCCGTTTCCGGTTGCACCTGTCTCACCAGTTACTCCTGTAAGACCCGTTGCTCCTGTAGCTCCAGTTGTTCCTGTTCCGATGGCGCCTGTCGCACCTGTTATACCCGTAGATCCTGTGGCTCCGGTGGCCCCAGTCGTTCCCGTCCCGGTTGCGCCTGTCTCACCTGTTACCCCAGTAGATCCTGTCGTACCTATGGCTCCTGTAGTTCCAGTAGCCCCGGTGACTCCTATTCCAGTTGCTCCAATCACACCTGTTGCACCTGTCACACCAGTTATACCAGTTAAACCCGTCGCGCCGGTGGCTCCGGTTATTCCCGTTCCCGTTGATCCTGTCGTACCGGTGACCCCAGCTAAGCCCGTCGTACCTGTCGCTCCCGTTGCGCCGGTTGCACCAGTTACCCCATCAAGCCCCGTTCCTCCGGTTACACCCGTTGATCCCGTCACGCCGGTGGCTCCAGTTGTTCCTATTCCGGTGGCACCTGTCACACCTGTTACCCCAGTAGATCCTGTCGCGCCGCTGGTTCCTGTTGTTCCCGTTGATCCTGTCGTACCGGTTATCCCAGCTAAGCCAGTCGCACCTGTCGTTCCCGTTGCCCCGGTTGCACCAGTTACCCCATCAAGCCCCGTTACTCCAGTAGCCCCAGTCACACCTGTATTACCTGTAACACCTGTTGTGCCCATTGCTCCAACGGCTCCAGTTGCTCCAGTCGAACCTGTAACGCCTGTAATTCCGGTCACTCCAGGATCGCCGGTCACACCAGTTATACCCGTAGATCCTGTTGTACCAGTGGCCCCAGTCGTTCCTGTTCCAGTTGCTCCGGTCGTACCGGTTATCCCAGTAAGACCCGTCGCGCCGGTGGCTCCCGTAGCTCCTGCGCTTCCGATAGCTCCAGTTGCCCCAGTCACACCTGCGGTACCTGTAACGCCTGTTTCTCCATGATCGCCTGTGGACCCAGTTATACCTGTCGTACCCGTCACTCCTGTGTTACCCGTTACTCCCGTAGCTCCCATTCCAGTTACGCCGGTTACACCTGTTGTGCCCATTGCTCCCACGGCTCCGGTAGCTCCGGTCGAACCTGTATTACCTGTCACTCCGGTCACCCCAGGATCGCCCATCGCTCCTGTTACCCCTGTCGAGCCTGTTGCACCTGTGACTCCTGGATCACCATTAATTCCAGTTGCACCTGTCACACCAGTTACGCCTGAGATTCCGTTTGACCCAGTTGCCCCTGTACTTCCTGTAACTCCCCGGTCACCAGTTTTACCTATTACTCCAGTCAATCCTGTTATTCCTATCAAGCCAGTAGCTCCCGTACTCCCCATCTTACCTGCTAATCCCATAGCTCCTGTGGTTCCCGTAGCTCCAATCGCTCCTGTCTTTCCTTGAACCCCTCTATATCCCCTCGGTCCACGAAGCACACGACATCTGGATCTGAGTGCTCTTTTCTTTTTTAGCGTAAGCTTCTTTTTAGATTTACATTTGACTTTTCCTTTTTTAGAAACGTGAGTGCCTGCTTTTTTTAATTTGCGTCTGGTTGTACTGATGGAGGACATTTTGCGCTCCTTTTTGGATATATAGCTCACAAGAAAATCCCCCCTCCTTGTACACCGTATCAATTCTCCGCTTTTGCAATACTACACTCTATGTCTAGGACAGGTCTTGTGCACCGCCCATTAATGAAGTCATATCACCATGCATCATTTGGGTTTAGGTCGTAAGCATTAACCGAGTCATAAAGTATTTTAATTATTGATTGATCAATTACAATTGAACATAACACAATTATTTCTTTTGCAGCTCATCTATCGTCTGTGTAATCCCTTCTTCAAAAGAAGTCATCTTCACCGGCCCAATGGTGGCCTCGTATTTCGTTTTACTCAACACCAGCGGTTCTTCTGTCAAATATAACATTTCAACAATTTCTTTCATTACCGGTACGGCCAATCCAAGCAGCGAAAGTCCTGTTTTGCCAAGGGCTATGACCGGTTTCGCTTTACCCGCGGCCTGTCGTGCAATACGTACGATTTCCTTGCCCGATATTACGCCAGCACCAGGAATATTCCAGTTCTGCCCGTAGGCATCATCTCTGCTCGCCAACTCCACAACCATGACCGCCGCATCTGGCAAATAGACATATTCTCGTGGCGTTTTCATAGTTCCGATAAAAAAAGTCATTTTCCCTTCCGCTATTGCTTCAAGCGTAGACCCCAGGTATGAAGCCTGATTGGCAGTAGGGCCATAATAATCAGGCAATCGAACAATCATCACTTGCGCTTTACACCATTGACCGCTAAATAACATCTGCTCAAAGGCAAGTCGAGTTTTGCCTTTTCGAGTATGCGGCTGCTTTGGATGTTCTTCAGTCACTTCTTTCATTTGTCTTCTTCCATAAGGATAAATCCCGTCAATGACGACCACCTTCAGGCCCAGTTGTTCTGCCGCCTCCATAACGGATTCACCCAAAGGGATCAGCTTACTCTCCATTTCGTTATAAGGTACATTCGCACAGTGAAACATTACATCAGCTCCTAGTGAAGCAGCTACTATATCATCAGGTCGGAACGCATCTCCCACAGCGATTTGAAGGTAATCAGGGGAACCAAGCTTTACCGCAAGTTGCTCCAGTTTTTGACGTGAGCGACCAAAAATGGTTGTAGAAATGCCACGTTTAATCAATTCCTCTGTAATTGCTGCGCCCGTTCCACCTGTTGCCCCAACTACGATTGCTCTGTTCATTTCATCTCAACCTCTTTCTCTCAATTAGTTATTGATCAATTACTTACTTAAACACAATATAACGTATATTTAGTGATTGATCAATAACTAAAATGCAAAAAGGGATTCTTCCCTTTCTATCTATCCATAAGCTCTGGCATATGCAGTGAGGTAGATATATTACATAACATGCCAATTGCCAGGAATATTAACGTTCTTTGCTTTGGATTGGCACTGCCTGCTGCTGTGAAAGCTTCCAATACCATATCTCGCACCTCAGTGAACCCTTTTTGCATGGCTTGACGGATGACTTCCTCCTGAATCGTCTGAGCCTGCATTTGCAGCAAAATTTCGTTCTTGTGAGATTTAAGAATCTCCTCATAGGCTTCTGTTAACTCGTTCTCCAATTGATCTGGAGTAGCTGTCTCCACCACCCCTCGGAATGAATCAATTACTCGCGTCCAAGATACCTCCAGCGCTGTTAGAAGCAAAGCCTCTTTACTTTTAAAAAAACGAAAGATATACGGTTGCGAAATATTTGCCCTTTCTGCTACTTGAGCTGTGGTCGCCCGAAAATAGCCGATTTCAGCAAACACCTCAATCGCTGCGGATATGATATCACTACGTCGATTAACCGACACCGCTGCATCTTTAGCCATGGTAATCACGCCTCCATTCATTAGTAATTAATTGATCAATAGCTTGAAGTATATAGGAAAGTCTAATGAATTGCAAAGAGACTCATCACTCTAATCCAGGATAAACTGAACCGACTCGTGCAGCGCTCCCACATGCTATTATCGTCCGGCAGGAAATCGATATATAGTTACTTAATTGGATAACCTACACCTACGGAACTAAGAAGACTTTCGCTTTGGAATAGATGGATTTATCTTCTCATGACTACCCTGTTGCAAAATCAAAATACTCATGATATATTAATTGAGCCATCAATGATTGATGCATCAAATATTGATACGTCAAAGATTAACTTAGCAGATTTCACTGAATAAGCAATGGCACTGTATAATGGCACTTTATGTATTTTGTTCACATAAGCCGTTGTTCATGGTCGAGATTCACCCGGGAGGTCTAGTCATGACACGTATTGTTTCCAAAGAAGAGCAGATTATCAATCTGCTGAACGTACTGGGGAATAAAATTAGTCCCAAATTCGAACGCTGTACTGGTATCAGTTCCTCTCGCTTTGAGATTTTGCATGAGTTGGATCAGGTGGACGAGATTAACCAGTCCATGCTCCAGAAAATCATCAACATCGATAGTGCTGCAATCACACGTCACTTGAAACAGCTTGAGGCGGACCTGATGGTCACGAGACGTAAAAATCCCGATGATAACCGGGTAACGTTTGTTCGTCTGACGGACCATGGTCGGAAGCAGATTGAAGGCTACAAGGCAGAGAAAACCAATTATATTAACCAGATTTTACAGGGGTTCAACGAAGATGAAGTTTACGCTCTCGCCGATTTCCTGGAACGAATGCAAAACAATTTCTAAACCCATATATAGAGGAGAGAATCATACATGAGTACATTCCAAAGCACTTTTCAAAAGACAAATGATTTTAACGAAATTACTTACGGCCGCCGGTCTGTAAAACTATATGATCCTGAAGTCAAAATCAGCCGTGAAGAAATGACAGAAATTCTGTCAGAAGCTTCTCGCGCCCCATCTTCCATCAATTTGCAACCTTGGCGTTTTCTCGTTGTAGATACGGCTGAAGGCAAAGAAAAGCTTGCTCCTCTCGCCAGATTCAACCAAAATCAGGTTTTGACTTCCGCAGCAGTCGTTGGTGTATTTATTGATATGAACAATGTCGAGTACATGGACGAAATTTTTGGTAAAGCGGTAGAGCTTGGTTATATGCCACAGGAAGTCAAGGATATGCAGCTCAAAACTGTAATGCCTTATTACGAAAATATGCCCACTTCCGCTCTTCGCGATGTCAATCTGATTGACGCCGGTCTGGCTTCCATGCAATTGATGCTCGCTGCACGTGCTCATGGTTATGATACTAACCCAATCGGTGGTTATGAGAAAGATCAAATTGCTGAAGCATTCGGTATGGATAAAGATCGTTACCAACCCGTTATGCTGATCTCGATCGGTAAATCGGCCAAAGAAGGTCACCCTTCCTACCGTCTGCCTGTTGAGACAATTACGACTTGGGCATAATATCAGTCAATGTTTTACGTGCTCCAGCACCAGTTACATTTCAAACAATAACAACATTCTAAATACACTAATGGAGGTTGAATATTATGATTATCATTCACGCTCACTTGCAAGTTAAACCAGACCAGGAACAAGCTTTTTTGGAAGCTACAAAAGTGCTGATCCCTGCAACACGTAATGAAGAAGGCAACATCAGCTATGATCTCGCCAAAAGTACTGAACGCGAACATCACTACACGATGATTGAGCTGTGGAAAGACGAAGCCGCTACAGCTTCCCATAATGCAAGCGCCCATTTCCAGGCTTTCGTTCAACAAGCAGCAGCATTCATGGCCGCTCCAATGAACGTTGAAGTATTCGCTGGAGAAGCGGTTAAACGCTAAAACATGAGCCTTACACTAATTAATTAAGCAGACCGACGAGATCGTCGGCTTGTGAAAAAGAAACCGCTCCTCGTCATGCTGACGGTGAGCGGCTTTTTTGATATTGAACGAAGATTTTTATGATGACCATTTTAGTTTGTGTATTTTATTTGGTGTATAGATGCTTCATCAGCTCACGGTTTTTCTGCGTGAACAAGTCATTGTGTGAGGAAACCATTCCATGTGTATTGGCTTCGGGTGTTACGTATAGTTTGGCTTTGTTCACGGCATTGGCTGCGTCCTGGAACGCTCCTGCGATCAAATGAAGCTTCCCTTCATGATGCAAAATATCTCCCGCAGCAAAAATGCCCGGAACAGATGTTTCGCTGACTGGTGTGCCTGCGATCCAATGATCCTTCATATCAATTTTAATATGACTATTCACCAGCAATTCCTTGTCCCGCTCATAACCGTAGTTAATGATGACCTCATCCACGGCCAGCTCCAATGAAGCTCCGTCCTCATTACGTTTCAGCACAACTGTCTCAATCTGTTGATGATCGTCTGTAGCGACCAGCTTCTCAATCGTTGTATTAAGCAGGCATTCGACTGAACTGTTCTCAAGACGTGATATTTCAGCTTCATGACCTTTCAGCGTATCTTTCCGATACGTTAAAAAGACTTGTTTGGCAATAAGGGCTAGCTCGTTCGCCCAATCAATTGCCGCATTACCACCACCCGAGATCAGAACCGTTTTATCCTTGAAGCGGGAGAGCGATTTGACTGTATAATGTAAGTTCGTAACCTCGAAACGTTCTGCACCTTCAATTTCCAGTTTAATCGGTTTCAGAATTCCTCCACCAATAGCTAAAATCACAGTTTTGGAGTAATGTTTTTCCTCAGAAGCGGTGTGCAGTACGAAGTGTCCTTGCTCATCCTTGGATATGGACGTGACCTTTTCTCCAAGAACAACCTCTGGCTGGAAAGTCAGCCCCTGATTGACCATTTGTTCGATTAGTTGTGCGCCCGGAACGGGTTGTAATCCCCCTATATCCCAGATCATTTTTTCAGGATACACATGCACCTTACCGCCCAGATAGGGCTGAAATTCAATGATTTTGGTTTTCATTTCACGCAAACCGCTATAAAAAGCTGAAAATAATCCGGCAGGCCCACCACCAATAATCGTTACATCAAACACTTCATGATCTTTCATCTTGAATACCCTCATTTCCGAATTGGTTTGTTCCAACATTCTTCAATTTATTCCTGCATGGTTAGAACGGCCGAGGACGCATCGAGAGAAAAAAGAGCTTTTATTGTATTCATCTCAGTCAACCTTCCAACCTTTTTATAATAATGATTCTCATTATCATTTAATACTATAGCAAGGATTATTGAAAATGCGAATGCACAAATCACCAATTTGGGATGTACTATTGTCTAATGGAGGCTTAATCAAGATGCATGTATTCCGAAGGAGAAACACCAAATTTACTTTTAAAAATTCGACTGAAATAGAGCGGATTGGTATAACCAACACTGATCGCAACATCGCGAATCAAATAACTACCTGATTTCAGCAGCTCTCCTGCCCTCTCCATGCGATAATGGATGACATAGTCAATTGGGCGGAATCCTGTGTATTTGTGAAAAAAGTATGAGAAACGCTTTGAACTCATGCCATGTAACTCTGCTAGCTCATCCAGTGTCAGCAGATTCATGTAATGTCCATGTATATAAGAGATGGCTTGCTCAATCACCTTTTCACTCGGCGAAGTTCCACTTTCCCGTTGACTGCAGCCTGTAAAAACCTGAACCATGATGCTCAAAAATAATTCTTTGACTCGCAGTTTGCCAATTCCCCCTTGTGCGTGCAATTGTTCCTGCAGCATGACCAGTAATTCAACAACCCTTGGATTGGCACCGGATTCCAATTTGAAATGAGAGTCGCATTCCTGAACACTGTCGCCCTTTTCCAATTGGTCAAAACTATAAAACAGTAAATAATATTCATACTCCGAATGGCCTTTCACTTGTGAGTCCAGCTGCATGCCAGGTGCTGCATGAAAAACAGACCCGGGCTGTAACTCGTATAACGTTCCATCTACTGACATACTGGCTTCTCCCCGTACCACAAAAAGAAATCCATGATTTAATGTTCTGAATTCACGCAATATACTTTTGGGTTGCAAAACCAATCGATTGATTCCATCTATTTTATAAGAATAATCTGCAAATATTGAAGCTAATTGGCCCACATCTGTCATGGTAATTCCACCTATCTTTTAGAATCGGTTTAAACTGTGCCTATTTTATCTTATCACACAAATCAAGTCATATTTGGTTGCCTGAGTTCACCCTCCACCGTCCAAAACTACAAACAAAGGCCATCCCTTGTCTTGACGACAAAAAGATAGCCTGATTAGCTAAGTATTGAATTAGTCTAAAACTTTTTTAGATTATTTCTTCAATAATAAATAGACAAAATACGGCACACCGATTAGGGAGACCATAATTCCAGCTGCAATTCCATCAGGATCAACCAGGTTGCGCCCAACCGTATCGGCAATTAATAGAAGCCAGCCTCCAAGCAGAACGGCAACAGGAATAAATAACGAATTACGTGGACCGACCAGCGCTTTGGCGATGTGTGGAGCCATCAAACCGATAAACGCGATCCCTCCCGTAACCGATACAGCAGATGCGGCGGCTGCAACAGCAATCACCATGAGTACCAAGCGTTCCCGCTCAAGCTTCAAACCCACTCCGATCGCTGTTTCTTCGTTCAGCCCCATCAGATCAAGCCGTCTGGTTCTGAACAAAGTAAGCGGGATTAACACAATCAGCCAAGGCAGCAAAGCCCATATGAATGGCCAGTCTGCCCCCCATATGTTTCCGGATATCCATTTGGCAATAAAGTCGACCTTGGAACGCTCCGCGGAAGAGATAATGACGATCATGATGCCTGACAGCGCCATCGAGAATCCAACCCCGACCAGCACCATTTTTATGGGATCAAGTCCCTTGGTCCGACTATAGGAGAACAGATAGATGAGCGCCGCAGTTAGTAATGCACCGATAAAAGCAGCTAACGGCAACATATAAACGAACGTGCCCGCTTCAATCGGGAAATACAGAAAGAAGATCGCAACAGCAACACCTGCACCTGAATTGATTCCGATGATGCCTGGATCGGCCAAATCATTACGCGTAATACTTTGCAAAATAGAGCCTGACAGCGCAAGCGCCATACCAGCTAGTAATGTAATAAAAATTCGAGGTAATCGGACCGAAAACAGAACAAAGTCTTCTTTGAATGTGCCTTGGCCAAATAACACCGGAATTACCCTTTTGAAAGACAACGAGGAATAACCCCAGCTCATACCTACCACAGCCGTGATGAGGATCAGCAGCAAACACACGAGCAGAATCAGTCGTTGTTTGCGAATTCGCGCAGACATTGTCATGAGAATGCTTTGCCCCCTCTACGCACAACGAACAGGAAGAAAGGTAAACCAAGCATGGAAGCAATGGCGACCACCGGTGTTTCGTAAGGTGCATTTATCGTTCGACCCAGTGTTTCGGCAAGCAGCATAAACGATGCTCCGGCAAAAATGGATACGGGTATAATATATCGATAGTCCGTGCCTACCAATTTACGGACAATATGCGGGATCATTAAGCCGACAAAGGCCATATTTCCGATCAATGCAACCGACGCTCCGGTAAGTACGATGACCAGCAGGAACAGAACAGTTTTGACGAGTACAAGCTTCTGCCCCAGTCCAGTCGCCACCTCATCGCTCAGGCTAAGAATGTTGATCTGGTTGGAAAGAAACGGAACTACAGCTAAACCAATCAGTATGACAGGCGCAATAGCTTGAATCTGCCCCCATGTCGTTCCGATGAGTCCTCCCGAAGTCCACATGGATACATCCTTGGAAATTTTGAAAAAGATACTGATACCATCCGAGATGGCATACATAAAAGCGGATACCGCTGCCCCAGCCAGCACTACCCGAATTGGAGACAAGCTCCCCCTCCGCATCGAGCCAAGCACAATAACCAAAACTGCTCCAAGTGCAGCACCAACAAAACAAGCAACCATAATTCCAAAATATCCGAGTGATGGCATAAAAACAAAAGCCAGGGCGAGTGCCATATTGGCCCCTGAAGTCAGACCAAGCAGTCCAGGATCAGCCAGCGGATTGCGAGTAATTCCTTGCATGATGCCTCCAGAGACGGCGAGAGCCGCTCCAATCAGCATGGCAGCGAGTTCCCGTGGAAGTCTGATCTCTCGCAGAATAAGAATATTATCGTTCTTCGTCGCAGAGATCAAGGTCAGCCACAGATTGCGAAATGTCGTTTCTTCTGCGCCAAACATCATGGCGATGATGAAACACACGATAAGTACGAGTACACTACCCAGCAGCTTGGTTGCAAACCGAAAAGGAAGTCGTTTATTTTTCATCGCGTTCAAGGTTTACTTGCCAAGAAAATGTTCGATAAAGAATTCCAGCTGGTATTCCATGCTCAGTGGATCATTGAAGTAAAATGCCTTGGCATCCGCTTCGAATACTCGATTATTTTTCACCGCATCAATATTTTTGTATGTTTCGGTATTTTGGAACGAATTGTCCTCATCGGCATTTTTACTGAATATTACATAGTCTCCCATGTAGTCTTTCAGTACTTCGTTCGATACAGCAAAGAATCCGTCTTTCTTGGTAGCTTCCTTGACCTTATCTGGCATGCCTAAACCGAATTGATCATACAGTATTTCCGTTCCACGTCCGAATTTCTCGCCATAAACATAAAGTTGTTTATTGAACGTTTCAATAACGGATACAGTCGCATTCGCGCCAATTTTAGCTTTGATTTCTTCCCCTACTTTTTTGCTTCGAGCGTCAAAATCTTCAACCCAAGCCTGTGCTTCTTTTTCTTTGTTCACAAGTTTTCCGATCTCCAGTTGTTGCTTGAGGAAGTCCACCTTACCATATGTATAGGTGACTGTTGGAGCAATTTGCTTCAGCTTGTCTACGTTCTTGATATCAGACAGGCCGATAATTAGATCTGGGTTCAATTCAATAATTTTCTCCAGACTTTCATCGGTAACCGCCTCTGTATTCGCTAGTTTATCTTTGAAATTTGGGTTCTCCTTGGACATTTCATCCACACCGACCAGCGGTACATCCAGTGCCATCACGTTTCCTGTCAGGAATCGGGTCAGCACAACCACACGTTGCGGGTGGGAGGGAACTTCCACAGGACCTGTCTCCGATTGATAAGTGAACGTGCCTGAATCTGACTCGGATGAAGAACCTGCTGAATCCGTGTTCGAAGAATTGGATTCGTTGGATGTAGTTGCATTCTCCGTTGTATCTTTGGCTGAGTTGCTTCCACAAGCGCTAAGCAATAATACCAGAACTAATATAAATGGAACAAAAAGCTTTCTCATTAGATGACTCTCTCCCTTTTCTCTTTGAATATGAAAATCATTCTCATTACAATAGCTAATTATAGGCATGCAGGATGAACCTAACCATGCCTTTTTGTTTGAGAAAACCTTTGGATTATTGGATGGCATTCCATAAGGATACAGCCCGTCCGAGCTGCAAACGAATGGAAACCGGATTGTAGGGTATCCACTCTTCCTGCTCCAGATGATAGATCCGATTTCGCTTCACTGCCTCAAGCCCTTTCCAGTATTCCGAGTTAAATATACCCTCTGAATGAGCCTTTGACCCTTTTTCATCTGGAAAAACAATGACGAGCATACGAGTTCCCTCGTAATCCTGAAGTTGCGACAGTTGGATAGTAATCGAATGAAATTGGTCTCCAAGCCTCTCTATTTCCTGGGCAATCTTGGCCGAAGGTCGTAATCCGAGCGATTGATACATCACATATCCGACATTTCTAATTCCATATATTTGTAAGGTATCCGGTTTTATGACGAGAATGGTCAGTGTCTCATTCACAATCGGGCTTGTTTGAATTGCTTCACGTGCCTGCTGTTCTTCCCTTTCAAAGTCTGCCAGCCATTGTTCTGCCTTCTCCAATCTTTGAATTGCCTGTGCGATAAACCGCAGATGTTCTTTCCATCCAAGCTCCATCCACGCAATTTCAACAATAGGAGCGATGGATCTTAGACGTTCAGAACTTAATCCGTTCATATGTAGATGCTGATTTGCTGCAATGATGAGCTCAATATTAGCATCTAGTAATACGGACTTTATTTGTTCAGGTGAACTGTCAGAATGGATAAAATGTATCGTTTGAGGTGGGCTAACTCCCTCTGTGCTTACATATTCGCTGCTTTCTGAGATTACGACCGCTGGTTCCACTCCAAGTAACATTAGATGGCTTGCATAAGGTGCACACCACACAGCCACTTGTTGAGAAGGTCTGCGACGTGTGTAACCTGATGGACTCTCTCCTGTTTGCTGCTTGAAACGACGACTAAGATAGAATTCATCTTTATATCCTACCTTCAGCGCGATCTCACGAAGTGAAGCGGACCCACCAATCAATAACTCTTTGGCACGGTGAACACGCAAGCGTGAGAGATACTCATTCGGTGCGAATCCAGTTAGCTGCTTAAAAAGAGTGGAGTAGTGAGATCGACTGACCCCCGCAATTTCGGAAAGTCCTTCGGTTGTTATTTTCTCACTAAAATGGTTCTCCATAAATAAGATGCTGCGTTCCATAGACGGTTGCTCACTCGCAATATATTTTGCTTCCATTCGTTCCAAAAGACTCATCAGTACTTGATGAAACAGAATCTGGTTACGCATATGCCTGACTTCATTGCCAGGTAAACGATACATATAGAGCTCCTCAAGCTGAGCTGCAATCGTTGGTTCATAGAACTCAATAAGGGTTCCTGACGCAAGCACACTGGACCGCCCCATGGCTTGCACGGGCAGTGATCTCTTCTGTTCTTGTGTGCTGATGGATAGCGTGTATATATGAAGAGGATGCAACTGATTCCCCTGTATTACAACATCACTCTTCGCCGGAATAAGGATTACTATCCCATCGGTGAGTTCGTAGATGTGATCGTCGAGATGAAGTGAGCCCTTACCACTCGAAACAGCCAATAGAACGGTCAAGTTCTCATGGATTCTATGTATCGGCATGGTTGACGTACTATATAATGATTGAATGCTGTCTGCTGTATATATTGGAAAATAGGACTCTGCCCATTCCGAGTTGTTCATTTTCTTATTCCTCCGTGACTGTTATGCCTGTTAGCGGGAAACTAAAATAATCGTTCTGTTCTGGGGTCATTCAGTCCACTTACTGATGATGGGATGATGCCTGATAAACGGCTCTGCATGTTATTTTAACATTGTGGCTTCCTCCAGAATACTAGCGTTCAATTATAAATAGCTTTTACGATTGTCGCCATAAGTATGGCAAAAATTTCAACCGTATTCTACAACGCAAGTTACTTTTACATAATGGTCTCAAATAAAACATTCCATCCTATCCTTTTTTAACTCAAAGTTTAATCATGTTGCGGGGAGAGCTGATTCAGGCTGCGAACCCAAGAAGCCGTAAGCACCAGATTTCAGGTGTTCCTGGCATGAGAGCCTGGCAAGGTGGTAGCTATTTTGACGGAAAGCCCAAGCGACTCATCTGTTAAAATAACTACACAGTCTTATTCTCTGTTTACATTCAAAAAAAGGTGTGCTACATTATTTTTACGGATATAGAAATAACTACAGTTAGAAAAAAGGTGAATTTACGATGCTAGAAGAAAATGCGAATGTGCGTCAAGCTATTAAAGTGTACAAAGCGCTCGGAGAACCCACGAGAATCAAAATTGCCTTACTCCTTACGGAGGAGACAACTTTGTGTTGCTCGGATATCGAGTCTAAGCTGGAATCAGTGGCCAGCTCAACGCTTTCCCATCACTTGAAGCAATTGACAGACTGTGGACTGTTGAACCACCGCAAGGAAGGAACATATATCTACTACAGCGTAAACCGCGAAATGGCACAGAAATATGCGCCTTATTTGCTGGAGTAATTTTTTTTAAACATTATTTCTATAGAACTAGAAATATAAAACATTGAAGTATAGAGAGGAGCTTTACCAGTATGTCGAATGCATTGAAAATTTATATGCTGGCTATTATCAGCTTTCTAGTTGGGACATCCGAATATATTATTGCAGGGATTTTGGATAAGGTGGCTGCAGACGTAGGTGTCTCCGTATCGGTCGCAGGTCAGCTGATTACCGTTTTTTCTCTGGCCTATGCCTTCGGCACACCGATCGTCATAGCCGTCACTGCACGTATGGAGAGACGTAAACTTCTCCTTTATGCGCTTGGTGTATTTGCTGTAGGCAACCTGATTGCCGTCGCGTTACCCGGCTTTACATTCTTGCTCGTATCGCGTATTGTTCTCGCGATTAGTACCGGCGTGTTTCTCGTTACCTCATTGACGGTTGCTGCCAAGCTCGCTGCACCTGGCAAACAAGGAAGTGCTATTGCAACTCTTATAATGGGTTTCAGTGCCTCCTTAATTATCGGAGTTCCACTTGGAAGAGTCGCCGCTTCGGTTTATGATTGGAAGCTCATTTTCGGCGTTATCGGTCTACTAGGTTTGTTTGCCATGTTCTTAATCCTTATTGCTATTCCCCAATCCAATGGCGAGGCGCCTGTTCCGATTCGCAAACAGTTTGCACTGTTGAAGAAACCTGAAATTGCGATCGCGTTGGTTGTCGCCTTCATGTGGATTGGTGGATACTCTGTTGTTTACACCTATATTTCGCCCTACTTGCTGACCATAACCAAATTAAGCGAGCAAAGCGTAAGCATCGCACTCTTCTCTTTCGGTATCGCTAGCTTGTTTGGTTCTAAATTCGGCGGTTACAGCACCGATAGATGGGGAGCTCCCCGCACATTAGTCATCGGAATGCTGTTTAATACCATGGCTCTAGTTCTGCTCTCACTAGATGGACAATCGCCGTTGATCGTATTCCCACTTCTGATGTTTTGGTCTTTCACCGTTTGGTCTTCGAGCCCTACCCAGCAGTTTTATTTATTGTCACTTGCTCCAGAGGCATCGGGCATTATGCTTAGTATGAATACCTCCGTGTTGCATCTTGGCATGGCCGCTGGTGCTGGTCTTGGCGGTGTTGTCGTCGAGCAGGCATCACTGAGCTACATCAGTTGGATCGGCGCAACGAGCGTCATTCTGGCTGCTGTAACTGCTGCTACCTTCTTCCGTATTTCCTACTTGCGCAAACGCCGCGAAGAAGTAAAATGCAGCCTAGTCGAGACTTGTGCGTAATTCAAATCTCCCCAAAAAAACCAGGCTGCTAATTTACAGCACCCTGGTTTTTGTTTTTCTATTCAAGTCGGGTCAGGAATTTGTTTTTCTTCCCGTGGCGCAGCACGACAATTTCGTCATATAGTTAAGCATTTTGCCACTTAAAGACTCTGTAACTGTATAAAAGCAATCAAGTTGTCTCCTAATAAAAAAAGAACGGCATCTCTGCCGTTCTTTTTGATGGACTCTCAGGGACTCGAACCCTGGACCAATTGATTAAGAGTCAACTGCTCTACCAACTGAGCTAAGAGTCCATATGATGTTCTTGTATGGAGCCTAGGGGGATCGAACCCCTGACCTCATCGCTGCCAGCGATGCGCTCTCCCACGTAGTTCAGAAACACTACCATTTCCAGCATTAGATAGAAACTGCACAATGTCCAGTCTGAATTTAATATCAACCCCATCACGCATTACAGTGACAACATCGATGATACTTCTTAGCATAGTTTTCTTTTTTTCATCTGTTGTTTCTTTGAAAATATCAATCCAAACACTAATACTCTCAGCTAACTCTTTAATATCAGTAAGTTCCGATTTTTTAGTCTGCAAATCAATTTCTAACTTCCTTACTTGGGAATCTACTAGTTGTAATTCATTTTGTTTTTGTTCTATTAGTTCATTGAGCATTTCAGGTTTAAATGCACTCTTTCCCATAATACTTTTCGATATTTCAGATTTCAGGGCATTTATTTCTTCATAACACGATTCAAGTTCTTTGTTTTTATTATCAACCTGCTGTTTAATATAATTGTACTCATCTTGATTATAGTCTTTAGCATACTCTTGATAATCCATCTTTTTTAAATATGAAAGATAATTATCCACCTCTTCTAAGACTGTATCCTCTATTTTTGCTTGAGCGTACATTGTCTGACCTGCGCATTCAACCTTCTTCAGTGCTTTTCCACTGCATCTGTATACTGCTCTCTTCCATTTCTGAATGTCTCCATTAGCAAGAACATATTTCTTACTATTATATGTAGTTGTCAGTGGTGACCCACAATAGCCACATCGGATCATCCCAACAAGCAATAGCGGACTTTTAGTGCTATTTACTCTTGAGTAAGAATGGTTTTTAATATTCTCTACTGATCTAGAGCTCCTAAATGTTTGAATGTAATCAAAATCATCTTCCGGTATGATAACTAAGTGTGTTTGACATTTTTCGGGCATTGTCCATTCACTTTTATCTTTTGTAACAAAAACCCCTTCTTTTGACTTTCTTTTTCCATAAGCAGGATACCCTTTATAAATTGGGTTTCTTAATATGAAGTTTATCGCTCCTGTATTCCAATTGGAGCCAGTTGCAGTTTTAATTCCTCTCTCATTTAAATACTGAGATATTCTATTACTACCATAACCTTCATCTTTAACAAGATTAAATATTTCTCTGATCACAATAGCCTGATCTTTATTGATTTCAAGCATCATGAGTTCCTTTCCTTTTTTATTTAAGATTCCTGATTTCACTAATTTATATCCAAAAGGCGCGCTTCCACCTCTAAAAGCACCATCTTCAGCCATTTGCACATGTTTTTCATCTACACGCATGGAAGTTTTTTTTGATTCATTGTTTGACTGCCAGAAGCGAAGAAAGTTAGTGATATCATGGCTCTCATCCTTAAATTCTTGCTGTCCTTCTTTAACTGACCATACTTCAACTCCTTGAGTGGTAAACCATTTTATTAACATTGGTGTTTCATATGTTCTTCTTCCCAATCTATCAAACATAAAACATAGTAAAATGTCGTAATTTCCATTTTCAGCATCATATTTTGCTCTTTGTATTTCATCACGATCATCGTTTGATGTTTTATATCCAGATACACCTTTCTCCACATACTCTTTTACTAAAGTCCAACCTTTTGAATCTATAAATTCCATACAAGATCTTCTTTGCATTGGTATATCATTTCCATCCAACTGCCCTTTAGTCGAAACTCTGTAAAATGTTGCTACACGTAACTTACCTGCCATAATTAATCCCTCCAGTCACTCTTATGTACATCCATAATTATATAGCATTTTTACAATTGAGTAAACAAGTATTGACTACCTAAGATTAAAGTGATATATTACTTTTTGTGCTCATCTTGGGGCGTTAGTTCAGTGGGAGAACGCTTCGCTGGCAGCGAAGAGGTCAGGGGTTCGACCCCCCTACGCTCCATAAATCAAAGACCCTATTTAATGTAGGGTCTTTTTGTTTACCTATTAGTTAAATATGTAATGTTTTTTATTTCCTAATATTGAAGCTACCCTCTTATCTAGTTCTTCTATGTTCACTTCGTTTGAAAAACTTAAATTTACCCACATTTTAGTCTTGTTATTAAACCTCTTTAAACCTGCTATTTTTCCGTTTGAGTCTATACTAGTAATTCTATATGTATTAGTTCCAACATGAATCTCTTCTTCAACAACGTCTTCTATGTATTTACTTTCTACACTACTCATATTAAAACTCATCCTGTGTTAACATTGCTAAATGATCTGCGTACTTGGCTGAAATGTAACCATCATAATACATGTCGTGAATCCTATCTGCTATTTCAAATGACATGACTCCATTTTCACGCAACAAATTAATTAGTCCCAAAATTACAGCTTCCTTGTCTTCCCTTTTTGCCATTCAAAAACTCCTCTATGTATTTTGGTGAAATACGAATTTTATTTAGTCTAGCTTATAAGGGGAGTCAAATTTCATCCCCCTTATAATTTTACATGTTAGTGTGATAAGCCTTCACTGTCATCAACCCTACTCAGAATGTCACCTGATCTTTGCACAGCACGACCAATACCGTCCGTGGCAATGGCAAACTTGTTGCCTACTTCTTTGTAAATTCGAACAACCTTTTGTTCTTTTGTCTCACCCTCGTCAATTTTATTCTGAACTTTGTTAGTTTTTTCGCTCGAATTGACAATATTTATCAATCTCATAGCGTCTTCTTTTGAACATCCCATTTCAGCAGGGCTAAATTCTTTAAAAAAATCGACTAGGACTTTACCCAATTGCTCAACAGCCTTTGAATACTCGCTACTATAATTATTCAAAATTTCTGATACTTTTTTGATTTGTTCCTCATTAAATTGCTGATTGTTGTTTTCCATTTATATTATCTCCTCTATTATGTATTCTTGTATTACTGCGATTTATCAAATTAACCCTTTTGAATTTCTTTTAAATCATTTTGAAAACCTCTTGTTTGCTCAATTAATTCGCTTACTACATCACCCAAACCTAACGAGACATACTTTTGCTTGTCTACATGAAGTAATTTAGTTATTTTAATTAATTCATCAATCTTTTCCTGTTGTTTTGACAAATACTCTTTTTTACTATCAAAATCCGTTCCCATTGTTTTTAATTTCTTATCAATTTCATTTGTATATTTAAAAGCCAAGTTAATTTGTTTTCTTGTTAACATCTTATTCTCCTCGTTGTTTATTTTTTGTATTACATTGTCATCCATGTGACGCATTGTAATACAAAATGAGTTAGGATAAGTCAACTTACCTTAATCTAATTCCATTGCTATTAAGCAGAATACTATTTATTAAGTTGTTTAAATTTCTCAATCACTTCTTGTGCAATCAAATGTCCTCTACCAGTGAATTGAATGTATTGTACAAGCTCTGGATGTTTCTGAATCAGTTCATCCATTTGTTTTACTGTAAGTTTATCCATCTACTTCACCTCCTCTCGCAACTTTAATTTTCTAAGTTCTCTCCTCTGATACTTCTCGTAATCTACAAAACCAGATATTATCTTATCCCTATTACCAAGTTTCAATTTATCAATATCTACACCTTCAGTTATGAGAATGTTGCTTGGTCGTTTGTTTTTATGTAATTTGTTAAAACTACTAACCGTATAAACATGAGCGTATCGTTTTTGATATGGATTCATCCATCCACTTCCCATGACAACTGTCATATTACGTTCAGCCGCAACAAGTACAATTACACCTGATAATAGGTTTGGGATATTGAATCCATCTATATCAACAAGACATGTTTCATTTGAAATAAGGGATTCGTTAATGCTGATCTGTAACAAATGGGTCGATTTCTTCTTCAATTCATGTCCTACATTTGAATAAAGCATTTCATAAAACCGCACAACTCCTCCTCTCTGTGTACAATGTGTACACACTGTGCTACAAAATCGACTATTTCAGGCTACAATGAGCCACATTGTGTCCTCAACTATCTTCAATTTGACGAAGGTTCAGCTATATACCCACGCTTCAACAACTCTTTGTGGTACTCCATAATAGACATTCTCATATACATTTCTTGTGCCGATGTAATAAAACTTCCTCTTAGATCGCAATTAACACGGCTATTGATATCTTCGATTGCTCTATCGCAAATATTCTTAAAATCTCTTTCGTTCATTTACTCGTCCCTCTCTATTTTGTCCTCTTAACATTTCCATCCATAAAATACTGCCGACTTTCTTCATGCTTCCTAAGTTTAGATGTTTTAAAATTAAATCATCTATCTTATCCATACCTTGCACAATCTCATCAGTGAATACTTTTTCCTTTACATACCTACCGTTTACCTTAAATAGATTGTACATAGTAATCTTTTGGATGAACTTAGGACATTCTCCGTTAGGATTGGGTATGTCAAAAGAAGTCATATAATATGACCGTTTCGACCTCTTCGTTCCAGCAGTAAAGACAGATGTTATTTGTTCTATTGGTCTTTCATTAATTACATCGATATGCTGCTTCTCATAGTAATCTTCGTCTGGATAAATTCCTTCGTTATCGATGATTTGGAACGCTTTCCTGCATACGTCTGTATCAGGCATAAGAGACAATCCCTCATGCAACAAATCTATGTATACCAAATCTTTATATTGTCGATCATGTTTCTTGATAAACTCAATTGTAAATCGCATAGCAAGCCTGAGTGCTGCCAACTCATCTGACTGTTCATTTTGAATCAATGTTTAACATCCCTCCCCTCTATTGAAGTCTATGAAACTATCATTTCACTGGTGGATTAGCCAATACCCACATGTTTAATTTATATATTTGATCCAGCAAATTTTTGAACTCTTCTACTCCATCTGTAAGGTTTAAACTAGCTTTAGCCTTGGCTGAATTTAGACTAGAGAGAGTTGTGAGCGATTCAAATTGGATGCCTAATTTTTCAATAATAATTGATAGATCTGGTAATGAATGATTATCTAATTTAAAGTCGCCAATATTAACATTCTTACTGAAACTAACGAGACGGTCTGGTTTCGTTTTGGTATTCTGAGATCCCTCTTGTGACACTAGGTCTCTATAGTAAAGATTTCCCGCTTGATCCATTAAGACATCTCCAAGATGTTGCGACAAATAATCGAGATACGAATCTTTCAAGGGTGCTGCCCAACCAGTTCTTTCAAAAATAATTTGTTGTGGTCTTTCTCTCAGAATTTGCTTATGTAGTTTTTCATTGCATTCGGAAATAGTTTTGCCCTTGATCTTGGTCTCAGCGTTAGTATCACCAGACTCTAATAACAATTTCACAATTGTATATTCAATGTTGCCTTCGTCAAGCAAATCAGTATCTACATAAAACAATAGTTTATTATTCATATTTTATTCTCCTCTATTAGATATCCCACTCGTATTTATTCACAATCTGATCCTTATCATCCTTGTGATAGAATTGACTAAGAAATTCTTCTGTTGCTTCTTGCGTTGGCATTGTTCCCCAATCATATAAAGCATCAATATAATCTTCAGGTGTCTTCAGATAGAAAGTTAATACACCATGCAAATCTAAATCATCGGATTGATGCGCTGCAATTGCCATAGCTCCTACCGCTAACCCGTAGTTGATATTCAATTCTTCAACAGTTGTCATTTGCTCATCTTCTTCAGATTCATTAAATAACTCATAAAACTCAGGAAAAATATTAATCTCTAATTCCTCTGCCTGTTGATTTATGCTTAAATTATTAAGTATATAATCTCGATACTCTCGACCCTTATCGCTTTCAGCCATCATTAAGTTTTCTGCAATTTTTCTATCCAAATTTATTTTCTCCTTTTATTATACTCGTATTACTCTAGTTCATCTGAACTCGCAAGTGACAGATTTGACGGATCAATCCCAAAATGGTGTTGAACATATTCAGTTGCTTTTGCAACCTCGTCTTGCCCTTCAATCATTGATTCTTTCTTAACATGAATATTGATATAAGTTGTAAATTCTCCACCGTTATTAACCATAAAAATCACTTCAAACATATTTTCATTCTCCTTTTGTATGTATAATTATTTTTTGCTTACTCTATTCAACAGTCTTTATATCTATTCAATCTCTAGCAAATTAATTCGTTGGATCAATCTCTGCAATTTTCTTTCCATCTTTTCCCCAATACTGAGTTACTTCTCGAACTGGATCTTCATTTGTGCCAGTACCTTTGTTTACTACTACCTTAATAACCTCAGTGATACAACATTGTTTTACCTTCAATTCCTCACCTCCTTTCAAGTAAAATGTTTGTTTCATCAACTCTTAGTACAATCCCCAATTAACCTTTTCTGACATATCATTGATTTTCCCTACTTTAAAATCATTAAGTGAGATATCTTTAAAGTACAGATCAAAATATACTTCTTTTTGACCATCGTTATTGTAGACAAATTCCAATTCTTGAATTAGTTTATATTGATCCTTCTTGGTAGCCCATTCTCGGACATTTTCTAATGTAATTCCAATATTCTTATAGTCAGAAATCGACATTAGTACCTTATCTTTATCAAATGATTCCATAACAACGGCAAATGGCGCTTTTAGTTGATGAGTATACTTAAAGAATTCAATTGAAGTCATATACTTTGCTGCTTTATCAATATGACCTTGCTTGTACATAAACAAGGCGAAATACTTCAGTAGTTCTAAATAATCATATTCAAATTCTTCTTGAAACACATGTTTACCTAGTGTCACCATACGACTGTGAATCACATTAATAACGTTCAATTCGCCTGAATTTTTGATCTCTCCATTTTCGATTCGCAACAATAGACTGGTGATTTGATTATGGATGTCCCGTTCAATATAGAATTTATTACTCATTTATAATTCCTACGTTGTTATATGTATTTTTATTCTCCATAAAATCCTTATTTTATCAGTACCATATTTGTTTTAATACTAAATAGCTCATATGGTGTTTCGGCATTTTCTATTTTTTGAGTAATAATTTCTTTAATAACATCATTGTTTTCTTTTGAGTATGTTTTGATAAGCAATTCCTTCACTTCTTTAAATTCTAAATTCTCAAACAGAATGGTGTATAGCAAGTCTGCTCCAATGGTTGACTTCATCAAATGACTGTATCGATAATCATCTTGCAATTTGAATGTGAACCAATCGGAATTAAGCCTTGACCCATCACAAGCATACCCACATTTATACTCCATCTGCTCATTCAATTTACTGATCATTTCACTTATGCTCTTTGACTCAGTAGTGATTGTCAAAAAATCAGCGGACATTCTTCCTGCTACAATCGCCAAAGGTGTAATGATTTGAAAATCTTCTTCTTGTGTAAAGTCTTCGTTACCCTGTTTGATGAGAGCATCCCACTTATCCAATTCCAACTTACCCTTTTCAGTCAACATTACTTGATACATTTACTTCCTCCTATTCAGTTATTAATAACACTTCAATATCCTGTGGTATCAATTTGTGTTTACTCTGCAATTTTTTCACAAACTTATAGTTCTTCTTGGCTGACCTTTTATCAAATGAGTTTAGAATGAGCCTAATGTTAACCTTTCGCTCATAAAGCCAATTAATAAGACTGATGAATCCTTTCAAATCGCTATACTCACCATGTCCACGAACGAATAGTTCATATTCGGCATCTGTATAGTATTCGTCATCAATTTCAATGTAAAAGCAATCACCATAATTAAACCATTGCTTAATTATCTTCATCTCTATATTCAAGCATCCAGTTATTAAGAATTAACTTAGCTCTACTTGTTGTATATTTACTCTTGTTGCGCTTTAAATACTTCTTTTGAACATACTCACCCAAATAGGGAACGTTGCATATTTCATAAGAATCAACTGGTACATGAAAATTATATTTCCCAAACTGATAGTATAAAAGATCTTCCTTATTTCCGATTGCATCAAACTTACTATGTATACCTCTAAGTTCAGCTAGATCAGAGGTCAATGCCTTTTCGATAATATGTCGTTTCATCTCATACAATTTGTTTAATTTATTCCCTAGCTTCTTCTTACTACACTTACCACTTTTACAACTACTAGTTCTAAATATCTTCTCTGCTCGTTTCGCTGCCTTGTTAATCGTAAACAATGCTTCGCTTTCCTTTAGAAGATCGCTACTTGTGATCTCCTTCCCAATCAAATATCACCTCCCTAACAGAGTAATCTATGTATTATCCAAGAAATAAATCTTGGATTATTATTTTATTATTTATAAAGTTTCCGTTTCACACATTTTAGTGCGATAAAAGAAGCTATACCTTCATCATTGATTATATAGTAATCTGAACTTTGGGTGAGACTATCATCTTCTTCGTGTATTGGATACAATTTATCTTGGGTTAAATTGAAGTAACTCAAGTCTTCATTCAGAACATTTTCTTTTGAGAACATTACGTATTTTGCATCATCATATGTACTTGTTTCTTCTAGTGCTAGTTTCAGGCTCATTTACTTTCTCCTTAAGTTTTATTTGTTGTTACTTTCTAAGTATAAGTCACGACTTCTTTATCGTCAATACTTATTTTCATTCTTATTATTTTATCATTTAATATTCTTACTACATTCACAAACTCAAACTTATGTTAATAGCATTTCTAATCTTCCCTATGTAATTCTTTGGCATCTCAAAAATCTTATATTGCAATCTTTCCTTCTTAACAGTTAAGACCTGTTCGCACAGGGCTGTACTATCATTGAAAACTCCGCATTCATTAGCATCTACAAACACGTGTGTGGGCATTCTTTTCTTTAGTTTGCTCGATGTTAAAGGAACTACAATTACAACTGGACTATATTTGTTTCCCATATCATTACTAATTACAACACAAGGTCGATGTCCCCCTTGAACGCTACCATCTCCTGCTGGCAAATCGACTTCCCACACTTCCATACGTTTAATTGTTTTCGCTTCAGCTCCTCTACGTTCCATTACCAAACTCATAATGCATCCACTCCTTAGTCTTATTTTTCTTTACGACACAGTGTTATTTTTACTCTTAATCTGATTATACCTCAAAACGAGCCACATACAAGAGAACGCACGTTCTATTTTCACAAATACGAATCTTAGTCAATATGTAAAACGTGACATCAAGCAATATTTTAGTCCCCGACTAAAAAAGCTTGACAAGTAAAAGCAAGGGTACGTGAAGTTAAACTTGGGATACTTCATATTAAACGTAAATATAATAAATGAAGCTGTTATTTTATCAATATTGGTGAAAAAAATAGGATCAGGCTTCATTTGCCCAATCCTTTATGCACTCTACACTCAAATTTATCAAGAGGAAGCGTTTCCTCTCACAATCGAAGGCATGCCTGAGATCCCTGATGCATTACCTACTGCTATAGAGTGTCTATAGAAACCTAAATTCATTAAGTAATCGAGTTTGCTAGTGACATTCATCATGATATTATTGCCTAAGAAAAATTTCTCTTCAAATAGCAGGTTCTTATGTATCGTAGTAATACTCGCCATATCGATAAAACACTCTTTACCAGTAAAAGCTTCGTCAAGATGAACAAAGAAGGGATGTGAACCTTCCACTGTGAGCTTGTACCATTCTTCTTCTTTTTCATGTTCGTCAACGCTAACAATCTTAGCAATCATTACAGTACCATGACCCAAACTATTGTCTAAGTCGTCATTTGACAAGACAACAATTTTCCTTGTCTTGGCGGTTAATACAATTTCAAATTCCCCGCCACGTGAAAAGTTCTCAGTTGTAGCAATATTCGTACCTTTTCTTGGGCCTTTTACTTTTCTAGTTCCAGTAGTAGTACCGCGAAACTTGCTTTTATTGTCAGGAATAAAAAAATCCAATGGTCGTTCACCAACATAAGGGACAATGGCTTCAAAAACCCACCCGTTTTTAATTAATGACCAATTGGACTTATCCAAAAACTTAGCATTATATTGAGATTTAGTCATGTGACATAATCAATCCTCTCGTCTACGCTTATTTTCAGAAGATTTCATTTGTTCTTCAGTCAATCTTTTTATAGGCTTAGGCGCTGGATAATTTTCCATTGCTTTTTCTCTTCTTTTGGCTGCAAGATCTACAATGGCTGTTGGAGACATTTTAAATCCTCCTTTTTTCTTCATATACTCTCCTTCATAAAAACTTTTTACAGTTAATTTATGATTGAAGGTATATTATTATGTTACTTTGGTTATACTGTTACGTTAAAATTATATCATTTTCATATAACATATACAATGTATATGCAACATTTAGTTGGTAAAAGTGACCTTGTTATCTGCACATAGTTGGTAAAAGAAAAAGCGCCTAGAATTAGTCTAGACGCTTGATTGGAAATGTTATTGTTTATTTGTTTTTATTTGTTGAAGAGCATGTAAGCATTGAGATCAACTCGTAAAGAAGAGTTTTTGTCTGCATAATCCAATGCAGTTTTCCCACTTGAGTCCTTTAGAGTTGCATTAGGTTTCTTGTTAATTAATTCACCGAAGTAAAATGAGTTGTTGTTGATTAGAGTGATATGCAAGGCTGTCTTCAAATCATCTCTTTGAGTATTTACGTCGAGAGCATTCCTATTAATAGCCTTATACGCTTCGTAATTTTCTTCCTCAATAGCGTACATCAACAATGTATTTCCTCCATTACTGGAGTCCTGAGCATTTACATCTAACGTTCCATTATTCAATGCTGTACGAATCTTCTCAGCATCTAATTTACCATCTGTTGAGTAAGTTTCTTTCAAATTATTCACCTTTTTGCTTGTTGAATTATTGTTGGTGGTGCTTGGTTTACTTGGATTGGTAGTATCCGTTCCAGACTGACCGCCCGTTGAACCATTGTTTGATCCAGTTCCAGATTGAGCAGTTGTTCCACTATTGGTTGTCGCATTGCTTTTGGAAACACCTTCTTTTAAACTAACGGTTGAACTAGTTACAGACTCAACTGAATAGCCCATTGCATTTGCAGTATCACGAACAGGAAGATAGAGTTTCCCATTAACGTTCAGTGGACTTTCAGATAATTTTGCCTGAGTGCCATCTACAACAATCTTAACATTACTTTGAGTAGCTTTAAGATATGCGGCTGCTCCAACAGCAGAACCAGCAGTCACAGTAATACCAACAATTGCCCCCAATGTAAACGTAGACAATTTACTAATCATCTTCTTCATTATGTACCTCCAATAATGGTATTGTTTGTATATCTAGTCTATACCATTATTATCGGTAATTGGAATGGTATAGTTTAGTTCAAATCAATACGAGTTGCTTGATCTTTAATATTACCGCCAGCAGTTCTAGTAATGTTGCCTGTTGCCTTCATTTCAATATTTCCTTGGACATCTATTTTTAATCCAGTTGAGGAAAGTTCAAAAACTGAACCATTGGCTAATCCAAGCTTATAAGAACCATTATCTGAAGCAATAAATTGAAAATCTTTACTTTGTGCTGTAAAAGTGCCATTGTCTGAAATCAAAGTAATACCATTATCTTTAAAATCGATACTACGCTCTCTGGCGTTATTACTAGCTTTATACTCTTCCTTATACCCGCCATTGTATTTGGTGTTGACCATCTTAGCTCGATCATTTGCACCGCCATCACCAGTACCAATTTTCTCGACAGGTTGAGCTGCATCACCTGAACCGATAAAGGTGGTCTCACGTTTAACTTTCATACTTTCTTTAGGGAGCGTGTAAGAATAAGCAATTATCCCTGTATTTTCTGTGGTTAAAATACGTCTTTCGCTGTCCTCCCAATATAATAGTCTATCACGAGAATCCTTCGCCTGTTCCTTTGCAGACACTTTTGCTGTTACATAGCGCTCAGAGTTATCTTGAATGTCAATATAGTCAATAAATTGTCCAACTTCAGCATCTTTACCAATGGTTTTAAGTCGGTTCACGGTCAAGTTATTTACATATCCATCATCTGCAAGGATGGCGTTTACTTCTAGCATTTCGGCAGTTAGTTTACCAACATTGATCATATCGAACTTGTCTAGGTCGATTACGCCTGCATCTGTATCAATAAGTAACTCGCCAGCTTTACCGTAAAATTTAGCATTGTGAGCTTTAAGGTTACCAAACATATCAACCGAAAAATTACCCTTATCAAAATCTTCTGCTCCCTCTGAAATTTTTCCTCCCCACATACCAACCTTGGGAAGAATCCGAAAGATGCCGTCACCGTCACGTAACGTTAGAGAAGATTCATCAATTTCACCATTACCAAATTTAGAGTTTTTGATAACTGCTCGATCCGCGAACAAGGAATTCAAATAGCAGTTCCCGAAAAAGTCTACGCGGAATGGCGCATTGGCGAAGGTGGAAGCGCCAAGGGAAAGACCTTCTGATGTCAATAACATTATTTCATTGTTGTCACCGACACGTAAACGCAAGTCACCCTCTTGAGACAGACCAAATACATTTGAAGTTACTCCGTTACGAATCTTATCAATGTAGAATCCACGACCATTGTCTATGCCTGATACGTTTGTGATAGTTTTATCGTTGCAGTTACTTGAAGCATAGCGATTAACATTTAACCCGAACACATCTGGTTGTTCAGAAATCATACCAAGTCTGAGTACAGGTCGTCCGCACCGATCATCTATCATTAACTTGGAGCCTTCGATAGTAAATACACCCAGCGTGTCGCCAATGGTTATCCGCTGTCCTAAAATGAGTTTTCCTAGCACCATCTCCGCAATCACGCCACGCGAATTTATTGCTGTTTCGAAACGGTTTCCTCCGCTTCTGGTTAGACCGATAGCCCCCGCGGTTAATTTCAGGTATTCCATCGGATTATTCGGATCTACGAGAGTTATACCTGTATTATCAATGGTGACTGTGTTATTTACACTCATCCTGATCTGCTCAGTAGTTTTATTCCAAAAATTATCGAATAGCTTACTCATATCAGACGAATCTACAACAGCTTGACCCCATTTGGTTTTACTTGTATCCACGATTACACTTGTATTTTGATAGTCTCTTAACATTTTTTCTAGAATATCTGCTTTAGCATTGACACTTTTTGCATTGCTCAAAGTTAATTTAATACTTGATCCAGCAAAGTCATAATCTATTTCAATTATACGAGCCTCAAGAGCAATACCAAGTGGTTCATATTTAATGTTGATGTAGTCACCAAGATTAAGTTTCTTCCAATTCCGTTGTTCCTCAATAATCTCTAAGAAATTAACAATATCAACTTCTACTGATAATTCTGGTATCTGCAATTCTTTAAACTTATCTTGGGCTGCTTCATACAAATCTTTTTCATCTATGTATACATCATCACTAAATTCACCTTGAATTACATAGTTCTTCAATTCTGTTAATTGCTCATTTGTGAAGTTGTTTTGCGAATCAAGTATGTTCTTCAAGCTACTTATTTGACTCTGAACATTTGTAATCTGATTTAACTTGTTACTAATCTCAATTTGCTTAAGGTTGATCTGGTTTTCTTTATTGTCTAAACTGTAACGTTCTACGATTGCATTGTCATTGCCAGCCATCTGATATTCTTCAATTGAGATAGTAGCAACTTGCATAAACACACCAGTAGATGATCCATTAACTGTAATAGTTGTTGTCTCTAGATTGTTTAACTTGCCCAACATTACCCATCTACCTGATGTTACTGATTTAACAGAGCCATTTAGACTAACAGTTACGCCAGAAGAGGAATCAACTTTAATCATAGCTGCATAGTTATATCCTTTGTTCAACTTAAATGTTCGAGATGTACTACCACTATGTTGATACTTTTCAAAATACATCTTGTCGCCAAATTGTTGTGTAACCTTAACTTCTTGAATAACTTTTTCATCATTCTGGAGTTTATTCAAATCGACTTTGAGTTCGTTTAGTTCTCTCTCGTACAGTTCCAAACTATCCAAGTACTGTTTGAACAATCCTTTATTGCTCTCAACCAGTGCTTCATAATCGAGTAGGGCGTGGCAGAGCGAATCCGACATATAGTGACTTGATGAAATCACCATTTTATTCTCATCACGTTCAAAAGGATATAACCAGTAGCCAAAATTCTCAATATAATTCTGTCCTGTAGGATTCACTTTTTGAATACCAAGACCATCCTTACCATATGCAAACAATCTAGTAACCATGTCTTTGGCATTGCTTTGGACATTCATACTCTTCATTAACTTTCCATGCCCAACCGTTAATCCCATGTTGATTCCAGTTAACTCAGGTTTAGTCATACTAATAAGTCGATTTTCCGAGTCAAAATTCAAAATGGCGTTGTATTTATCTGCAATAGACACTAGAGCTAACAATACATTAGTTGAATTAAATTCAAATGCTCTTTTACTCAATTTAAAATCAGCATCAATGTAATCAATATTCCACAATGTATCAGCCAGTACATCAATCATTACTTGGTCTGCACCATGTGCTTCAACAGAGTATGTTTTAATTATTGTATTGTTCAATTCATATTCAAGGGAATAACAAGATACATTTAACATATCTTTATTTTCTAATGAATTTTCAATATTGTGTATAATGTACCATTCGGACTTATTTCCTGTTTTCACATTGATTAAGTATCTCTCTCTAATTAATTCAATGTTATTATTTGTTTTCAAAATATGATGCTTGTCAATTTTGTAGGGTAGAGATAAGTTTAATTCTCCAGTTCCATTTAATTTAGTTGAAATATTATCATTAAATGCTTCACTCAACTTACTAACAATCTCACGGTTGGGTTTGGCAAGAAAATACTGGGGTTGAATGGGTTTTTTATTTCTATCTATATTTCCTAACAATTTATCTCTCCTATACAAATAAAGAAGAGGGAGTTAACCCTCTCCTTATCTTTTCATTTTCTGGAATCTTGAAACGACTTCTGAAGCAATATCTTTTTCATTATGATGTGGTTGTGCAGTGATGTTGTTTGTGATTTTATATGTGATATTTGGTTCAGGTGTGGATTGTTTATTGTTAATCGAAGGGGTGAAAGAGGAAAGATTAATACCTTTAATCTTATCAACAATACTACGAGTAATATCAACTGCTTCTAACATGTTTCTTGTGTCGCCTTTGTTGAGAACCAACTCTTTCTCATGAGCAAGCAGCAACTTTCCACCTGAGAATGAAGGAGTCATGCCGCCAGTTTCAGCACTAAAGATTTTTTGACTAACTAAGCTATCAAAGCTACCATCAGGAAATCCATACACTGAACGAAGTTGGTCATTGCTGGACTTGAGTCTATTGAAATCATTCTCAAGGTTCTTGTATTGGGTTGATGACTTATCCAGCTTCTTCATTTGTTCCTTAATTGATTCAGCTTGTTGCTTATTGCTCAGATACTCAGTCCATGCCTGTCTTGCAGCCATCGTGCCTTTAATCGTTCCTGTTGATCCATTACTAGAATTATTTCCACTTCCACCACTACCAGCTTCAGTAGGCGTATAATCTCCAATTTTGAACTTGTTCAGGTTCTCTAAAGAAGTTTGAACTTCATTGATCATATTCTGCATCTCTTGTGATGTCTCGAATGTATGATCTTTGATATTGGCAAACAATTTATCATACTCTCCACCGATGATTCCTAGTGTAGCAGTTACAACATTTGCATCGTTACTCATCAATCCTTTTTTGAGTTCATAGAATTTCTTCTGATCCTCAAGGATGTCTTTATATTTTCGCTCTGTCTTTTTCTTTTCTTCATCAATCTTATCAAGCGTATCATCATGAAGTTTATCTTCTTCATCTTTAATCTTGTCGTTGTAATTCTTGTTATCGTCAAGTTGATCTTGTAAGCCCTGCTTAATCAGTTCACGTTCACGGTCACGTTGATATTTAAAGATTTCTTCGTCTAGGGCATCTAGTTGGTCTTGCAGTTCTTTACGAACAGCTTTCCCTTCCATAGTTCTATCCATTGAGTATCTATTAAATTTGTCCTGAACTTTTTGCCGTTCTTCCATCTTCTTCTTAAGTTCTTCTTCATANTGAGTATCTATTAAATTTGTCCTGAACTTTTTGCCGTTCTTCCATCTTCTTCTTAAGTTCTTCTTCATAATCAACACCAGCATTTTCACGATCAAACGCCTTGAGTCGAGCATTTACGTAATTCTCGAATTGTTTTTGCTCATCATCAATGTTCTTAGTGCGTTCCTTGTGGCGCTTATCTTCCTTCTCTCGTTCCTGATCGAGAGCTTCCAAAGCCAAGTCACGTTGCTTCTCTATAACCTTTTTGTACTCATCAATTACATTATCAGCAGCGGATTCTCGCAAATCTTTAAGTGTCTTATTTACATCAGCCAATGCAGCGTTAGTACCCAATAATGATAAATTGAACTCTTGAAGTTTATCATTATAGTATGCTGTCATTTCAGCATTCAATTTACCACTTACAACCAGAGACTTGGTGTACTCGATTTCTTTGGCTAAAACTGAACTCTTATGCTCAAGAATTGGAATCTGACTTTTCAACTCTTTATTGTACTCAACCGTACCTTCAGTCATCAGTTTCAAATTGGCATCAGATACAGATAACGCATCGTCATCCGCTTTGATTTGTTTGTCATAGGAAGAAAGTTGACTATCAAATACATTTTTGCGCTTCTCGTCAATTTGTGCTTGATAATCCCACCACTTAGCACTATTTTCAGCCATTTTTAAATCAAACTCGCCACGAGTAATCTTCTGTTCAATAAGTTGTTGGCGAATATCTTTATTTTGTTGCTCGATCAATTTCTGCTCTTGTTGAAGATAGCTACTCTGAGCCATTTCTTCCTTACGCCATTCAGGACTGTCTTGTGTGTAGCGGCTTTGCTTATTGGCCGACAATTCACGTTTGGACTGCAAAGCTGATATTGCATTTTCTGATCCAGCAATCACGCCTTCAACGATATCTAGTCCAAGTTGATATACATCTTTCTCTTGTGAAGATATGTTAAGTTTAGTTTCACGTATTGCATCGGCTCTTTCTTTCTCTGTAGCATTTACAATTTCAGTCGTAGTCTTACCATCAGAGCTAGTAGTCTTAACTTTTGTAGGTGAGCTATTCGTTGATGAGGAGCTTGAACCAGAGATTTCAT